>CAVPGV010000008.1:0-71217 GCA_963704075.1 uncultured Actinomycetota bacterium
GGTCAGGAAGTAGTTCAGCGTGTTCATCCCGGCCAGACGCAGGTTGCCACCCACCGACTGCGGGGCGACCGGCCTCGGGTTCGCCGCTGTGTAGTCTGCCGGGGCGGTCGGGAAGATGCGGTACAGGCTGTAGTCGTAGCCCAGGATGCCCACCGCATTAGTCACCGTGTCCCCGATGCGGAATCGATTCGCCAGCGAGAAGGGACCACCGTTGGGGTGGCGCAGGAACGCCGCGTTCTGCGCGCTGTTCGCGTCGTCGAGCGTGATCCGGCGCAGACTGTTGGCCAGGGTCCGGGCGTTCGCAGCGGTGCCGGGCTCGTCGATTGCCGTGCCGGTGAAGGGGCGCGCCTCCCCGGGCAGGGGCAATGCCAGCACGATCTCGCCGTACCGGTCGTAGTTGAAATGCTCCGAGATCACCAGGTTCTGCGGAAACCGGACGAGCATGCCTTCGTACCGTTCCGGGAAGTCAGTACCGGCAAACGGCATAGAGACATCAGTGGGCGTCGCCGAACCGGTTCCGCAGGCCACCAAATCGCCCGGGGGGACCGCCGCGGAGTCGCTGTTCGAACCGTTGAGGGAGGTCTGGCCGTACCGCTCCCGCGCATAGCCCGTCACGCGCACCACATCACCGGCACTCACCAGATTCGCACTGCCGGTGTAGACGAACATCCCGTCGGAGGTCGCCGCGTCGGCGTCACCGGCCAGATCTTGGAGGTAGAAACCGCCCACGGACCCGGTTCCCTCGAAGTCGCCGACCACGACCCCCTGGGTGGTTACCGGGCCCGTGATCGCTGCGGTCGTCCCGTTGCCCTGGATCGTGGGGATCGGGACGAAGGCGCCCGCGCACGGATCCGCGCTGGCGCAGGGGTTCAGCGGCGAAGACGTGTTGCGTGGGCTCGGTGCCACGGCAGTGAAGTCCGCGGCGTTGCTGTCGGTCTCGGTACACCCCCCGACCAGACGCACAGCCGCTGTGGTGTTGCTCAATGTCGGGGCAGCAGCGCCCTCAAAGAAGTTGGCGCCGCCATAGCCGACGAGGTCCTTTATCTGGGCCAGTTGGTCGGTCGAGCACGGGCTGGAGCCGCCGTTGCACGCCAACCCCGTGGTGGACGTGACCAGCGCGACCTTGCCGGCCGTGGCCGATATCGCCGTCGTGCCCGTGGCATCCGGGGCCGGCAACGGCACACCGTTCGACCCACCACTGAACTGCACCAAGTAGTACTGGCCAGGGGCCACACTGCCCGAGACCAGCGTGACCGGGTTGTCCCCGAACTTCCCGGTGCCCGTCGCGCTGGCGTACTGCACCGACATACCCGCCAGCGACACCGTCGTCGCGCCCCGGTTGAACAACTCCACGAAGTCGTTGGTGTACGGCGCACCAGAGTTGCCACCCCCTCCGTACACCTGGCTGATCACGACATCGTCGGACAACGCCTGCGCCGGGGCCAGCGGGACCAGCGCCGCGACCAACGCGAAAACTGAGATGAAAGCACATCGACGTGGCATGGTTCCTCCCCACACGCACGAGGAACCCGCAGCGGGCGAAACCAACTCGCGCGGACTTCCTCCCACTCACCAGCGTACGCCCGCGGACCAGCCTTCGGCCGTCAAATGTGGGCGTTCAGGCAGTACGTGGTCGTTCGTCGTGCGACGAACACCCGCGTACGACACGCACACCAACAAACAGGAGAGCGGGGTTGCCGCTAGCGCCTTTTCCCGTTCACATACACGGTGCGCGCACGGTAGGCCTCGAACGTGTCAGTGGCCGGCGCAGATCGGGCTAGCACCAACCGCCACCGCTTCTTCCCGAAGGTCCGCACCGACACCTTCCCCTTCGGACCCTTGATGACCCGGAAGTACCGGACCTTGCCCTTCTTCGCCTTCCCGGCCACCTTGGTCTTGATCCGTACACCGGCGTTGGTCCGCGTGTTCTTCTTCGTCAACACCGTCACCCCGCGCTTCTTGATCCGCTTGGGTGGCTTCGGCGCGGTCTGCACCTGCTTGACCACAACCGGCGGCTCGGTGGGCGTCACCGGCGGCTCGGTGGGCGTCACTGGCCGGGTCGTCGGTGTCACCGGGGCGGTTACCGCCGGCACCGAGTCCCCCAGCGCGTTGCGCGCGATCACGCTGAACGTGTACGCGGTGCCGTTGCTGAGACCGGTCACCGTGCACGACAACCCCGCTGTCGTGCACACCGCGCCACCGGGGGAGGCCGTGGCCACATATTTGGTCACCGGCGAGCCCCCATCGGAGGCCGGTGCCTGCCATGACACTGTCACCTGACCATCGCCAGCCGTCGCCGACGGGGACCGCGGAGCGTCCGGCACCGACTGGGTCACGGCTATGGCCGTGGTGTGAGAGTCACCAGCACTCACCGCAGTCGTCATCTTCTCCGCCAACACCCCCGAGGTGCTCACCGCCACCGGCAGACTCGAACTGGTCACGGTGCCGTCGCCCAACTGCCCGTAGTAGTTGGCCCCCCAGCAATACGGCGCACCATCACCCACCGCGCACGAGTGATACCCACCCGCGCTGACCGCGGTCACCGTCTTTCCGGCCAACACCCCCGACGTGTCCACCGCCACCGGCACGCTCGAGTTGGAAGTCATGCCGTTGCCCAACCGCCCGCTGCCGTTGTACCCCCAGCAATAGGGAGCACCGCCCGCCACCACGCACGAGTGGTTGCTACCGCCGCTGACCGCGGACACTGTCTTGCCCGCCAACACCCCCGACATGTCCACCGCCACCGGCACACTCGAGTTGGAAGTCATGCCGTTGCCCAACTGCCCGTAGTCGTTCCACCCCCAGCAATAGGGAGCACCGCCCGCCACCACGCATGAGTGATAGTCACCCGCGCTGACCGCGGTCAGCGTCTTGCCCGCCAACACCCCCGAGATGTCCACCGCCACCGGCACACTCGAGCTGGTCACGGTGCCGTCGCCCAACTGCCCGTAGTCGTTGTACCCCCAGCAATACGCCGCACCATCAGCCAGCGCACACGAGTGGCTGCCGCCGATACTGACCGCGGTCACCGTCTTTCCGGCCAACACCCCCGACGTGTCCACCGCCACCGGCACCGCTGAGTCGGTGGTCATGCCGTCACCCAGTTGCCCGGAACTGTTGTACCCCCAGCAATACGCCGCACCATCAGCCACGACACACGAGTGGCCGCTGCCGGTACTGACCGCCGTCACGGCCTTGTCGGCCAACACCCCCGACGTGTCCACCGCCACCGGCACACTCGAACTGGTCACGGTGCCGTCACCCAGCTGGCCGAAGGCATTCCAGCCCCAGCAGTACACCGCACCTTCAGCCACCACACATGCATGGGACTTCGTGCTGCTTACTGCCGTCACCGTCTTTCCGGCCAACACGCCCGACGTGTCCACGGCCACGGGAACACTCGAACTACTGTCCCGGTGCCGTCACCCAATTGCCCGACACTGTTGTACCCCCAACTGAACGTCCCTGCGCCGCCGTCCGCACTTCCGGGCCCGGCCGTCAACGGCCCCAACCCCAATGCGATCGCTGCAGCCACCACGCACATCCGCGCAATCCCACCAGCCATGATGCGCTCCCCTCGCCGCCCCAATTGTCCCGCATCAGCATCAGCTTTGCCCGGCGTCGTTACCACCCTGCACCCGAATCGCGACCTCTGCTCCACCCCATTGGGAAGACTCGCGGCGTGGGCCCTAGCGCCTTTTCCCGTTCACATACACGGTGCGCGCACGGTAGGCCTCGAACGTGTCAGTGGCCGGCGCAGATCGGGTTAGCACCAACCGCCAACGCTTCCTCCCGAAGGTCCGCACCGACACCTTCCCCTTCGGACCCTTGATGACCCGGAAGTACCGGACCTTGCCCTTCTTCGCCTTCCCGGCCACCTTGGTCTTGATCCGTACACCGGCGTTGGTCCGCGTGTTCTTCTTCGTCAACACCGTCACCCCGCGCTTCTTGATCCGCTTCGGCGGCTTTCGCGCGGTCTGTACCTGCTTGACCACAACCGGCGGCTCGGTGGGCGTCACCGGCGGCTCGGTGGGCGTCACCGGCGGCTCGGTGGTCCCACCGAACGCCGTGAATCCGACCGTGTGGTTCGCGGCCATGGTGTCCGGCGGATCGTTGGTGTCCTGATCGCTGACCTGGGCGGCCAGCACCGTCAGCGTGCACGCCTCACCGTCGACCAGATCGACCAACGGGTCGAGGCTGAACGTGACCGGGCCCCCACTGACCGCCGTGGCCGCAGTCCCGCTCGCCGAGCAGGACAGCGTGAACCACGGAGCCGTGACGTTCACCGGCTCGCTGAAGGTCACCGTGAGGCTGCCGCCCACCGGGAAATCGCTGGCACCCTGGGTCGGCACCGTGCTGGCCACGATAGGCGCCGCGTCCGGCCCACTGCAGGGGTTCAGCGGCGAAGACGTGTTGCGTGGGCTCGGTGCCACGGCAGTGAAGTCCGCGGCGTTGCTGTCGGTCTCGGTACACCCCCCGACCAGACGCACAGCCGCTGTGGTGTTGCTCAATGTCGGGGCAGCAGCGCCCTCAAAGAAGTTGGCGCCGCCATAGCCGACGAGGTCCTTGATCTGGGCCAGTTGGTCGGTCGAGCACGGGCTGGAGCCGCCGTTGCACGCCAACCCCGTGGTGGACGTGACCAGCGCGACCTTGCCGGCCGTGGCCGATATCGCCGTCGTGCCCGTGGCATCCGGGGCCGGCAACGGCACACCGTTCGACCCACCACTGAACTGCACCAAGTAGTACTGGCCAGGGGCCACACTGCCCGAGACCAGCGTGACCGGGTTGTCCCCGAACTTCCCGGTGCCCGTCGCGCTGGCGTACTGCACCGACATACCCGCCAGCGACACCGTCGTCGCGCCCCGGTTGAACAACTCGACGAAGTCGTTGGTGTACGGCGCACCAGAGTTGCCACCCCCTCCGTACACCTGGCTGATCACGACATCGTCGGACAACGCCTGCGCCGGGGCCAGCGGGACCAGCGCCGCGACCAACGCGAAAACTGAGATGAAAGCACATCGACGTGGCATGGTTCCTCCCCACACGCACGAGGAACCCGCAGCGGGCGAAACCAACTCGCGCGGACTTCCTCCCACTCACCAGCGTACGCCCGCGGACCAGCCTTCGGCCGTCAAATGTGGGCGTTCAGGCAGTACGTGGTCGTTCGTCGTGCGACGAACACCCGCCTTCTGCACAAACACCAACAAACGGCCCGCCCTCACCCCCGCCTAGCCGGCGTCCCCTTGTTGAGGTGCGCCATCGCCTCGGTGAGCCCCTCGGTGGTCAGCGGAAACATCTCGAAGACCCCACCGACGTCCTCGATCGTCGTGCCCTCCCAGCGCGACAACGGCTCAGGGTTGAGCCACACCGAATCCCGGAAATGGTCGGTGAGGATGCGCAGCCACTCGATACCCGGCACCCGCGAGGCGTCAGTCGCACTCCATGGCCCGGCCTGGCCAAGTTCATACGGGGCCATGTACGCGTCGCCGACCATGATGAGTTTGTAGTGCGGCCCGCATTCGCGCAGCAGATCGTGAACCCAGGTCGGCTCGGTGAACCGGTCGGTTCCGTAGACCTTCCCGTACACGCAGTTGTGGAAGTAGTACGTGCGCAGTTCCTTGAAATGGGTCGCCTTCTTAGTCGCGCTGAACAACTGAGACATCAACTGCGAGTACGGGAACATCGACCCGCCCACGTCGATCATGAGGATGACATGGGTGTTCGGCTTGCTGGGCGGGCGGGTCACCACCTCGATCTCGCCGGCGTTGCGGGCGGTCTCGTCGATAGTCGCTTCGATGTCGAGTTCGACGTCGGCGCCCTCGCGCACGAACGCGCGCAGCCTGCGCAGCGCGACCTCCATCTGCCGGATGTCCAGGGTCACGTCCGAGCGGTAGGGCCGGTAGGAACGCATGTCGGCGATCCGGATCGCGGCCCGTCCGCCGCCTGAACTGCCGGTGCTCACGCCCGACTCCGCGGAACCGGCTTGCCCGAGTCGGGACTTGCCACCGGTGCCGATCCAGTAATCGCCGCCGTCGTGGCGTTCTTGCTGTTCGCGTTTGCGCTGCTGGAACATCTCCAGCAGTTCCGCGAGGTCTGGCGCTTCCTGTGCGTTCTCACTCAGCCGTACGTTCTGCTCGTCGAGCCACTCGCGCAACTGCTCGGTCAGGGACGTGTCCCAATCCAGATCGCCGTACTCGGCCAGGAACGCGCGGTCGAACGCATCGAGGTGGCCCTCGTGGTGGATCAGCGTGGCACGGGCGGCGTAGTAGAAACCCTGCACGCTGTCATCGTGGGCGCCGGCCTTCAGCGCTGCGGACAGCGCCAGCGCCTCCGTGATCCCGACGGCGACGTCCTGCTCCCGCAGGCGGTACAGCAATCCGAGGAAGAACGGCCCGGGGTTTTGGTGGGAATCCGACCTCTCACTGGTCACATCTTCACCGGAAGGCATCAGAATCGCCGCGAGGTCCGGTTGAAGAAGGCCTCCATGTCCTGCTCCTTCTTCAGCAGTGTGCCCAGGAAAGGCGCATCGTCGAGGTCCACCGACTGCACTCCGGCGGTCTGCAGCATGGCGATCCAGTCGACCAGTTCGCTGGTGCTCGGGGGTTTGCGGATCCGGTCCATCCCCCGCACCGCGAAGAACGCACTCAACGCCTGATCGAGCAGGTCGCGGTCCAAACCCGGGTGATGCACGTCGACGATCCGCGCCATGAGTTCGCGGTCGGGGAAGTCGATGTAATGGAAGATGCAGCGGCGCAAGAACGCGTCGGGTAGTTCCTTCTCCGCGTTGCTGGTGATGATGACCACCGGGCGGTGGGCGGCCGCCACCTCGTCGCCGGTCTCCATGACGGTGAACCGCATCCGGTCGAGTTCGTGCAGCAGGTCGTTGGGGAACTCGATGTCGGCCTTGTCGATCTCGTCGATGAGCAGCACCACGCGTTCGGGGGACTGGAACGCCCGGCCGAGCGCGCCCATGTGGATGTACTCGCGGATGTCTCGCACGTCGTGGTCGCCGAACCGGGAGTCGTACAACCGCTGAACGGTGTCGTAGTGGTACAAGCCCTCCTGCGCCCGGGTCGTGCTTTTCACGTGCCACGTGATCAGGGGCATCCCCAGGGCCTGGGCTACGGCTTCGGCCAGCAGGGTCTTGCCGGTGCCGGGCTCACCGCGCACCAACAACGGTTTCTCCAGCACCAGCGAGCAGCGGACTGCCGCCTCCAGCGCGGGGTTGGTCAGGTAGGCCTCGGTCCCGGTGAATTCCACGGATCGAGGGTACGCCGTCCATCAAAGCCGGTCCGCCAGCACCTCGTTCGGCCCAGTTGAAATGGTCAGCGGACCTCAATATCGGTCAAATCGGGCATTCTGCCATCACAGGAGGGCCGCGGCGGCCTTTGAGCTGCCGGAAGGGCCCAGTTTTGATGTTCGAAGCCCTCTGCGACCTAGACTCACGCCCGTGGCAGAACGCAGACTCTCCCCGGCCGATGCGGCATGGCTGTACAGCGAGTGGGAGAAGAACAACCAGACGGTGTCAGCGCTGATGTGGCTCGACCGGGAGATCGACCCGGACGACTACATCGCGATCGTGCAGGAGCGGATGGTGGACAAGTACCCCACCTTCAGCCAGCGCATCCGCAAGTCCCGCAATCCGCTGATGATGCCGCACTGGGAGGACGACCCGGACTTCGACATCGCCCACCACGTCGAGGTCCTGCACCTGCCCGCACCCGGCACCAAGGAGCAGTTGGCCGAGCTCATCTCGCAGCAGCGCGGGCAGATGCTCGACCGGGAACGGCCCCTTTGGAAGATGTACGTCATCCAGGGCTACCGGGGTAACACCACCGCGATCCATGGCCGCATCCAGCACAGCATCGCCGACGGGTGGGCACTCGTGCGGGTGGTCCTTTCGCTGTGCGACGACACCCCCGAGGTCGAGCGACCGAAGGCGGTGGACAAGAAGCGGCGGCGCAAGCGTGATCTGGTCGCCAAGGCGGCCAGCCCGGCCGTGGGCGCGGTGACCAAGCCGATGGGGGTCCTGCAGGACACCATCAACACCGCACTGCACCCGCAGCGGTTCATCGAGTTCGGCAGCGAGGCGCTGGAGGCTCTGGAGACAGGGGCGGAAGGGGCCAAAAACGCGCTCGAGTTCCTGTTCGCGCCGCGGCCGGGCAAGACGATCCTGCACGGCAAGGTCAGCGGCGAGAAGAAGATCGACTGGATCGAGCCGGTGGGTCTGCAGCAGGTCAAGGACATCGGCAAGGCCACCGGTGCCACGATCAACGACGTGCTGCTGGCGGTGCTCACCAACGCGCTGCGCAAGTACCTCGTGGAGAACGACGCCCTGACCGTCGACGAACTCTTCACCGCGGTGCCGGTGAGTCTGCGGAAACCGGACGCCGACCTTCCACGCACGCTGGGCAACCGGTTCGGGCTGATCCCGGTGCTGCTGCCGGTCAGCATCGAGGATCCGGTGGAACAACTGCACGAGATCAAGCGCCGCATCGACGACATCAAGGACTCGCAGATGCCCGTCGTCTCCTTCGGCCTGACTTCGGTCGGGGCACTGGCGACCCCCGAGGTCGACCGCATGCTGCACAAGATCACGCAGGAACACTCGATCGGTGTGACCACGAACGTCCCCGGCCCCCGTCACGAGATCTACGTCGCCGGCGGCAAGGTTCTGGGCATGTGGGGAATGGGCGGGTTGAGCGGGAACATGAACCTGTCGTTCGGCATCTTCACCCTCAACAACGAACTGAACTTCTCCGTGCACAGCGACGCCGGGATCACGGACGATCCGGAGAGGATCCTGGAACTGTTCCTCGACTCGATCGCCGAGCTGAAAGCGGAGGTGCTCGATGCCGGGGTTCGCTGATCTCGAGCGGGACGATCCCGGGCTCGCCGCCGATATCCGCGCAGCCTTCGGCGTGGCCAAGCACTGCACGATGGCCACCCTGCGCGCCGACGGGGCACCGCGCATCAGCGGCACCGAGGTGGAGTTCGAGGACGGCCAGGTCTTCATCGGCAGCGGCGACAACGCCCGCAAGACCCTTGACCTACTTCGGGATCCACGGGTCGCGGTCCACAGCCCGACCCGCGATCCGGAGTCCGAAACCTCCTGGGCCGGTGAGGCGAAACTCAACGGCGTCGCGGTGCAGGTTGCGACCCCTGAGCACTACCCGCGCAACGGCGTGCGTTTCCGCATCGATCTGACGAGCGCGGTCTTCACCGGGTTGACCGACGAGTCGCCCCCGCGCCTGCGGATCCGGTTGTGGCGACCCGGCCGGACTGTGGAAACTATGTTCCGCGCATAGGCTCGGGCGCATGCTCCCACACGACGTCCAAGCCTTCATCGACTCCGAGATCGCCGCGAACACGACCGAATACAGCGACCTGCGCGCGGTCTTTGTCAACGGCACGCTCAAACGGTCGCCGGAGCCCAGCCACACCGACAGCCTGATCGCGATCAGCCGGCACGTCCTCGAGGGCGTCGGAGTGCAGGTCGACACCCTCCGGATGGTCGACCACGTCATCCCGCCGGGCGTGCAGCCGGACATGCGAGAACATGGCTGGGAACGCGACGACTTTCCGCAGTTGTACGCCGATCTCGTGCAACCTGCCGACATTGTCGTACTGGCAAGCCCCATCTGGCTGGGCGACCAGTCCTCGATGACCCGGCTGACGATCGAGCGGCTCTACGGGTACTCGGGGAAGACCAACGACAGAGGACAGTGGTCCTACTACGGCAAGGTCGGCGGTGCGCTGGTCACCGGCAACGAGGACGGGGCCAAGCACTGTGCCGCGCAAATGCTCTACGCCTTGAGCCACATCGGGCTGACCGTGCCGCCGCAGGCCGACTCCTACTGGGTCGGGGAGGCGGGCCCCGGAGGCAGTTACCTCGACGACGGGGCGGGCGCACACAACAACTGGACCACGCGCAACGCGGTGTTCATGAGCTGGAACCTGCTGCACATGGCACGCATGCTCAAGGACGCGGGCGGGATCCCGGCGTTCGGCAACGACACCGGCAACTGGGACCTGTCGAACCCGGACCACCCCAACCCCGAGTACCGCTGAGCCCCTCGGTGGTCAGCGGGAACATCTCGAAGACACCACCGACGTCCTCGATCGTCGTGCCCTCCCAGCGCGACAACGGCTCAGGGTTGAGCCACACCGAATCCCGGAAATGGTCGGTGAGGATGCGCAGCCACTCGATACCCGGCACCCGCGAGGCGTCAGTCGCACTCCACGGTCCGGCCTGGCCCAGTTCATACGGGGCCATGTACGCGTCGCCGACCATGATGAGTTTGTAGTGCGGCCCGCATTCGCGCAGCAGATCGTGAACCCAGGTCGGCTCGGTGAACCGGTCGGTTCCGTAGACCTTCCCGTACACGCAGTTGTGGAAGTAGTACGTGCGCAGTTCCTTGAAATGGGTGGCCTTCTTGGTCGCGCTGAACAGCTGGGACATCAACTGCGAGTACGGGAACATCGACCCGCCCACGTCGATCATCAGGATGACGTGGGTGTTCGGTTTGCTGGGCGGGCGGGTCACCACCTCGATCTCGCCGGCGTTGCGGGCGGTCTCGTCGATGGTCGCTTCGATGTCGAGTTCGACGTCGGCGCCCTCGCGCACGAACGCGCGCAGCCTGCGCAGCGCGACCTCCATCTGCCGGATGTCCAGGGTCACGTCCGAGCGGTAGGGCCGGTAGGAGCGCATGTCGGCGATCCGGATCGCGGCCCGTCCGCCGCCGGAACTGCCGGTGCTCACGCCCGACTCCGCGGAACCGGCCTGCCCGAGTCGGGACTTGCCACCGGTGCCGATCCAGTAGTCGCCGCCATCGTGGCGTTCTTGCTGCTCGCGTTTGCGCTGCTGGAACATCTCCAGCAGTTCCGCGAGGTCTGGCGCTTCCTGTGCGTTCTCACTCAGCCGAACGTTCTGCTCGTCGAGCCACTCGCGCAACTGCTCGGTCAGGGACGTGTCCCAATCCAGATCGCCGTACTCGGCCAGGAACGCGCGGTCGAACGCATCGAGGTGGCCCTCGTGGTGGATCAGCGTGGCACGAGCGGCGTAGTAGAAACCCCGCACGCTGTCATCGTGGGCGCCGGCCTTCAGCGCCGCGGACAGCGCCAGCGCCTCCGTGATCCCGACGCCGACGTCCTGCTCCCGCAGGCGGTACAGCAACCCGAGGAAGAACGGGCCGGGGTTTCGGTGAGAATCCGACCTCTCACTGGTCACATCTTCACCAGAAGGCATCAGAATCGCCGCGAGGTCCGGTTGAAGAAGGCCTCCATGTCCTGCTCCTTCTTCAGCAGTGTCCCCAGGAAAGGCGCATCGTCGAGGTCCACCGACTGCACACCGGCGGTCTGCAGCATGGCGATCCAGTCGACCAGTTCGCTGGTGCTCGGGGGTTTGCGGATCCGGTCCATCCCCCGCACCGCGAAGAACGCACTCAACGCCTGATCGAGCAGGTCGCGGTCCAAACCAGGGTGGTGCACCTCCACGATCCGCGCCATCAGCTCGCGGTCGGGGAAGTCGATGTAGTGGAAGATGCAGCGGCGCAAGAAGGCGTCGGGCAGCTCCTTCTCCGCGTTGCTGGTGATGATGACCACCGGGCGGTGGGCGGCCGCCACCTCGTCGCCGGTCTCCATGACGGTGAAGCGCATCCGGTCGAGTTCGTGCAGCAAGTCGTTGGGGAACTCGATGTCGGCCTTGTCGATCTCGTCGATGAGCAGCACCACGCGTTCGGGGACTGGAACGCCCGGCCCAGCGCGCCCATGTGGATGTACTCGCGGATGTCGCGCACGTCGTGGTCGCCGAACCGGGAGTCGTACAACCGCTGAACGGTGTCGTAGTGGTACAACCCCTCCTGCGCCCGGGTCGTGCTCTTCACGTGCCAGGTGATCAGCGGCATCCCCAGCGCCTGCGGCCACGGCTTCGGCCAGCAGCGTCTTGCCGGTGCCAGGCTCACCGCGCACCAGCAGCGGTTTCTCCAGCACCAGCGAGCAGCGCACTGCCGCCTCCAGCGCAGGGTTGGTCAGGTAGGCCTCGGTCCCGGTGAATTCCACGGATCGAGGGTACGCCGTCCATCAAAACCGGTCCGCGAGCACCTCGTTCGGCCCAGTTGTCACGGCCGCGGATCTTCAACATCGGTCAAATCGGACATTCTGCCATCAAATGAGGGCCGCGGCGGCCTTTCGAGCTGCCGGAACGGCCCAGTTTTGATGGTCGAAGCCCGCGACCTAGACTCACGCCCGTGGCAGAACGCAGACTCTCCCCGGCCGATGCGGCATGGCTGTACAGCGAGTGGGAGAAGAACAACCAGACGGTGTCGGCGCTGATGTGGCTGGACCGGGAGATCGACCCGGACGACTACCTCGCGATCGTGCAGGAGCGGATGGTCGACAAGTACCCGACCTTCAGCCAGCGCATCCGCAAGTCCCGCAATCCGCTGATGATGCCGCACTGGGAGGACGACCCGGACTTCGACATCGCCAACCACGTCGAGGTCCTGCACCTGCCCGCACCCGGCACCAAGGAGCAACTGGCCGAGCTCATCTCGCAGCAGCGCGGGCAGATGCTCGACCGGGAACGGCCCCTTTGGAAGATGTACGTGATCCAGGGCTACCGGGGAAACACCACCGCGATCCATGGCCGCATCCAGCACAGCATCGCCGACGGGTGGGCGCTCGTGCGGGTGGTCCTCTCGCTGTGCGACGACACCCCCGAGGTCGAGCGACCGAAGGCGGTGGACAAGAAGCGGCGGCGCAAGCGTGATCTGGTCGCCAAGGCGGCCAGCCCGGCCGTTGGCGCGGTGACCAAACCGATGGAGGTCCTGCAGGACACGATCAACACCGCCCTGCACCCGCAGCGGTTCATCGAGTTCGGCAGCGAGGCGCTGGAGGCTCTGGAGACCGGGGCGGAAGGCGCCAAGAACGCACTCGAGTTCCTGTTCGCGCCGCGGCCGGGCAAGACGATCCTGCACGGCAAGGTCAGCGGCGAGAAGAAGATCGACTGGATCGAGCCGGTGGGACTGCAGCAGATCAAGGACATCGGCAAGGCCGCCGGCGCGACGATCAACGACGTGCTGCTGGCGGTGCTCACCAACGCGCTGCGCAAGTACCTCGTGGAGAACGACGCCCTGACCGTCGACGAGCTCTTCACCGCGGTGCCGGTGAGTCTGCGGAAACCGGACGCCGACCTTCCACGCACGCTGGGCAACCGGTTCGGGCTGATCCCGGTGCTGCTGCCGGTCAGCATCGAGGATCCGGTGGAACAGCTGCACGAGATCAAGCGCCGCATCGACGACATCAAGGGCTCGCAGATGCCCGTCGTCTCCTTCGGCCTGACCTCGGTCGGGGCACTGGCGACCCCCGAGGTCGACCGCATGCTGCACAAGATCACGCAGGAACACTCGATCGGTGTGACCACGAACGTCCCCGGCCCCCGTCACGAGATCTACGTCGCCGGCGGAAAGGTTCTGGGCATGTGGGGAATGGGCGGGTTGAGCGGGAACATGAACCTGTCGTTCGGCATCTTCACCCTCAACGATGAACTGAACTTCTCCGTGCACAGCGACGCCGGGATCACCGACGACCCGGAGCGGATCCTGGAACTGTTCCTCGACTCGATCGCCGAGTTGAAAGCGGAGGTGCTCGATGCCGGGGTTCGCTGATCTCGAGCGTGACGATCCCGGGCTCGCCGCCGATGTCCGCGCAGCCTTCGGCGTGGCCAAGCACTGCACGATGGCCACCTTGCGCGCCGACGGGGCACCGCGCATCAGCGGTACCGAGGTGGAGTTCGAGGACGGCCAGGTCTTCCTCGGCAGCGGCGACAACGCCCGCAAGACCCTTGATCTGCTGCGGGATCCACGAGTGGCGATCCACAGCCCGACCCGCGATCCGGAGTCCGAAACCTCCTGGGCCGGTGAGGCGAAACTCAACGGCGTCGCGGTGCAGGTTGCGACCCCTGCGCACTACCCGCACAACGGCGTGCGGTTCCGCATCGACCTCACCAGCGCGGTCTTCACCGGGTTGACCGACGAGTCGCCCCCGCGCCTGCGGATCCGGTTGTGGCGACCCGGCCGGACTGTGGAAACGATGTTCCGCGCATAGGCTCGGGCGCATGCTGCCTTCCGACGTACAGAAGCCTTCATCGACTCCGAGATCGCCGCGAACACGACCGATTACAGCGACCTGCGCGCGGTCTTTGTCAACGGCACGCTCAAGCGGTCGCCGGAGCCCAGCCACACCGACAGCCTGATCGCGATCAGCCGGCACGTCCTCGAGGGCGTCGGAGTGCAGGTCGACACTCTCCGGATGGTCGATCACGTCATCCCGCCGGGCGTGCAGCCGGACATGCGAGAACATGGCTGGGAACGCGACGACTTTCCGCAGCTGTACGCCGATCTCGTGCAACCTGCCGACATTGTCGTACTGGCAAGCCCCATCTGGCTGGGCGACCAATCCTCGATGACCCGGCTGACGATCGAGCGGCTCTACGGGTACTCCGGGAAGACCAACGACAGAGGACAGTGGTCCTACTACGGCAAGGTCGGCGGTGCGCTGGTCACCGGCAACGAGGACGGCGCCAAGCACTGTGCCGCGCAAATGCTCTACGCCTTGAGCCACATCGGGCTGACCGTGCCGCCGCAGGCCGACTCCTACTGGGTCGGGGAGGCGGGCCCCGGATGCCAGTTACCTCGACGACGGGGCGGGCGCACACAACAACTGGACCACGCGCAACGCGGTGTTCATGAGCTGGAACCTGCTGCACATGGCACGCATGCTCAAGGACGCGGGCGGGATCCCGGCGTTCGGCAACGACACCCGCAACTGGGACCTGTCGAACCCGGACCACCCCAACCCCGAGTACCGCTGAGCCGTCCTAACTGGTTGGCGCGTCCTCACGTCCAACCAGTTCAGAACGCCTAGATCAGCACAAACCGCCCAAAGAACCCCCGAAAACGTCTGACCTGGTTGGGGCGTCACTTCAGCTCTCGGTTGCCAACCAGTTCGGAACGCGTTCAGGCCAAACCCCACTCCGCCAGCGCTGCCCGGGCGACGGGCTCGCCGTGCTCCTGCACGAAGTGGCCGGCCTCCTCCAGCAACATCGGCTCCGGGCAGCCCTTGATGATCTGGCGCATGCGCTCCATCACCTTGGGGCCGAGGACCGGGTCGAGGGTGCCCACGGCCATGAACGACTGGCCCGCGAACTCGGTGGCCCACCACATGGCGGCCTGCCGCGAGACGGCCACGCCGTCGGCGTCCTCGGTCGTCGGCACCAGCGCGGGGAAGCGCCGCACCCCGGCCTTGTACCGCGCGTCCGGGAAGGGTGCGTCGTAGGCGGCGACCTCGGCCGGGGTCAGGCTCGGCTCTGAACGGCCCATCAACTCGCCGACATTGAAATCCGGGGTGTTCGCGACGTAGTCCCGCCAGGCGATGAACCCTTTGCCGGGCGGGGTGCCGACTCCCAGTCCGGTGTTCATGATCAGCAGTCGCTGCACGAGGTCGGGGTGGGTCACCGGCAGCGTGAGACCGAGCAGTCCACCCCAGTCCTGCACCACGAGCGTGACCCGTTCCAACCCCAGCGCGTCGACGAAGCCGAGCATCGAGGAGTAGTGGAGGTCCCACGTGTAGTCGGCATCGGCAACCGGCTTGTCGCTGCGGCCGAAGCCGAACCAGTCCGGCGCCACCACCCGCATCCCCGCCTCGAGGAACACCGGGATCATCTTGCGGTAGAGATAGCTCCACGTCGGTTCGCCGTGCAGGCACAGCACCACCTCGCCGTCCGGTGGCCCTTCGTCGATGTACGCCATGCGCAGTCCGTCGAGGTCCACGTAGTGCGGCTCCCAGTCGAAACCGGGGAGGTCGCTGAAACGGTCGTCGGGGGTGCGCAGGATGTCCACCCATGTGACGGTACCCCGGTTCGCGACTCCGGCGAAGTCCACGCCCGCGACCGTGCGGCGACCGCGACTTGCGCCGAAACCCACGCCCGCGAGAAACCGCAACCGCCTGCGATTGCGGGGACGCCCAACGCCTGCGACCGTGGAGCAATGGGCCTGGAGGTTGCACTGTCGCCGCTTGCCGGCTCGGTGCGCGAGATTCTGTCCGGACGCACCGACGGCGCCTCGGAGGTGGCCCGGGCCATCGCGGATCCGCCCGGCGCCCCAGGCTGGTTCACCCCCGACGACCCGATCTGGACCGTGCATGGTTCGGTGGCGACGTTCCTCGGCGGAATCCGCTCCCTGTTGTTCCAGACGCTGCACCCGTTGGCGCTGGCCGGCGTCGACCGGCATTCCTCCTACCGCGAGGACCCGTTCGGCCGGCTGCAGCGCACCGGGGCATTCATCGCGGCGACGACCTACGGTTCGGCCGACCTGGCCGAGCAGACCATCCGCGCGATCCAGTCGATGCACAAGCGCGTCCAGGGGGTGACGCCCGACGGTCGGGCGTATTCGGCGCAGGACCCCCGGTTGCTCGCGTGGGTACACATCTCACTGACCGACTCGATGCTGCAGGCCTACCTCGACTACGGTCGTGACGGCGCGATTGACGCCGACGGGTACGTGGCGAATATGGCCGTCGTGGGTGAGGCGATGGGGGTCGTCGACCCGCCTCGCAGCCAGGCCGAGATGATCGCCCAACTCGAAGACTTTCGCCCTGAACTGCGGATCGACGATGACGTGCGGCGCACCCAGGGGTTCATCCGCAACGCGCCTCTGCCACTGGCGTTGCGGCCCGGCTACCGCGTTCTCGCGCGCGCCGCCTGGGACAGCCTGCCGCCATGGGCGCTGGCGATGCTGGACTCCTCGCCGCGCCTGGTCGCGGCGGACAAGGCGTTGGCTGACACCGGCCTGCGGGTGCTGAGGCGGGCGCTGGTGGCCTCGCCGGCTCGCCTCGCCGGAGAGCGGCGACTGGCCGGCTGAACGTCGCCGCCTGTCAGATCCACGCCAGGACCGACCCCCTAAGCCAGAACCCGTCCTCCGTACCGCGCCTTGATCATCCTGTGCGCGGCCTTCTGCATCAGCGAAGGCTTGCCGCTGAACTGCGAGCGGTTGCGCTCGAACCACTCCCGGGCGCTCAACGGCTCCTGCCCGGTGAGTTCGGCGACCGTGTTCGTCACGACGTCCGCATGCCCGTCGCGCCACGCCCGCAGATGCCCGAGCACCATGTTCTCGAGATCTTCGCGGCTGTCGATGCCCGCGTGCTGCATCATGAGGCCGGCGAGTTCGTCCTCGGGCAGATCGATGTAGTCCAGGTGACGCCCGACGAATTCCGAGAGCACAGCCACGACGGCCGGCATGTCCAGCGCCTGCGGGCCCGTGCAGATGTACTCCTGGCCCTCATGACCCGACCCGCCAACGATGTGGGCGACCACCCGCGCCACGTCGTCCATAGCGACGAATCCGACCCGGCCGCGCCCCGACATCCCGAAGGCCACCCCCATCAGGATCTGCGGCGCGAACGGCCCGAACGAGTACTCCATGAGTGCGTTCGGGTAGACGATCGTCCACGGCAGACCGGACCGTCGTACGACCTCGACCGCTGGGCCGCCCTGCTCCTCCAAGGCGTTGGCCATGAACACGATCTGGGCGTCCAGCGACTCGAGCGCCTCGGCCACTGCCGCGGCCATTCCGGGACCCGGTCGCGCACCGAGCAGCACATGCGTCGCATCGTGGGCCTCGTCGACCAGATCCATGTCGTTCGCGGACAGCGATGTCACCAGAGCCTGGGTGAACTGATCGTTGCCGGTGGTGACGAAGAGGCGTGCCATGCGTTCACGGTATGCGCGGGCCGAACCGGGGGCGCGAACGGCCGACCGCGAGTACCGTGACCACATGCCCACCACCGCGCAGACCTTCGAAAGCCACTCCCCCGCCGACGGCCGGGTGATCGCGACGTTACCCCATCATGGACGCCGACGCGGTACGCGAAGCGGTCGACCGCGGACGCATCGCCGCGAGTTGGTGGGCCGGGCTGGGCTTCGACGAGCGCAAGGCCCGTCTGCTGCGCTTCAAGGCCCTGGTCGCGAAACGCTCCAAGGAACTGGCCGAACTCGTCCACGCCGAGAACGGCAAGCCGATGGACGATGCCCTGCTGGAGATCATCCTTTCGGTCGAGCACATCAACTGGGCGGCGCTGAACGCCAAGTCGGTGCTCAAGCGGCGCAGTGTCCGGCCCGGACTGCTCACCATCAACCAGGCCGCGCACGTGCGCTACCAGGCGCTGGGCGTGGTCGGCGTGATCGGCCCCTGGAACTACCCGGTCTTCACCCCGATCGGCTCCATCGCCTATGCGCTGGCGGCCGGCAACGCGGTCGTCTTCAAACCCTCGGAGTTCACCCCGGCGGTCGGCGAGTGGCTCATCGACACGATCAACGAGGTGATCCCCGAGCAGCCGGTCGCACAACTCGTCACGGGTCTCGGCGCCACCGGCGCGGCGTTGTGCGAATCCGGTGTCGACAAGATCTCTTTCACCGGATCCACACCGACCGGCAAGAAGGTGATGGCCGCCTGCGCGAAGACCCTGACCCCCGTCCTGCTCGAATGCGGCGGTAAGGACGCTGTGCTCGTGGACAAGGACGCGGACTTGGAGAAGGCCGCCGACGCGGCGACGTTCGGCGCCTTCAGCAACGCCGGACAGACGTGCGTCGGAGTGGAGCGGGTGTACGTGCACCAGGCGGTGTACGACGATTTCCTGGCTCTGGTCGCGGCGAAGGCGCGCAATCTCACCCCCGGGCACGGACCCGACTCCTCCTACGGCCCGATGACCATGCCCTCACAGATCGAGGTGGTGCGAGAGCACGTCCGTGACGCCCTCGCACGCGGCGGTCGCGCGGTGGTCGGCGGACCCGAGTCGGTCGGTGAAGGCGTCGTCGAGCCGATCGTGCTCACCGGGGTCCCGGAGGACTCGATGGCGATCATGGAGGAGACGTTCGGCCCCACGCTCGTGGTGAACCCGGTGCGTGACATGGACGAGGCGGTCGACCGTGCCAACGCCGCCGACTTCGGCCTGGCTGCTTCGGTCTTCTCCGGCAACAAGCAGACGATGGAACGCGCCGCGGCACAACTGCACGTCGGCATGGTGAGCATGAACTCCTGGGTGATGTACGCCGGGGTCTCGGCGCTGCCGTGGGGCGGTGTCGGGCAGTCAGGTTTCGGCCGCATCCACGGCCCCGACGGCCTGCTCGAGTTCGCCCGATCCAAGTCCACGGTCCGCGAGCGGTTCGCGCTGCCGGTGCCGCTGGTCAGTTTCGCCCGTCACCCGCGGACGACCGAGATCGTGCGCAGGCTGACCTCGGTCGTGCACGGGCGGTAGTTGGGGTGGGGCCGACGGGCACATCGGTTGGACTCGCGCACATCCGTTGGACAACCACGGGCCGCGCGACTCCAAAGCCTGGACCCGACTCCAACCCGTGTACCAGCTCCAACGCCTGTACCCCGGCCCAAGGTCGCGCCCGTCAGACCTCGGCCGCGCGGACCGCACGTACTCACCGAGGTCAGCGTTCCACACCACGTCGTCGAGGCTCAGGCGCAGCCACGGTTGCGCCTGATCGCCCCACTGGACCGAGGCAACGGCGGGCACCCCGACACCCTGGATGCGGGTCCAGGCCTGCACCCGGGTGACCCAGCGGATGGGCTCCGGATCGCCCACGTCGCGCCACCGCAACGCCTCGAACCGATCGAGCAGGCCGGACTCCGGGTCGAACCAGGCGACCAACGCATCCGGGCCCTCATCCTGCGGCACGACCAGTCGGGCGCTGACCGCGTCGATCGGTTCCCACACCCCGCCCAGTAGCGCCGAAGGAAGCCACAGGTACTCCCCCCACATGCTGAGATTGGCCGCGCGGTCCACCGTCGGCTCACCCTCGACCACACCGGTCGGCAGGTCGAGCCGCGCGTGCCCGTCGAGGTACCACTCCTGGGCGGTCACGATCCGCCGGCCGAAGACGGCCAGTTCCATGTAGTGCCGGTAGCCGGTCCCCACCACATGACCGAACCGCCATCGCCCGGGCAGCGCAGGACCCTTGATCCGCATCGTCATGCGGCCGCCGAACACGGCACTGCTCAGCAACGGAACCTGCTGGCCGCACACGACCTCGAAGTAGCGTGCCACCGGTTCCGGCAGCCCCGCGGGGACGCGGGGCGTACTCCAGTTCCGGGGCCACGCCGGGGAACGGCGCGAACGGCTCCGGCACCGTGTTCAGACCTTTGCGCAGCGCCAAGGCACCTGCGCCGACTGCGGCACCGGCCGCGATCCAACCCTTCATGGCACAAGCCTCTCACCGTCCTGGAATGCCGACCTCCACGCGGTCCACACACGCCCCACCGATGGCGATCGGCGCCACCGGTCCGGGCGGCGGCATCACGAAGGTAGCCCCACCCCCCTCAAGGTCGAGCTTGATCACCCTGACCCCGGCGTCCAAGTCTGGCACCCGCACCTCGCCGCACTGGCGCTGCTGCGACACCAGCAGTGGCGTGAACGCCAGTGGTCCAACCTCACCGCTCTCGTCGACCTGCAGCGGCTGCGCGGTCACCTCGGGGAAGCGGGCCGGATCGTGCCCGACCTGCAGCAACGTGCGAGTGGTGCCGAGCTCGTACACCGGCGGGTCGGTGGTGAAGAAGAAGTGGGCGAGCATGCGCGGTGGGCTGGGGGTTGCGGCGAGGTCAGCGCCCGATGGCAGCGACCCCGCTTGTGCCAGCCACTCCCGCCCCGGATCGACCGGTCGCGAGATCGTCCACATGCTCCAGGAACCGAGAACGGCCAGCGCCGCCGCCACCGCCACCAGCGGCCGCCAGGTGATCTCGAACGACCCGATCCCGGCCAGCAACACCGTGCCGGTGACGAGGGTGAAACGGGGATCGGCGGCCAGGGTGGCTCCGGCGAAACCGCCACGCAGGACCACGAACGACACCACCTCGGCGAGCAGCAGGGCCGCCGCGAGACCTACCACGAGAACAGTCTGACGCGGTTGTCGCGGTGAGCCCGACGAGCAGGATCACCATCCACACGGCCAGCACCGCGATCGCCCACAATCCGGCGGCCACTGGGACGACCGTCCGCTGCTCAGCGTCGAACGGCAGCCAGCCGAGTACGGACCGCAGCACCGATCCCGGACCCGCCGACCACAGGGCGCCGGGGATGCTGGTGCCCGGGGTGCGACCCGGCAGGCCGTCGAAGGCCCGCAGAACGAGTGCGACGACGGTGACCCCGACCAGGACCAGCCACGACATGCGGTTGTCCCGCCACGCCTGTCGCAGGCCGCTGTACAACCAGGCGATGGCGAACAGGACCGGCGCGAAATAGACGGCCCGCTCGTGGAACAGCCAGGCGGCTACGGCCAGCAGCCCTACCGCAAACGGCGTCCAGTCGCGCGGACGTGCCAGCAGCCAGCCGGCGACCAGCATCAGCACCAACGCCACCGTCTCCAAGCCTGCCGACAGCCACTGTTGCGCCAGCAGCGTCGCGGGCCAGGCTGCGAAGAGCATCGCGGCCGTGGCGGTCGCCGGAGTTGTCCCGCCCCAGCGTCGCAGCATCAGCCAGAACATGACGCTTGTGCCGACGGCGATCACGCTCAGCACCAGCGCCGCCGGCCACCAGACCTGCGGCGCTGCCCTGGCCAGCAGCCATTGCACGGCGAACGATGCCGGTTCGCGGTGGCCGTTCCAGTTCTGAAGGATCAACTCCGTGGCTGGCGCGTTCCAGGCCGTCCAGATGTGGATGTAGTCGTCCTGCCAGAAGAAGCTGCCCACGATCACCCACAACCGCACCGCACTGGTCACGCCGAGGATCACCCACACCGACGCGCCAAGCACGGCGCAAGGCTACTGCGACCGGTAGCGTGACGAAGACCGCACAACGAGGAGATGACACATGGCCGGATCGTGGGCGCAGAGTCGCACGGTGACCAAGCAAGCGTGGGGCGTCATCAAGGAGAACCCCTACATGCTGTTGTTCCCGGTCGTCAGCGGGATGCTGGCGATCATGGCGTTCCTGATCGTCGCGGGCATCGGGCTGGGCGTCATGGGCGTCACCACGGTCGAGGAACAGGCCACCAGCGACGAGACCTCGAGCAGTTTCCTCATCGTCGGCATCATCATCCTCGTGGTCGCCGCGTACCTCGCCACGTTGATCACGCAGATCTTCATGGGCGGGCTGGTCAAGTGCACCGATGAGGAGCTGCAGGGCCGTGACAGCGGCTTCGGCGCCGGGCTGCGCGCATCGTTCTCCCGGCTCGGCGCGCTGATGGGCTGGGCGGGGATCCAGACAGCGGTCGGCTGGCTGCTGTCCGCGGTGCGCGGCGACGCGAGCAACAACAACGCGATCGTCGCGATCCTGCGCCTGGTGCTCTCCTCGCTGTTGGCCGTCGCGTGGTCCATCATCACGTTCTTCGTCCTGCCGCTGATCATCCTTCGGGGCAAGGGGCCCCTGCAGGCGATCAAGGAGTCAGTGCAGTTGATCCGCAAGACCTGGGGCATGCAGATCGCCGGAAACGTGCGCATCGGTGGGCTGATCGCTCTGGTGGCGGTGCTGCCGGGGATCCTGTTCGCGGTGGTCGGCGGGTTCATCGCGGCCTCCGGGACACCGGCCGCCGGCATCCCGCTGGCGGCGATCGGGGTGATCGTGATCATCGCCGCACAGGTACTCATCAGCGCCATGCGGGCCATCTTCTCGGTGGCGATGCTGCACTACGTCGAGAGTGGCGAGGGCTACGGACCGTTCGGGCAGCAGGAGTTGCAGACGGCCGTGCGCGTGAAGTAGATGCTGCAACGAGTCTTCGACTGGCTGTTCCGCGATCGGGAGACCGACCGGATCGTCCTGGGGCAGTTCCCGAATCCGAGCCTGTTCATCGCGATGGGCCTGTTCGCGGCGCGGTGGCTGGCGTCGGTGGCAGGGGCGTCGGACGCAGTGGTGCAGGCGCTGGACTGGACGTTCACCGTGGTCATCCTGTGGTGGGCCGGCCGCGAATTGCTCCAAGGGGTCAACCCGTTCCGCCGGATTCTGGGGGTGGCGGTGATCGTCTTCGTCATCGCGGGTCGGATGCTGTGACGAGCGTCACGGGTGCCCGCGGTGGACAGGAGTATGCGCATAACCGTATAGTCAGTATCAGGTACAGAACTTCGAGGAGGTGAAGAGCATGTACGGACACAAAGGTGACAAGACCAGTAACCAGCTGAACATCAACAACAGCGTTTACAAGGAACACCTGAATGCGGCAGTCAAGACCAAGTCCGCGCTCGTTCCGGACTCGAAGGCTCCGCGTAAGTAGAGACTTCCGACAAGGCCCCCGGTGATACCGCCGGGGGCCTTTCGTATGCGCATAAGGCGGGGCCGCATCGGGGTCCGCACGATCGGCCGGTTCGACTCGCGGTTACCACGTTCGACCCACCAAGCATGTCTGCCACCCGCCCGACCGAGCGCCGCCGACAGGCAGCCCTTCGACCCCCTGAGGGAGTTCCGAAGGCGGTCGGGCCGGCCTCGGAGGCACGGCTGGGTGATCCGGCCTCGGAGGCACGGCTGGGTGATGCGGCTAACCCCAGGGAAGCCGCGCAGCAGGAAGCCCCCGGCCGATGACCGGGGGCTTCCTGAGCGGGAACTAGCTGAGCAGGGCGTTCACGTCGACGTTCGGCGGAACCAGAACCTCGTCGATCACGTGGATGACACCGTTGCTGGCCTCGACGTCGGCGGTCGACACCATGGCGCCGTTCACCTGCACGCCACCGTCCTCGGTGGTGATGGTGATGTCCTCACCCTCCACTGTGGCGACGTCACCGGGCTGGATGTCGGTGGACATCACCTCTCCGGCCACCACGTGGTAGGTCAGGATCTGCGTCAGAACCTCTTGGTTCTCCGGCAGCAGCAATGCGTCGACCAAGCCCTCGGGCAGGGCGTCGAAGGCCGCGTTGGTCGGGGCGAAGACGGTGAAGGGGCCCTCACCGCTGAGGGTCTCGGCCAAGCCGGCCTCGGTCACAGCGGCCACCAGAGTGCTGAACTCCGGGTTGGCGGCGGCAACGTCGACGATGGTGCCGGCCGAAGCCTCGTCGGTCATGGCGTCGGTGGGCGACGCCGGGGCGCTGGTGGCAGCCGTCGGGCTGGCCTCTGCGGTCGTATCGTCGTTGCTGGAGCATCCGACGAGCGCAAGGGACGCCACTGCGAAACCTGCGGCCACGATCTTGATGTTCATTACTCCTCCTGAGGTGGGTTGGGACGTTCACTCAGGTAATCGCGCAAAGCACACGATTTAGATGCAACGATTTTGGCGCGTTATGTAAACGTTACTTCAAGGGGCTGCATCCGCCGGGCTCCCGGCAGCGGCGGACCGGGCGGGCAGGTCGTGTCCACCCAGTCCAGGACCGTGTCCAGGACCGCACGCCACGACCCGTCCAGCATCACATCGTGACCGCCGGGGACCCAAACGGGCTCGACACCCAACGCGCGTGCGCACCGCCGCACATCCGCGGCAGCCACCAACGTGTCCTCTTCAGCGCCGACCACCATGACCGGGGATTCGACGGGGCGCAACGCCTCCGGCACGAGCATGGCGTATTGCGCCCACGGGGATTCCCGGCCGATTCGGCTGACGTACTCGCGAGCCGTCGCCTCCGGAAGATCCGCGAACAGGTCGGCGGCGTTGAGCCGCAAGGTGCCACCCAGCACCGCGCGCGTGAAGTCCACCGGCTTCCTGCGCATGCCCGAGACCATCGTCGCCGGGATACCACCGGCGGGAATCGGCGTAAGAAGGACACCCGCGCGGGCTGGATAACGCTGCAGCACCCGCTGCGCGACCAGGGTGCCCAACGAATGGGCCACCAGCACCGGCGGCTGGTCCAGCGACGCGATCACCTGCAGGACATCGTGCACGTAGTCGCGCACCGTGGTGCGCCCCAGCCGGGTCTGGCCGCCGGAGCCGCCGTGACCCCGCAACGACATCGCATACGAGGAGTAACCGCGCTGGGCGGCCGCGACCTGCCAGTGTTGCGCGAAACACCACGCCCCGTGCCCCAGCCCGTGCAGGAACAGCAGCGGCGGCCGTTCGGTTCCGGGCACCATCTCGGACAGCACTTCCAGGTGTACCGGCTTGGTCGGCCAGCCCCATTCACCGCGGCGCAGGACCTTCGGTGCGGGCTTCATGCGGACACCCCCTGCAGACGACCGGTCTTGTCGAGGAAGTCCTCGAGCACTTCGAGGTACTCCTGGTGCGCGATCTCGTAGTAGTGCCGGGTCGAGTCCTTGTAGTGAGAGCCGCCGCTGTAGCGCCGGGTCCGCTCAGCGTTCAGCTCGTCGTGCAGACGTTGCGCGGCAGCTGCGTCCCTGCGCTGCAGATCGAGGAAGGCCGCGATCGCCATCGCCTGCCAGTGCGCGATCGTCCACTGGCCCGAGTCCGGCTGGATCAGCCCGGACAGCCACAGGTTCCGGTACTTCGGTGACGCCATCTGCAGCGCGAGTTGGGGGCGGCCCTCGGCGGCGTCGAGGGCGTCCTGGTCTGCGAGGAACGGGAAGACCGCCAGGTACCCGGTCGCGAAGACCACGAGGTCGACGTCCGCCCGGGTCCCATCGGTGAATACCGCCCCCGCGGCGTCGAAGTGTTCGATATCGGGTTTCGGCGTGATGTCGCCGTGGCCCACGTAGTAGACCAACTGCTGGTTGACGATCGGATGCGTCTCGAAGAACGCATGGTCGGGCTTCTGCAGCCCGAAGTCCTCGAACTTCCCCATCGTTGTGCGCAGTGTCGCGGCGAACGCGAGCCTGCGCAGTGCCAACGGCAACCGCATGGCCAGGAGCTGGTCGGCGATCTGGTCCGACGGCTTGCCGAAGACGAACTTCGGGTTGTAGTAGTAGCCGCGGCGCGTGGAGTGGAACGTCGCGGTTGCGTTCTGCGCCGCCTCCACGGCGATGTCGCAGCCGGTGTTCCCGGCACCGACGACCAGCACCCGGCGGCCGCGCAGTTGATCCGCACCCTTGTAGTCCGCGGAGTGCAGGATCTCCCCGCCGAACTCGCCGGGATACTGCGGGGTCTTGGGATTCCAGTTGTGCCCGTTGGCCACGACCACGCCGTCGTAGCGGATCGTGGCCTGTTTGCCGTCGCGTTCCACCGTCACGTCCCACTGTGGGGCCGGCGCCTGCGCATCGACAGCCGACACCTGGACCACCGAAGTGTTGAACGTGATCCGCTCCCGCAGGCCGAAGTGCGCGGCGTAGGCATCGAAGTACGCCTTGACCTGCCGGTGGCTCGGGTAGTCGGGATAGTCGTCGGGCATCGGGAAGTCGGGGAACTGGGTGAACGGTTTGCTGGAGATCAGATGGGTGGACTCATACACCCGCGAGGTGGGAGCACCGAAATTCCAGTTGCCGCCGAGGTCGTCGGCCCGGTCGAAGCCGTCGGCTGGGATCCCCGCCTGCAACAGTGCCTTCAGCGCCGACAATCCGTGCGGTCCGGCGCCGATGACCGCGACACAGCCGGGGCGTTCCATGACATCCATGCCCCGACCGTAATGGGACGCAGCCGGTGCAGCCACCGGATCGACCGCCTCCGCAATGGTTCAACGTGCGGACATACGAGGTTGGAACTGATCAACCCTGCCGCGAAGCCGCGCGAAAGGGCTCGGCGGCGCTACTCCAGACCCGCCGCGATGCCCAGGATCGCGAAGGACACGACCAGCAGCGCGACCAGCAGCGGCCACACGAACTTCAAGTACTTGTCGTATCCGACTTTGGCGATGGCCAGGCCACCGACGACCACGACGCTGGTGGGCGACCACAGCAGCGTCCATCCATGTCCGGTGATCCAGGCGGTGATTGTGGTGGCGCGCGACACTCCGGCGAAATCGGCCAGCGGCGCCAGCAGCGGCATCGCCAGCGCACCGTGCCCGGAACTCGACGGGATCAGGAACGCCAGTGGGATGTTGATGATCACGGTGACGATCGCGAAGACACCTGCAGAGGCCCCGGAGACCAGTTGTTCCATCGAACTGAGGATCGTGTCCAGGGTCTGGGTGTTCGTCATGATCACCGAGACGCCGCCGGCAAGCAGTACGACCATCGCAGGGCCGATCATGTCCGCGGCTCCGACCCCGATCAGGCGCACGATCTCCTTCTCCGGCATCCGGGCCACGAAGCCGACCAGCCACGAGGCGATGACGAAGAGCATCGCCAACTGCGGAAACCACCAGTTGAGCTCGAACCAGTACGGCGCGGTCGCCGTCTGGTGGGTCAGGTAGTAATCCGCCGGCCCGGTCGTGGAGCCGAAGATGGACGACCACGGGATCACCGAGAAGATCATCAACCCGAAGGCGGCGACCGTGATGACGAGCACCCCCTTCTGGGTGCCGGTCAGCGTGTGGCTGAGCTGTGGATCCTCGACGTCCTCGGCCATCTTGTCGGTCGTGGTCTCGTCCTGCTCGGCGGGCTCGTCCCACCCGACCAACGACGCATCCGGGTCCTTGCGCACCTTCGCGGCGTAGCGCACGACCCAGGCCGTGGCCATCGCGGTGAGGACAACCCACATGATCATCCGCAGGCCGATGCCCTCCCCGATCGACTCCCCCGCCTCGCCCGCGGCGACCCCGATCGAGAACGGGTTGACCGTGGCCCCCATCACCCCGATCATCGCGCCCAGGATGATCATCGACGCCGTGACCAGGCGGTCGTAGCCGAGCGCGCCCATCAACGGGATGAACAGCGCGTAGAAGCCCAACGTCTCGACCGAGAAGCCCATCGTCGACCCGAGCAACGAGAACAACACCATGACCGCCGTGATCAGCAGCCAGCCCTTGCTGCGCAACCGGTGGGCGAGGCCGGCCACCGCGACGTCGAGCGCCCGGGTGGAGAAACTCACCGAGATGAACGCACCGATCGCCATGATGAAGACGATGACACCGACCTGGCCGAACACGAAGCCGATGGTCTCGGTGTCGACGAAGTCGGTCTCCGGGTTGAGCAGCCCGTAGATGCCGTTGATCGGCGCGAGGATCAGTTGCTGGACGTACGCCCAACCTTCCAACGGGGAGGGCACGTGTGTGAAGGTGCCCGGAATGGGACCTCCGTCGGCGTCGAGTTGGTAGCGGCCCGACGGCAGGAGGATCGCAGCGATCCAGACCAGGACGGTGACGATGATCAGCGTTGTGACCGCGCTGGGGAACTGGAACTTCTTCTTGCTCGTGGTCGTGCTCACGCGCCGACGCTACTGCACAACGAAAGGCCGATGTACGGTAAATGATCATGCTGGACTTCGTGCGCGGCGACATCACACGACAGTCGGTGGACGCGATCGTGAACGCCGCGAACGAGGCCCTTTCCGACGGCGCTGGCGTCAACGGCGCGATCCACCGGGCAGCCGGGCCAGGACTACCCGCTGCATGCCGCGCCGTGGCCCCCTGCCCGACCGGCGCGGCCCGCATAACACCGGGCTTCGACCTGCCGGCCCGGTTCATCATCCACGCCGTCGGCCCGGTCTGGCACGGAGGTGGTCACGGGGAGGCACGGTTGCTCGAGTCCGCCTACCGGAACTGCATCGCGCTGGCCGATGCGACCGGTCTGCGGACGATCGCCTTCCCTGCCATCAGTTGCGGAATCTTCGGCTACCCGGTGGCGCAGGCCGCTCGGATAGCGGTGAGCACGGTGCGCGAGGCGCTGCCGGGCACGAGCCTGGAACGTGCCACTTTCGTGCTGTTCAGCGCCGAGTTGTTGGAAACGTTCCGGTCTGCCGGATAGGCCGCCGCGAACGCATTATGGCCCGCTACGTGCGTTGTGGCCCGTAAGCGACGGGGCAGAACGCAGGTAACGGGCCACAACGGCGCCAGAGGTGAAGTTAGTCCTCCACCGGCATCGCGTCGATGTAGGCGACACCCTCGTCATACTTCGCCTTGACGACCCCGAACTCGTTGGCCCGGCGCTGCTGGGCGTTCTGCCTGGCCTGCTGGTACAGCTCGCGCAACCGGGTCTGCAGGTTCTGGATCCGGGCGTTGAACGACTCGGTCGTCTGCTCGATCCTTTGCGAATAGTTCTCGCGGGCGTTGTCGGCCTGGTCGTCATACTTGTTGTTCGCGACCCGCAGGTCGTCGCGCTTCTCCTGGTTGAGGGTGCCGAGCTGGTCCTGGATGGCCGAGATCTGTTCGCGCAGGTTCTCGCGGACCACCGGGTTCGTCGCCTTGATGAGCTTCTTGCGGGCCTTTGCCAGTTGCTTGTTCAGCCGCTGTTCCTTGCCGGCGTAACTGGTGTTGATGCGTGCAACCGCAGCACGGCGATCGGCGGCGATGGCGTTGAGCCGGGCGCGCAGTGCCGACTTCAACTGCGCGACCTGACGATTGCGCTTCTGCTTCAGATCGACGACCTTGGCCTTCCGGTTCGCCCGGCGGTCTTTGACCTTACCCAGTTGGTCCTGGTAGTTCGAGCGCACCTTCATGGTCGCCTTGGCCCGCTTCTTGGACAGTTCGCTGCGGTACTTGCTGATCTCGGCGGGCGTCTGCTGCTGGTCCTTCTTGGTGTTCAACTGCGAGACGTACGCCTTGAGTTCCTGGTACTGCTTCGTCGACCGGATGCTCGGCGTGGCAGCGTTCGCGGGGGCCCCGGACGCGACCAGCGCCGGGATAACCAACATGGCTATGAGGAGTTTGCGCATGGCGCGAGAGTAGCGCTGCGTGAACCGTGAACGTCGAGAATGTGCCCATTCGGCGGTTGCGCGCGGAGAAAGGGGCCTTCTGTGGTGACTGAGCGTCACCGTCCGCCGCGCGAGCAATGGACGAACGGACACCACACCCTAGGCAGGCCGACTACGCTGGCCGCCGTGACCGACTCGACCCCCACCCGCCGGCCACTGCGTCTGACCGTCGCAGCGTTGCTCGTGGTGCAGGCGCTGATCGTCGTGCAACCCGTCCACGCCGTCTCGAACTACTTCGTCGGAGCCGGCGTGCTGGGCAAGGGCCTGGCGTACGTACACATCCTCGATGTCGTCCTCCAAGGGTTCGGGTACCTCGCCACACCGTTCGTGGTCGTGCTCCTGCTGCTCGCCGCGTGGGGCGTGGCGCACCAGGCCCGCGGTGTGGGCGCCCTGCTTCTGCAACCCCTCGTCGCCGGGTACGTGCTGGTGCCGTTCCTGCGCCCCCTCGGGACCGCCGACGCACGCCTGCTGGGCGCCATCACCGTCGTCACGACCGTGCTGGCAATCGCGCTGATCGCACGGACCCACACCGTTGCGAGCACACACCGGCGGTGGTTTGTGCTGGTCGGTTTCGCGGTCGGCGCCGTCGCCATCGCGGCCATCGGAGCCGGCTCCCAGGCGCTGCCGTTCGACCCCGTGCGCGCGTTGACCAGCGACGGAACCGGCCAGGCCCGCGCGGGTCAGGACGTTCCCGTCCCGCAGACCCCTCAGAACCCGGCGCTGGCCGAGAACCCCTTCAACAGCATCCACAACGACTCCTGGGGCACGGATGTCTACGAGTTGCCCACCCCGTCCGATCCGCGCGGCGCACCCGTGGAATCGCTGTTCACCGGCGGGGACTGCGCGACGATGACCTTCGATTCGCAGGGTCGGTTGATCACCTTGTGCTCGACGTTGACCCGGGTCGTGGCCTACATCGTGGATCCCGAAACCCTCGAGGTGCTGGACAAGAAGATTGTCGGAGAACGCCGGCCGCGCCTCACCGACTTCTCCGGCGGCGGGTATTTCATCCTCGACAACCAGGACCGGATCGTGTTCCCCGCGCGCGGCGGAACGCTGCGGATCCTGTCCACCGCCGACGGCCTGCAAGATGTGGACAACATCGATGTCTCCACGACGCTGGAAGCCGGCGAGCAGGTCACCTCGGTGATGCCGGACTGGGACGGGCGCTATTGGTACGTGGGTTCCCTGGGCACCGTGGGGGTGATCCGGGATGGCCGTGTCACAGCCCTGAACCTCGGCGGCGAGGATATCGAGAACTCCTTCGCAGTGACACGCGATGCTGTGTACGTGGTGAGTGGCGCCGCCTTGTACCGCCTCGCGGCGCAGGACGGCGGTCCGCCCAGGATCGTCTGGCGGACCGAGTACGACCGCGGCACGATCCGCAAACCGGGTCAGACCAGCCGGGCCTCGGGGACAACGCCGACCGTGTTCGGACGGTGGGTGGCGATCACCGATAACGCCGAACCACGGATGAACGTCCTGGTCGCCGACACCGAGACCGGTGAGGTCACCTGCCGACAGCCCGTATTCCCCGACGGCGCCAGTGCCACCGACAACGCATTGATCGCCATCAACAACCACCTCGTGGTCGAGAACAACTACGGCTACAGCCCGGCCGTGACCTCGACGACTGCCGGCCGGTCCACCACTCCTGGAATGGCCGCCGTGTCGGTGGATCCGACGACCGGGGCCTGCGCTCTGGCATGGGAGAACGACCAGGTGTACGTCCCGTCGGTGGTGTCGAAGGGAACCGGGACCGGCGGGCTGATCATCACCTACACGAAACCACCGAACCTGATCGGCGCCGATGCCTGGTACTTCACGGCAGTCGATGTCCGCACCGGCGAGGTGGTCTGGACGCGCCGGGCGGGAACGGGGACATCGTTCAACAACCACTACGCAGCCGCCTACCTCGGCCGGGATGGCGACTTCTTCGTCGGGACCATCAATGGGATCGCTGTGCTCAGGAACGGCTCGCCGTGAGGGGGCGCGATGGGTAGGGTGCTGCGCCGGTTGGGGCTCGGGCTGCTGGCGATCATCGTGGTGCTGGGGCTGGTCGCCGCGTCACCGCCGGGCCGGGGCTTCATCGGCGAGAAGCTCGCCTTGCGCGACGGTGCGCAGGCCTATCTGATCGGATACCCGCTGGTCACGATGCACGCCACCCGACGGGCGCTGGTCCAGCCTCCGGCCCGGATGAACGCGTTCATCCACACCCGCTATCTGCCGGATGCGCGCAAAGCGGTCAATGTCGTCTCCCCGAGCCGCGACATGTTCTACTCGTCCGCGTGGCTCGACCTACGGGAAGGGCCGGTGATCATCGAGCAGCCGGACATGGGGGACCGGTTCTGGTTGATGCCGGTCCTCGACGCCTGGACGAACGTGGTGGCCGACCCCGGGACCCGGACGCTGGGCAACGCACCGCACACGCTCTTGATCGCCGGTCCGGACTGGACGGGCCAGGCGCCCGCCGGGATGACGCTCTACCGGTCCACGACGAATCTCGCGTGGGCCATCCTGCGCATCCAGGTCGACGCCGGGCTCGACGGTATCGCGGAGCTGCAGGAAGGCTTCCGGGTCGCACCGCTGTCCAACCCGCGTGACTACCGCGACCCTGTGGTCGTCAAGCGCCCGCGCGGGGTCACCGACGTCCGCGCCGCGGTGGACGCCCTGACGAGCGAGGAGTTCTTCAGCGCTCTCGCCGACCAGTTACAGGATCAGCCGCTCGTCCCGGACGATCCCGCTGCGGCGGACACGTTGGCCAAGGCCGGAATCGTGGTCGGTCAGCCGTACGACGTCTCCGGCTTCAGCGCTGCGCAACGACGAGGCTTCGCCGAGGCGCCCGGCCGGGTGCAGCAAGGCATGACGGACGCCTTCGAGAGCGGCGACGCCAGCAACGTCAGCAACGGGTGGCGCATCCCGCCGATGGACATCGGCGACTACGGCACCGAGTACCCGTTGCGGGCCGTCGTCGCCCGTGAGGGGTTGGGCGCGAACCTGCCCGAGGACGCCGTCTATGCCTCGACCACCGTGGACTCCGACGGCGAACCGCTGATCGGCGGGCGACGCTACGCCATCGACCTGCCGGCCGACATGCCGGTGAACGCGTTCTGGTCGATCACCGCCTACGACCAGCGCGGGAACCTGCTGCCCGGCGACGCCCGAACCTTGTCGGTGTCGGGGCAGGCCGGCACCGGACCCCGGCGCATCCTGCTGTCCGCGTCCCGGCCGCAGGAGACTGCGGGCTGGGTGCGGATTCCCGCCTCGGGGAGCTTCCGACTGCTGATGCGCCTGTATTGGCCGGAACCGGAAGTCCTGAACAATCAGTGGACGTACCCGCAGGTGTTCGCCCAGTAGCGGACTGCGCGACTGCTGGGCGGACCCGAATCCTCGCCAGCGAACCGGCTCGTTGGTTCATGCCGGGCGCGGGCTGAAAACGGCGACCGGACCGCCTACCCGGGGATCTGCACATCGAGCCCGACAACCACCTCGTCGGCCACCTTCAACTGCCCGAACATCAACGAGTAGGGCTTGACCCCGAAGTCCGTCTGGCGCACTGGGATGGAGGCCGTGGCACGGCCGTCGGCCAGGGCAAGCGACGCGGACAGGGGTTGGGTGACGCCGTGGATTGTCAGCTCTCCGACGACATCGACCCGGTCGGCAGTCGCTCGGACCTCGCTGGACGCGAACACCACTTCGGGGTAGCGCCCGACAGCCAGCGTCTTGGTGGCATTGCGCACGATGACCTGCTTGTCCACCGGCGTGAGCGGGGTGATCCCACCGGAACCAGACTCCACTCGCAGGGAGTCCAGCGCCGCCCGGAACCGCACTGCGACCGGCTTCTTCCCCCGCATCTGCACCGTCGCAGACCAGTCCTCGACCACGATCACCAGACGGTGACCCATCCGCGAGGCCGACCCCGCGACGTCGGTGTGAATGGTGAGGGTCCCGCTGTTGATCTCCACGGTGCCACTGTAGGCGGGCAGATCAGGCCCAGATCCGCGCAGGATCCTCGGCCTCGGGGAAGGCTCGCGCACGACCCTGCGCGAACCGCCGCGCGCTCAACGCGGCCGCCGCGGCGTCCAGGGTGTCGTCGGTCGTGGCCCAGCCCACCGAAACCCAGTCGAGGGGATGCAACCCCTCGGATTCGAGGATCCCCAGGCGCTCGCGGACACCGGCCCAGGCCTTCTTGGAGAACCGTGGGGCGCCGAGGACCCGGAATGTCAGTTCGGGATGAACCTCGATCACGGCGGCCGTGGCATCCGCCTGCGCCACCTCCTGGATCTTGGAGCGCAGGGCGAACGCCTGCGCCGACACCCCCTTGCCGCCGTGTTCACGATTGATCACCGTTGCCTGGTCCTGAGTCGGGGCTGCCAGCGCGGCTGCTGTCGGCGTCATGAACAGCGACGACCGGCGCGGGCCGAGGAACGCGCGGGCGGCGAGGTCGCACTCGCGTTCGCCGCACATCGGAGGGCGGATCGGCATGTCGACCCCCACGACCTCGACCCCCATGGCCTCGAGATGTTCCAACAGATCGCCGAACCGCGTGAAGCCCTCGACGAGGTTTTCCCCGGGCAGCACCAATGCCACCCACCCCTGACGGCAGCCGTCGACTCCGGCGTACATGCCCACAATTCTTCCGCACTACCCCCCGGTCGGCATTCGTGTGCATACGCGGCGTATTATGCATACTGTGCAGACAATGCAGACGGAATCCTCCTCAATGCAGACCCTGCTCAGTGCGCGACAGGTACAGGACGTCCTGCACATCGACCGGTCCACCGTCTACCGCATGGCCGAGGACGGCCGACTACCCGCGATCCGGGTCGGCAAGCAATGGCGGTTCCCGGCCCAGGAGATTTACGCCCTGATCGCCACCGAGAAACCCGAACTCAACACCTCCCCCCTGGACCCGTCGGTGGCCTCGGCGATCGCCGAACTCTCCGCCGATCTGCTGGGTGTCATGGTCGTGGTCACCGACATGGACGGCCACCCGATCACTCCCATCGCCAATCCGTGCGAGTGGATGGTCGAGCACGCCGACGACCCCACGGTCGTCCCGACCTGCATCGCCGAATGGCAGGAGCTCGCCGACAACCACAACATGGAGCCGCAGTTCCAACCCGGGCAACTCGGTTTCGAATGCGCCCGCGCCTTCGTGCGCTCCGGACGCGAACTGGTCGGCATGGTTCTGGCCGGCGGCGTCAGTCCTGTTGAGCAGCACCGCACCGACCTGTATGACCTGAGCGCGGCCGACCGCCGCGAGGTGCTCGACGCACTGCCCCGGATCGCCGTGGCCCTGTCCCGCACAACCGCTCCACACGACCCCCGCACCCGAACCGCGTCGGCACCGGCCGGCGCACCGAAAGAGGAGAAACCATGAAGAGGCTCTTGATCCTCGGCGCCGGAACCGCCGGAACCATGGCCGCGAACAAGTTGCGCCCGCTGCTGCCCCGCGACGAATGGAACATCACCATCGTCGAGCAGCACGACACGCACTACTACCAGCCCGGGTACCTCTTCATACCGTTCGGCATCTACCGGCCGGACGAGGTGACCAAGCCGACGAAACGCTTCATTCCTTCCGGCGTGGATCTGGTCAGCGCGACGATCGACAAGGTCGAGCCGGAGGCGAACAAGGTCCTTCTCGAGGACGGCACGGAGCTCCAGTACGACTACCTCATCATCGCCACCGGTGCCTCCCCCAACCCCGACGAGACCCCCGGCATGTCCGACGACATGGGCGGCGACGTCCACGAGTTCTACACCTACAACGGCGCTACGAAGCTGGCGGAGAAGCTGCGCACGTGGGAGGGCGGCAAACTTGTCGTCCACGTCACCGAGATGCCGATCAAATGCCCAGTCGCCCCGCTGGAGTTCACATTCCTGGCCGAGGCGTTCTTCACCGAGCAGGGCCTGCGCGACAAGGTCGACATCACCTACGTGACACCCCTGGAGGGAGCGTTCACCAAACCGGTCGCGTCGAAGTACCTCGGGGACATGCTCGACAAGCGCAAGATCACCCTGGAGCCGGACTTCATGATCGAGTCGGTGGACTCCGAGGCCAAGAAGATCGTGTCCTTCGACGAGCGCGAGGTGCCCTACGACCTGCTGGTGACGATCCCGCTGAACATGGGCGCGGACTACATCGCCCGATCAGGCCTCGGCGACGACCTGAACTACGTGCCGGTCGATCAGTACACCCTGCTGTCCAAGGCGCACGACAACATCTTCGCCGTCGGGGACGCCTCCGACATCCCCGCGTCGAAGGCCGGCTCTGTCGCGCACTTCGCGATGGACCTGTTCCCGGCGAACTTCCTGCGCCACATCCAAGGCCTGAAGATGACCGAGCCGTTCGACGGGCACGCCAACTGCTTTATCGAGACCGGCCACGGCAAGGGCCTGCTGATCGACTTCAACTACGAGACCGAGCCGCTGCCGGGCAAGTACCCGCTGCCGGGAGTCGGGCCGTTCTCGCTGCTCAAGGAGACCGAGATCAACCACTGGGGCAAGGTGATGTTCCGGTGGATGTACTGGAACATCCTGCTACCGGGCAAGGAACTGCCACTGCCCGCACTGATGTCGATGGCTGGTAAGGACACGGAGGACCTGTGATGGCCGAAACCACCATGGCCGAACCCAGCGTCGCGGAACTCTCCGCACGACTGGACCGGATGACCGAACAGATGGACTTCGTCGCCGCCGAGTTGCAGGCCCAGCGCGAGTCGCGGGAGCGCTGGTCGGAACTGACCGAGACCCTCGTACCCGTCACCCGTGGCGCCGTCGACGTGGCAACCCGCGAGCTCGAGGATCTCAGCCCCGACGTGACCGCCGAGGACGCGGCGCGGTTCGCGCGGACCGCCGCCCGGGCACTGCCGAAGCTCGAGGTGCTCCTTGCCCAGCTCGACAGCCTCTCGGAACTGCTGCACACCGTGAACTCGCTGAGCGGAGCCGGCATGGACAAACTGACCGAGGTCTTGGCCGTCGCCGACGACAAGGGCTACTTCGCGTTCGCCCGGCAGGGCGGCATGATCGCCGACCGAGTGGTCACCGAGTTCACCGAGGAGGACGTGAAAGCCCTCGGCGACAACGTCGTCACGATCCTCAACGCTGTCAAGGAGATGACACAGCCCGAAGTCATGGGACTGGTGCAGCGCACCGCGGTCAGCGTCTCCGACGTCGAGGACACCCACATGGAACCGCCGTCGATCTTCGCGCTGCTCAAGTCCATGCGCGACCCCCAGACCCGTCGTGGCCTCGCCAAGGTCATGGCGATGCTGCACACTGTCGGCGAGGAGAGCGCGCCGGCCTCCACCCAAGGAAGGAAGTAACACATGCCCACCGCAACGATCGCAGGCCACGAGGTCCAGATCAACGACGAAGGGTTCCTCACCGAGTACGACGAGTGGACCGAGGACATCGGCAAGGAACTCGCCGGCAACATCGGGATCGACATGACCGACCGCCACTGGGAGTTGATCCGTTGGCTGCGCGAGGACTTCAAGGAGAAGAACGAGACCGCCACCACCCGACGGGTGCAGAGCGTAGGCGGTTTCCCGACCAAGGAGCAGTTCCAACTGTTCCCCAAGAAACCGGCGCGCAAGATGGCCTACGTGGCCGGACTGCCCAAACCGCACGGCTGCGTGTGAGGAGACACCATGGCTGACGCAATCATTCCGGACTTCGGCGACGACGACGAAACCGATCGCAAACTCGTCATCATCTGCTCCAAGGGCAACCTGGACATGGCCTACCCGGCTCTCGTCCTGGCCAATGCCGCTTTGGGCGAAGGCATCGAGACGCACCTGTTCTTCACGTTCTGGGGCTTCGACATGATCACCAAGTCGCGTATGCACGACCTGCAGTTCTCGCCGGTCGGCAACACCGCGATGCACCTGCCGGGCCGCGACACGAAGATGCCGCAGTCGCTCTCGCCGCTGCCCGGGATGACGCAGATGGCGACGAAGATGATGAAGAAGCAGATCGCCGATCTGGGCATCCCGGAGGTCCCGGACTTCCTCGACCAGATCGTGGCTTCAGGCGGCCACTTGTGGGCCTGCCGCATGTCCGCGGACATGAACAACCTCGAGGAATCCGACCTTCGCGACGACGTCGACGGCATCATCAACGCCACCGACTTCATCGAGATGAGTGACGGCGCACAGATGCTGTTCATCTGAGGCTGGACCGGCGCCGCGGGAGGACCGTGGCGCCGGTCTTCCTTTGTGGTCGGTGCGTGCCACCGGCGTTGGAGTCGCACGCGTCGCGGATCTCTCACTGATGTACCGATCTCCAACGTCTGTCCGTAACTCTCACGCCCGGTGAGCCGATGCGTCGCGACGGGCCGCCCATCGGGGCTAGCCTTTCGGTCATGTGGCGAACCGCGATGGTGGTCGGTCTGACGATTGGCCTGAGCGCGTGCAGCAACACCCAGACCGAGCCCAGGCCGACGCCGACCGCGAGCACTGTCGACCAAGGACGCCAGGACCAATTCTGCGCCGACGTCGCCGACGTGCTCACTCGCGACGACCCCGCCGACCCCGAGGATCAGGCGGAGCGCCTCGAGGAGTTGCGCAAACTCGCCAGCAAGTTCGGCACGGGAAGCGGTGACGACATCACTGCCGCACGAATACTGAAGTCGTGCGAGGACGAAATTCGGGCAGCCCGCTCCTGAAGGGCCGGCCGGCGCGCAACGAGTTCGGGGAAGCGAGAATCCGGGGCGCGATTCCCGTCTGAACTCGTTGGAGGACCGGTTCGTCGACCAGTTCGGAACGCGGACGTGACGGACCTCACCGGCCTCCGGGGTGTGCGTGCGGGCGCGGGTCGCGTACGGTGGCCATAGAACGGCTGGGCATCAGGCCCGGCTACGTCGTGCGCTACACCCGTGAAGGGTGGCTGTCTTCTCCGGTTGGAATCTGAGTGGGCCTCATTGCACCCACGACCTGACCGATTGGATTCACCATGACCGCAACATTCACCGACCTCGGTGTGCCCCGCGAATACGCGAAGGCACTGTCCGACCAAGGCATCAACCAACCCTTCCCGATCCAGACCAGCACGCTGCCCGACTCGATCGCCGGACGCGACGTCCTCGGACGCGGGCGCACCGGCAGCGGCAAGACGATCGCGTTCTGCCTTCCGGTGGCCATCCGGCTGAGCGGCAAGCGCAGTCAGCCGGGCGCACCCCGTGCGATGATCCTGGTCCCCACCCGTGAACTGGCCAGCCAGGTCGCCGACACGATGCGTCCTCTGGCACAAGCCGGAGGCCTGAGCGTGGCGACCGTCGTGGGCGGAGTGCCGCAGAACCCGCAGGTGCGGGCTCTGCGCCGCGGCACCGACATCCTGGTGGCCACCCCCGGCCGGCTCGAAGACCTGATTCGGCAGGGCCACTGCCGACTCGGCGACGTCCGTATCTCCGTGCTCGACGAAGCCGACCACCTCGCCGACCTCGGCTTCCTACCCGCCTCGAAGCGGCTGCTGGACCAGACTGCCCGCGACGGTCAGCGCCTGCTCTTCTCGGCCACGCTGGACGGAGCCGTCGGTGTGCTGGTGCGCAAGTACCTGCGTGACCCGGCGACCCACCACGTGGACGCCGCATCAGCTCCCGTGCCGTCGATGAGCCATCACATGCTCACCGTGCGCGACGCGGACAAGCAACAGGTGGTGCGGGAACTGGTCTCCGGCCAAGGCCGCACGCTGGCGTTCACGCGCACCAAGCACGGGGCCAAGAAGCTGGCCAAACAACTGACCGCGGCCGGCATCCCGGCGGTGGACCTGCACGGCAACCTCTCGCAGGCCGCGCGCAAGCGGAACCTGGCCGCGTTCAGCACCGGTCAGGTTCGCGTTCTCGTGGCCACCGATATCGCCGCCCGTGGCATCCACGTCGACGACATCGACATGGTCGTCCACGTCGACCCGGCTGCCGAACACAAGACGTACCTGCACCGATGCGGGCGCACCGCGCGCGCCGGCGCCGAAGGTAAGGCGATCTCGGTGGGCACTGCGTCGCAGCGCCGCGACGTCACGCGCATGCTTCGCATGGCCGAGGTCAAGCCGTTGACCGTCGACGTTCATCCCGGACATGCGGCAATCACCGACCTGGTCGGACCGGCGGCACCGAAGAACCACACGCCGGTGTTCACCCAGGCCGAGCCGAAGCCGCGCAGTGGGCGGAACCACGGCCAGCAGCGCTCGGGGCAGACCCGGCACCACGGCCAGGCCCGCCGGTCGAGCAATCGGTCGCGGCGCCCCGCAGCCTGATCGGGGACTTTGGTCACATCGCGTCACCTAGTGACCGATCTGTACCAAAGTCGCGCTGGGCTCCAGGAACACCGTCCGAGAACGAGCACGACGAAACCCCGCCGCTTGAACAAGCCGGCGGGGTTTCGTCGTGACAACTAGGCGGGCGGGTAGACACCCATCTGCTTGGCCTTGTCGGTCTGCCAGAAGATGTCAGCGATCTCGTCGATGTAGTCGATCAGCTTCTGACCCTCGGCCGGATCCATCGACTTCTTGGCCTCACCGGCCTGGTGGGTGGCCTTCCAGAACAGCTCGTGCAGGTTGGGGAACTGCTCGAAGTGCTCGGGGGCGAAGAAGTCGGCCCACAGCACCATGAGGTGGTGTTTGGTCTCCTCGGCGCGCTGCTCCTTGATCAGGATGCAGCGGTCGCGGAACACCTCGTCGTCCGAGTCCTGATACTTCTTGGCGATCTTGAGCACCGACATCGCCTCGATCTTCGCCTGCGCAGGGTCGTAGACCCCGCAGTACAGGTCGCAGTGGGCGTGGGCGACGGTGGCCGAAGCGAACAACCTGCCGAGCATGAGCAACTCCTTCATCGTGGGTTCCAGTGCCGAGCCTACAATCCTGGCGTGCGGTCCGACAGTGGGCGATCCCGGCTTCCCTTGCGTCGCTTCGTGGTTTCCGACCGTTCGATGGAGCCCGCCCTCGTCGAAGGGCAGGGTCTTCTGGCAACCCCGTATGGGGCCGCGAAACCAGGGCAGGTGCGTTGTTTCGAACACCCCGATCGGCGCGGCTTCTGGCTGGTCAAACGGGTGGCTGACGTGGGTGGGGGCACGATGACCGTGTTGTCCGACAACCGCGCGGTGCCCACGATCGACTCCCGGGCGTTCGGTCCGGTCCCGGTCGCGGGCAGTTACCGGGTCGTGCTGGTCGTTCCCCGCCGGTTCATGTGACCGGCGGCTTCGCCCAGTAGAACTCGATCGGGATGCCATCGGGATCCCGGCCGGTGACCACCAGCGCGTGCGGGGTGTCCTCCACGGGGCCGTGCTCGATCCCGAGGTCGTCCATCGTCCGCACCCAGCCGCGCACGTCCTGCGCGCTGCCGACGCCGAAGCCCACGTGGTCCATGCCGACGCGGGAGGGGTCGAACGGGTCGTTCGCGCCATCCTCGAAGACGGTGACGCCGATCATCAGGCCGCCGGGCCACAACAGCCGGCGTCGCTGCCACCCCGGGCCCTCGCGGGTTACGACATCAGCCGGCCCGAACAACCGCTGGTAGAAATCGGCGCTGCGGGCCAGGTCGCTGACAGTCAATGTGATGTGGTGCAGGAACGGCGGCTTCATCGCTCGACCGTACGATGAAATGGTGACCATTGACGATCTGGCGGCGGGCAAGTACATCAGTCTGGCGACATTCAAACGCGACGGATCCCGGGTCGCGACGCCCGTCTGGGTGACCCGCGACGGCGACCACCTGTACGTGATCACCGACCCGAACTCGGGCAAGGCCAAGCGGCTGCGGAACTCCGCGCGGGCGGAGGTGGCCCCATGCGATGCGCGGGGCAAGACCAGCGCCGACTACGTGCCCGCCTCTGCGGTCCTGCTGGACGACGCCGGAACCCACAAGGTGAGGGATCTGGTCAACGCGAAGTACGGGTTGATGGGCAAAGGGATTCAAGTCATGGGCAAATTGCGCAGCGCCCTGGGCCGCGGTAGCAACCAGCAGGTGGGCATCGAGATCACGCTGGGCTAGAGCAGTATTCCTCCAGCGCGTCCAGAACTGCGTTCCAGGCCCGATGGAAGTAGTCGCGATTGGCCTGCCAATCCTGCCCCTGCCCATGGCCCCAATGGGCCAACCGCACGTCGGTGCCCTCCGCAGTGGCTGTCAAGCTCACGACGACCCACGTGTGTTGCCCCCGAGTCGCGAAGCCAGGCGGGGAGTTCCAGCTGAACACCACCAGCCGGTCCGGTTCCAGCGCCAGAATCCGGCAGCCCTCGCCCCCGCGAACACCGTCGGGCGCATCGGTCAGGAACGCCCACTCGTAGCGACCTCCAACAACGGGCTCGACGATCGCCTCGACCCCGGCGAAGGCGGCGACTCCCTGCGCGTCGGTCCACAGGCGGTACACCCGGGCGGGGTCGACGGCGACCTCCCGCCGGGCCACGACCGGATCCAGCCCGCCGTGCCATCACCGTAGAAACTCCACGCGTAGTCCATCTGCCGGGCCACCAGGCGCGCCAACGCCGAATCGGCGAACCGGGCCACCAGATGCAGTCCCACGTCGATGCCGCAGGCGATCCCCCCACCGGTGACGACGCTCGCCGGTGTCGACCACCCGGGCGGTCCTGCCCCCGGGCAGGTCCAGCACGTCGACGTCCTCCCAGTGGGTGGTCCATTCCCGACCGGCCAGCAGGCCCGCGTCGGCCAGCAGGAACGCCCCCGTGCACACGCTGGCGACCACGTCCCGCTCACGCGCCGGCCCCTTCACCGCCTGCATCAGCGCGGGGTCCGCGAGCGCGCGGAGACGTCGATCGTGCCGGGGACAAGGACCACTCCGTCATTGCGCGCGGTGCCGGTGGACAGCACCCGCACCCCGCCGTAGCTGGGCACGGACTCCCCGTCGGGGGTGAAGGCCACCATCGAGAAGACGGCGGGTTCCCCCTGCCTTTCCAGCAGACGGTTCGCGGTGAGGAAGACCTCCCACGGCCCGCTGAAGTCCATCAGGTCCATGCCCTCGAACAGCAGGAAGTCGACGTTCACGACACGAGCTCCTGAACCCGCGGCGCCAGTGCGTGCCCAAGGGCACGCTGGCCGTCCGGGTCCAAATGGATCCCGTCGACGGCAGACGGTTGCGCCACGTCACCGGCGGCGAAGAACGGCGTTCCGGTCTGCTCGCAGATCACCCGGAACTGGACCTCCAGTTCGCGGGACTCGGCGTCCCGGCCCTCGTAGAAGACGCCCATGAATCCCTTGGCCTGCACTATCGGCGGCGGCGCGACGACCAAGCACTGCGGCCCACCCGCGCCAGGGCCAGCACCGCTGCGGTTCACGATGTCGATCAGCGTCCACAAGCCCGAAGCGGAATGCCGCGCGGACAGACCCAGCGGGCCCTGCAGGTCATTGGTTCCCAGCATGAGGATCACCAGGTCCACGGGCGCGTGCGATTCCAGGATCGGCGCGAGCAGGGCGCGGCCGCTACGAGCATCCGCGTAGGGCGAGTCGAACACCGTCGTCCGGCCGGGCAGCGCCTCGCTGATCACCGTGTGCCCGGCGCCGAGGTCGTCGGACATGACCTCGGGCCACCTGTCCGCGCGGTCGAACCGGCCGCCGGTCACGGGGTCGTAGCCGTACGTCAGGGAGTCGCCGAAACACAGAACCACCGCCATAAGCGCCAAATCTAGCGCCGAACCTCACCGGTGGTCGGGAAGCCCGGGTCAGGGTCACCCCCGCGGTTCGGAGTCGCCGATCACCGAACGCCCGTGGAACGTCTTCATCCCGTCGAACGCCCCCGCCCACCGCGAGATCCGGTCGGAGACGGCTGGCGGAAGTGGCCTGACCAGATAGGCGGTGAGAACCGCCGGGCGGTTGAGCAAGAGTCGTTGCCGGTTGCGTTCCACCGCGTTCAGGATGCTTGTGGCGGCGTAGTCCGGGGTCAGTTCCGGGAAGTACCACGGGGACTTGACGCCCTCGAACATTCCGGTGTTGATGACTTGCGGCATGACCACCGTGGTCCTCACACCGGGGGCGTCGTCGGCCAGTTCGGTACGCAAGGATTCGGCGAATCCGTACGCTGCATGTTTGCTTGCGACGTAGTCGCTCATGCCCGGCACCGGGGTCGCGCCGACCAACGATGCGATGGTGACGATGTGCCCGCTGTTGCGCTCCATCATCGCGGGCAGGAAGGCCTTGGTGCACCAGAACAGCGCCAGCACGTTGACGGCCATCGTCTTCTCGATCGCGTCGTCGGGCAGGTCGATCAGTCGGCGACCGCTGACAACGCCGGCGTTGAGAATGAGGACGTCGACCGGACCGGTGCTTTGTGCCTGCGCATAGACCGCCTCGCGATCGGTGACGTCGACCACCGCGGTGGACATTCCGGTGAGTGACCGCAACGACTCCGCGTCGAGGTCCCAGGCCACCACCTGCGCCCCGCGCCGCTGCGCCTCGAGGGCCATCAACCGGCCGATTCCGGAGCCCGCGCCGGTGATGAGTACCTTCTTGTCCTGCAACCGCGTCATCGCTTCACCCTTCCACAGGTTCGGTCCTGTCGAAAGCCGCTGCCTGACCGCGGACAGCGCCCTGCTCGTCGGTGACCGGCCACACGGTGGCTTCCAGAATCCGGAAACGCCGGCCTGAGGCTGCGATCCGGACGCCGGAATAGCCGCGCACCACAGTGCTACTGCTCAACGCCGCGGCCCGTTCGGATCGGGCCTCCGGCGGCGCGGTCAGCCGTGACGGCGTACCGAGCAATGGCCGCTCCCAGAGGCGCACCGCGGCACGGTTGGCGTACACGAACCGCGGGTCGTCGGCGGTGTCATGGCACAGGACGACGCGGTCACAGTCGTCGAGGTCGCCTGGCGCACACAATGGCTCACCGATCGCGCGGGCGTAGGACATCACGATCCATCGACGCCACTGCGCCGGATCGAGGCTGGTCATCGCGGACCCACCCCGGACCGCTCAGGGGAGTTGGGTCGGGGTCGGGGTCGCAGTCTCGGTGGCCGTCGCGGTGGCCGTCTCGGTGGCCGTGGCCGTGGCGGTCTCGGTGGCCGTCGCAGTCGCCGTGGCGGTCCTCGTCTCGGACCTCGTCACCGTCTCGGTGCTGGTCGGACTCGGCGACTCCGAGGGATCCGTGTCCGTGCCACCATCACCGCTGGTGAAGAAGAAGGCCAGAGCCGCGAGAACCACCAGCACCCCTAGGATGGCCGCGATGATCCAGCCGACCGGAGAGCTCTTCTTCGGGGTCGGGGCGCCTTCGACCCACTCCATGTACAACACCGAGCCCCGCGGAACCCATGCCCCGGGCAGCGGGTTCTGGGCCACAATGCGAGCCGCAGGCTGACCCGGCACTGGCTGTTGCCCGGCGAACGAGGCCGGCGTCTGCCCCCATTGAGTGGCTACCCCGGGCAGCGGTTGGTCGGCCACCGCCTGGACCTGGAACATCGGCGCGAGCCCACTCTGGCCGACGACGTTGAACGCGACTTCCGGGCTCAGACCCACCGTCTGTGGCACCTGCACACTGTCGACGGGGTTCTGCGGCCACGTGCTGGTCATGTTGTTCCCTTCACCGGACGTTACGGAGCACGCTAGCGCGTTGTCGGCCCCGCACATCGGACCGACGTGACTTAATGTCGGGGCATGGACGACGCGGTTCCCGGGAGCGGGGACTGCGAGGCGCATATCGAACAGTGGGGGCAGCCGGTTCTTCTGCTGACCTCCGCGTCCTTCCTGCTCGCCGGCCTGTTCGTTTGGTGGTTCGCCCGTCGCCACGCGGCGTTGAATCCGGTACCCCGCGCCCTGGTGTGGTCGTACGCCGCCGGCCTCATGCTCGCCGGTCTGGGCAGCATGGACTACCACGGCCCGACCGTCGGCCCACAACCGCAGTTGCACGACGGGGGGCTGGCCATCGCTCTGGTCGCGGCCCTGGCGATCGACCTGACCGCACTGCAGTGGAGGCGGCGGATCTGGGTCCTGGCAATCTTCCTGGCTGCCGCGCTCGTGGTGATCGCCCTCGTCCCCGCGGCCGGCCCGGCACTTGCCGGGATCGCAGCGATCGGTCTGGTCGTGGCCGAGGTCTCGGTGTACCGCCACGGACTGCGACCGATCACGCCTGCCCTCTGGGCGGCCCTGCTCAGCTTGATCCTCGGCGCTGTGGCGTTCTCACTGAGCCGGACAGGGGGCCCGCTGTGCGACCCCGACTCCTGGTTCCAGGGACACGGTGTGTGGCATGTCCTCACAGCGGCGGCGCTGGGTTTGTGGGCGGTGACCGCCCTGGCGCCTTCCGACGCCGGCGACAGCCGCCTCGTGCATGTGGGTTCGGATGAATCGGGCGGTGGGCGCCGCCGCCCGCTGTTCTGACGGGGAGGAGCGCCAGCCTCAATGACGCGCTGCGGCGCGCCCGAGCGACGACCTCGGATCAACAGACGACCGCAACCTCGTGGACGGAGTCAGGGCTGCTGTGCGGGTATCTGGCTGAGGTATTCCAGCATCGCCTGCTGGACCTGCGCCTGTGCCTGCTCGCGACTGATCGTGGCCTGACCGTCCCCGCGCTGTGCCCCGTAGTCACCGAAGAACGCGTGCGTACCACCCTCGATCTCGACGTACTGGGTGTCCGCGGGCAAGGAGTCCTTGCTCGCCTGGATGTCGTCCGGAGTGCTCAATCCGTCCTCGCTGCCCGAGATGCTCAGCACCGGGATGCCCAGTGAACTCTGGTCGCCGATCGGGAACGAGCCCAGCAGAATCAGACCGGCCGCGTCCTGTGTTTGACCGGACACCACCGCGCCGCCCAGCGAATGCCCGGCCACGACCCACTGACTCACCTGCGGATCCGCGGCTCGCGCATCGGCGACGATGTCACCCACGGTGAACGCGATCCCCAGCGGGGGTTTGGCGATGTACACCGGATACCCGGCTTGTACGACGGGTTCGAAGATCGACTGGTAGGCACGCGGATCGACCAAGGCGCCGGGCATGAACGCCACCCCCGTCGTGGCGGGCTGATCGGGTTCGAGCAGGATTCCGGTGCTGGACGATTGCGTCGCAGCGGGCGGTACCGGATCAGCGGGGTAGGGCGCCAACCAGATCGTGGCCGACGCCAGCCCGAGCCCCGATGCCGCTGCCAGCCAGCGGAACGCCGCCCGCAGGTTGCCCGGTTTGGGGGAGGACCCGGCGAAGGCCCACGTCACCAAGCCGATGCCGAGCACGGCCACGACGATCAGCCAGACCAGATATGCCGGATGGCCCGCGGTGATGGCGGACCCCGATCTGACCACCGCCGCCCCGACCGCGACGAGCAGCGCGAATCCGGGGACCGCGCGGCTGAGAGTCAACGACGGTGTTTCCACAGGTAGGCGATCGGCCCGACCGGTTGGACGAGCAGCGCCAACGCCCACAAGCCCTTCCTCCCGTGGACCTCGGCAGCCGGACGGAACGCGAGATCAGCCGCTGCGGTCGCGGTCAAAGACAGCTCGATGCTGGCCACGGTGAGCAGCAGTGTCTGCTGCGTCGAGGTCAACTCCGACCACTTCTTGCTGGACATGTCCGCCTCCTGATTTGTTGGCCGAAAGGGACTAGGCCACTCTCATTCTGACTTCGGCGGCATCGACAGCAACCGCGGACCTACCGCCTACACCTAGTTCTTCGCGTCGCGCTTGGCCTGACGACGTGCGCCCTGTGCACGGGTGTCCGCCCGCCGCCGCTCGGTGCGCGTCGAGCGGTTGCTGGCATCCCCATGCTTCTTCGGGCCCGTGCCCTTCGGCGCGGACTTCTCCACCGGCTTGGCACCAGGCTTCTGGCCGGCCTTGGCCGCGCGCGCCGCCTCGAGCCGTTGCTGCTTGAGCTCCTCGGCGCTCTGGCGCGCCAGTTCGGACAGCCGCCGGCTCACCCGTGCCAACGCGTCCTCGAACACCTCGGCCTTGTCGCGGGCCCGCTGGTTCTTCTTGAACGCCTTGCCCCGGCCACCACTGGCCGACACTCCCTTGGCCGCGCGCCGACGGTACTTGCCAGAGTATTTGTTGCGGGCGCGTCGGATGCGCGAGTGCAGCGCCGCCACCTGGTCCTCGTCGAGCTGCGCCATCGCGTCCTTGCTCGTCTCCTTGATGAGCAGGCGCTCCTCGTCGGTGAGGATGGCGAGTTGGGACTTCTTCATGTGTGCGGCTCCATCGGTCCGTAGGGTCGGGTTCGACGATAGGTCAGAGTCCACCAAACGGCTTGCGGGCAACCGGCTCATGAAACGCCATCATCGGTGGCCTCGTGGGCGCCGGACTCGCTGCGGGCGGATTCTCAGCCATCTCATGGGGCTCGGTGGAGAAGGCCGCGATCGGCATCGTCGCCAGCCCGCTGGTGGCCATCACGATCGCCTTCATCGCGATGTACTTCATCTACTTGCTGCAAAAGGTGTTCAAACTGCACGACAACCACCCGACCTTCAAGGGGCTGCAGCTCGTCTCCGCCGCGGGGCTGTCGTTCGGCCACGGCGCCAACGACGCCCAGAAGACGATCGGTGTGATCGGAGCCCTGCTCGTGGGAGCCGGCTACGCGCAGACCTCTGACGGCAAGAACATCGCGGTGCCGATGTGGGTCGAACTCGCCGCCTACACCGCGATCGCCCTGGGAACCCTGTGGGGTGGTTGGAAGATCATCGAGACGATGGGCCTTCGCATCACCACGTTGCACGCCAACTCCGGAGCAGCGGCCAACCTCGGCGCCAGTACCGCGATCTTCGGTGCCACCGCAATGGGCGCCCCCATCTCCACGACCCAGGCCGCCGCCAGCTCGGTCATCGGCGCCGGCGTCTCCTCGGGCAAAGGGGCCAACTGGAAGGTCGTCGGCGAGATGGTCACGGCGTGGGTGCTGACCATCCCGATGGCCGCGGGCATCGCCTTCGGCATGTTCTGGTTGACACAGTTGCCGACCGTGCTGGCCTGGGTGGCCGTGAGTGTCAGCGTGATCGCCTTCGGCAGTTGGGTGGTCTGGGCGATGCGCAACACCATCCACGCTTCCGACGTCGAAGCGGAACTGCCCTCCGAGGAGGAACTCGACGAGTTCGACCAGGACCCGACCCCGCACCTCAAGGGCCACGGCCCGGTGGCATGAAGGAAGCCCACCGCTGTCGGCTGTGACCCGGGCCACATGACCGGGGATGCGTGCAAACATCTGTGCAACCAGTGACGTAATAGTCACAACCTTGGCTTGATCGGCAGCCTCACCCGTCAAGCCGCCTTGACTACTGCCACCAGCGCCGGGTGTCCTCATTCATGTCGGAATACCCTCCCGGCGACTCCCGCTCAGCGGCAATCCGCTCGTCCATGTCGTCGTCCTCGGACAACTGCGGATGCGACTTGCCGTTGATGCTCAGGTCCTTCCTGGCCGCCCGCACCCCCGCCGAGATGCTGTGCCACATCCGGCCCTCGCCGAGGCTTTCGACGAAGCCGGACCGGTTGAGGACCTGTCGGGCCATGTAGAAGACGCGCACCAGATACAGATCCACCCCCATTGCGGCCAGGCGGTCGCGGATCCGCTCCAGCGCGTCGACGCTGGTGGTGTCGAGTTGGGATGTGGCTTCCAGGTCCAGCAGGACCGCTTGAACGTCCTCCTGCTGATCGACCTCGGCCAGTACCCCGTCAGCGATCTGGCTTGCGTTGGCCCAGAACAGCGGCGCATCCAGCCGGATGACGAGGACCCCGTCGTAGGTCTTGCGCTCCGGGTGGTGACGGATACTCCCCCACGCGGCCTTCTCGTCGGGGACCTTGCCCATGATCTCCAGGTCGATGCGACTGGAGCGGTACACCAGGCCCAGCACCGCCAGGCCGATCGCGGCCAGCAGGCCGTAGAGCGGGCCGAACAGCAACACCCCGATCAAGGCGGCGATCGACGAGGTGAAGTCGTTGCGCCGGATCTGGCGGTAGCGCCGCAGCGCCCCCACATCCATCAGACCCCATACCGCCTGGATGACGATCGCGGACAGGACCGCCTTGGGCAGGTCCGACAGGGCGCCGGCCAGCGACACGATCGCGATCATCACGATCAGGGCCGCACCCACGCCGGTGATCTGGGTCCGCGAGCCCGCACGTTCGGCGGCAGCGGTCTTCGACAGCGAGCCCGCGACCCCCATACCGCCGGAGAGACCGGAGCCCAGATTGGCCGCACCGGTCGCGATCAGTTCCTGGTCGGTGTCGACGGTGTAGTTCCCGCGGGCTGCCAGCAGCCGGGCAGCCGACAGGCCCTCGGCGAGCCCGACCAGCCCCAGCGCCAACCCGCCGGTCACGATCGGCCCCAGGTCCCCCAGGCCGATACCGGGCAACCCGAACGGCGGGAAGCCGGTCGGGACGTCGCCCACCGTCGTAACCCCCCGCTCGGACAGATCCCACGCGCCCGACAAGAGGATCGCGGCGATCAGCACCACGAGCCCCCACGGAACGCGCGGTGCCAGTTTGGCGCCGACGAAGAGAACCGTGAGCGCCCCCAGACCGACCAGCGCGGTCAGCGGGGTGATCTCCCCCAGGGACGTGAAGATGGACCAGGCCCGCTTGATGACGTCGCCCTGCTCCGGTGGCATGCCCAGCAGGCTCGGGATCTCACCCAGGATGATCAGCAGGACCAGGCCGAACACGAAGCCGGTGACGATCGGGCGGGACATGAACTCGGCGGCCCAGCCAAGCTTCAGCACACCGCCGATGATCAGGCCGATGCCGGCTGAGAGCGCCAAGGCCGAGGTCATCGCCACGGCACGATCGGGATCCCCACCGGACAGGTCCGCGACCAGCGATCCGGACAGCACCGAGACCGTGGACACCGGCCCGACCACCAGTCGCGGCGACGAGCCGAACAGGGCGTAGGCGATCAGAGCCAGGGGAATCGAATACAGCCCGACGAGCACCGGGACGCCGGCGATCGCGGCATAACCCAGGGACTGCGGCATGGCCAGGGCGGCGACCACCAGTCCGGCGAGGAGATCGGCCCCCAGGTAGCGGATCGGATACGTCCGGATCCACTCCACCACTGGCAATCGCACTACCGCATCATCGCCCATTCATCACCGGTTCACCCGTTGGCTACCGAAATTGATCAAAGCCCTGCGCGGGGTCGGTCGAAATAATTCGTCGCTCAACTAGGTTGTCGTGAGCGAGGAGAACCGCATGACCATCGCTTTTGACGAGTTCCTGCCCGATGCCCTGGTGCGCGAGCAGAACCGTCGCCTGTGGCGGGACGGCGATCCGCCCCTGCCCGCGCTGTACATCAGCCACGGCGCGCCTCCGCTGTTCGAGGACCGCGCGTGGATCGACGAACTGTCCGCGTGGGCCGACCGATTGCCCGCCCCTCGCGCGATTCTCATCGTGTCCGCCCATTGGGAGGCAGCACCCCTCAGCCTCAGCGCAGTGACGCCGGCAGGGATCGTCTACGACTTCGGCGGTTTCGACCCGCGGTACTACCGGATGCGCTACGACACTCCGGATGCCACGCGCCCTGGCCCAAGACGTGGTCGCCTCACTGTCCGGCGTCGACGTGCACCAGCACGCCTCACGCGGCCTGGACCACGGCGCCTGGGTGCCGTTGAAGGTCATGTACCCCAGCGGGGGAACGCCCGTGTTGCAGCTGAGCATGCCCACCGCCGACCCGGCCCAACTGCTGCGGCTGGGGCGCCGCCTTCGATCACTTCGCGAGCACGGCGTTCTGGTGATCGGGTCCGGGTTCATGACCCACGGCCTGCCCTTCCTGACCGCGGACATGGTCCACGCGGGCACGGTCCCGGCCTGGTCGCAGGACTTCGACACCTGGGCCGACGAGGCGCTGTCCCGAGCCGACTACGACGAGTTGGCGGCCTTCCGAGACCACGCCCCCGGGATGCCCTACGCGCACCCCAGCGTCGAACACTTCACTCCCCTGTTCGTCACGCTCGGTGCTGCCACAGGCGACATCACGACAGCGATCGACGGCTTCTACTGGGGGTTGTCGAAGCGTTCGCTGCAGGTCGCCTGAGGCTCAACGTCCCAGCAGGCTGCGGATGTAGACCGACGTCACCACCTGTTCGACGAATTCCATTGCTGCCTGCGGCTCCGGCGGGGCGAACAGCCCGGGGTGCCACTCCACCTGCTGATCCGGAAGGCCGACCAGGCGACTGGCCAGGTCATAGACCCCGAAGGCGACCCCGAGTCCGTCGTGCAGGTGCTGGGCGAACATGCGGCGTACGGCGTCGGCGGCGATCCCCGCGTTGAGCACGACGGACGCGTCCAGCAGTGCGGCGGGGAAGCCGGGCCGGTCGACCACACCCGGCCCGTAGTGCGCGCGCAGGGCCGTGTCCGCCGCCCGTACGGCCGGGGTCACCGCGTCCACGATGCCACGCAGCGGCAGGTTCGCCGACAAACCCAGATAGCTGGCCGGTTCGAGGTACGCGTCCATGGCTGCTCGAACCGCCCCGCACCCCGTGTGCCCGACCACGGCGATGGCTCGCACCGTCGGCAGGTTGCTGATCGCGAAGTCGATGCTGCCCACGCACGCCCCGTCGAGCACGTTGCCGGCCACTCGCACCGCGAAGACATCGTTGGCCGACTGCGAGAAGACCAGTTCCAGCGGCACCCGGGCGTCGGCGCAGCCCAGGAGTGCGGCGCTCGGTGTCTGCTGCGGCGCGATGCCCGGCACCTGCCCGAATCCGAGTTCCTCCGCGGCCACCGGGATGACGTAGCGGCCATGCCCTCCGTCGCGACCGAGATCTGCGAAAGCACGGTTCCCGCGTTGCAGCGAGAAGATCGCCTCCTCGGCGGTCGCGGGTTCTGCCTGCCGCACTGGAGCATCCGGGTCGTATTGCCAGGTGATCTCGATCATGACTCATCCTCCCGTGGCGGGACGCCGTTCAATGCTGCACCATCTCATTGACCGCCTCGTCGCGTCCCGGAAGCAGTCGCCAGGTCACGACGGCACCGAGAACCAGCACCAATGCACCGGCCAAGGTCGTCACCCGCATCGCATCGCTGAACGCGACCTGCACCGCATCGGTCAGGGCGGCGGCCAGCCCGGTCGGTAGCCCTGCCATGGCCTCGAAAGCCTCCCCCGGCGACTCGTTCGCCGCGGCGGCGACGCGTTCGGGCACACCATCGGGCAACGTCAGCGTCCCCTGGTAGACCGCGGTGAGGATGCTCCCGAGCAGTGCGATCCCCAGCGCGGTGCCGAGTTCGTAGCCCGTTTCCGAGACTGCTGAGGCCGCACCGGCGCGGTCCTTGGGAGCCACCGCGAGCACGGTGTCGGACGCGATCGTCAACGCCACCCCGTCACCGGCGCCGATCAGGATCAGCGGCACGGCGAAGAAGAGGTACTGGTCGGAGTCGAGGACGAGGGCGACACCCGCCATACCCAGCCCCACCGCCAGCAGTCCGACGGCTACGACGGGACCGCGACCGAAGCGCCGCATGATGTTCCCTGCGATCAGGGCGGCCACCAGCGCAGCCATGGTCGCGGGCAACTCGAACAGGCCGGCCTGCAGCGGTTCGAGACCCTTGATGAACTGCAGGTATTGGGAGAAGAAGAACAACGCCCCGGCCAGACCGAACACCGACAGCAGCGTCGCAAGCACCGCACCGGTGAACGGCCCGCTGGCGAACAGGCGGACATCCACCAGGGGATGTTCCAGCCGCCTCTGCCGCAGGACGAACCACGTCAGGCACACGACACCGATGACACCCGCGGCGAAGTAGCCGACCTCGAAACCACGGATGGCCGTCTCTTTGATCGCGTAGACCACCCCGAGAATCCCGACCATCGATAGCAGCACCGATAGCAGGTCCAGCCTTCCGGGTGCGGGGTCTTTGGATTCGCGCAGCGTGGGCAGACCGATCAGGAGCACCAGCGCCATGATCGGCACGTTGATCAGGAACACCGAGCCCCACCAGAAGTACTGCAGCAGGGCACCGCCGAACAGTGGGCCGGCCGCCGCACCGGCCGCACCCATGGCACTCCAGACCCCGATCGCGAAGCTGCGTTCGGCCGCGTCGGTGAACGTCGAGCGCATGAGGGCCAACGTCGATGGCATCAACGTGGCACCAGCGACGCCGAGCAGTGCCCGGTAGAAGATCAGCATCTCGGCGTTGGCGGAGTAGGCCGCCCCCACGGAGATGAGCGCGAACAGGCAACCTCCGACGAGCAGCAGTCGCTTTCGGCCGAAACGGTCGCCCAGATTGCCCATGGTGATCAGCAACCCCGCCAGCACGAAGGAGTAGATATCACCGATCCACAGCACCTGTGAGGCGGTGGGTTGCAGATCCCGGACGATGCTCGGCGTGGCCAGGCTCAGCACCGTGCCGTCCACAGCCACCAGGAAGACCGCCAGGCCCATCGCCCCCAACGCCCACCAGCGCCGTGGGTCCTTGCCGTCGGCCTTCATCCCGTCCTCCCGCGGGCAAGGCTAGGGGGCGGCACGTGGGGATTGCTGCCCAACCTCGGGAGGCCGACGGAAGTGCACGGCGGGTGTGCCGCCCGCGTCGTTCAGACGGTCGGTTCGGGCTCGGCCGGCGACGTGTCGACGACCTTCGCGCGGGTGGTCTTCCCCTTGCGGATCTTGATCTTCTTCCGGCTCACCTCGCAGGAACCAGGCCGAGCCTGCAATCGGTAGCGACCGACGGGCAACTCCATCCGGCCCCGGGTGGGCACCGTCTTCTTGTACCGACCCTTCACGACCCGGGCCAGACAGCCCTCATCGACGCGGATCTTGGCGTATCCGGTGATGACGATGGACGATGGTTCGACCGCCTGCGCGGGCGCAAGCAGCAGTGAGCCGCTCAGGGCGACAATCCCCACCAGCGCAGTGGTGCTTCCGGCCATGACGCCTCCCTGATCCAGGTTAACCCGTGGCTGGGGAGAGCGGGGTGCGGATCATTGCGATTCTGGCGGGCCAGCCCCGCCGTACACCGGCCCCGCCGCGGACACCCGCCGCACACCGCGCACCCGCCGCACACCGCGCACCCGCCGCACAGAGCGCACCCGCCGCACCCGCCGCACAGAGGTTGGAGTTAGGTACAGACGTTGGACGAAGGTACAGGCGTTGGAGATCCGCGCTCGTTCCTTCTCTCACGCTTGTACCTATGTCCAACGGATGCACACAACTCCAACGCCCGTGGCGCGGCTTTGCACGACGCGCCGCGAGCCGCTCGCTACCCGCCGACCGCGATCCGCCGCGCCAGCTCGGTGGCGGCGCTCGCGTCGACGGCGTTACCGAGGGTGACCACCCCCCTTTGTTCCAGGAGCGGGATCATGCGCACCAGCACCTCGGCGGTGGCCAGCGCGTCCCCCAGCGCGGTGTGGCGGCCGAACACCTCCACGCCGTAGCGTTCGCACACGTAGTCCAAGCCGTGGCGGGCCTCGGGGTCGGGTTCGAGAACCGCCGAGAGCAGCATGGTGTCGATCGTCAACGGCTCCAGCGCCACCCCGGCGGAATCGGCCACCGGGCGCAGGAAACCGAAGTCGAAACTCGCGTGATGGGCGACCAGCACCGAATCGGCGGCATACGTGGCGAACTGGCCGACCACCTGCTCGGGTCCCGCAGCGTCGGCGACCATCTCATCGGTGATGCCGTGAAAACTGGTCGACAGTTCCGGGATCCGCCTGCCGGGGTTGATCAGCGCGTCGAAGGTGTCGTCCGCACGCACCACACCCCCGTCGACCCGCACCGCGCCGATCGCCACCAGCCGGTCACCGGCGTCGACGTGCAGGCCGGTGGTTTCGCAGTCGACCACCGTGAACACGATGTCGGACAAAGGGGTGTGCAGCCACTGCTCGCGCGACGGCACCGGCCGGGAGGGCCGGGACAGGTCCACGCTCAGACCGACCACCGGGCCGGTGGCGTCCTCGGCCGCGGGGTTGCCGACGATCAGCACCATCGCCGGCTCGTCCGTGGCCGGTGATCCGGACCAGCCGGATGGCCGTCTCGCCCACCACTGCGCGCGGGCGTTCACCGGACAGGGCCCGAGTCAGCAGCGGCACGAAGTCCTCGGCGTCGAACACTCCGAAGATGCTGCGGCCGGCAGCGATCGGGATCCTACCGATCAGGGCACTGCGTGCGGCCGGGTTCACCAGCAGGACCCGGCCACGGTCGTCGACCACCCCGATCGGCACGTCCAGACCGGACAGGACCGCAAGCAGACTGTCGCGCTCCAGACGCAGCTCGGCGTGTGCGGCCTCCAGCTGCGAGGACAGGCGGGCTTCAGCGGTCGCGTGACGTTCGGCCAGGGTGTTGACGGCACGCTCGGTGGCCGTGTCCCCGGGCAGGCGGTGGTCGGGGTTGACGTCCGCGATCATCTGTACGGCGTGCGCGGTGCGCTCGTCGAGGCGCTGCTCCGATCGCCACGTCCGCCAGGAGATCCAGCCGATCAGGCCGATCAGCAGGATCAACCCGATCGCGAGCACGAAGACCTCGCCGCCCAGGGTGTCGATCAGCGACAGTCGCGAGTCCGGCGGCAGATCGGCCAGGACCACCGCCCCGGTGAGCGCCGGGATGAGGGTCGCGACCAGGATCAGCGAAACGACCTTCCACTTCGTCATGTGGGCTCCCTGTCCCTCACAGGTCGGTCCGGAATGTCACGGAGGTGGCCGACTGGGCGGTCTTGATGGCGCGGAACGCCTCGCGCAGAGCCTCCTGCTGGTCGTCGTCGTAGTCCTCGACCAGCACCGCGTCGGTGACGTACTCGCGGGCGTCGATCTGCCGCAGCTGATGATGCAGGCGGGTGGTTGTGAGCAGTCGGTAGGCGTCGCGCAGTCGCCGGGTCAACTCGTCGCTGAGCACCCCGGCGGAAGCCGCGGCGGCCAGCCGCTCATCGGTGCCCACCGCCGTGGACCGCGCCCGCAACCCGTAGAGCCGGGCCAGCAGGACGATCGGCGCCAGACCTGTCTTCTTCAGGTCCACCGGACCCTTGGGCAGCCTGCCGAAGGTCAACAACGGCGTGGGGAAGGAGATCGCCGCCAGCGCCAGCCCGTGCAGCAGCCGCGCAGATGTCGCCCCTGCTGCCAGGATGCGTGCCGCCGGCCCAACGTCCACACCGGCTGTCAGCGCGCGCAGGTCGAGGAACACGTCGGCGTCGACGACTGCGTCCGGGGTCGGCGCCTCCACCCGCTCGCGCAGGATCGACTGCCACTGGTCCACCGAGTAGGACCAGCGGTCAGCCATGTAGCCGCCGTCACAAGGGCGCATCCCGAACTCCACCAGACCCTCGATCACCTCGGCGGCCAGATCCGCGGCATACGTGGTTGCCGCAGCCGCCTCGGTCTCCCAGAACAGGGCGTGGTCCTGGTCGCTGGCGCAGTGCAACTCGCGGCGGGCATGAGATCCCAGCGTGACCCAGCTGAAGCGTGACGGCGGCGGGCCCGCCTCGTGGACGAAACCGTCGATCAGGATCCGCGCTCGGGCGTCGGCCGCGTCGGACAGTTGCCGGCCCACGGGCGCGGTCCAGTCGACCTGCCGCGCCGCATCCACCAGCGCCGAACCCGGCACCACCTGATTCATCGCTTGCCCCGTGCGATCCATGTGCGCTGCACGCCGACTGTCTCCGGGGTGTGCAGCCGGATCATGATGCGATCCACGCCCGGGGTGATCCGATGGGCGGTTCGGCGGGACACGATCACCATTGTGGCCAACGCCAGCGGCATCGCCCACGCCGCGGGTTGCGACAGGAGCGCGGCTGGCCAGCCCGTCATGTCCGGCAGCACCGTGGAGACGACGATGGCGACAGTTGCGGCGAGCCCGCCGAGCAGCAGCCCCGCGGCCGCTCCCACGTCGGTGAGCCGGCGCCACCAGATGCCCAGCAGCAGCAGCGGCGAGAAGGTGGCTGCCGCCACCGCGAACGCCAGGGAGACCGCGCGGGCCAGCGGCAGGGTGTCCGCAACCAGCCCGAGCAGCAAAGGGACGATCACAGCCGCCGCCGACGCGACCCGGAAGGACACGATCGGGTTGTCGATCTTGCGGCCCACGATGTCCTGCGACAACACCCCCGCGACGGTGACGGTCAGACCGGTGGCAGTCGCCAGGAATGCGGCCGCGGCACCCGCGGCCACCAGGGCGGTCAGCCACTGTCCCGCCGTTCCACCCACCAATGCCTGCGGCAGCAACAAGACCACGGCGTCGGTGCGTCCGGTCAGCAGCAGCTCAGGGGTGTAGAGCCTGCCCAGCATTCCGTAGACCGACGGCGCCAGGTAGAAAAGCCCAACCAGCCCGATCACGAACAGAGCGGTCCTGCGCGCGGCACGTCCGTCCGGGTTGGTGTAGAAGCGCACCAGGACGTGGGGCAGGCCCATCGTCCCGAGGAACAGGGCGAACATCAGGGCGAACGTGCGGTAGAGGGCATGCTCCTGCCCCCCCTGCAACGCCTGGCTCCAGGCCTGGCCGTCGAGCACTGGCAGTGACGACAGGTGCGGCACCGGCGCCCCGGCCGGAAAGGTCACTGTGGTGCCCGCTGCCAGCTCATGGGTCCCGGCTTGCCATGTCAATGGACCGTCGACGCGCTGGTTGTCGACGATGCCGTCGGCGTCCAGCACCAGCGGCCGTTCCACGGTCACCGCGATGTCGCTCTCGATGCTGACGGTGGTGCGATCGTCGAAGACCGGCGCGGACGAGGAGACCGCGCTGGGACTGGCATCCGCGCGCCAGGCGGCGAGCAGGAAGAGCACGGGAAGCATGATGGCCACGACTTTGAGCCAGTACTGGAAACCCTGCACCAGCGTCACACTGCGCATCCCGCCGCCCACGATCACGATCAGCACGGTGACCGACACGAGCACGCCACCGAGCCAGACCGGAGCACCCAGCAGGGTGTGCAGGGCCAGTCCGGCGCCCTGCAACTGCGGGAGCACGTACAGCCAACCGATGAGCACGACCAGTGCACTGGCGATGATGCGGACCCGGGTGGAACGGAGGCGGGCCTCACAGAAGTCCGGCAACGTGTAGGCGCCGGATCGTCGCAGCGGGGCGGCCACCAGCGCCAGCAGCAGCACGTATCCGACCGCGTATCCGACGGGGAACCAGACCGCGTCGGCGCCGCCGGCCATGATCAGACCGGCCACGCCCAGGAACGACGCGGCCGACAAGTACTCCCCGGAGATGGCCGAGGCGTTCCACCAGGCAGGCACCGAACGCGACGCCACGTAGAAGTCGCCGGTCGTGCGGGCCAGCCGGGAGCTGTACGCGGCCAGTCCAATGGTGACCAGGGCGGTCAACGAGATCCCCACCGCCGCGAGGACGTTCACCGGCCCTCCACCAAGTCGGTGAACTGCGCCTCGTTGCGGTCAGCTTGTCGCACGTACCACCATCCGACCCCGAGGATCGCCGGGTACACGAGGATTCCGAGCAGGAACCACCACAACGGCATCGGGCCCACCTGCAACTCGCGCACCGGCGCCCACAGCCCGAACAACAGCGGCATCGCGACCAGCGGCACCACGACCAGCGCCACGGTCGCCAGGCCCAGTCGCAACTGTGTGCGGATCAGGGATCGCAGGTAGATCCGGCCGACCCCGGTCTGGTCGTCGATCTCGTCGGTGACCGGCCGGGGCGGGCGTCTGCGGACGTCCCGGCGCGGCCCGGTGATCACTTCCCTGCGCGGCTTGGGACCGCTCATGCGTCACGCTCCAGTCGCCGGCTCTCGACCAGCGCCGCCTTCACCGCAGGGGTGTGGCGCCGACTCACCGGCACGGACTGCTCCTCGCCGAGGTCCACGGTCAGCCGCCCGCCACTGGAACGCAGGCCTTCGACGTAGGCGGCATTGACCAGGTAGCGGCGATGCACACGCAGGAAACCGGCCGGCTGCCACCGTTCTTCCAGACTGGCCAACGGGACCCGGACCAGATGACCCGCGGCGCGAGTGTGCAGGCGGACGTAGTCGCGCTGCGCCTCGACGTAGACGATGTCCGAGCGCTTCACGTAGCGGGTCACGCCGCCGAGTTCCACAGCGATGGTCTCGTCCGTCGGCGTCTCGTCGGCGGACGCCTGCAGGTCGGGCACCTCGGCCTCCAGCTGACGCTGGACCCGGACCACGGCTTGTGCCAGCCGTTGCGCACGAATCGGCTTGAGCAGGTAGTCCACGGCCGCGATGTCGAAGGCGTCCACGGCGTGGGAGTCATAGGCGGTGACGAAGACCACCGGCGGCGGCGCGGTGAAACGGCCGATGATGCGTGCCAGCGCCAACCCGTCCATGCCGGGCATCCGGATGTCCATGAACACCGCATCGACGTCGTCGGCCTGCAACAACTCCAGGGCTTCGGTGGCGGTCGCGGCGGTCCGGACCTGCGCGATACCCGGCGTGCTGTCCAGCAGGAACGCCAGTTCCGCCAGAGCGGGGGGTTCGTCGTCGACCGCCACCACGATCAGGCCCTCGTCACTCATCGGTCACCGCCTCTGCGAACTTCGGGATGCGCATGGTGACTTTGGTGCCGGCCATCGGGGCGGTTTCGACGACCAGTCCGCGCTCGTCGCCGAACGCCTGCCGCAGCCGCTCGTCGACGTTGGCCAGGCCCACGTGGTCTCCGGGCTCGCCGGACAGACTGCGCCGGATCACCGCCGGTTCGTTGCCGACCCCGTCGTCCTCGACGCTGATCCAGCAGTCGGGGCCGCGCTCCACGGCGGTGATGCTGATGGTCCCGGGGGTGTCGCGCTCCTCGAGGCCGTGACGCACGGCGTTCTCCACCAGCGGCTGGATGCACAAGAAGGGGATCCGCACGCTGAGCACCTCGGGGTCCACGCGCAGTTTCACCTGCAGCCGGTCACCGAATCGCGCTTGTTCCAGCAGCAGGTACTGCTCCACGGAGCGCAACTCCTCGGCCAGCGCGGTGTAGCGACCATGCGACCGGAAGCTGTACCGGGTGAACTCGGCGAAGTCCAGCAGTAGGTCACGGGCCCGGTCGGGGTCGGTCCGCACGAATGAGGCGATCGCGGTCAACGAGTTGAAGATGAAGTGCGGAGAGATCTGGGCGCGCAGGACGCGGACCTCGGCCTCGGCGCTGCGCGCTCGGGTGCGGTCGAGTTCGGCGAGGTCCAGTTGGCCAGAGGTGAACGTGGCGACCTCCTCGACCGCGCGCATCAGTGCCGGCCCGGCCGACTCGTCGGAATAGGCCACCAGCGCTCCCACCACTACGTCCTCGGAGGTCAGTGGCGCGGCGATCCCTGAGCGCAGCATCTCGGAGACCTCGCGCGCCTGGACCGCCGAGAGCACCACCGCGGAACCGGAGTCCAGCGCGGCGCGGGCGTGGGTCGCGGCGATCTCGCGTTGCTTATCACCCACGCCGTCCCACGCCAGTGTGGAGAAATCGTCGGTGATGGCCAGGGCCTGCACCCCGAGCAGGTTGCGCAGATGCTTGACCGAGCGCTGGGCCGCCGACTCGGTGAGACCGGCCCGTAATGCGGGTGCGGCCAGGCTGGCGATGTGCAGGGTCCGGTAGGTCGCCATCTGCCCCTCGGTCCCCATCCGGGCGCGACCCCGGACCCAACCGGCGATCACCATTCCGAGCACCACGGCGCCGACGATCGCGGCGAGTGCCAGGACCCACGGGTTCATGGCCTGAAACTAGCCGAAGACGGCCTCGCGGCATCTACAAAACTGGTGTCCGCTCCGCCCATGTCACGATCTTGGCCGGACGCACCGGTGTGTCGCGCGGATATCGCAGCGTCGCAGCGGCGAGCCGAGTGTGTTGGCCGACTTCGTGACAACGGAGCGGTCCCTGCCCTGCACGGGCTAGGGCCGCATGACCCAGGTCCGCTTCCACGTCTGCGCAACCCCTTTGACAGCATCGCAATGGTCATCGGTCACGCCAGGCCGGCCACCGGCTCAAGATGCTCTGCGTCACTGTTGTGGCTTCACCGTGATCGCCGAAAGGTTGAACGAAAACGACCGGTAAGTGGTCGCTTCAATTCAACCTTTCGGCGCACGTCGGACTCGACCACGGCCAAGCTCACCGCTGCCCCCCTGGGTCTGGGGCCATGGACCGTGGCCGAGTCCGCCTTAGTTCCCCGCGCCGAGTCCTTCCTGGATCAGGTTCATGATGGTGGGATCGGCCAGTGTTGTGACGTCACCCAGGCTACGGTTCTCCGCCACATCGCGCAGAAGACGCCGCATGATCTTGCCCGGAGCGCGTCTTCGGCAGTTCGGGCACGACCATGATCTGGCGGGGTTTGGCGATCGGGCCGATCTCGTGGCCGACGTGCTGGCGCAGTTCCTGGACCAGACCCTCGGCATCCTCGGCGTCCCCGCGCAGGATGACGAAAGCAACGATCCCCTGCCCGGTCGTCTCGTCGGTGGCACCGACGACAGCAGCCTCGGCCACCGCGGGGTGCGACACCAGCGCCGACTCGACCTCGGTCGTGGAGATCCGGTGGCCCGACACGTTCATGACATCGTCGACCCGGCCGAGCAGCCAGACAGCGCCGTCCTCGTCGAGTTTCGCGCCGTCGCCGGCGAAGTAGTACTGCGGCCAGCGACTCCAGTAGGTGTTCTTGTAGCGCTCGTCGTCGCCCCAGATCCCGCGCAGCATCGACGGCCACGGTTCGGTCAGCACGAGGTACCCGCCCCCGCCGTTGGGCACCGGCACTCCCATGTCGTCGACGACCGCGGCCCCGATGCCGGGCAGCGCGCGCATGGCCGAACCCGGCTTGCACTCGGTCACACCGGGCAGCGGGCTGATCATCATGGCGCCGGTCTCGGTCTGCCACCAGGTGTCCACGATCGGGCAGCGGTCCCCGCCGATCACCGAGCGGTACCACATCCAGGCCTCCGGGTTGATGGACTCACCCACCGAACCGAGCAGCCGCAGCGATGACAGGTCGTACTGCTCGGGGATGTCCTTGCCCCACTTCATGAAGGTGCGGATCGCCGTGGGCGCGGTGTACAGGATCGAGACCTTGTGCTTCTGGATGATCTCCCACCAGCGGCCCTTGTGCGGGGTGTCCGGGGTGCCCTCGTAGATCACCTGGGTCGCGCCGTTGCTCAACGGGCCGTACACGATGTAGCTGTGGCCGGTGACCCAGCCGATGTCCGCGGTGCACCAGTACACGTCGGTGTCCGGCTTGAGGTCGAAGACGTTGCCGTGGGTGTACGAGACCTGGGTGAGGTACCCGCCGGACGTGTGCAGGATGCCCTTGGGGGTTCCGGTCGTGCCCGAGGTGTAGAGGATGAACAACGGGTGCTCGGCGTCGAACGGCTGCGGCTCGTGGACGTCACTGGCCGTCGCAACCACGTCGTGCCACCAGAGGTCGCGGCCCTCGTGCCACTGCACCGGGTCGCCGGTGCGCCGGACCACGAGCACCTTCTCCACCGAGGGGCAGTGCTCGACCGCCTCGTCCACGGCCGGCTTGAGCGGCATCGAGGACCCGCGGCGGAACTGCCCGTCGCTGGTGATGACCACCTTCGCCTGAGCGTCATCGATGCGACTGCGCAGGGCCTCGGCCGAGAACCCGCCGAAGATGACCGAATGGGGTGCGCCGATCCGTGCGCATGCCAGCATCGCCACGACGGCCTGCGGGATCATCGGCATGTAGATGGCCACCCGGTCGCCAGCGGTCACCCCCAGGTCGGTCAGGGCGTTGGCCGCCTGCGAGACCCGCTTCTGCAGTTGTTCGTAGGTGATGGTCTCGGCCTCACCGTTCTCCGGCTCGAAGATGATCGCGGTGCGCGAGCCGAGGCCGTTGTCCACATGACGGTCCACGCAGTTGTAGGCGACGTTGAGCTCGCCGCCGACGAACCATTTCGCGAACGGCGCGTTCGACCAGTCCAGGACCTCGGTCCACGGCGTGGACCAGGTCAGCCGTTCGGCCTGCCTGGCCCAGAAGCCGAGCCGGTCGGCGGCGGCCTCGTCGTACAGTTCCGCGGTGGCGACGGCCTGGGCTGCGAACTGCTCGGGGGGCGGGAAACTGCGGGATTCGGTGGCGAGGTTCGCCAGGGTCTCGGTCATCGTGTGCCTTTCGTCAGTCGGTGGTTCAAGCGGGTGTTGCGCCGGTGTCGGTGCTGGCCGAGTGTTGCGTGGTTGCTGGTTTCAAGGGGCCAAAACCAGCAACCACGCAACAGTCGGCGGGGTTCGGCGCTCTGATTGGAGAGGCGTCCGGGTGGCGGGGCCAACTCACACCACCCGGACGCCCGTTTCGGGGTCGGACCGGTCAGTGGGCGACGGTGGCCTTCTCGGCACCGGCGCCGGTCAGGGACCGGACCTCCATCTCGGCGTACTTCATCGTGTCCGCCTTGTTCGGGTCGGTGATGCTGCCCAGCCAGCCCAACAGGAAGGCCAGCGGGATCGAGACCAGCCCGGGGTTGTCCAGCGGGAACCAGGAGAAGTCGACGCCCTGCAGCATCGACGGGCTCTTGCCGGTCGCCTCGACCACCGGCTTGCCGGACACCACCGGCGAGAAGATGATCAGCGTGACCGAGGTGATCAGACCGCCGTAGATGCTCCACAGCGCGCCGCGGGTGGTGAACCGCTTCCAGAACAGCGAGTAGAGGATCGTGGGCAGGTTCGCCGAGGCGGCGACCGCGAAGGCCAGCGCGACCAGGAACGCGATGTTCTGGTCCTTGGCCAGGATGCCGCCGACGATCGCGACCAGGCCGATGGCGACTGCCGCGATGCGGGCCACCCGGACCTCCTGGTCGGTGCTGACCTTGCCGCGCTTGATGACGTTGGCGTACACGTCGTGGGCGAACGAGGCGCTGGCGGTGATCGTCAGTCCGGCGACCACCGCGAGGATCGTCGCGAAGGCGACCGCCGAGATGAAGCCGAGCAGCAGGGTTCCGCCGAGTTCGTAGGCCAGCAGCGGCGCCGCGGAGTTCGCACCACCGGGGGCCGCCTTGATGACGTCGGCGCCGACCAGTGCCGCGGCACCGAAGCCGAGCACCAGGCTGAACAGGTAGAACAGACCGATCAGGCTGATCGCCCAGACCACGGACTTGCGGGCCTCCTTGGAGGTGGGAACGGTGTAGAAGCGCATCAGCACGTGCGGCAGACCCGCGGTGCCCAGCACCAGCGCCATCGACAGCGAGATGAAGTCGACCTTCGTGAGGGTGCTGACGCCGTACTTGGCACCCGGGGCGAGAAGCTTGTCACCCAGCGCGCTGTTGTCGGCGGCCGCGCCCATCACGTTCGACAGGCTCATCCCGAACTTGCTCAGCACCCAGAACGTCATCAGCGCGGCACCGGCGATCAGCAGGACCGCCTTGATGATCTGCACCCAGGTGGTGCCCTTCATGCCGCCGACCAGGACGTAGACGATCATCAGGATGCCGACCACCGCGATGGTCAAGCGACTGACCGAGGTTGCCGGTGATGCCCATGAGCAGGCTCACCAGGCCGCCGGCGCCGGCCATCTGCGCCAACAGGTAGAAGAACGACACCGCGAGGGTCGAGATCGCCGCGGCCATGCGCACGGGCCGCTGACGCATGCGGAAGGCCAGCACGTCGGCCATCGTGAACTTGCCGGTGTTGCGCAGCAGTTCCGCGACCAGCAGCAACGCCACCAGCCACGCGACGAGGAAGCCGATCGAGTAGAGGAAGCCGTCGAAGCCGGTCAGGGCGATGGCGCCGGTGATTCCCAGGAAGCTGGCGGCGGACAGGTAGTCGCCGGCGATGGCGGTACCGTTCTGGCCGCCGGTGAAGGAGCGGCCGCCGGTGTAGTAGTCGGAGGCGGTGCGGTTGGTGCGCGAGGCGCGGATCACGATGAACATCGTCACGGCGACGAACGCCACGAAGATGGTCATGTTGACCGCGGGACTTCCAGCGGTGGCATTCATCAGCGGGTACCTTCCAGGTCTTCACGGATCTCGGTGGCCAGCGGGTCGAGTTTGTTGTTCGCGTGCCGCACGTAGAGCCAGGTGATCAACCCGGTGGACACGAACTGCAGCAGGCCGAAGACGATGCCGCGGTTGATGTTCCCCCACACCGGCTGCGCCATCCAGGCCGGCGCGAACACCGCGGCGAACACGAACGCGAAGTACCAGACGAGGAACGCCACGGTCATCGGGAACGCGAAGCCCCGGTAGCGCTTGCGCAGTTCGACGAACTGCGGACTCCTCTGCGCGGCGACATAGGCCTCGGGATCGGGGGTGCCCCCGACCTTCAGAGGCTCGTTGTTGATGGTCATCGGTTCTGCCCTTCCGATCGTCGGGCGGTGCGGTCGCGCCCTCAGTGATCACAAAGTAGGGGGGTCTGTGGCGCAGATGAACCGTGTTCGAGCCGGCCTGCGGTGAGCGGCGCGAAGTGATCCACCGGTGGTCTTGCACCGTGCGATGAACGGTCGGTGAGGCGGCATGAACGGCGGGTGATCAGTCCGGTGGTCCCAGCCGGTGAAGCTTCAGCCGAAGAGCCCCTTGGCAGCGCAGCCGACCGGACGCCATCATGGCCAGCGTGAACCTCAACACCGTGATTCTGCTGTCGGTCCTGGTGCCGATCGCACTGACCCTCGCGATCGTGTTCTTCGTCCGCAGGGCCGTTTCCGGCAACTCGCCGGCCAAAGCCGCACAGGCGCAGGAGCTCATGACGACCGGGCAGAAGGCCAGGGCGAAGATCCTGCGCATCGACCCGACCGGCATGGTCGTCAACAACATCAACATCCAGTGCTGGGTGAGCTTCCAGCTCGAACCGCTCAACGGCGGCCCCGCGTTCAGCGCCAAGAAGAAGATCCTCATCAATCAGACCCAGATGCCGCGCGTGGGGGACGTCTGGCCGGCGTGGTACTCCGCGACCGATCCCACACTGTTCGCGGTCGGGATGCCGGACGGCGCCTCCCCCGAGCAGATCCCGCTGTTCCGGGAGTTCGGGATCCCGCACCCGCTGGACGAGCAGCAGCCCACGCCACCGAGAGACGACGGACCGGTGGACGACCTCGCGAAACTCGTGCAGATGAAGGCCGACGGCATGCTCACCGACGAGGAGTTCGCCGCGGCCAAGGCTCGCTTGTTGGAGAGCTGAGGACCATGACCCTCTCGGGGGCAAGCTTGCCGGCAACCGCCGTCGCTATCCGTGCGCCAAGGCGTCCAGCGCCTGCTCGATGGGAGTCGGGCCGTTGTTGAACTCGATCGTGCGTCCGCCGAGGTCCGAACGGGCCACCACGGCCGCGATCACCGCGGCGACGTCGGCCCGAGCAACAGTCGCGGCCGATCCGGTGTCGACATCGATGCCTCCGGTGCCGGGATCATCGGTCAGACCGCTGGGCGCGAGGATCGTCCAGGCCAGGTCGCTGGCGCGCAGATGGGCGTCGGCCGCGGCCTTGGCTTGCGCGTACGGGTAGAAGGAATGGTCGGCGGGCACACCGTGGTCGGGCCCGGCACCGAAGTACGACACCATCAGGTACCGCGCGACTCCCGCCGAAGCCGCAGCATCCATGGAGCGGATCGCGGCATCCCGGTCGACGGCGTAGGTGCGCTGGGGATCGCCCCCGCCGGCACCCGCGGACCAGATCACCAGGTCGTGACCGCGCAGCAGATCAGCGAGGGCATCGGTGTCCATGGTTTCGACATCCGCGACCACAGCCCGCGCACCCGCATGCACCACATCGTCACGGTGCTGCGGATTGCGGATCACCGCGTCCACCTGATGGCCCGCGGCGTGCAGCAGCGGGATCAGGTGGAGTGCGACCTTGCCGTGCCCACCGATGAGTGCGATATCCATGTCGGCAGTCAATCACGTTGACGCCGACCCGTGGTTTCGGTGCCGGGCCGTTCGCGCTACCGTCTGCGCGCGCGCAGTCCTTCATATACGATCGTGAGAATCGTTCCGATTCAGTACGGGACGTTCGGGTGAATCCCTTCAGGATCCGGCGAACGGGCTCCGATACTGCGTTTCGACAGAGGACACGCTCAATCCGTACGTGTATCGCTAGCCTGGGGCAATCGGGCGGTGACAACCGAGAGTCACCGATCGCTCACCCGACAGGAACGACAAGCGCACCGTCCGCCGCGGGTTGTCCCCGTTGGGGTCGACCAGAACGATGCTCTGCCACGTGCCGAGTGCCAGCCGCCCCCCGATGACCGGGATCGTCAAGGCTCGGCGAGACGAACGCGGGCATCACGTGGTCGCGGCCGTGCCCCAGGCTGCCGTGGCGGTGCCGGTAGATGTCGCTGGTCGGAAGCAGGCGCTCGAGGGCATCGGCCAGATCCGGTTCGGTCCCGGCGCCGGTCTCGATCAACGCCACGCCTGCGGTGGCGTGCGGCACGAAGACGCTGAGCAGACCGTCGGCTTGGTCGGCAACGAAGGATGCGGCCTCGTGCGTCAGGTCGGTGATCAACCTGTGGCCACTGGTGACCGCCAGTTCGACGCTGCGCATCAGCCGACCGTCACCTCGGTCACCCGTCCGTCGACGACGGTGGCGTTGAGCCGGTCCGGGCGGTAGTCCTGGGTGACGGGCTTGGACTCACCATCCACCGAAACGACCCGGAAGGTGTATCCCTCGGCTTGTGCGCGGGTACGGGCCTTGGCCGTGGTCCCGCCGATCAGGGTCGCGCCGAACGCGGCCGCCGAGTCCGGCAGGCCGTACCGCAGGATGGTGGTGTCCCCGGTCCGCAGGAACAACTCGTCGCCGCTGGAGTCGAACCCGTCCACGAGGCTCAGAGCCTCGAAGTACTGATCCTCGGCAGCCATCAGATCGGGGTCGCCACCGATCTCGGTCCGGGCGATCGGGCCCAGGCGCAGCGAGCCGTCCTCGGATGCGGCGAACGTTCCGGAGTAGGTGTTCAGCACAGCCTTGCCCGACAGATTCCCGTCGTCACCGAACCGCAGCGTGACATCGGAGGTGGCCAACTGCGGGTCCGGCCCCACGAGCAGCCAGTCCTGACCGGGGGCCAGGGCCTCGGGGACCGCACCACCATCGGGGACCGCCGTCGTCGCATCCGCGGTCGGCGGCGCGCTGGGAGACGGGCTGCTGCTCGTGCCGCCGCCACAGGCCGCCAGCGACGCGACGGCGACCAGGACGACGAGCTGCAGTCTCACCTTCCCGAATGTACTCCTTCGCGCTGGAGAGCTAGCGGCCTTCCGCCCTGTCGGCCAGCGATCCGATCTCTTGCACGAAGTCCGGCCACAATGCCCTCGGGAGGTCGTGTCCCATGCCGGCGTAGCCCACGAACTTGGCGTTGCGCAGCACGCGCGCCGCCGCCAACCCACCGCTGAACGCCACCAGCGGGTCGTGCAGGCCGTGGATGACCAGAGCCGGTACCCGAAGGCGCCGCAGTTGTTCGGTGCGGTCGGGCTGGGCGGCGATGGCCGCGAGTTGTCGCAGGTATCCGCCGGGGTCGTGCGCCCGGTCGTAGGACTCGCCCGCCATCTCCAGCAGGTACTCCTCATCGAAGGCGTACCCCTTGGAACCGATGATCCGGAACGTCTCAAGCGTCATCGCCTGGGCAGACGCACGGTCGGCCACCACCCGCCGCTTCGTCAGCCGGCTGAACAGGGCCGGCTTTGGATTGCCCACTCGCCGCGACCCGGTCGAGGTCATGATCAGTGTGAGACTGCGGATGCGCTTGGGGTGGGTGATGGCGACGGTTTGCGCGATGAAACCGCCCATCGACGCACCCACGAGGTGGACGGAGTCGAGGTTCAGGGCGTCCATGAGCCCGATGGCGTCCGCCGCGAGGTCGTGAATCGTGTACGGCGGCGTCTTGCGGCGAACCACCACATCGACCATGGAGGGGGCCCGATCCTGCATGTGCGTGGATAGTCCGACATCGCGGTTATCGAACCGCACGACAAAGTAGCCTCGCTGGGCCAGCCCGACGCAGAAATCATCGGGCCACGCGATCATCTGCGTCCCCAGACCCATGACGAGCAGGATCGGCGGACTGGTCGGATCGCCGAACGTCTCGTAGGCGATCTCGATTCCGTTGGCTTTGGTCGTCTGCACGCTCATCACTGGTAAGGCTACGTGGGGTGCGGTATTCCCGCGGCCGGACACCCGGTTCTATCCGATGTCGGGTGGGGATCGGTTGGTGGTGGTGTAGGCGCCGGTGTGTGCAGGTGGCCGTGGTGGACCCGGCGGTGGTGGTATCGACCAGGTCGCGCCAATCACCCGACCTGAACGCGCAACAGCATCGCCCATGGCGACGGCTCCAACACATCTATCCGATAGGAAGGTCCGTCGCCCTCCAACGATGCATGCGAATCGAACGCCGGGAGCAGACGCTCGACCGGGGCTCAATCAGTGCGGAACCCTTTTCAGGCGTTCCACGACCTCCAGGTCGTGACCTACCTACGCGGTCCGCAGGCTACCGCCTAGACAGACACGCCCCACCCCCGGCGAGGTGTGTGGCGCGGCGGTGCGAGGCGGGCGCCCTGGCGCACTCCTGACCCGCCACCGTGACGACACCTCGGTTGGGCCAGGGATCGGTCGAGGAGGCGGGGCTTCGGGGTGACACGAGTCTTCGTGTCTACGGAACCGTCACCGGGGAGCTCGGCGAAGATGCCCGCCTCCACACCAGGACGAACAGCAGGATGACCGTAATGCCGATGGTGTTGAGGATAGTTATGGACACCGTGACCAATGGATCAGCCCCAAAGGGGAAGATCATCATCAGTAGCATCGGAGCCACGTTGCGTATTGCCGTGGTTATCTCGGCAGCGTGCCTGACCGCAAGGTCCTTGACCCGAAGGCCGGAAACGAGAAGGTAGCCGCACCCCAGGCCGATGAATGGGCCGGCGATGGCGGCGATGTAGCTCTTCGTGCCCCACTCCTGCGCGAACAGATCCCAATACGCAACAAGAGTGAAGTTGACGTTGAAAAGCAGACACAGAATCGCTACCCGGACGGTCCACTGCGCCAAAGGTGGCGTGAGGTCGGGCCACCAGACCCTGAAGCCGCACCCAAGAATCAACGGCAGGAGCAGGAAGACCAGCAGCGGCCAAGCCACATCCCACGCCGACACCGTGAGCTGCACGTCGACCGCATCGACAGCGAGGGGCAGCCCAATGGGGAGGGCGATGATGGTCCCAAAGGTCAAGATCACCAAGAGCGTGGTGGCAATGCTGACATCCGCCTTGCCCAGTTTGGCGAGGATGGGAGCGAACGGCATGCCCGCGCACAGGGCCGCGACACAGAACCCGACCTTGATCTCGTCGGGGATCGACGACGCGATCGTCAGCAGATAGCCGATGAACACGACCGGTATGACGACGAAATTGATCACCAGAAGCCAGCCGGCAATCCTCCGATGAGCCAGGGCTTGGCCCAGCAACTCACCGATCGGGAGCCTGAGGCCCAACCCGAACGAGTTCAAGATGACGAACAGCACCCCAAACCCATTGATCAGGACGACCTGACTGGACTGAGTCATGTTGCTCGATTCTCGCGAGGTGGCCGGTTCGAGGAGGCCAACGCTAGCCGAGTGGGACTTCGAATCGTGGTTGATGCCCGCGAATGTCGACCCAAGCGAAAGTACTTGGAGTTGCCGAATTTGGGTAGGTCGGTGGGCCGGTCGGTGGTGTCGGTGGATCGGGTGGCGATCTCGGCTGGGGCGTCCGGGCCGGCCGGTGCGGCGTACACGTCGAACGCGGCGGCCGGGGCGGCGCCGGTCGCGGCATCGAGGCGACCGTTGAGAATCCAGGTGTTGTCCAGCCCCGGTGACAGGTACACCCGCCGGCGTGACCGGTCGCGCTGGCAAGGTCGTCGTGGATGTCGGGG
>CAVPGV010000009.1:0-339941 GCA_963704075.1 uncultured Actinomycetota bacterium
GCGCGAACGCGTTGCTCACGGTCTCCGGGTGGATGGCCTGGCCCAGCGCATCTGTGAACACGAGGCCGTCGTGGCGGTATCCGCCGGGGTGCTGTTCGAGCACGTGGCGGAGTAACGAGACCAAGCCGGGGTCCAGGTCGATCACGCGGATCCGACCTGACTTCGGGGTGTCGGTGATGATGTCGCTCCCGACCCGGCCACGGGACGCTCGGATGGTGGCCTCCCAGGCGTCCAGGTCCACGTCCGGCCACGTCAGGGCCAGGGCCTCACCCCGGCGACATCCGGTCAGTGCCAGGAATGCCCATACCCCTCCCAGCCAATGATCTTGCGAACGGCTGAGAAACTCAGAGACCTCGCCGGCCGACCAGGTCTGCGCGGGTGCGCCCCTAGCCGCGACGTCGCCGACGGCGTGGCAGCGTCAGCGGGGTTGCGCACGATCACAGTCCCTTGCTCACTGCCGTTCCCAGCGCTGCCTTCACCAACACGTGCACATACCGGACCGGTCGAGGCGTGAGGGGTTTGCCTTCGCGGCCGCCGGACGCCAACAGATCGACGTACATCTGGTCGAGATGGTCGGCCGTGAGTGTGTGCAACGGGATGTCGCCGATGCGTGGCAGCACATAGACCCGAAGAGTCTTGTCGTAGGAAGCCCAGGTGGAGGCCTTCAAGCGACCCTTCTGTAGTTCCAGATGTCGGCTGAGAAACTCGCCGGCCAGCGTCGAGGACGGGGCGACCCAAGTGCCACCGTTCATCGTGGCGACCCAAGTGCCACCGTTCATCGTGGCGACCGTCTTGGCCAGGTGCACTTCGGCATCGGCCTTGCGTGTGAATCCTGAACCCGTGGCAGGGTCCGTCAACCAGAGCTTCCCGACCTTCACGTAGTAGATAGATGGCTCTGGGCTGGTGTCGGTAATCATGTGTGTCGCGGTTGTTCTTCGCGCGGACGGGATCTGCGGCAGTTCCGTCACCTTCCCTACGGAACTGAGGTGTCGCTCAACATTGTGCTTCGCCACGGAGCTGTTGGCGATGTAGTACCAATCCACGTAGGCGTCCATGGACCGGAGTCGATCGCTCATGTCTTCTCCTTGGCCGAATAGGCCTAGACCGCGCTTGCCCATCATGCTTCGGTTCAGTCCATAGGGGTTGAAGACCATGGTGCGCACCGGCCATGACGCTTTGATCGCCGCGTAGGCGGCGAGCCCCCCGCCGAGTGAGAAACCTGAGAGCACGATCTTGTCTCGAAACTCGGGTTTCACCAGTTCGACGAGCTGGGCTGTCTGCCGAAACTTGTCTGGGACTCCCGCCCCGATGTCCGTCAACTTGTTGTTGATCTTGTCGTCGAATGTCTTCGTCGGGCCATTCACGAGTTAGTACACGTCGTAGTCCCGGTCGTAGAACAGCCGGGCTTGCAGGTTCTGCGGCCGGATCTCGGTGAAGAACAGACACCTCACGTGCCACGTCTTCACCGGAAGGTTTGCGCCGACTGGCCGCTGGGTGTTGCCCGACTAGATGGGGTCCCGGCCTGGTCGTTCACCTGCTGCAGCACCACGAGGGACCGCGCCTGCACGGGTCGGACGGCACCCGCCGCCACCTCGGTGTGGGCCCCTTGGTCGGGCCAGACGGCCGTGTCGAGCACCAACCGCCAGCGGGCTTGCGTGGTACGCCCCGGGACAACACATTCGGCGGGCACTTCCGAGGCGTTGAAGAACAGGGCGAACGACGAATCCCGGACTGGTCGGCCGAACCGGTCGCGCTCGTTGAGAGCGGCCCCGTTGAGCACCACCGTCAGGGTCTTCGCATACCCGACCTGCCAATCCTGCTGGGTCATGGCCTCGCCGGTTGGACGCAACCAGGAGATGTCTGGCACGTCATTCCAGGAGTCGACCCGCCGACCCTCGAAGAATCGGTGACGTCGGAAGATCGGGTGGCGCCGGCGCAACCCGGTGAGCATCTGGGTGAACGCCAGCATGTCCGGGTCTACGCTGTCCCAGTCCATCCATGTCACGTCGTTGTCCTGGCAGTAGGTGTTGTTGTTGCCGTGTTGGGTCCTGCTGATCTCATCGCCGTGCGCGATCATCGGGACCCCCTGGCTCAGCAGCAGCGTGGCCATGAGATTGCGCTGCTGGCGCGCCCGTAGGGCCAGCACGGCCGGATCGTCGGTCGGGCCTTCGACGCCGCAGTTCCAAGACCGGTTGAACGACTCGCCATCGCGGTTGTCCTCACCGTTGGCGCCATTGTGCTTCTCGTTGTAGGAGACGAGGTCGCGCAGCGGGAATCCGTCGTGCGCGGTGATGAAGTTGACGGAGGCGTGCGGGCTGCGGCCATCGTCGAGGTAGAGGTCGGAGGAGCCGGTGAACCTGCTGGCGAACTCCGGGAGGGATGCGGGCTCACCGCGCCAGTAGTCGCGGGCCGTATCCCGGTATTTCCCGTTCCACTCGGTCCATAGGGCAGGGAAGTTGCCGACCTGGTAGCCGCCCTCGCCCAGATCCCACGGCTCGGCGATGAGCTTGACCTGCGACACGACGGGATCCTGTTGCACGAGGTCGAAGAACGTTGACAGCCGGTCCACACTGCCTGTCTCGCGGGCGAGGCTGGAGGCCAGATCGAACCGGAAGCCGTCCACGTGCATCTCGCTGACCCAGTAACGCAGCGAGTCCATGATCAGTTGCAGTGCGTGCGGGTCCCGGGCGTTGAAGGAGTTGCCGGTTCCGGTGGTGTCGAAGTAGTGACGGGGATCGTTCTCGACGAGCCGGTAGTACGTAGTGTTCGCGATGCCCCGGAACGACAGTGTCGGACCCCGCTCGTTGCCCTCGGCTGTGTGGTTGTAGACGACGTCCAGGATCACCTCGATCCCGGCCCGGTGCAGTTCGCGGACCATGCCCTTGAACTCCATGACCTGCTGACCGAGTTCGCCGCTGGCACTGTACTCGTTGTGGGGGGCGAAGAAGCCGATGGTGTTGTAGCCCCAGTAGTTGCGCCTTCCGGAGTTGGTGAGGAACGAGTCCTGGACGAACTGATGGATCGGCATGAGTTCCACCGCTGTGACCCCCAGCTGCTGCAAGTAGTCGATCATCACCGGGTGTGCCAGACCCGCGTAGGTGCCGCGCAGCATCCGTGGGATTTCCGGGTGCTCGATCGTCATCCCTTTGACGTGGGCCTCGTAGATGATCGTCTCGTTGTAGGGACGTTGCTGGCGAACGTCCCCGCTCCAGTCGAAGTAGGGGCTGCTGACGACCGAGAGCATCGTGTGCCCGAGGCTGTCGGTTGTGTCCTGCTCGTCAGGGTTGTTGCTGCGATGACCGAACACGGCCCGCGAGTTGTCCGACATGCCCGCGATGGCCTTGGCGTACGGGTCCAGCAGCAGTTTGTTGGCGTTGTAGCGCTGTCCGCGCGCCGGATCCCATGGTCCGTGAACCCGGAACCCATACCGTTGGCCGGGTCCCAAGGTGGGCAGGTAGACGTGCCACACGCCAGCGGTCTTGTCCAAGAGATCGATGCGGTGCTCCGCCCCGGCTTCGTCGATCAGGCACAACTGGACCGCCTCGGCCTCCGCCGCGTACAACGCGAAGTTGGTGCCGACCCCGTTGTAGGTCGCACCGAACGGGTAGGGCGAGCCGGGCCAATTGAGCCCAGCGGTCAACAGCGCGGCTGTGAAATCATCTGACGGCACACAGGCAGTCAATCAGCGGTTGTGGTGGCGACGCTAACGGGAACGGCCAGGAGTCGTTCCCCTGCCAGTACGGGCAGGTGCGCTCTACAGGGCCGCGGCCATGGCCTCAAGCGCTTCTGCGCTCGTGTACGCAGGGTGCCAGCCGAGTTCCCGCTTTGCCCTGCTGGTGTCCATGACGACGGATGTCCGTCCGACGTGTATCCATTCAGCCACGGATGGCACCCGGGGCACTTGAGCCAGCATTCGGGAGGCGGTCAGCGCAAGAGCATGGGGGACCGGGATGCCACGTCCTCCCAGGGCCTCCGCAACGTCGCTGAAAGTGATCGCTGCGTCGCCAGCGAGGTTGAAGGCCCCCGGTGAGCCACGCCCGAGGGCCGCCGCGGTGATCGCCGAGGCCACATCGTCGGGATGGATCAGTTGCAGCTGCACGCCCGGGTCGGGGAACACCGGGCGCAGGACTGGCAGGGCCCGGCCGACCGTTCTGGTCAGACCGGACAGCGGCAGGCCGGCCCGGTTCCAGGGCATGAAATCGGCCAGTGCGGTGGCACGCGGGCCGGCGACGATGCAGGGTCGCAGGACGTAGCTCTCCAGCCCAGAGGAGTCGGTGGTCTCGCGGAGCAGAGCCTCGCATTCCGCCTTCTGCTGGGAGTAGTAGTGCTCCGCCGACCCCCGCGCCGGCACATCCTCGGTCAGTGGTGACGGGTTGTCGGGGTAATAGCCGTAGGCTGCCACGGACGACGTGTAGACCAGTCTCCGCGGACGCTGCGCGGCCACGGTCGCCTCGAACACGTTGCGTGAGCCCGCGAGATTGACCCGTCTGGTCTGCTCGCGGCTGCCCATGATGAGGAACGCCAGATGCACAACGACATCGGCATCCCGCACGAGCGCCTCGACGGCTGCCCTGTCGAGGATGTCGCCTCGGCGGTACTCGGTCTTGGTCCAGTTCTGTGCCGCAGGATCGAAGTCGCGTCGGGCCATCCCCAGAACACGGTCTACGGCGGGTTCCCGTTCCAGCGCGCCGACCGCCGAGATACCAATCTCGCCAGTCGGTCCCGTTACTGCGACGGTGATGCCCACCCATCAATCCTGTCGCGCGGTCGCCATCCTGCAAAGGGGCCGGTGGGGCCTGATTCCGCGATCCGCGTACTGCGAGGGCGAGGGGTTTCCCGAATGCCCGTCGAGGGCCACAGTGTGGGAGAGGTCATGGGAATCCGGCGAACGGGACGGCAGTCCGGTCGATGTGCCTACGAACGAAGCTGTGCCACCCGTTTGATCACGAATTTCGGTGGCTCGCGCAGCGTCTGGCCGACCACGCAGTACCTTTCGGTCATCTCGGCCAACCTCAGCAACTTCGCATCGTCGGCATCGGTGTCAAGCTCAATCGTGACCGTCAAATCCGTGCAACCGACCGGGACGTCCCGGGCGAAACCAAGCGTTCCTCGGGCGTCGAAGAATCCGTCTGCGCTGATTGCGGCGCGGCCGAACTCCAGGTTCATGTTCGTGGCAATGCTACGGAACGTCACACCTGCGCAGGCGAGCAACGCCTGCAACAACATGTCGCCGGAACACGCGTCGCTGCCATCTCCACCAGTAGCCTCGTGCAAACCTGCTCTGACTGGCCCCGACCAGGTGCTGACAGTGCACGTGACTGCGTCGTCCCGGTAGTCGCCGCGAGCAGCCAGCGGTGTCATCGCGGATGCGGGATCGGACTTGTACAACTGCTTCAGCGGCGCTTGCAGCGCCCGCAACTCCGAGGCATCCATCGGCGCTCCTTCACTGCATGCCCACACTGGGCACTGCCGACCACAGTGAACCACACGGTTGCGTCATTTCCCGGTGCGAGCGCTCACGCTTGACCTGGGCCCATCCGCATCAGGGAACGGGGCCACGGCCGTGCTGTCGGGGGCACTGGTGGCGCGGGCCGAGCCACGTCCGGCAGGATGACGCCATGGCCGTGATCGACGTCTGGATCCAACACCCCACTCTGAGGTTCCTGCGGCAGGACTCATTAGCCCAGGTGCTGCGATGGACAGGCCAATCCGTGCCCGAGGAAGGACTCCCCATCGATCTCACCGTGGCCATGATGGACGAAGCAGACGTCGATCGCGGCTGACGCAGGTGGGTCACACGGGCCCGATGCGCAGTTCGGAGGTCGGGCGGCCGATCCCGTACCTCGACGACGTCGCCCTGGACTTTCCGGACCTCACCATCGTCGCAGGCCACATCGGCTACCCCTGGACCATCGAGATGATCGCGCTGGCCACCAAGTACCCCAACGTCCACATCGACACCTCGGCTGACGCCGCGCATCGCTACCCCCGCGAACTCGTCGAGTACATGCGCGGGCACGGTCGCCGCAAAGTCCTGTTCGGCAGCGACTACCCGATGCTCACGGCCAAGAAGGCGCTGAGGCACCTGGACAGTCTGGACCTCGACCAGGAAGCCACCGAACTGTTTGCACGGCACTGCCGATCGGCTTCTCCCGCGGTAAGGGTTTGCCGTGCGCGGCGCGTAGCTCCTCGCTGTCGATGGGAGCGGGCTGTGTTCAACAGCCGATTCCGGACCACGAATCGGGCGAAGCGGATCCGTTGTCGACTGCCCTGCCGGCTGGCGAACCTACGAGGACGCGCCAGTCCCGTACAGGGCGGCAATCGTGTCCGCGTGGGTTTGTTCGATCTGCTTGCGCTTGAGTTTCATGGTCGGAGTCAGTTCTCCGGCCTCCATCGACAACTCCTGCGGCAGGATGGCGACCTTCTTGACCTGCTCGTAGCGGGCGAGATCGGCGTTCATCAACGAAACCTGGTCATCGATGTACTGGATCAACGCCGGGCCTATCCACCCCGAGCAGCCGGCTTCGATGCTCGACAAGGCGTATCACCGCGAGGATGGCTTTGACGTCGCCGCCCATGGCCTTGTCCCACGCCGCGACTTGCAGGGCGTCGAGGCGTTGGACTTCGAGCATCCGGTGCTGGTCCACGGCGTCGGCCTCGCGGCCGTCGATTGCTTTCCAGAAGGCCTTGTAGGCGCCGGACCTGGTGGCGTAGCCGGCCAGCTTGGCAGCTTCTTCGTAGGTGGCCCCGTCTGCCATGGCTTCGACGACCTTCGCGCGTTTCACCGCGGCGACGGCGCGGGATGTAGCCATGTGACACCTCCAGATCCAGTGTCACACAGACTGGTACGCCAGGCCCTCAGCCGAGTCCACGGTGTTCCGCCGCCCATGTGCCGGCAGCCTGGTCTTCCCATCTACCTCCCATCTACTCAACGACACGCGACAGGGCCGTACGAGACCAAACGGGCGAGGACCTCACTGTGCCGATTCGTGCTCAGAACACGACCAGACAGACGTGACACGACAGCACCCGACGGACTACTCCTGAGTTCAAGTCTCCCCACCCGCACGGACTCGTCCCACGGGCGGCGGCGCGATCACCTTGTGCGGGGTGCCGCGCTGCAACCGCTTCGAGGTACCCGCAACGGGTCCGAGGGCAGGCCATGATGACCACTGCCCGCCGGTCGACCCCGAGTGAGGCCCCGTCAGCAGCGCCGCAACCCTCAGCTGCGCACCGTCACGGTCAGGATCGGGCCGCGTCCTCCCGGGCCGAGGCCACGGATCTGGATGCGGTACCTCTTACCCGTCACGACCGAGCGGACGTAATTGCGCTTCTTCTGGGTGCGCCACTTGCCGTAGCTGGTGCCGCCGGGTTTGCTGATGCGCACGGCGACCCGCTTCGCCCGCCGCACAGGGCGCCACGTCAGCCGGGCCTTGCCCCCCTGCACCTTCACGGTCTTCTTGCCGTTGGGGAGCATGACGTGCCCGGGGCGGGTGGTCTGGACCCCCAACGCCTTGGCGAAGGCGCCGGCGATCTTCTCGTGCCCGGAGGCGTCCGGGTGCAGGCAATCCGTCCCTCCCACCCAGTCCTCGCGGCTCAGTCGTTCGAAGGTTTCCGCCACCTTCGCCCGATAGTCAGCCGCCACTCGGCGAGTGATGTCGTTCAGACCCTCCAATGTGTCCAGGGCCACGCCACCCTCCAGGACCGCGGCTGCCCGCCCCCCCAAGCCGCTCAGGTAGCAGTAGGGGATCGGGTTGTCGTAGGCGGTAACCACTATCTCGGCATCGGCACCGGCCGCCGAACGCAGCGCGCTCAGGATCTGGGTCATGTTGGCCTCGTACTCGGCGAACACCCGCGCGATCGTCGACCTGCACGCATCGGTCACAGCTCCCGAACAGGCGGTCAACACCGGCTGGAACACGTCCAGCCCACCGACGGTGACCGCGGTGACCACCACATCGTTGGCCGGGTCCCGGTCCCCGTTGCGATCGCGCAGCAAGTCCACTGCGGCCTGCAGCTGACCGCCGAGCACAGTGGCTGTCGTCGCGCCGCCCTGTGCGATGTTGCGCACCCCCAGGTCGCGGCACGGTGCACCATCGGACCCAGGGCACTTCGCCTGCAGGCGCAGGTCGTCCTGCAGTCGGTTCACGTAGCCGGACCACTCGGGGTCCAGCATCCCGCCTGCCCACGAGTCGCCCAGCGCAAGCAGCACCGGCGGGTTCGCCTGCGCTCCCGGGGACCTGCTGGCCGGCCCGAGTATCCGCCAGGTCCGCGTCCAGGTCCTGGTCCGGTAGCCGGCGCCGCGCGAGGCGATCCGCACCCGGATCCGGGCCTTCTTTGGCGTCTTCTTGGTGCGCACCACCACCCGCTTCTTGGTCTTCTTCACCGTGACCGTCTTGCGGGCCTTCTTCGGCAGCACCTTCACCGTCACCCGGGCCTTCTGCCCGGTGCCGACCCGGATCGAACGCACCAGTTCCGTCCGACCCGTGCGGCGGACCTCCTTCGCCCTCTTACGGGCCTTCACCGTCAGCGCAGCATCCGGCGAGCCGAACACGATGTGCACCGCGCGCCCCACCATGCCAGCCACCAGCACATCCGCGAGTCCATCGCCATTCACATCCCCCGCGCCCGCAACGACGTCCCCGAGTCCCTCACGCGGCGACCCGTCGATGCCGAAGCCCCGGTCGCCCAGGTTCGCGAGGTCAAGGTCGGACGTACTCCCGCCCAGGACCACATACGTGGCCCCGGAATCCTTCCGGTCGCGGGTGCCGGCGCCGGGCGCACCGATCAGCACGTCATCGAGCCCGTCACCGTTCACATCCCCGGCCCCGGCCACGGACGCCCCACTCTTGTCCCCGGCCCCGGCACCATCAACGCGGAAACCACGGTCACCGACAGCGGCCAGATCCACATCCGAGGTCGACCCCCCGAACACGACATACGACGACCCGGCACTCCTGCGCGCGTTGCTGTCCGCATACTTCGCGCCCACCAGCACGTCGTCGTAGCCGTCACCGTTCACATCCCCGGCCCCGGCGGCTGCGCTCCAGCCAATGTCCGCAGTGTGCTCGATGCGGAACCCACGGTCACCCAGGGCAGCCAGATCCACATCCGCAGTCGACCCCCCGAACACCACATACGTCGACCCGTTGCTGTCCGCCCCCCCGGACGCATCCACCAGCATGTCGTCGTAGCCGTCACCGTTCACATCCCCGGCCCCGGAGGTCCAAACTCCCGCACCATCGATGCGGAAACCACGATCACCGATTGCGGCCAGGTCCACATCCGCAGTCGCGGTCGACCCCCCGAGCACGACGTACGACATCCCCCCCGTGCCCACCAGCACGTCGTCGTAGCCGTCACCGTTCACATCCCCGGCCCCGGCGATGCCACCTGTGGATATGACGTAAGAGGCGATTCCGCTGATGCGGAAACCGCGGTCCCCGAGATCTGCAAGGTCAAGGTCCGCCGCCGCCCCGCCGAAGACCACATAGATCCCACCCGGCGAGTCCGGACCGCGCTCAGGGTTGTCGATATCGCCGAGCAGGAGGTCGTCGAAGCCGTCACCATTGACATCCCCGGCGGCAGCCACTGACATGGCGTCGTCCCCGTATCCGGTGACCTTGAACCCCCGACCACCCAGTTTCGCCGGGTCGACCCGGCCCGTCAGCCCACCGAACACCAGGTAGGCCGACCCCCTGATCCCGACGAGGACGTCGTCGTATCCGTCGGCGTTGGTGTCCCCCACCCCCGCCAACGAGTCGGCAGGTCCAGCGTCGATACGAACATCGGCTCCATCCGCGAGATCGACCCCGACGAGGTCGGCGTGTGCAGGTTCCCCAGAGACGAGCCCAGCCGTCAGACCTACAACGATGCTGGTCGCCAGCAGCCCCACGCGTGCACGTCGCCAGTTAGACATGGCAACCCCGCTTCCCCGATCGGCGTTGCTTGCACGTCAAGCCTACGCCTGCCGGGCGTTGCCCCGAGTTGGCGGACGGTGGACCATCAAATACCCCGGCAGCTACCGGCTGCGGACCGCGTCGAGGACCGTCCAGCGGGCCAACAAGTTGCTCGCCAAAGGCATGGGCCACCCGGTGAACCTGCACGCCGTGCCAGCCCAGTTCAAGTAGTCGGTTGTGAGAAGAACCGGAAGTCGGTGAGATCGACGCCCGGATACGCCACGGTTTCCGCAACTGCGGTCAGCGCGCCGGCGGACTGCACGCCCCGAGCCGGGTCTCCAGCCCAGGCCGCGACGATGGGACAACCCTGCCTCTCGGATGACTTCCTGAGCCACCCCGGGGCGTCTTCTGGCGACTGCTCAGAATCGCCGCGGCGCGGGGACACACCGCTTACCCGCCGCCCCAGACGCCCCTACCCGCCTGACCCTCGCCCCTGCGCCTGTGCGACGAGCTCGGTCGGGTCGACCACAGTCGCCGTTTCGCCGCCGGTTGGCCGCCGGGTTTCCCGCCGGCGGCCTTTCGTGGGGAGCAGCCCGAGCAGCTCGCAGCGCCGGTCCACGATCTTCAACACCGCGCCAATCGTCTTGGGGTCGTCCTGCAGCGCGTCCAGCCGCTCCAACTCGAGCTGCAGGTGCTCGCCGGCCAGCACGTCGCGGCGCTTCCGCAGGGCGCGCTGCACCGCCCGCCACGCGCCGGAGCTATCCGCGTAGCCGAGTTCGACGGCGATCTGGGTCGTAGTCGCGGCCGGACATCAACAGCTCGACGGCGCGGGCTTCTCGGCGCGCGGCGCGAGCCTTCGGCGACAGCGGCGGATGGACATTATGAGGCTAGGCCTGCGAGCCCGTGATTCGTGCTCTGAACACGACTCCACAGAGAGGGCACGACAGCACCGGATGGGCCTGCCCTGAGTTCAAGTCTCCCCACCGGCACGGTTGGACAGACATCGCCTGCTCGGGTTGGTGACCACCTTGGCGCAGGTACCACAGGCGCGGCGGGCATCCATCCACGTCCCGGTCCCGGCGCAGACCCGCCACATGGATTTTGTGTCACCGCCGCTCGGCACTGACGGAAGCCTCACCCTTGCCAGCACCCAGCCGCGGGCTGTAGCGGACAGCGCCGTGCTGCTAACCGTCTAGCCGCAGAAGTGGACCTCACGGCTGCCCACGACAACTACGAGGTACTCCGGCGAAAGTGGGTCACAAGGACACTTTCTTGCGGATTGCCAGATTCAACTCGTCCGGGCGGACGACCCCATAGGGCCGGTCGTCGGGATGAGTTGACTGGCGGCAGCAATCAACCTGGGGGGCTCGGGCCACCAGCCCGGCTTCGCCTCAGGGCGCGGCTCAGAAATAGTCGCTTGGCACTACCGCACCGTTGTTCGGCACCCGCATCGAGGGCGGCGGCACCGGGCTTGAGGGCGACGTTGTTTGGCACTTCGAGCCACAAAGACCCCCAACAACCCCGCCCTCGCCGCTCGGACACCCCAACTTCGTCGCCCCGATGAAGGAGCCGAGGCCTGTCACTCGCCCTCGTACGGCGAACGCGCAACCCCCTCCGGCCGCCGCATCAACGAATCCAGATCCGTCCGCCGGGGATCGTCGTGCCCCGTCGCGTCGAAGTAGACGCCGTTCCGCTGCGAAGGCATCCGCTCGTCCATCAAGGTCAACAGCCCGTAGGCCCGCTCATCGGCAGGGAAGAGCGTGTTGATGTCCACCCCTCGTGGCCACAGCCGCCACGCCCACACCACGGAGGCCTCGTAGCTGAACACCACCGCGTTCGAGCTCAGGAACAGGACGGAGATGAAAGCCACGACCGTGGTCAACGCCCCGTACACCGCCGAGGAGTTGTTCAGGAAACGAGCGGTGATGAGTCCTGCCAAGTTGATGATGGTCACCAGCGCAATGGCTCCGACCACCGCTCCGAGGATGACCTCCTTGTTGGAGATCGGACGTCTCGACAGGATCTTGGGTGCGAAGAACAAGACCGCGAACGCGACCGCGAGAGCTACGGCCGTGCCGATCGGCTGCTGCCAGGCGGGCAACCATCGCGATGTGGCCAAGGATGCTCCCGCGACCACCACCACCGCCAGCCCCAGCAACAACACCACCAACAGCACTCGCAGGTAGCGAGGGCCGAATCCGTACCGGAAGCGGTAAGGCACGCAGAACACCTGATTGACCGTCGCGTACAGCGCGAAGACGGCGCCGGTGCCGGCGAGCAGCAGACCGATCAACGCGATCCAGAACGCCACACCACCGTCGGGCAGACTGGCATAGGAATCCAGAATCTGCTGCTGGTACTGCGCCGGTACGACCTGGCGCACCAGATCATCGATCAAGGCCGGATTATTCTCCGCCAATGTACGCAGTACCGCGTACCCCCCGATCGCCAGCGGAAAGATCCCGAACAAGAAGTAGTACGCGAGCAATGCGGCAAGGCGACTGCCCTCGTCATCGGCATACTTCTTGAACACCGCGTACCCGAAGGCCACCGGCTGGAATCGCGATTGGCTGCGGTCGACAAGCCGGCCCGCCGCGAGTACCACCCGTTCGACCCGGCCCGCCACACCTGAGTGCGAAGTGGGCGGCGGCCCGGCCGCGTAGTCCCGACGCGGATCCGCCCACGGTTCATAGAACGGACCAGAACGGGGTTCTTCAGGTTTGGCCACCTACCAGATCCGAACCCGGTCGTCCGGGTCGCGCCACATGCCGTCGCCCGGTTGCACGTCGAACGCCTCGAAGAACGCGTCGGTGTTCAGCAAAGTGCCGAACACGCGGAACTCCGGCGGAGAGTGCGGATCGATGGTGATCCGGCGAACGGTCTCCTCGGGGCGGGTCTTGGCACGCCAGACGTGCGTGAACCCGACGAAGAACCGCTGCTCACCGGTCAATCCGTCGATGAGCGGCGCCGGCTCGCCGTCCAGCGAGAGCAGATAGGCACGGTAGGCGACCGCGAGGCCCGAGACGTCCGCGATGTTCTCCCCGAGCGTGAGTTCTCCGTTCAGCGTGTGACCGGCGACCGGTTCGTACGCGGCGTATTGCTCGATCAGTGCCCGGGTGCGGTCGGAGAACGCCTCGTGATCGGAGTCCGACCACCAGTTGCGCAGGTTTCCCTCGCCGTCGAACTGGGAGCCCTGGTCGTCGAATCCGTGCGAGATCTCGTGGCCTATCACCGCACCGATGGCACCGTAGTTGACCGCATCGTCGGCGGACATCGTGAAGAACGGTGGCTGCAGGATCGCCGCCGGGAAGACGATCTCGTTCATCTCAGGGTTGTAGTAGGCGTTGACCGTCTGCGGGTTCATGTGCCACTCGTTGCGATCAACCGGACCGCCGAGTTTGCCCACCTCGTAGTCGTGGTGCCACACGCGTGCAGCACGCACAGACGCGATCAACTGACCGGGGGCCAGGACCATCGTCGAGTAGTCCTTCCAGACATCCGGATAGCCGATCTTCGGGGTGAAGCGCTCAAGTTTGGCGTGCGCCTGCTGCTTGGTCGTGGATGTCATCCATTCCAGCCCGTCGATGGCCTGCTCGAACGCCTTCAGCAGGTTATCCACCAACTCGACCATCCGGGCTTTGTTCTCTGCCGGGAAGTGCCGCGCTACGTATTCCTGTCCGAGCGCCTCGCCCACCATGCCCTCGACCAGATCGACGCCGCGCTTCCAACGCGGCCGCATCTGCGGGACGCCACGCAGCACCTTGCCGTAGAACTCGAACGAGGCCTGCACCGTCTCCTCGGACAACAAGCCGGTGAAGGAACTCAGCACCCGCCACCGCAGATAGGGCTTCCAGTCCTCGAGGTCCACCTCCGCCAGGGCTTCAGTGAAGGCTTGCGCGTAGTCGGGCTGGGCGATGTTCAAGGTCTCGATTCGTCCGGCCACTCCGACTGCCTCGAGATACGCCTGCCAGTTGTAGCCCGGGGTCAGGTCGGACAACTCGTCGAGCCTGTACTGGTTGTATGTCTTCACCGGGTCACGGTTGGCGACCGCTGTCCAGTGGGCGCGGGCCAGTCGGGTCTCCAGCGCCACGATCCGCTGGGCATCGGCGGACGTGCCGACACCGACCCGTTCCAGCATGGTCGCGACGTGGTCGGCGTAGGCCGCGCGGGTCGCGGCGAACGACTCCTCGAGGTAGTAGTCGCGGTCGGGCATCCCCAGCCCGCTCTGCCACATGTCCAGCACGTAGCGGGTGGAATCACGGTTGTCCTGATGCACTGCACCGCCGAGCGGCGAACCCACGCCCACCCGTTCGAGCCGCCCCAGCAGTCCTGGTAGGTCGCCGGCCGACTCCAGCGCGTCGACGGCCGCGAAAAGGTCTGCGATCGGCTCCAGCCCCACCCGCTGGATCTCGTCGGTGTCCATGAACGCGTTGAACAGCACGGCAATGCGCCCAGCGTTGGTGTCCGGCTCGGGTTCTTGCGCGGACAACTCCTCGATGATGCTGCGCAACTGGTTCTGCGCGGTGTCGTGCAGGTCGGTGAACGACGCGAATTCGGCCTTGTCCTCGGGGATCTCGAAGGACGCCAGCCACTGTCCCAGCCAGTGCCGGTAGAAGTCGTCCTGCGGTCGTACCGAAGTGTCCTGCCATTGCAGGTTGAGTCCCATGCGCCCAACCCTAAACGGCGGGTGGACCTCCGGCCACCAGGTGCTTGCCGACCAGCGCCCGGAACGCGCGACCGCGGTGACTGATGGCGTGTTTGTCCTGCGGGGCGAGTTCCGCGGTGGTGAGGGGTCCGTGGTCGGTGGGAATCTCGAAGATCGGGTCGTAGCCGAAGCCGTTGCTCCCGCGCGGCGTGAACGTAAGACGCCCGGTCAGTTCACCCAACTCGACCGCCTCGCGACCGTCGGGCCACACGGCCACCGCCGCACACACGAACCGGGCGCCACGGTGCTCGATGGCCACGTCGGACAACTGCCTCAACAGCAGGTCGAGATTGCCGGCGTCGTCCCCGTGCCGTCCGCACCACCTCGCCGAGAAGACCCCCGGCGCTCCTCCGAGCACGTCCACCGCGAGCCCCGAGTCGTCGGCCATCGCCGGCATGCCCGACTGCGCCACGACGGCCCGCGCCTTCAGCAGTGCGTTCTCCGCGAACGTCACCCCGGTCTCCCGGGTGTCCGGCACGTGGATGTCGTCGAGGTCCAGTACCTCATCGGGCATTCCGGCGTCCGCCAGGATCTGCGAGATCTCAGCGAGTTTGCCACGGTTGCGGGTGGCCAGGACCCAGGTCACGCGGTTCCGCCCGGGGCAGCTCCCGCCGACGCCGTGGCAGGGCTCCCGTCGATCAACCGTCCCTGCACGGGACTGCCGCCGGCCAGGGCGGCCTTCTGCAGTTCGGTCAGTTCCGCGCAACCGGCTGTTGCCAGGACCAGCAACTCGTCGAGGACCGCCCGCGCGAACGGTTCCCCTTCGGCGGTCCCTTGGACCTCGACGAACCGGCCGTCGCCAGTCATCACCACGTTCATGTCGGTGTCGGCGTTCACGTCGTCGTCGTAGTGCAGGTCGAGCCGAGGTTGGCCGTCCACAATGCCGACGCTGACCGCGGCCACGGAGTTCTGCAGCGGCCAGGTGCTCAACAAACCCTGTTCCTGCGCCCACGAGCAGGCATCGGCCACCGCGACATAGGCGCCGGTGATGGCCGCGGTGCGGGTGCCGCCGTCGGCCTGCAGGACATCGCAGTCGACCTGGATCGTGTTCTCGCCGAGGGCAGCATCGTCGATCGCTGCCCGCAGCGCCCGCCCGATCAGTCGGGAGATCTCGTGCGTGCGGCCACCGGGACGACCTTTGATCGACTCGCGTGCCCCCCGGGTGTCGGTCGACCGGGGCAGCATGGCGTACTCGGCGGTGATCCAGCCCAGACCGGAATCCCGCCGCCAGCGTGGTACCCCGGCGGTGAAGGAGGCGACACACAGCACCCGGGTGCGACCGAACTCCACCAGGCACGACCCTTCGCCGTTGTCCTGCCAACCACGGTGGAATCGGATCGGGCGCAATTGATCGGCCTGGCGGCCATCGGATCGGGACATGGGACCGACTGTAGCGAGGCCAGCGCACAGTCGGGCCGAGCGGTTGCGCCATCAAAACTGGGCCGCCACCCGGCCGCGCGGCCCTAGTTTCATGACATACGGCCTCCAGAAAGCCACACATCGGACAAGCTTCCATCATTCGGGGGCCGCCATCCGCCGTGGCCACCGATCCCGGCCCCCATGTGATGACGGGATTGCCTGAGCGCTCATCCACAGATTCTCTGACTGCCTCTACGGTGGCCTCACTGCCTGTTGAAATGACCATGTGGACCTCACCAGTGCATTCGGCATTCGTCCATTCACGCGGGCTCAAGGCTTGGGCCTCGGGCTTACCGCCTGGCAGTGGCAACAGCTTGTGGAGCAGCGCCGGATCCACCAGCTGCGACATGGTGTTTACGTCACCCGCCTGGCGGACGACGATCTGGGCCGGTACCAGCAGAAGGTCGGCGCGGGGCTGGTGAATCGCACGAATCATGTCGCGTTCGGTGACTCGGCCTTCGCTATTCACGAGTTGCCGAATCCGTGGTTCATGGCCTGGGAGCGCCGCCCGGTCCTCATCGGTGGACCGAAGTCCCGCCGGAACAGAGGCGTCAGCAAGTTGACAGGCGTCGCCCCGTTGGACAGCGACTGGGGACCGGTCACCGAACTGACCACGACCGCGGCGTGGGCGGCATCAGCGCTCCCCCTGCCGCAGGCGCTGATGGTCACCGATGTGATCGCGCAGCGACTTGCGGAGACCCGCGACAGACTCGTGCTTTCCTCTGAACGCTGCCGAACTGGCGTGCGCTTGCGCCTGACCCACGAAGTCGATCTCCCGGGTCTGCGGTGTGCCGATCCTGCGGCGGACTCACCTGCGGAGAGTTTCTTCCGCGGCCACCTCATCGAGGCGGGAGTCACGGACCTTCGGTGCGGGGTTCCGCTCAAGGGGGCCACGGGCAGTCAGTATTTCGCAGATCTCCTGTTCGGTCGCCTCATCGCGGAAGTCGATGGCCGCGGGAAGTACCGCACCGTTCAGGACCTCATCGATGAGAAGTTCCGCGAGGACGCCCTGCGGGAGGCCGGCTTCGACTTCCTGCGCGTCTGGGTCGAGGATCTGTTCGCCGACCCTGACCGTGAGGTCCAAAGGTTCCTGGCTGCCATGGCACGGCAGGCCGCGGCCTAGATGTCTAACTGCAGGCCCCCGGTCGCCAATAGCAGCTCGCCGTCGTAGGCCTCCGCTGCTTCGGCGAAGACCTGCTGCGGATCGTTCCAGGCGACCAAATGCGTCAACAGCAGGCGTTCGACCCCGGCCCGCTTCGCGTGGTCGGCGGCCTGCGCACCGGTCAGATGCAGATCAGTGGGGTTTGTCCGGCTATTGACGAACGAGGCCTCGAATACCGCCAGATCAGCCCCCCGGGCTAGTTCGACCAGGGACTCCGTGGGGCCGGTGTCTCCGGAGTAGACCAGCGAACGACCGTCGACGCTGACCCTGATGGCGTAGGTCTCGACGGGGTGGGCCACCCGGATCGTCTCCACCGTGAACGGTCCGATCGCTGTCGCGTCCGCTGCATGGCGCACGAAGTTGAATTCGTCGTGCATACCCGGTCGGCTGGACAGGCCGTAGGCCGAAGCCATCCGGTCGGCGGTTCCCTTCGGCCCGAAGACGGGAATGCGCCCGTGCGCGCCGTCCGGATGGTACTTGCGGGCGACGTAGTAGGACGTCAGGTCGATGCAGTGGTCGACGTGAAGATGGGACAGCAGGACGGCGTCGATGTCGTAGATGTCGGCGTGCCGCTGCAGAGCCCCCAAGGCGCCGTTGCCCAGGTCTAGGAGGATTCGAGCGTCGTCGTGCTCGACCAAGTAGCACGACGCCGGACTGTCCGGGCCCGGGAACGACCCGGCACACCCCACCACGGTCAGTTTCACGACACCACCTCCACCGCCGAATACGCCTCCCTGACCTCCGGGCCGAGGAACCTGCGACCCATCGTCGCAAATGCCGTCGGGTCCCCGGTCGCCAGGAACCGGTGCTCGGGTTCGGGCAGCAAGGGATCGCGCAGCAGATCGAGGGCGGACAGCCGCGCATACACGTCCTTTGCCGTCTCCTCGGCGCTGGAGACCAGCACCACCTCGTCGCCCATGACCCACTGGATCACCCCGGTCAGCAGCGGATAGTGGGTACACCCGAGCACGAGCGTGTCGACGCCGGCCTCCCGCAGCGGCAGCAAATACTCCTGGGCGACGCGCAGCAACTCCGGACCCCCGGTGATACCCGCCTCGACGAACTCGACAAAACGCGGGCAGGCCTGCATGAACAACTCGATCCCCGGCGCGGCGGCGAATGCGTCCTCGTAGGCTCCCGAGGTGACCGTGGCCTGCGTGCCGATGACCGCCACCCGGTTGTTGCCCGTGACCCGGGCCGCCCGGCGCACGGCGGGCTGGATCACCTCGATGACGGGCACGTCGTACCGCTCGCGGGCGTCGCGCAGGACCGCGGCACTCGCGGAGTTGCAGGCGATCACCAGCGCTTTGACCCCGTGCTCGACCAGATGGTCCATGATGTCCAGGGCGTAGGCCCGCACCTGCGCCAGCGGCAGCGGACCGTAGGGGCCGCGGGCGGTGTCCCCCACATACAGCACGGCTTCATGGGGCAACTGGTCGATGACGGCCCGGGCCACCGTCAGTCCCCCGACGCCGGAGTCGAAGATCCCCAGCGGTGCATCCGCCGCCGGCGCCACGTTCACGCCCACAACTGCCCGGAGATGGCCTGCTCGGCGTCTTCGATGGTGCCTTCGTACGCGCCGGTGGACAGGTACTTCCATCCTCCGTCGCACACGATGAAGCAGATGTCGGCAGACTCCCCGGAACCGACCGCCCGGTCGGCCAGGCCCAGGGCCGCATGCAGGATCGCGCCGGTCGAGATGCCCGCGAAGATCCCCTCCTCGTGCAGGAGTTGCCGGGTGCGCATCAACGCGTCGTGGGGCCCGACGGAATAGCGCGACGTCAGCACCGACGCGTCGTACAGTTCCGGCACGAAACCCTCGTCGAGGTTGCGCAAGCCGTAAACGAGTTCGCCGTACCGCGGTTCGGCGGCCACGATCTGGACGTCGGGTCGGCGCTCACGCAGGAACCGCCCGACCCCCATCAAAGTTCCTGTGGTGCCCAGCCCGGCCACGAAATGGGTGATCTCCGGCAGGTCGGCGAGAATCTCGGGGCCGGTCGTGTCGTAGTGCGTCGCGGCGTTGGCCGGATTGCCGTACTGGTAGAGCATCACCCAGTTCCGGTTCTTCGCAGCAAGGTCCTTGGCGACGCGCACCGCCTCGTTCGACCCCCCTTGCGCCGGCGAGTAGACGATCTCAGCGCCCCACATCCGCAACAACTGTGTGCGTTCGAACGATGTGTTCTCCGGCATCACGCAGATCAGTTGGTACCCGCGCTGGCGGGCGACCATCGCCAAAGAGATTCCGGTGTTACCGCTGGTCGGCTCCAGGATCGTGGCGCCGGGCGTGAGCACGCCGTCCCGCTCGGCACCTTCGATCATCGCCAGCGCGGCACGGTCCTTGACAGATCCGGTGGGATTGAGATCCTCCAACTTCGCCCAGAGCCGGACGTCCGGGGTGGGGCTCAGTCGTGGTAGGCCGACGATCGGAGTGTGGCCGACCGAGGCCAAGAGGTTCGGGAAGCGCAAGATCAGCCGCCAGCAACCGCCGGCAGAATCGTCACGGAGTCACCGTCGGACAGTGAGGTTCCCAGTCCGTCGAGGAATCGCACATCCTCGTCGTTGAGGTACACGTTCACGAAGCGGCGCAGACCCGCGTCGTCGACGACTCGGTCCTTCAGACCCGGGTACTTCACGTCGAGGTCCGCCACCAAGTCGGCCAGGGTCGCACCGTCTGCGGTCACGACCTTCTCACCGCCGGTGTAGGTGCGCAGGATGGTCGGGATCTGAACCTGGATAGCCATGAGTACTAGGGTACGGAGTCGGTGATCACGAGTTTCTCCTCGGTCACCTCTGAGTCGATGATCCGATAGCTGCGGACCTCGTCGGTGTCCTGCGACCGCGTCGAGATCAGCACATAGTGGGCGTTGGGTTCGCTGGCAAGACCGATATCGGTGCGCGAAGGGTAGGCCTCCGTGGCCGTGTGGGAGTGGTAAATGACCACCGGTTCCTCGTCGCGAGAATCCATCTCCCGGTACAGCCGCAGCAGGTCACCTGAGTCGAACTCGTAGAACGTCGTGGAGCGGGCGGCGTTGACCATCGGGATGAAGCGCTGCGGGGTGTCGCTGCCCACCGGACCGGCCAGCACCCCGCACGCCTCATCGGGATGGTCGCGCCGGGCGTGGGCGATCATGGCATCGACAAGTGCACGATTGATGGTCAGCATGGCTCCATTCTCACGTGCTGTTCAGCCCATGAGTTCCTCGACCAGCGACTGCTGCAGGTAACCCAGGTACAGGTACAGGTTGTGCTCCGGATCGTCGCTGGGCAGCAGGGCGTCATCCTCGGAGACGTCGAGCCGGGTCCCGATCATCAGGCGGGCGTCTGCCAGGAACGCCAGCCACGCCCTGACCTCGTCGGTGATCACGATCGGATCCTGACGCAATTGTTCGCGCACGACGGCGATGTGGGCCAGTTTGGTGGCCCGCAGGCTGGCTTCGGTCAGCCGACGGAACTCCGAGGCTCGCTCCGGATCGGCGTAGGCATCGGGCAACAACCTCGCCAACACCGGATCCTCCGGCGTGGAGCGGGACTCACCGACCCCGGCCAAGCCCAACTCCTTGGCCCATTCGGGCATGTCGGGGTCAGGCGTGGGATCGGCGAGGATGAGGGTCAACTCGTCGCAGACGAACTCGAGCACCCGGCGCTCCTGCCCATTGAGGCGTGCGATCAGGTTGCCCTTCTTGACTTTGAACGGTTTGGCCATCAGTTGTCCTTCTGCACGGTCGCCCACAGGCCGTATTCGTGCATCGCGGTCGCGTCGATCTCCATCTGATCCCTGCTCCCCGCGTTGACCACGGCACGGCCCTTGGTATGGACATCCCACATCAGCGATTCGGCCTTCTCCCGCGAGTAACCGAAGTACTGCATGAAGACGTAGGTCACATAACTCATCAGGTTGATCGGGTCGTTCCACACCAGGCAGACCCACGGGGAATCCGAGGCGAGTTCGGTCTCGTGGGATTCCAGTTCGGCGGGGGCGATGCTCATCCCTGCGATTGTCCCACTGTTGAGGCGCATTGCGCGTGGATCGCCACGACTTGTGGGTGAGCCGGCGGACGTCGGCACCAGGGCAGCGATCGCCCACGAACGTACGAGGACGGTTGGGGCCGACCCGCAGACCGAGTCGGCGGCCTCCCACCCGAACGGGCTGCTCCCCGGTTGGTGAGGGGTTGAGATATCAGAGGTCGGCAGACTCCGCCCCGCGCGGTTCCGGTGCCTCGGATGGCACTCACCTTTCACATTCGCACCGAGACCCGGCGAACCCGACGCGGGGCGTGCGGACCGATCCGGCAGTACCGTACCCCCATGCACCTTGCGCCGCCGAACGCCGATCTGCCGCAACCGCCGATTCTGCAGGCCATCCGACAAGGCGTCGTGGGTGACGACCAGGTCATGTTCGGCCCATACGGTCCCCGCCGCGTGACGTATGCCGACTACACCGCCAGTGGGCGCGCCCTCGGGTTCCTCGAGGACTTCATCCGCGATGAGGTGCTCCCGCGGTACGCCAACACGCACACCGAGAGTTCCGGCACCGGCCTGCAGACAACCCGTCTGCGCGAGGACGCCCGCCGGATCATCCGGGCAGCGCTGAACGCGCGCGACGCGGCAGTGATCTTCTGCGGATCGGGGTCGACGGCGGCCATCAACAAACTCGTGGGCATCCTCAACATCCGGATTCCCGCCGACCTGGACCGGCGTTTCGCCCTGCGTTCCCACATCCCGGAGCAAGAACGTCCGGTGGTGTTCGTCGGCCCATTCGAGCACCACAGCAACGAGTTGCCCTGGCGTGAATCCATCGCCACGGTCGTCACCATCCCGGAGGACGCGGACGGCCACATCGACATCGACGCGTTGGGGACGGCCCTGGCCCAGTTCGCCGAGCGGCCGCTGAAGATCGGGTCGTTCAGCGCCGCCTCCAACGTGACCGGCATCATGACCGACACCGGCGCGATCTCCACAGTTCTGCACGACAACGGGGCGCTGGCCTTCTGGGACTATGCGGCCGCCGGACCCTACGTGGACATCGACATGAATCCGCCGGACGAACTCGCCTACGCCGACGCGGTCTTCTTGTCCCCGCACAAGTTCATCGGTGGTCCCGGCACCCCCGGGCTGCTCGTGGTGCGGCCCGAGATCGTCAAGAACAGCGTCCCGGAGATGGTGGGCGGCGGCACCGTCGCGTACGTCAACCCGCAGGACCACTTGTATCTGTCGGACATCGAACACCGGGAGGAAGCGGGGACACCGGCCATCGTGGAGTCCATCCGCGCGGGGCTGGTCTTCCACCTCAAGCAGTCTGTCGGCGTCGATGTCATCCGCGCTCACGAGGAAGACTTCCTCCAGCGTGCCATCGCCTCCTGGAGCGAGCACCCCAACATCGAGATCCTCGGGAACCTGCAGGCGCATCGACTGTCGATCGTCAGCTTCGTGATCCGCCGGCCCGGTGGGCGCTACTTGCACCACAACCTGGTGGTGGCCATCCTCAACGACCTGTTCGGTATCCAGTCGCGCGGCGGCTGTTCGTGCGCCGGGCCGTACGGCCACCGCCTGCTGGGCATCGACGTGGAACTCTCGAACGAGTTCCAGACCGAGATCGCCCGTGGCTGCGAGGGCATCAAACCCGGGTGGGTACGGGTGAACTTCAACTACTTCATCTCCGAAGCGGTGTTCGCCTACATCGTGGAAGCGGTCGAGTTGATCGCGGACCACGGGTATCGGCTCATCGAGGACTATGTGTTCGAGCAGGACACGGGGCTGTGGCGCCACCGTCGAGGTCCGGTCGAACCCCCGCTGCGGCTGAGCCAATTACACTACGTCGACGGTGTCCTCACCTATCCTCATCACGACGACACCGCCGGGGAGCAGACGTTGAGCGGATACCTCGAGCAGGCCAGAAGACTACTGCTCGAGCGCGCGGATCCAACTCAATCCCAACCCGCGCAGACGACCCCGGAGTTCGAGCACCTCAGGTGGTTCGAGCTGCCGGCCAGTTGCGTCCGGACGCAAGATCGGCGCGGCGACCGCGCCGGCTCTAGCGCGAGCGGAAACTGACGGTCGAACTGATGCCCTTGGCGTAGCCCTTGAACGGCTTCGAGACGACCCGGTAGGTGTAGCTGCCGTTCTTCACCGTCGGAATGACGCTGAAGCGGTACTTGCCACGGGCCTTGGTGCGGCTCTTGCCGAGGGTGACCCACTTCCCCTTGACCAGCCGCTGCCGTTTGACCGTCACCTTGCGCTTGCCGGGGGTGACACTGCCGGTCAAGCGGACCTTCTGCCCCGTGAAGGCGACGATGGAACTGTTCACGCTCACCGCGGCGCGCACCTTGGTACGAACCGTCGCGCTACGGGCGGCCTTGCGGGTGCCGGTGCTCGATACCTTGACCCGGAACGAACTGGTCTTCTTGGGTGCGTGGCTGAAAACGACCTGGCCCGACTTCGGAACGTCGCGGGAGGCGACGTTGCGCCATCCGGCCTTCCCGACGGGGTTCTTCTGCAGCGTCGCTCGACCGCCACCATCCGGCTTGCCATCCATCGACACCTGCGCGGAGATGGTCCCCTTCTGACCCCGTGTGAGGGCCTTCGGCGCCCCGATCTTGACGCTGCCGCTCTTGCGAGCGCCTGGGGTGGCCTTCTGAACACCCACAGCCTTGCGCACCGCCGGCCACTGTGCGGATGACTCGCCGCCGATGGTCCACAGTGCAGCGCCGCCCAGTTTCGTCGAGCGGGCGACCCGGACCCGGTCCGCGACGGACTGCGCATCGGCGAAGAAGGCACGCCGACTGACCGTGCAGTCGGTCTTCTCGCCCTTGGCGTCGAGTCCGCGGTACACGATGCTGTAGGAGACGGTCAGTTCGCCGGAGGCCGCATCCCGGTTGACCTGGCCGGGAGAAACGCCGTCCTTGGCCAGGGAAGCCAGAGCACCGCCGCTGGTCATCGAATAGTTGCCGTTGTTGATGGTCTGTCCCACCGGGCATTTGCCGGTCTTGCCCACGTACCAGTTGCGCCCGTAGACCGGGATCCCTAACTGCACCTTGCCGGACGGCAGCTGGGTCGCCGCGAAGGAGGCGACCTTCTGCACCCACCCGAGGGGCGCGATCGGTCCCGGGCTGCCCACCGAGTAGTCGTAGGCCATGATCCGCAATATGTCGACGCTCTTGCCCATCGCGGCGTAGTCGTAGACCCAGTACCCGCTCGAGGAGTCGTAGTCCGCGTCGTACATCGGCGGCACCGTGACGGCCAGAAGTTTGCCCTCGGCGTGCAGCGCGTCGGCGAGTTCGGAGACGAAGGCGACCCAGTTGGGCCGGGTAGCTGCCCACGAGGAACTTCCGTCGGTGAAGGCGAACGTCTCGTAGTCCAGGTCGATGCCGTCGTACCCGTTGGCAAGGACCAACTGCACGATGCTGTTGATGTGGGCCGCCCGCTTGGGCTTCGAGGCCAGAGTGGCGGCCATCCGACCCTTGCCCGAACCGTCGGTGATCGACGGCAGGATCTTCACGCCCTGACCACGCAGTTTGGCCAACGCCGCGGCCTGAGCAGAGGTCGACAGGTGGTTGTGCAGATAGATCTTGGATCCGTCCCAGCGCGCGTCATGCCAGAACGGAGAGATGTCGCTGAAGATGTCCGAGTTCGTCAAGAAACTGCTGCTCGAGGTCTCGGTGGACCAGTAGGGCAGCCAGCCCGACATGAAGCGACGGGGCTCGTCGGCAGCATGCACCGGCGCCACCGCGGTCGCGGTGAGACAGCCGGCAGCCACCGCAGCAGCAACCGCAGCGCCTCGGCGCTTCATCGAGCCTCCCCAGGGGCGTCGCAGGAACATCAGACACTACATCGACGCGCAGTGCCCAAAACATGAACTGCGCCACTCAAATTGTAGGCGTCAAGGCCCGTTGCTGTCGTGTCCGTCCGACTTTCGGTCGAATCGACCCGAACGGGACCATGGATTCGTCCTCGCGAGGGCTCCCGCGCGGCGGGGGGTTAGCCTCAGTAGCCATGCGCGCTCTGATTGGATTATGCACGGCGGCCCTGGCTTTCACCGCGGGCCCGGCCGTCGCGGACTCGGAATCACTGGCCCAACGCGCCCAGGCCGCGGCCGACGCCACGCTTGCGGCCAAGGTCTCCAGCCGGCAGCTCAACGCGACCGCCGGCTTCCTGATCCCCCTACGCATCTCGAATCCCCGCATCGGCGGCTCGTTCGGGTTCGACGTCGTGGATACCTCGTCCGGGGAGTCCGTGTACTCGACGAAGGCCAGCACTCCCCTGCGCCCCGCGTCCAACATGAAGATCGTGACGGCGCTCACCGCGCTCAAGGTCCTCGGCCCCGACACGCGCATGACCACCGAGACCTTCGTTCCCAAGCGTGGCCGGGTGATTCTGCGTGGGGGCGGCGACACCACCCTCACGAGCACCGCCCTGGCAAGTCTGGGCCGCTCCACCGCGGCATATTTGAAGTCCAACCGACTGCTGCCCCGCAAGCGGCAGCCCGCCGACTACCGTCCCTCCACCTGCGTGATCAACGGCAAGACCCGGAAGTCCACCAAGAAGCGCCCGTGCCCGATGGTCACACCCCCCAAGAAGCGCCGGGCTCTCAAGGTCTACGTGGATGACTCGCTGTATCGCACGCCGAAGCGCGGTCCCGGTTGGACCAGTTCCTACCAGCCGACCATCGTGCGTCCCGTGCGCTCTTTGGGGCGGCTCGGCGTCTACCAGTGGGACAGCGCCAAGGAAGCCGGCTACGTCCTGTCCGCGGCACTGCGATCGGCCGGAATCAAGACACGCACCGTCGGGCATCGCACCGTCCCGGATGGCGCCGCCAGCGCCGCGAAGGTCGCTGGCGACACGGTCGCCTCACAAGTCCGCTCCATGCTCCTGGTCAGTGAGAACAACATCGCCGAGATGCTCTACCGACAGGTTGCAGTCGAACGTGGCCGCAAGGGGACGTGGAAGGGCGGCCGACTCGCCGCCCGTGACACGCTCAGGGAACTGGGCCTGTCCACGCGCTCCCTGAAACTCATGGACGGCAGCGGGGTCTCGCGCGACGACCGGCTGACCCCGCGCTTCCTGACCGACCTGCTGCAGGTCGCTCTGCGCACCGACGAGCACCCGGAGTTCCGATCCTTCTTCGGCTCGCTTCCGGTCGGCGGTCGCACCGGGACCCTGTCGGCCGGCACCGGGCGTTTCACGACCAGTCCGAGCAAGTGCGCGGCGGGCCGGGTGTATGCGAAGACCGGCACCCTGTTCGACACCATTGGCTTGTCCGGGTACACCCGTGCGGCCGACGGGGAACTGAAGGCCTTCGCGGCACTGGTCAACGACCGGCCGCAGTCGTACAGCCCCCTGTCCACTCGGCAGGCCGTCGACGGACTGGTCGCCACGGTGAACGGATGCTGGGGCCCGACCAAGAAGACGGGCTCACCCCCGCCGCTCTAGCCCTCGTCGTCGACCCGGCTGAGATGTCAGCGCAGCCGAGTGGCGATCGCGTCGCGCGCCGAGACGAGCTCGGTGAGGGTCGCCTCGTCCGGCGGCTGCAGGACGTAGAGGCCGACCACCGCTTCGATGCCCGGCACCGACAACGCCGCGGCCGCGGACGCCACGGAGCCGGGACCGCGTGCGGGTGCGACCACCGGTCGACTGTCACCGCGCCGAGAGAGCAGAACCGCCTGGCCGGCGGCGCTGTCCTCCAAACCGGATCGTGAACCCACCCTGACCCCGACGAACACTTCGGCCCGCGGCGGTTCGGCCACGGCGACGACCACGAGGCCGTCTGCCCCGTCGGTGATCGCCAGGTGGGCGGTGGCGGTCGTCGTGTCGGCCAGTCTCCGTAGGGGAGGCAGTGCGGCTTCGCGCAGCAAGGGCTGGACCTGCCGGGCCAGACCGATCAGCCCCAGCCCCACGTGGCACTTGCCGTCGGCCGCCCGTCGCAGCAGAGCGTGTTTCTCCAGGGTGACCACCAGACGGTAGACCACCGTGCGTCCGATACCCAGTTCTGCGGCGATCTCGCTGACCCGCATGCCCTCGCCGGTGTCGGCCAGCAAAGTGAGCAGGGTCAACCCCCGGTCCAGGGTCTGTGAGGTCTCAGCAGTCATCCACACCACCTTCTCCCCCGATGGCGCATCCTGACCACTTCCGACACGGGAGTGTCGCCGGTTCTTAACGCGGTTCGTACCGCACGCCGCCTCCGGATCCGAGGCGGAACGCAGCGTCGGAGGCTGGTCGCGCTCGGCTTGATGTCCTGATGCCGACAGCCGTGGGAGTTGGGTACATCCGTTGGACATCGGCACAGGGGTTGGAGTCGGACGGCCCGCGCAACTCCAACGCCTGTGCCTAAGCCCAACGCGCGTGTGGCGGAGACCGTCGACACGCGTGGTTGCACCGGCTGATGCCGCGGCCAGGTCCTTTTGCTTGGGCCGCCGCACCCGTGGCATACACCCAGTCGCGAATGTGTCACGCCACGCCCAGCCGTCAGCCCTGATTCGCAGCCCACCGAGTCGTGCGATCGCAACGCTGGGGCCTCTGGGAGGCCTCGGCGATGGTGGCCGCCATCGTGCCAACGCCAGGTCGCCGCAAAGGCCGCCCCCAGGACCGACAGGCTGCTGTCCATCCGTGCCTGACCACTCACCAGGATGTCCAAGACGTCGTCGATACGTTTCGGGTCGGTCAGCGGGATGACGGCCTTCGAAGCCCATGGCAATCAACGTGTCCTCTGCGCGGCCCCTGCACGCCTCCGCAGTCAGTCCTCGTCGTCTCCGCGGCCGGGGGGCAGGCCCTTGTAGATCGCCTCACAGGCTGGGCACACCGGGAACCGCGACGGGTCGCGATTGGGCACCCACACCTTGCCGCACAGCGCGATCACCGGTTCCCCCAGGACCGCACTGGCCATGATCTTGTCCTTCTTGACGTAGTGGGCGAACTTCTCGTGGTCACCCTCCTCGAGTACCGGTTCGGTCTCCACCAGCGTGTCGCCGGTCAATTCCGGGCTCTCGAGCGGATTCGACGATGAAACATCCAGACGATGCGGATCAGCCATAGGGATGAGTCTACGTGAGGCACATCACACCACCGCGCGGTCGTGCATAACGCAGCGTGAGAAGGGCCTCGGGTCGCGGCACGTGTTCCGTTTTGCCCGGTGTGTGACGCAGCGTGTTCGCACCCGCGGCGCCTCGCATGAATGATCCGGGACTTGACGCGGAGGTGGTTACTCTGCGCATAATGCCACCGAACGGTTGAGGCATAGATCGGCCATACGGTCGATGCCTCCGCCGCTCACTGTGAGTAGCGTTCAAAGCGTGGTTAGTACTCGCCGATACTCCAACTGGGGGACGAGTAGCACGTAGAGGGAATCCGCTCGCCGACCGTGCGAGTGGCCGACGCCGGCCCCTGATGCCGGTGGTTAGGAGAGATTCGCAATGCCGCAGCAACCTCTGTCGCAAGTACCCGCCGACGCCACCTGGGACTGGCAAGAAGTGGGGTCATGCCGCGAAGCCGACCCGGAACTCTTCTTCCACCCACAGAACGAGCGGGGACTGGCACGTCTACGCCGCGACCGGGCTGCCAAGGCCGTCTGTTCACAATGCGACGTACGCATCGAATGTGCCGACTACGCGATCCGTGCCCGCGAACCATATGGTGTGTGGGGCGGGCTCACCGAGGAAGAACGCGAACGCGTCTACGTGCGCATAGCCTTGGCCCAATTCCCCCGCCAGCGCGGCGAAGGCGCTGTGGCAGCCGCTGCCGAGATCTCCGAAGCCGTGTCGCCCAGCGCCATGGGCGTCGTTTCCTAAATCCCGCACGAGAGCGCCGTCCGATCCGTCGTGGCGGCGCTCTCGTTTGTGTTCAGCCTCGGATATGGAGGCAGTCAGCGGGGGCACTGCCGACGACTCGAGTGAGTTCGACCTCGGCCGCTTGCGCAGGTGCGGCCGGCGGGCGCCTTTCGTGACAGAACGACCTCGCAGACGTCGGATTCGTCACCGTAGGCGTTCGGGCTCGCTCAGGGCAGCGAGGTAAGTCGCGGTTCCATCCGTGCAGCGCCTGGCCAACCCGAATCCTGCGTTGGTTGGCCGTTCTACCCGGGCTGGCGAGAGAGTTAGGCGGGCGCGCTCTGCCCTCCCAATGCAGGTGCACCAGCTGACGCCACGGCTCTCTCGGAATCCGAGGAGCCGTTCATCGGCTCAGCGTTGACGCTCTTCGGCATCGAGTTGCTTCAGCAACCGCCGGTACGCCCTGAAGGTGAACACCGTGCCCACGGCCAGCACAGCAGCTGCGATCCCATACAGCAGATTCGAGCCCCCCACCGCGGCGATCCCGACCCATATCGTCATGAAGGCGAACATGGCCGACAAGAAAATGAGGACATTGCTCTTGGCTGCTCCGCTCATTGCGCCACCCTATGGGCTCGGGTGCCGGCGCACTGCGATGTGACCGGCGAGGCACGGCCGGGGCGGCAGACACGTCGAGGCCCTCACCCCAGAGCAGGGGTGAGGGCCTCCACGATCATCTGTGTCAGTTGCCGCCGAGAGCGGGGATCGCTGTCCCCAGCGCCAGCAACAGACAGGTCAGGACGAACAGCGCAGCCAGCAGCGGCCACACCCACTTGAGATACCGGTCGTATCTCACCTTGGCGATGGCCAGACCACCCATGACGATGGCCGAGGTGGGCGTGAACAGGTTCACCCACCCGGAGGCCGACTGATACGCCGTCACCACGATCGCCCGGCTCACCCCGGCGAAATCGCCCAGCGGGGCCATGATGGGCATCGCGAGCGTGGCGTGACCTGAGGATGAGGGAACCAGGAACGCCAGCGGGATGTTGACGATGAACATCATCACGGCGAACACCGCACCCGACAGGTTCGTGACCAAGCTCTCGAGGGAGTGCAGGACGGTGTCGGTGATTCCGGAGTTGTTCATCACGACGGTCACGCCGCGGGCGAACGCGATGATGAACGCCGCTCCGATGAAGTCACCCATCCCGGTGATGATCGCGTTGACCATCCCCTCCTCGCCGAGGCGCCCGATCAGACCGATGATGACCGCCGCCACCAGGAACAGGGCGGCGAGCTCCGGGAAGTACCAGTAGAGCGTGATCCGCTCCATCCAGGAGATGTCGCCGAGTCCCGGCAGGTCCGCCCATGGGACCACCGAGAAGATCATCAACACGAACGACAGCGCGAAGACCCACATGACGACTTTCTGCGACCCGGTCATCTCCGGCGGTTCGCCCTCGCTCTCCATCTCGAGGGCCTTGTCCTCCTCGGTGAGCGGCACCATGAACTTCTCCGGCTTGCCCTTGATGCTGCGGGCGTAGCGCAGCACGAAGAAGATCGACGTCGCGGTCAGGACCAGGTACATCAAGAAGCGCAGCAGGATGCCGTTTCCGAGATCGATCCCCGCAGCGTCAGAGGCCACACCGGTTGCGAAGGGGTTCACCGTGGAGGCCATGGTGCCCGTGCCGGCGCCCACCAGGATGACGACCGCCCCCAACATCCGGTCATAGCCCAATGCCACGAATATGGGCACGATCAGTGCGTAGAAGCCCAGCGTCTCCTCAGCCATGCCGTACGTCGTACCGCCCAGCGAGAACACGAACATCAGCACGACTATCAAGATGTTGGCGCGCGTTCGATACCTGTGCGTCAGCCTCGCGATCCCGGCATCCAACGCGCCGGTCTTGATGGTGACTGTGATGAAGGCACCGATGGCCAGGACGAAGAAGAAGACCTGGGCGGCGCCGAATAGCGACCCGTCGTTGTACGGACCCGTGTTCCCGGGTGCTGTGACCAGTTCCGCAGGAAGGCCGTCACAGGTCTCGTCCGCGACCGCCTGCTCCTCAGCGGTCGGTTCCTCGACGGGTTCTGACAACTCCCGGATACCGTAGAGGCCGTTCACCGGGGACAACCACAGATCGTACAAGCGCTCTTTGAACGTCATCTCCGTATCGGTCTGCTGGTACGACGCGGGGATGGGCTTCGGATTGTCACCGTCACAAGAGACGTACTGATACGAGCCCGGCTTGATGACGAAGGTCAGAGCGAACACCAGCAGCAACACGAAGAACAACACCGTGTAGGCCGTGGGGAACTTGAAGCCCTTCTTCTTCTCGGGAGGTTTCTCCGTGGGTGCGGCTTCATCGAGTGCCATCGTTTTGTCCTCTCGTCAGCATTGCCTGCCGCGTACGACCCTATTGCTAGCAAATCGCGCATGCGGATGTCTCGCCCAGCGCCCAGCGTGTTGGTGACCCCCGGGCCCGACTACCAGTTGACGCTTCAGCCACCCGACGCCGCACATCTGGGTCCCGGCGGCCAAACGGCAAACACTACGTAATTGTTTGCTTCAGAAGTGCCCACGAATGGCATAGGCGCCCGCGTTGGGCAAAGATCGGAACAATCCGCACTCGGCGGTACCTGCGCGAAGGGAATCGTGAATGTCTGAATACCACGTCGACTCAGAGGTGGGTCAACTCAAATCGGTGATCGTCCACCGACCGGGGCTGGAACTGGCGCGCCTGACCCCGTCCAACGTCGAGGACCTGTTGTTCGACGACGTCATGTGGGCGGCTCGGGCCCGCGAGGAGCACGACGCCTTCACCATGAAGCTGCGCGACAAGGGCGTCGAGGTCCTGCACTTCCAGACCCTGCTGGCCGAAGCCCTCGACCAGCCCGGCGGCCGCGAGTTCCTCGACGAGCGGCTCACGACCGCCACCCAGGTCGGTCCGGCGCTCGACGAGCCGCTGTCGGACCTGGTCATGCAACAGGACGCCGAACTGCTGTCCGAGGTCCTCATCGGCGGGGTGCTCAAGCGCGACCTGCACCTGCCGAACACGGAGAGCCTGCTGTGGAGCTACCTGGATGACTACGACTTCATCCTGACCCCGCTGCCCAACCACCTGTTCCAGCGGGACAACACGGCGTTCGTGTACGACGGACTGTCGGTGAACCCGATGGCCAAACCCGCCCGCAAGCGGGAGACGCTGCACTCGCAGTTGATCTGGAACTTCCACCCCCGGTTCAGAGATGCCGGGCTGAACTTCTACTACGGCAACGACGACGAGCACCACGAGCCTGCCACCGTCGAGGGCGGCGACATCCTGGTGATCGGCAACGGCGCCGTGATGATCGGCATGGGTGAGCGCACCACACCGCAGGGTGTGGAGGTCCTCGCCCGCAAGTACTTCAAGCACGGCAAGGGCCAGATCAACAAGGTGATCGTGGTGGAGTTGCCGAAGACGCGCGCGTTCATGCACTTGGACACGGCGATGACGATGATCGACAAGGACGCGTTCTCCTGCTACCCGTACCTGCCCGATCACCTGCGCTCCTACACGCTCGAACCTGTCGGCGAGGACGGCAACTTCACCGTCAAGGAGAACGACGACATGTGGCCGGTCATCGCCGATGCGGTCGGCGTCGAGGAGATGCGCGTACTGAAGACGCCGATCGACGAACTCGGCGCCCAGCGTGAGCAGTGGGATGACGGCAACAACTTCCTGGCCGTCGCACCCGGGGTCATCTTCGGGTACGAGCGCAACACGACCACGAACACCTTCCTGCGCAAGGAGGGCATCGAGATCGTCAGCATCGTCGGTTCCGAGCTCGGCCGTGGCCGGGGCGGACCGCGCTGCATGAGCTGCCCGATCGTCCGCGGTCCGGCGGAATAGGACCCTGTGTGGGGTGGCCTTCGCGGTCACCCCACACACCTTTCGACAACCCACACCCCCCCAGTAAGGAGAACCAGTGCCTGTCAACCTTCGTAACCGCGACTTCCTCAAGGAACTCGACTTCACCACCGCTGAGATGCAGTTCCTGCTCGACCTGTCGCGCGACCTCAAGCGTGCCAAGTACACCGGCAACGAGCGTCAGCGTATGCAGCGCAAGAACGTCGCCCTGATCTTCGAGAAGACCTCCACCCGCACCCGGTGCGCGTTCGAGGTCGGCGCCTACGACCAGGGTGCCGGCGTCACCTATCTCGACCCGAGTGGCTCGCAAATGGGCCACAAGGAGTCGATCGCCGACACCGCCCGTGTGCTCTCCCGCTTCTATGACGGCATCGAGTATCGCGGCAGCGGGCACAGCAACGTCGAGGAACTGGCCGAGTACTCCGACGTGCCCGTGTGGAACGGCCTGACCGACGAGTGGCACCCCACGCAGATGCTCGCAGACTTCCTCACGATGAGCGAGCACAGCGGAGGCCGACCGATCCGCGACATCACCTACTCGTACATGGGTGACGCCCGCTCGAACATGGGCAACTCCCTGCTGGTCATGGGCGCGATCATGGGCGCCGACGTGCGGATCTGTTCGCCGAAAGACCTGTGGCCGTCCAAGGAGACCCAGGACGCGGCCCACGAGCGCGCCGAGCAGTCCGGCGCACGGGTGATGCTCACCGAGGATCCCGATGAGGCCATCCCCGGATCGGACTTCCTGCACACCGACGTGTGGGTCTCCATGGGTGAGCCCAAGGAGGTCTGGGACGAGCGGATCAAGCTCCTCAAGCCGTACCAGGTGAACCGGCAAGCACTGGAGAAGACCGGCAACAAGAATGCGAAGTTCATGCACTGCCTGCCGGCCTTCCACGACACGAACACCAAGGTCGGTCAGGACGTCGCGGCGTCGACAGGCATGACCAACGGGCTCGAGGTCACCAACGACGTGTTCGAGTCGGACGCCAACATCGCGTTCGACCAGGCTGAGAACCGCCTGCACACGATCAAGGCGATCATGGTCGCAACGATCGGCGACTAGCTCTCTACAGAAGAGGCGGTGGTCCGGGTTAACTCCTGGACCACCGCCTCTTTGTGTCTGTGCCCGCCCTCGCAGATCCGTTGGAGTTACGCACATCGGTTGGGCAACCGCACAGAGGTGAGAGAACCAACGGGCGCGCAACTCCAACGCCCGTGCGCTTGTCCAACGCCTGTACCCAACTCCAACGCCTGCGCCCGGTCCGGCCGGACCCCGAACACCTACCGACCCGCCGACCCTCCAACGGCCAGCCAGACCGTCGTGTCCGCGGGAACACCTGCCGCGGGGTCGAACCCGTCACTGGCCAGCAAGATCTCAGCATGCTCCGGCAGTGCCACCGGGGCGGCGCTGTAGTTCACAACGCACAGGAAGCCTGGCTCGCGGGCGAAACCCAACGCCCCGTCGGGCATGGACAGCCACTGCATGGACCCGTCACCGAGCGCCGGAAGCGACCGGCGAATCCGCATGGCGGTCCGGTACAACTCCAGCATCGACTCGGCGTCGCCGGTCTGCCGCTCGACGCTGTACGTACCCCAGTCCTCGGGCTGGGGCAGCCAGGTGCGAACCGGACCCGGGGAGAAGCCGTAGGGCGCGGCGTGCCCGGACCAAGGCAGTGGTACCCGACAACCGTCGCGCCCCCGGCTGATCATCCCGGATCGCTGGAACATCGGGTCCAGCAGAACATCGTCGGCGAGGTCTTCCACCTCCGGCAGACCGAGCTCCTCGCCCATGTAGACGTACGCGCAGCCGGGCAGCGCCAACATCTGCAGGATCGCGGCACGGGCACGCCGGGTACCCACGGCGAGGTCCGCGGGACGGTCCAGGAAGTCGTCGAGGAACCGCTCGATCCCCTCCCGCTGCGGCCGGGCGTAACGCGACACATGCCGTGCCACATCGTGGTTCGACAGCACCCAGGTGGACGGCGCGCCGACGGAGGCGTGGGCGTCCAGGGTGGCGTCGATCATGTCCTTCATGGCCCCCGGCAGCCACGGTGAGGCGAGGAAGTCGAAGTTGAACGCGGCGTGCAGTTCGTCGGGTCGCACGTAGCGCGCCAGGCGCTGCGGGCTCTCCACCCACGCCTCCGCCACGAACACTCGCGGCAGGTCGTAGGAATCGGCGATCCGACGCCAACTGCGGTAGATGTCGTGCAGAGCCTCCCGGTCCCAATGAGGGTGCTCGCCGGATGCATAACGAACCTGCTGCAGGTCCGGTAGCAGATCGTCCTTGATCAGATAATGCGCGACGTCGATCCGGAAACCGTCGACACCGCGGTCGAACCAGAAGCGCAGCGTGTGCTCGAAATCCGCGCGCACATCCGGGTGGTCCCAGTTGAGGTCCGGTTGCTGCGGGGAGAACAGATGCAGGTACCACTGGCCCGGCTCACCGTCGGGTTCGGTCACCCGGGTCCACGCCAGACCGCCGAACTCACTGCTCCAGTTGTTGGGGGGCGACTCCCCGTTCACCCCGCGTCCGTCGCGGAAGTGGTAGCGAGCCCGCGCGGGGCTGCCGGGACCGCCGGCCAGCGCCTCCCGGAACCACGGCCGCTTTTCCGAGGTGTGGTTGGGCACCACGTCGAGGATGACCCGCAGGCCGTGGTCATGCGCCTCCGCGATCAGCGCTTCGGCCTCGACGAGTGTGCCGTACGCCGGGTCGATGTCGCGTTGGTCGATCACGTCGTAGCCGGCGTCGGCCATCGGCGACGGGTACCAGGGATTGATCCAGATCGCGTCCACGCCCAGATCGCGCAGGTACCCCAACCGGCTGCGCAGACCGGTGATGTCCCCGACCCCGTCACCGTTCCCGTCGGCGAAACTGCGCAGGTACACCTGGTAGATGACCGCCGAGCGCCACCACTGGCCCGCGTCTGAAGACAATGCTCAGCTGTCCGAGGATTCGACGCGTGTGAGGTTCTCCCCCGACTCCGGATCGAACAGGTGGATCCGGCTGGAATCGAGCCAGAGGGTGGCGCTGTCCTTCACCCGGCTCATCGGGTCCACCGCCACGATCATCTGCGTGCGGGTCTGCTCGCTGTCGAGCTCGGTCTGCAGTTCCGCCAACGTCGCGGTGATGTCCTCCGGGGCGTCGTACGGCACGAAAGCGTACTGCTCGTTGCCCAGCCATTCGGTGACGTCGACGGACACATCGAACGTCACGCCCCGCTCGACCTTGTCCGAATCGACCATGCTGGCCTCCTCGAAGCTGCCCGGACGGATGCCGGCGATCAAGACCTTCCTGTCGCCGATCGCCGCAGCCCACTCATCACGCATGGGCACTGACGTGAACGGCATCTTCAACTCGCCACCCTCCACCGAGGCCGGAATGAAGTTCATCGGCGGCGATCCGATGAACCCGGCGACGAACAGGTTCACCGGCTGCTCATACAGTTCCCGCGGACTGGCGACCTGCTGCAGGATCCCGCGCCGCAAGACAGCCACCCGGTCTCCCAAGGTCATCGCCTCGGTCTGGTCGTGCGTCACATAGACGGTGGTGATTCCCAGCCGGCGCTGCAGCCGCAGGATCTCCATGCGCATCTGGCCACGCAGTTTCGCGTCGAGGTTCGACAGCGGCTCGTCGAACAGGAACGCGTCGGCTTGCCGCACGATCGCCCGGCCCATCGCGACGCGTTGCCGCTGGCCACCGGACAGATTCGCCGGTTTGCGATCCAGGTGCTCGGTGAGCTCGAGGGTTTCGGCGGCCTCCTGCACGCGCTTGCGGATCTCGTCCTCGGGCAGCCCGCCGCGCAGCCGCAAGGGGAACGCGATGTTCTCGAAGACACTCAGGTGCGGATACAAGGCGTAGTTCTGGAACACCATGGACAGGTTGCGGTCGCGCGGGGCCTTGTCGTTGACCCGGGTGCCCCCGATCACCATGTCGCCGGAGGTGATGTCCTCCAGGCCGACGATCATCCGCAGCAGCGTGGACTTCCCGCAGCCGGAGGGTCCCACCAGGATCATGAACTCCCCGTCGGCGACGTCGAGGCTCACATCGTTGACGGCGGGGAAACCGTCTCCGTACTTCTTGACGATGTTCTTCATCGTGATTTCAGCCATGGTCAGCCCTTCACTGCTCCGGAGGTGAGTCCTGCGACGATGCGGCGCTGGAACGCGAGCACCAGGATTACGACGGGGATGGTCACGACCACCGCGGCAGCCATGATGTACGGCACCGGCGACTCGAACTGCGAAGCCCCCTGGAAGAAGGCCAACGCCGCAGGAACTGTCCTGGCCGCATCGGTGGAGGTCAGCGAGATCGCGAACAGGAAGTCGTTCCAGCAGAAGAAGAACGTCAGGATCGCCGTGGTGAACACGCCGGGTGCGGCAAGCGGCACGATCACCTTGCGGAAGGCCTGCCAGGCCGTTGCGCCATCAACTTGCGCGGCCTGTTCCATCTCCCAGGGAATCTGCCGGAAGAAGGCCGACATCGTCCAGATCGACAACGGGAGCGCGAACGTCAGGTACGGGATGATCAGGCCCAGCCAGGTGTCGTAGATGCCGATACCGCGCCACATGTTGAACAGCGGGCCCACGAGCGCGGCCTGCGGGAACATGGCGATGGCCAGGGCCAGCGACAGGAGCAGCCGCTTGCCGCGGAACTCCAAACGGGCGATCGCGTAGGCGGCGAACATGGCCACGATCACGGCGAACAACGTCGCGATCAGTGCGATGCCGATCGAGTTGATCAGCGCCCTGGTGAACAGGCTCTGGCTGAAGACCTCCGTGAAGTTGTCCAGCGACCATGTCGTGGGCAGGAACTGAGGCTCCCCCGACACGATGTCGGACGGCGGCTTCATCGACAGGCTGAGCATCCACACCAGCGGGAACAGGCTGTAGGCGACGATCACCACTCCGGCGACGGTCCACCAGCGACTTGTCTTCATCAGTCACCCCGCACTTGAGAGAGGTCCGTTTTGAATCCCTTGACGAACACCCAGGCGATCGCGACCACGCTGAGGAACAACAGGACGGAGATCGCCGAGCCCATGCCGAGATTCACCAGCGTCACGTTCTGCCGATAGGCCAGGAACGAGATGGTCTCCGTGTTGTTGGCTCCACGGGTCATCACGAAGGGGTTGTCGAAGATGCGCCATGCGTCCAGCGTGCGGAAAAGCAGGGCGACCATGATCGCCGCCTTCATGTTCGGCAGGGTCACTTTGACCAACCGCTGCCATGCCGTGGCGCCGTCCACCTTGGCGGCCTCCTGCATGTCCTCGGGCACCTGCACCAGACCAGCCAGCAGCAACAACGAGATGAACGGGGTCGTCTTCCAGATCTCCGACAGGCAGATCACGAAAAGCGCAGACCAGCGGTCACCGAACCAGTTGAAGTCGGTCAGGCCGAACCACTGGTTGACGAACCCGGAGTCCAGCGCGAACGCGTAGCGCCAGATGAACGCCGAGACGACGGTGACGATTCCATACGGGATCAGGATCGCCGTTCGTAGCGGGCCCCGGCCCCGAATGATCCGCAGCATCACGTAGGCGAACATGAAACCGACGACCAACTCGATCGCCACGGTGACCACGGTGATGATGGTGGTGGTCATGAAGTCGTTCCACCACACGGCGTCGCGCAGGATGACCCAGTAGTTGTTCAGCCCGACGAACTCGCGCCCGCCGGGGTCGGTCAACCGGTAGTTGTACAAGGAGAGGACCACGGCGTAGCCCAGCGGATACGCCGTCACCAGGATCATCACCAGGAACGACGGCGCGGTCAGCCAGAGACCGAGTCGGCGTTCGCCCTTCACCCGCTCGGAGACGACGACCTTGGGCTCCTTGGTCGCTGTACTCACTTCGAGCTCCTTTCCGCCACGGTGCTCATAGGAGTCGCCGCCCTTGCAGGACTGCTGACATGAACTCGTCGGTCTGGGTAGGAGTGTTCTCATTCACCGCACCCGGCGGATGCCAGGTGTTGATGATCGAGCCGGCCACGTCGACGTAGTACGGGGTGATCGGGCGCGGTCCCGCATCGTTGATCGATTGCCGGATCAGGTCCGCGTTCGGGTAGGCATCGCGAACCTCCGGGTTGTCGTAACTTGCCGCGTAGACCGAGGGCTCCCCCTCGTCCAGCATGTACTGGGTGCCGTTGTCCGGCGTGCTGGCGCAGTCGACCAGTTCCTTGGCCAGGTCGGGGTACTTCGTGAAAGCGCCGATGGCCAGGTTGACCCCGCCCAGTGGGGGCCGGCTCGGTGTGTCGGGGAACACGCGGGGATAGCGGGCGAATCCGATGTCGTCCACGACCGACTGGTCGAGGGTTCCGTCCTCCACTGCACCGCGGGCCGCAGCGAGTACGTACGGCCAGTTGAGCATGAACATGCCGTCGTCGGACTGGAACACTGCTCGGGCCTGTTCCTCCTGTGCCACGGAGAGGTCCGCGGGCGCCGCCGAAGAGTTGGCCAGAGTGTTGATGATGTCGGCCGCCTTCGTCCCCGCATCCGAAGCCATGCTCGGCACCGCGTCGCGGCCGGCCTCCGGGTTGCTGAGGATCTCGCCCCCGCCGGACAGGATCAGCGCGTTGACCCATACCATCAGGCCCTCATAGCGCGCCCCCTGCTCGGAGATCGTCTTACCCTCTTCGACGGCCGCCTTCTGCATCTCGTCCCAGGTGAACGTGTCGCTGGTCGGGTCCACGCCGGCCTTCTTCGCCAGCGACTTACGGAACCAGAGCAGTTGCGCGTTGGACTTGAACGGGACGGCGTAGAGGGTGTCCTTCCACATCGCCGTCTGGATCGGGGCTTCGAGCATGCCGTCGGTGAGGTCGGCGGCCTCCTGCGGGGAGTACCCGAGCAGGAAGCCGGCATTGGCGAACTCGGCGGTGTAGATGACGTCCAGGCTCATCAGGTCGATGGAGGAATCCTTGGCCGCGAGGCGCCGCACCAGCTGTTCACGCTGGGCCGTGGCGTCGTTGGGCAGGGTCTCTATCTGCACCTGATAGGCGCCGCCGGACTCGTCCGCGCACTTCTGCGCGAACTGCTCCTGACCACCGTTGTCGGGATTGATGAACCAGGTCAGCGTCGGTGTGCCGGACTCCGGACTACACCCGGACAGCGTGGTCGCGGCGAGTGCGACGGCTATCGCGATCGCCGGGAGCAACCGTCCCTTGAGCCTACGAAGCGCCATGGCCTGCACTACCCGTGTAAGAGCAATGCAAACACGACATCCCGGACAGAACCTCGATCGGTCGCTGGCGTCGGTAGTCCCCGGTCGGGATTCGATGGTCAGCTGCGCGGTTTCCGGTGCCGCGAGCCCGTTGCCTCAAGACCTCTCTAGCCTGGGGTGGTGACGAGCGGACGGCGAGCGGTGCTGGCAGCCGTCGCCGTCAACCTGATGGGCGTTCTGGCCCTGTTCCTCACCGGCGCGATGTCGGTGCAGATCGGACGGGAATTCGACGTCGCACCCGCGACGATCGGAGCGCTCGCATCTGTGTTCGCGCTCAGCACGTCGATCGGCAGCGCACCGCTGGGCAGGCAGGTGCGCCGACTCGGGGTGCGTCGCAGCCTGTGGACCGCAACCGCCGCCTCGAGCGTCGCACTGTTGATCTGCTCGGCGAGTCGTTCCGTGCTCATGCTGGGTGTCGCCCTACTGATCGGAGGGCTGGGCAATGCCATCGGCCAGCCGGCGGGCAATGCCCTGGTGGCAGCGAACGTTCGCCCCGCCCGCTACGGTCTCGGCTTCGGTATCAAACAGTCCGGGATACCGTTGGCCACGACACTGGGCGGGCTGGCCGTTCCGCTGATCGCGCTGACCGTCGGGTGGCGGTTCGCCTACCTGCTGGCTGCCGGGGCCGCACTGGTCGTGGCGTTCCTGATACCCGCGGATCAGCCTCCGACCGCGTCACGCAGTGAACAGCGCATCCCGGCGGGCCTGGTTCCGAAGTTGTGGCTGCTCAGCGCCGGGCTCGTGGCCGCAGTGCTCGCGGCAACCTCGATCGGGGCCCTCGGCGCGGCGGGCGGAGTCGAGGTCGGCCTCAGCGAGGCGAACGCCGGCTACCTGGTCGCGCTCGGCGGGGTGTTCGGCTTGATCATCAGGCTGGGCGCAGGGGTCGGCGCGGACCGACGGAGCTTCGATCCCCTGCGAGCAGTGGCCGGGTTGTGTGTGCTCGGAGCGGTCGGATGGTTCCTGATGGCCAGTGGGACGCCGTGGCTGTTCGTGGTCGGCCTGGTGGTGGCCAACGCCTTCGGCTGGGGCTGGCCGGGACTTCAGCACCTTGCCGTCGCGCGCCGTTTCCCCAGTTCGACCGCCGCGGCCAGCGGGGTCGCCCAGACGGGCGTGGCGGCCGGCCTGCTGATCGGGCCCGTCGCACTGGGGACCATCGCACACACCAGTTGGTCGTTGATGTGGCTGGTAGCCGGATGCGCGGCACTGCTGGGGGCGGCGGTCATCCTGGCAGCCGCCGCCCGGATTCCGGAAGGCGGACAGCCGATGGCGCGCGGTTCCAGCCCATCGCCAGCGGCCCCGCCCACACTCTGACCCAGGCGGACGGTCACAGCACGGGACCACCGCAGACGGGTTCTACGACGACCGGGTGGTTTGGACGACCGAATCGATCATCCGGGGCCCATACCGCTCGCATCGAACAGGTCAGGGTCTCCCCGGCGTTGCCGCCATCGTCAAGCTGCCGAGTGTTGCGCGGTTGCTGGTTTCAGGTCCGGAAACCAGCAACGATGCAACAGTCGGCCGCCTGAGGTAATCCGCAACAACGCAGAAGGGGCGGCGCCCTCGGCGCCGCCCCTTCTATGCCTCAGACCTAGGCCTGCAGCCGCTCGCGCAGAGCACTCAGCTCGTCGTAGAGAGCCTGCGGAACCCGGTCACCGAACTTCTGGAAGTACTCCTCGGTGAGATCGCACTCCGCCAGCCAGCTCTCGGGATCCACCGCGAACAACTCCTCGAGCTGACCCGGCTCGAGGTCCAGGCCATCGACGAACAGGTCGCCGTCCTTCGGCTTGCCGCCGATCGCGGTCTGCTCGGCCTCGGTGCGGCCGTCGACCCGGTCGATGATCCAGGCCAGAACCCGGGAGTTCTCACCGAAGCCGGGCCAGATGAACTTGCCATCCTCGTCCTTGCGGAACCAGTTGACCTGGTAGATCTTGGGCAGTTTCTCCGGGTCGGCCTTCTCGCCGGTCTTGAGCCAGTGGCCCCAGTAGTCGGCCATGTTGTAGCCACAGAACGGCAGCATCGCGAACGGGTCGCGGCGCAGTTGGCCCATCCCGCCGACCGCAGCCGCCGTCATCTCGGAGGACACCGTGGCACCGATGAAGACGCCGTGCGCCCAGTCCCGCGCCTCGTTGACCAACGGCACGTTCGTGGCGCGGCGGCCACCGAACAGGATCGCCGAGATCGGCACACCGGCAGGGTCCTCCCAGTTCTCCGCGATGGACGGGCATTGCGAGGCCGGAGCGGTGAACCGGGCGTTCGGGTGACTGCTCGGCTCGTCGGAGTCGGGCGTCCAATCCCGGCCCTTCCAGTCGATGAGGTGCGCCGGCGGCTCCTCGGTGAACCCCTCCCACCAGATGTCACCATCGTCGGTGAGTGCGACGTTGGTGTAGATGCAGTTGCCCCATAGCGTCTTGACCGCGTTGACGTTGGTCTTCTCCCCCGTGCCAGGAGCGACACCGAAGAAGCCGGCTTCCGGGTTGATCGCGTAGAGCCGGCCATCGTCGCCGAAGCGCATCCACGCGATGTCGTCCCCGATCGTCTCGACCGTCCAGCCGGGAACAGTCGGCTCAAGCATGGCGAGGTTGGTCTTGCCGCAGGCCGACGGGAAGGCGGCACTGAGGTAATTCACTTCGCCGCTGGGCGCGGTGAGCTTCAGGATCAGCATGTGCTCTGCCAGCCAGCCCTCATCACGGGCCATCGCCGAGGCGATCCGCAGCGCGAAGCACTTCTTGCCCAGCAAGGCGTTGCCGCCGTAGCCGGAGCCGTACGACCAGATCTCCCGGCTCTCCGGGAAGTGGGCGATGTACTTGGTGTCGTTGCACGGCCAGGCCACGTCCTCGCGCGCGTTCCCGTCGGCGTCGACCAGCGGGTACCCGACGGAGTGCAGCGCCGGGACGAAGTCGCCGTCCTCACCGATCAGGTCAAGGGCCGCCTGCCCCATGCGGGTCATGATCCGCATGTTCACCACGACGTACGGGGAGTCGGTCAGTTCGACACCCAATTGGGAGATGCGTGATCCCAGCGGACCCATGGAGAACGGGATCACATACATGGTGCGACCGCGCATGCTGCCGTCGAACAGACCCTTCAGCGTCTCGCGCATCTCGGACGGTTCCTGCCAGTTGTTGGTGGGACCGGCGTCCTGCTCGCGCAGTGAGCAGATGAAGGTGCGGTCCTCGACCCGCGCGACGTCCGAGGGGTCCGAGCGCGCCAGGAAGGAGTTCGGCCGGATCTCGGGGTTCAGGCGGGTGAAGGTCCCACCATCGACCATGGCCTGCGTCAGCCGGTCCCATTCGGCGTCAGAGCCGTCGCACCATTCGATGCGGTCAGGTTTGGTCAGCGCCGCGACTTCTTCGACCCACTCCAGCAACTTCTTGTTGCGGGTAGGGGGATTCTCGAGTCCTGCAATCGTCATCTGTGCACTCCGTCTCCGCGCGATCGAGGGTGAACGGCGCGGATTTCGGCGCCGATGCGGCTGCGCGATGCCTGGTACTACCATGCCATGCCGCCCCGTTCCAGGCACTGTCGGGGTCCGCCGGTGGGACGCTGTTCCGGCGCCTTCTTGGACACCGTTCGGATCGCTGCCGATATCCCAATCGGCAAGGCACCCCGACTCGACTGCGAGCACCACGCCGACTGGTGGGTGCGACCTACCCGGTGACGTTTGGCGTGAAATGCCGCCGATCGGTAAGGTCTGGCCCACTGCCTGCCGAAGGAGCATGCGTGATGAAGACACTGATTGCCGCCGCGGTGTGCTGCGTGGCCATCGCTCCTGTCCTCGGCACGCTGCCGAGCACCGCTGAACCCAAACGTGGGCCGGTGCCCGCCGGCTCCGGCAGCGGTCTGGGTGAGTACGCCAAACCCGCGGGGACCGTCGAAGGCTTCGCCGCCTACGTTCCCCAGTCCAGTTGTGACCCCAAATGGCGCAAGGGGATCAAGAAGTTCCGCGATCTCGTCCTGCAGCGGTATCCACAGACCCAGGACTGGGGATCGATCCGCAACTGCACCGACGACGGCATCAGTGAGCACCTCGATGGCCGCGCCTGGGACTGGCACGCCGACGTCAAGGATCCGAAGCAGTTCGCCGCAGCCACCGACCTGATCAACTGGCTCATGGCCAAGGGGCCCGATGGGAAGTCCGCGTATTGGGCGCGACGACTGGGCATCATGTACATCGGCTACAACAAGCGCATCTGGGGTTCGTACCGCGCCTCGGAAGGATGGCGCAAGTTGTCGAACTCCAACCCCCACACCGACCATGTGCACTTCTCCTTCTCCTGGGCAGGAGCGTTCGGAAAGACCAGCTTCTGGGACGGGACTGCCGCCGCGGAGGACTACGGACCGTGCCGGCCGTTCCAGGGTGAGCCGGCCGCCCTGCACGTGCGGAAGTCTCCGAACCTGCGTCCCTGTGCGTCACCGGCCCCGCTGAGCCGGACCTCGTCGAAACCGGGGAAACTCCTGTGGCGCGGCAGTCAATCCCGGGAGGTGCTTGCCGTCCAGCGCGCGCTCGGGGTGGCCGGTGCCAACGGCTTCTTCGGGCCCGCCACCATGCGAGCAGTCGCGCAGTACCAGAGGCGCAACTCCTTGACCGCCAGCGGCGCGGTGGACACGCGCACCCGCAGTGCACTGGTCTCCGACGGGGTCCTCAAGCGCTGAGGCACCAGTGGCCCGCCGCGATGGGCCCACCGGCAGTCCGGCCCCCGGTGCGGCGACCGAGGGCTATGGCGGGACCCCAGTACCCGCAGCATGTCCGGTGGTCCTCGTCGGCCGAGCGCATCTGACGCACCACCGGCAGGCCGCACTCACACGTCCCGCGCAGCCAGCGGGAGACACCTACCTCGCGCAGATCGCCACACATGGGGCACAGCAACCGCATCGTCTCCACGGCAGCGCCGGCGCTGGGCACCACGTCACGCCACCGACAGGAGCCCGCCAGCAACTGTCCGACCAAGCGATTGACGGCGATGGTCCGCCCGGTCACCACCACCCGCGGGTCGGCCAGCCAGTCGGTGACGGTGAACAGTGGCAGGTGCTCCGCGGCCTGGTAGCCGGGCGGGACCTTGGCGACCAGCCATACGGCTCGCACACCGGCGGCCGCATACGTCGCCTGCCGACGCTCGTATTCCCGCAGCACCTGCCGGGACTTCTGCACCTCGAAGGCCACGCGCGCCCCGTCCCGTTCGGCCATCACGTCGGCGATGAAACCCTCACCGGGAACCTCCGTGGCCGCCGACCAACCCGCTTGCGCCACGGCTCGGGCAACCACCGCTTTGACGTGCAAGTGCTCCTGCGATTCCGGCGCGTGAGAGCCACACGAGCGTTCGTGCACGAAGTGTCGCGTTCCGAGCCGGGAAACCCGCGGGAAGGCCGGATGCCCGCAGGGTGCAGGAGGATCGACCGGCCGCGCAGTCGCGACCAGGCGCCCTCGTCCATCAGGGGGCCGCATACGAGTTCGTCATCGACGGTGGCACTCAGCGGCATGTCCCAGTCGTACCGGGATTCCAGACGTCGACGGAAGGCCGATCCGACGATCTGTGGATGAATGAAGCTACTTGTAGTACGGAGGCGCCCAGCCGAGATAGGGGCCCCAGTCGTTCATCTCGCGCCATTTGATCATCTCGACGGAACCGTCGGGCATGTTGGTCACCGCCTTGTCATCGCCCACATACGTGGCGATGTGGCCGGCGTTATGACCGGGGTCCCAGAACATCTGCGCCCCCAGGGGAGGATTGCGGTCCTTCGGATGTGCCAGTCCGGCCTTCTTCGCCCGGTGCCACTGATCGAAGGCGGTGCCGAGGCGCGGGCCCTTGGGCATGTAGGCGTCGTCGGCGAGTTTCAGGCATTGTGACCAGTACCCGGTCGCGTGGGCTTTCGCGAGGTCCCGCAGGTATTCGACCGCCTTCTTGGGCGCGCGGGTCGTCCCGATCGGACGCATGACCTCGTCGCGTGACACCTTGTCGACGCGCGCCTCGGACCAGCCGGCACCCACTTCGGTTCCGACGCCCAGGTCAGGAGACGCCATCGCGGGACGTGCCACGAGGACCAGTCCGATCATGATTCCCCCGCAGAGAATGCGGTTCATGATCCAAGTGACCCATATTTCGCGTCCGGAGGTTCCTGAATTCCGGTGAGGTTCGTCACAATCCGTCAGCGGGCGACTACCGCGCCGGCGGCAGCCGTCACTGGGTCTGGAACAGCCGCAGGCACCCGACCACGTTCGTTGCGCTGGTGTTGCCGTTCGTACCGTTCTGCCGGGGAGGCCGGTCAAGAGAGCCGATCCTTCTGCGCGAACCTTCCTGGGCAGAACAACCAAACCAGGATCACGCTCGCCAGGCGTGGCGCCGACGCCGAACCGCCTTTGCCGATTCGGGAGTCGCCGAACGTCGCACCCATTGACGACACGGCGCTGCGCGCACTGGCGAGACTCAGATGAACGCATCGCCGAGCACGCGTCGTGGACTACTGGGCTTCGGGTGAGGCTAGATCGCGAACAAGAAGAGCTCCTGCGACCAGCCCCGCAGCCGCTACGAAGCCGAACCCACCGATGAGCCCGAACGCCGCCGCCAGCGCACCGACCGCGACGTTGGCCACAGCCCCACCTGCCTGCAATGCCAAGCTCTCCACCGACATCATCGTGGCGCGCACCGAGGAGTCGACGCGGCTGTGGAGCAGACCTGCCATGACGGGGCCCTGCAGACCGACCATGAGGTAGACGAGCAAGAAGCCAGCCGCGGCGACGGGCAGACTGGGCGCGGACACCAGCAGCACCGCCAAGGCTGCGATCATGAACGCGACTGCCGCGACCTTGGCTCGCCGGCCCGGTAGCCGCGTGCTCAATCCGGCCCCGAGCGCCGCCACCCCGAACGCGGCAGCGGTCAGCAGCCCGTAGACCCCCGAAGCCTGCGTCGGATCCCCGAGGAGGTCGGCGAAGGCGTTCGGGGCGAGCAACTCGATCCCGCTGAGCACAATCCCCAGGCATGCCGGCCACCAGCATCACCCGGCGGACCCGTGATCGCCCGGCCGCGTGTCGGACCGCAACAGCGACCGTGGTTCGCAACGGCGCTTTCACGCGCTGCCCGTCATCGGTCACCAAGAGTCCGGCGACGATGGCGAAGGCGATGGTCATCAGCGAAGCGACCGCGAAAGGGATCGACAGAGCGAGGAAGCCGCCGCCGGTCTGCGGGCAGCTCGGAACCAAGGCGCGGCAGCAGGCCTCCGATCACCGAGCCGACTCCCAGTCCTAGCGATTCCGCCACCTGCCCACGGGCGAGACCTGACTCGATCATCGCGTCGTCGGCGCCGCGCATACTGTCCACGAACCACGACTCGACCGGCCCCGACGACAGCGCACGCGCCGTCCCCAGGACCCCGACGCCCAACAGAATCACCGGGGTGCTCCCGGAAAGAGCCAGCACCCCGAGGCCGAGGCCGAGCATCAGCGCCGATGCCACGATCACCCGCCGCCGCCCCCAGGAGTCGGCCAATCCGCCCGTGGGCAGCTCCAGCAGAAGTGTGACCACGCCGTAGACCGCCATGATCTGGCCCACCGTGTTGATGGGCAATCCACGCGCTCCCAGCAGCAGAACCAGCACTGGGATCACCAAACCGACCGGGAACCACCTCATGGCGCTGAGCAGCGCAAGGCGGTTGGCAGGCTGTTTCAACACGAGGCAACGCTATCCACCGTCGACTCAAGGCGGCCATGGGCGGAGCCGTAGTCGGTGGCATGCGGGGGCCGTGCGCTCTCTGCCTGTGGGTTGCCACGAACTGATGGCTTGGTGTGTCACCGCCCGACCGGGGCGTCCGTGGCCCCGGAGTCCCACCGAGATCACCGTCGCCACCTACGACCTGTGCCCAACTGCAGCAGTCGGCACCCTTGGGAACCCAGGCGCATCGCGGTCAATTCGCGCCGCACTCTTCCGGCTGGAACCCGGCGCCAACCACCATCAGCGAAATGGCCCGTTAGTTGCCGAATGGCCCCCAATTTGCGGGTCACTTGGCAACTAACGGGCCATTTCGCAAGAAGGATATCGGCCGGGTCAGCCGCTGGCGTCAGTCCGAGCTGGCACGTGCCTCCCCGCGCCTGGAACCCGACGCCCGATGCAAAGGCGAGGAGCCCGGCTCTCCCCTCGCGAGCCGGGATCCTCTGGGTCGCCAGGCGTCCCCCTCAAGAAACGCCTGACGGGTCGGGTGGTCTAAAGGTTCAGGAAGCGTTGCGGGTTCACCTGGTCGCCGTCGACGAGCACCTCGAAGTGGAGGTGCGGGCCACTGCTGTTGCCGGTGTTTCCCAGTGCCCCGATGCGCTGTCCGCGCTCCACGCGCTCACCCTTCTTGACGCCGATGGCCGAGAGGTGGGCGTAGCGGGTCCGGGTGCCGTCACCGTGGGCGATCTCGATCATGTTGCCGTACGCGCCGGCACTGCTCGCATGGACGACCTTGCCGCTGTCTGCGGCGTCGATCGCCTGCCCCACAGGGCCTGCGAAATCGAGGCCCGTGTGGTGACCGGAACTCCACATGGCCCCGGACTGCCCGAACCGGGCCGAGATCTTGTATTTCGTTGTGGGGACCACCATGCCCTCAGCCTTGGCGGCAGCGGTGTAGTTCACGTCGGAGCCGATCACATCGATCGCGCGGGATTCCGTGGCCCGGGAGGAGCTCGTCGCCATCGCGGGAGTTGCCACCGCACCAACGGCCAACATCGCGAGAGCGGGGGTGACGAGCGTGCGGTTCACGGCGTTTCCTTTCAGGTCGGGTGACATCCGTGTGATCCCCACACGCAGCATTCGTCAACAGGTGCATTTCCCCCGAACCGGACATTTGGCATGTGGGCTCGGCGACATCGACGTGACCCAGACCACATGCGCCATGACTCTCACCGAATCCCCAGGTTGATCTCATCGGGTCTCAAGGTTGCCGACCGACAGTCGGGTCATGGACACATACAGAACCGAACCTGTCACCGAGTACTCCCCCCGACCTGCTGCCGACCACTGGCGCCACGCGTTCCGGGCAGAACGGACCAAAGCCCGGATCCTCGGCGCCACAACCGTCGCCGCCTCACTGCTGGCGGTCGGTGCGGGCGCATGGGGCTTGAGCAACGCCGATAGCGGACAATCCGCCGGCCAGGTAGGTGGACCCACGACCAGCCAGTTCGGACCGCCCGGGACCGCGCCGGGTGGTTCGACGGCCATACCGCCGGGCGGCGGTCAAGGATCGGGGCAGGACCTAGCGGCCCTGTTGTTCAACAGCGATGGCAGCGTCAACGCCGCCGCGGTGGAGCAGTTCCTGAGCAGGCTGCCGGGCTCGCTCGAGGAGTTCCTCACGTTCGCGGTTCAGAACGGCGACCTGACGCAGGATCAGGCTGATCTCATCGCGCAGGCAGCCTCGGATTCCTCGAGCACCACACCGACAAGCTCCGAGGACATCTGATGACCACCCTTCAGCAAGCACCCCCCATCACCGCCAAGGCGCTCGTGGACGTGGAGATCGTCGTCCCGGTGTACAACGAGGAACGGGCGCTACGACCGAGCGTGCAAGCACTGGACGCCTATGCCCACACGATGCCCTGGACCTACCGGATCGTCATCGCGGACAACGCGAGTACCGACGGCACGGCCGATGTGGGCCGGGCTCTGCACGAACAGATGGGCGTTGACTACCTGCGCCTGGAGGAGAAGGGCCGCGGCCGCGCACTTCGCCGGGCGTGGGGTCAGGCGAACGCACGGGTGGTGGCCTACATGGACGTGGACCTGTCCACGGACCTGGCCGCGCTGCCGGTGCTTGTCGCCCCCCTGCTCTCCGGGCACTCCGACGTGGCGATCGGGACCCGACTCAGCCGGTCGTCACGGGTCGAGCGCGGGCGCAAGCGCGAGTTCATCTCCCGCAGCTACAACCGACTTCTCCGCCTGACGCTGCGGTCGGGCTTCTCCGATGCGCAGTGCGGCTTCAAGGCGGTCCGCGCCGACCGCCTGCCCGCCCTGCTGTCCGCGGTGCAGGACCAAGAGTGGTTCTTCGACACCGAACTGCTGGTCGTCGCCGAACAGACAGGCTTGCGCATTCACGAGGTGCCCGTGGACTGGGTGGACGATCCGGACTCGCGGGTGGACATCGTCGACACCGCGCTCGCCGATCTGCGAGGAATCGCTCGGATGGGCGCGCAGATCGCACGCGGCGAGCTGCGGATGAGCGATGTCCCGCGGCAGCGCGGCGCCGGTCAGGTACTGCGGTTCATCGGGGTGGGCATCGCCTCCACGGCCCTCTACGCCGTGCTCTACCTGCTTATGCGCAACCTGCTGGACCCCGTCGCCTCCAATGTTGCGGCGCTCCTGCTCGCCACGGCGGCGAACACGGCGGTGAACCGCCGCTTCACATTCGGCATCCGTGGCCGGTCGGGCTGGCTGGTCCATCAGGCCAAGGGCTACGCGGTCCTCGGGGTAGCCCTGATCATCACCACAGCAACCGCGATGGCACTTCCGGCGGACACCGGTCGCGGCCTGGAACTGCTGGCCCTGACAGCCGCGAACCTGTTCGCGACCCTGATCCGCTTCGTTGCGTTCCGTTCCTGGATCTTCGGAGGTTCCCGATGACCGCAACCCTGGACTCCCCGACCTCCGCCGCGACGGAGCCGACAGCGAAGTCCCGCGACTGGACACGGTTCGGTCTGTACGCACTCCTGCTGAGCACCGCCGTGCTGTACCTGTGGGGACTGTCGGGGTGGGCGAACAGCTTCTATTCAGCTGCGGCGCAGGCAGGATCGCAGAATTGGGAGGCCTTCTTCTTCGGGTCGTCCGACGCAGGTAACTCGATCACTGTGGACAAACCTCCCGCGAGCATCTGGGTGATGGCGACCTCGGTGCGCCTGTTCGGGCTGAACTCGTGGAGCATCCTGGTTCCGCAGGCGCTCATGGGCGTCGCGTCGGTCTGGGTCCTCTACCTGGCCGTGTCCCGCTACTTCGGCAAGCCCGCTGGACTGCTCGCCGGCGCCATCCTCGCCACGACGCCGGTGGCCACCTTGATGTTCCGTTTCAACAACCCCGACGCGTTGCTCGTTCTGCTGCTGGTGGTGGCCACGTACTGTGTGCTGCGCGCGTTGGAACATGAGCGGCTTCGCTGGATCGTGCTGGCCGCAGTCGCGGTTGGCTTCGCATTCCTGACCAAGAGCCTGCAGGCGTTCCTGGTCCTGCCGGGCTTCGCACTGGCGATCCTGATCTACTCCCGGCGGCGGGTCGCGATGGTGCTGTGGGCGGCCGTGAGCCTCATCGTCGCCGGCGGCTGGTGGCTGTTGATCGTCGAACTCGTCCCGGAGTCCGCGCGACCCTACATCGGCGGATCACAGACCAACTCGGCGCTGGAACTCATCCTCGGCTACAACGGCCTGGGCAGGTTGACCGGTGACGAGGCCGGCAGCGTCGGCGGTGGCGCGGGCGCCGGTGGCACGGGGATGTGGGGTTCACCGAGTTGGCACCGGATGTTCGACGCCGACTGGGCGGGTCAGATCGCGTGGTTGCTGCCGGCGGCGTTCGCAGCCATCGTGATCACCTGGGTGGTGAGCAAGCAGCGCATGCAGCGCGTGTCCACACTGCTGTGGGGCGGCTGGCTGCTGGTCACCTGGGCGGTGTTCAGTTTCAGCCAAGGGATCATCCACCAGTACTACGCGGTGGCACTGGCCCCTGCCATCGCTGCCCTGGTGGCGATGGCCGTCACGCTGCTGTGGCGGTCCCGCGCGTACGTGGGACTCGCCGTTCTGCTGGGCGGATCCGCGCTGTACGCCGGCACCCTGCTGATCCGCGGAGGATACGACCTTCTGGCATGGCCGGTGCTGGTGGTGGGTGTACTCGCAGCACTCCTGCTGGGGCTGGGCGACCTGACCCCGACCACGGTACGCCGCGCACTCGTCGGCGCACTGATCGTCGTCACCCTGGCAGGCCCCACTGCCTTCAGCATCGAGACCGCCTCCCGGGTCACCAGCGGCTCCCTGCCTACCGCAGGTCCGAGTCTGTCAGCGGCAAGCAGTACGCCGGGCGGTCAGCCCGATGGGGCACAAGGCGGACGAGCCAGGCGGCGGACAGGCGCAAGCGGGTCGGACCGGTGGCGGGTTGCTCGACTCTCCCGACGTGAGCAGCGAGTTGGTGCAAACCCTCAACGAGAACGCGTCTGACTTCACGTGGGTGGCCGCCGGGATCGGCAGTCAGACGGCCGCCGGATACCAGTTGTCCACCGGCAACCCGGTCCTGCCCATCGGCGGCTTCAACGGCAGCGATCCGTCACCGACTCTGGAGCAGTTCCAGCAGTACGTGGCACAGGGCCAGATCCACTGGTTCATCGCAGGGTCCTCGGGCGGACCGGGCGGAATGGGACCGGGTGGCCAGGCGAGCTCGGACATCAGTGCATGGGTGTCGGAGAATTTCGAGGCCACCACTGTTGATGGCGTCACCTTGTACGACTTGACGGCATGATGGAACCCATGCCGGAGGCACGACTGCTGGTCGCGGATGATGAACCCACCATCCTGGACCTGCTCTGCACGAGCCTCCGGCATGCGGGCTTCCAGGTCGTGGCCGCTCGCGACGGCGACCAGGCCCTGAGTCTGGCCCGCCAGCAGCGGCCCGACGTCCTGATCCTCGACGTGATGATGCCCGGCCATGACGGCTTCGAGGTGGTATCCACGCTCCGCAGCGAGGGGCTCAACGCGCCGGTGCTGTTCCTGACCGCGCGCGACGCCACCGCGGACAAGGTGCGGGGCTTGACCGTCGGCGGGGACGATTACGTCACGAAGCCGTTCAGCCTGGACGAGGTCCACGCCCGCGTCCGCGCACTGTTGCGTCGAAGCGGGACGGGGACGGTGACCCGGCCGTCGGCGACCATTCAGGTAGCCGACCTCGAACTCGATGACGACCGCCATGAGGTCCGGCGCGCCGGCCACGTCGTCGATCTGACACCAACGGAGTTCAACCTGTTGCGCCTGTTCATGCAGAACCCGAACCGGGTCCTGAGCAAGTCGGTGATCCTCGACCGCGTGTGGGACTACGCCTTCGAGGGCGACGGCGCGATCGTCGAGTCGTATGTCTCCTACCTCCGGCGCAAGGTCGACCTCACGCAGCCGCGGTTGATACACACGGTCCGGGGCGTGGGCTACGTCCTGAAGGTGCCCGCCTGATGCCACTGCGCACGAAACTCCCGTTGCTGATCGGCGGCGCTGGTGAGTCTGGCGCTGCTGGTTGCGGGCGTGCTCGCCACCACCGCCATGCACTCCTACCTGATCGATCAGATCGACACCGAACTCCTGCGAACCCAGAAGCGCACCACCGGCACGTCCCCCGGACGCGACCGCACCGTCCGGGCCGCCGAGCGATCTGTTCATCCAGTTCAACAACGCCGACGGCTCCACGGCCCGGCAGGTCGACAATCTGCCCACCGGGGTGTCGGCACCGGCTCTGCCGGCCATGACGCAGGCGCAGGCTCAGGAGCGCGCCGACGAGCCGTTCACGGCCGACGGCTGGCGGGTGATGGTCACACCGACCATCACCGGATCGGTCATGGTCGCCAAGTCGCTGTCCTCGGTCGATGCCACCGTCACCAGACTCATCGTGCTGGAACTGGCGGTGGGGGCACTGGTCCTGGTGGCAGTCACGCTGCTCAGCACGGTGGCTGTTCGCCGGTCTTTGCGCCCCCTGCGGCAGGTGGAGCTCACCGCGGTGGGCATCACCGTGGGGGATCTGTCCCGACGAATCCCCGACCCCGATCCACGCACCGAGGTGGGTGAGGTCGGGGCGGCTTTGAACACCATGCTGGACGAACTCCACAAATCGTCCATCCAGCGACAGGCTGCGCTGAGTGCGGCGCAGGACTCCGAGGCCCGCATGCGTCAGTTCGTTGCCGACGCGAGCCACGAGTTGCGCACGCCACTGACCTCGGTCCACGGCATCTCCGAGTTGTACCGGCAGGGGGCGATCCCTGCCGATCAGATCGCCGACGCCTTCGCTGGCATCGAGCAACAGTCCGAGCGGATGGCACAGCTCGTGAGCGACCTGCTGCTGCTCGCCCGCCGGGACGAGCGCCTGCCTCTGGACCGCCGACCGGTCGATCTTCTCGAGGTCTGCTCGAACGCCGTCCGGTCGACGATCACGAACGTTCGGTGAGTCTCGAGATGATCCCGGGCAGTCGCGCTCCCATCGTGGATGGCGATGCCACCGGTCTTCGACAGGTCGTCGATAATCTGATGGTGAACGCGGTCCAACACGGTCAGGGGGACATCCTCGTCGCTGTGGGCACCGAGGGTGACGAGGCGGTGGTCCGGGTCAGCGACGAGGGTCCAGGCGTCGCACCGTCGGATCGACTGCGGGTCTTCGACCGCTTCTACCGCGGCGCCGACGACCGGTCGCGGTCGACGGGCGGATCCGGGCTGGGACTGAGTATCGTCGCCGCCATCGTCGCCGCCCACGGGGGAACCGTGGACGTTCAGGGATCTGTGTTCACCGTCAGACTGCCCTGCGCTGCAGCGCCATGACGTGGATCAGCGGGTACGCCGAACCGATCGGATCCGCCTTCTTCTACTTCCTCGCAGCCGCCCTGGTTCTCGCGATCCCCTATCTCGCATGGCAGTACCGGCGGTGGGGCGCTCTGGACCCGTCGCGGGTCTGGGCGCAGGCGTCCTGGCTGCTGTACCTGACCTGCGCGTGGGCGTTGGTCCTGATGCCGTTCCCCGAGGATTCCTGCGCCAGGGATGTCAGCCCGCAACTCGAACCGTTCGACTGGCTGACGCTGGCACGGGCACAAAGTGGCGACGGATACGCACTTCTGGCCAATCCCAACGTCGTGATGTTCATCTTCAACATCGCCTTGCTGTTCCCGTTCGGGGTGTACCTGCGCAGGTGGTTCGGGCGTGGCGTGCTCAGCACCGTCCTACTGGGATTCGCCCTGTCGCTGGCCTTCGAAGTCACCCAGTACACGGCCAACTTCGGGATCTACCCGTGCACCTACCGCCAGTTCAACGTCGACGATCTGATGGCCAACACGACCGGTGGGCTGCTGGGCTGGCTGCTCGCGCCGCTGATTGTGTTCATCCCGCGTCGGGGCGCCCCTGCCGAGCCGGACCCGGCGGTCACGGTGCCCCGCCGGGCCTTGAGCCTGCTGATCGACTACATCGGGGCCTTGCTCGTGACGCTCGCCTGGAGCACCGTCTCCGAGACGTACTCACTGCCGCTGCCGGGTGCGCCGCTGGCGTGGACACTGCTCGTGATGACCTGGGCCGTCCCGCTCATCACCGGCGGGCGAACCCCCGGCCAGTTCGCCGTCGGGATCCGCATGGAGTCGAAGACCGGCTACCGCCGCAACCCGCTGCGGCTCTTGGTGCGGTGGGTGCTGGTGTGGGGGCCGTACCCGGCGGTGCTTGTCTTCATGCGGGCCGCCGGGACGAACCCGACGACCGCGGCGCTGGTGGCCGTGGTGCTCTTGGGCCTTTGGCTGCTGCTGCTGCTCACGACGCGCCTGCATGAAGGGGTCAGTCACACCCGGACCGTCGTGGATCAGCGCGCGTCGCGGAAGGCGGCGACCAGCGTCGGCAGCGTCGGGAAGATGTAGTCGCGGCCGACCGCGTCGATGAACCCGGTGGGCTCGAGCGCCTCCACCAACTCGCTCTTGGCGCGGACCAGCACGAAGCGGATATCAGCGGCTGCCAGTTCGTCGACCAGTGACTCCAGCGCCTCCAGACCCGTCGAGTCGATGTCGATGATCGCCTCCGACTGCAGCGCGAACCACCGCAACTCACCGATGCGTTCGGAGATCATCTGGCGAGCCTGTGTCAGGAAGTACTCGGCGTTCGCGAAGAACAGCGGCGAATCGAATCGGAAGATCAGCAACCCTGGCTCCTCCTCGACGTTGTCGAAGTCCCCGATGTCGTGCATACCCGCCAGCCCCGGCACGAATCCCAGCGCCGCGCTGTGCGGCCTGGCGACATCGACCAACAGGACCAGGACCGACAGGGCGACCGCGATCAGCACCCCGTACAGAACCCCGAAGACAAGCACGCCGGTCGTGGTGACGATGGCCAGCCAGAACTCGGAGCGGCGGAACCGCCAGAGCCGGCGGAACCCTGCGACGTCGATCAGCAGAACCGCGGCATAGACGACCAGCGCCCCCAGCGCCGCCTGTGGGATCACTTCGAGCAAGGGGCCGGCCACCACCAGCACGATCGCCAGGAAGATAGCAGCGGAGATCGAATAGCCCTGTGAGGTCGCACCTGAGGCCCGCGCCACCGCGGAACGACTGCCGCTGGTGGACACCGGCATACCCCGGAAGAATCCGGCTGCGATGTTCAGCACCGACAAGGCCCGCAGTTCGGTGGCTGGCAGCAACGGCGGGTCGGAGGCCCGGTGGAACGACCGTCCGGTCAAGGTCGCATCGGTGTAGGCGACCAGCAGGACGCCCACTGCACCCACCACCAAATCGGGGATGAGGTCCGCCGGGATCATCGGGATCGCCGGGGATGGCAGGCCGGCGGGGACGTCGCCGAGCAGCAGGACCGGTTGGTCAATCGCATTGAGCACTGCAGCGACGACCACCCCCAGACAGAGGGCCAGCAAGGGGCCGAACGCCTTGTAGCGGGTCCGGCTGATGACGACAAGTGCGACAAAGACGGTGACCGCGACCACGAGGGCGGGCCATTGCGGACTGGAGGCGAACAGTAGCCAGACGTGCTGGAAGACCGTGTCGGAGTCGGGGGTGAACGCGCCGAGCACACGGTCGATCTGACTGTCGATCATGAGGACCGCGATGCCGGCCATGTAGCCGACAAGGATAGGCCGGGACAGCAGGTCCGCGACGAACGACAGTCGCAGCAGGCTGGCCAGCAAACCGACGACGCCGACCGCAACAGCCAGGGCGGCGGCCGCGGTGGCGGAGGTCGTCCCGCCGGCGGCGACCATCGGGACGATGACGGCTGCGGTCATGACGGCGACGCTTGATTCGGGGCCGAAACTCAACCACCGGGACGTGCCCAGCAGCGCGTACAACGGCAGCGCGATGAGTGCTCCCCACAGCCCGACCACCGGCGACAGTTTCGCGATGATCGCGTAGGCCATGACCTGCGGAACCAAGTACGCCGTGACGGTGATGCCGGCGATGACATTGTGCCGTTCGAACGGCTGCAGCCGGTCACCCAGTCCGGGCAACCACCTGCGCAAGGCCGGGCTGGTCACCGTTCAATCTTGCCCGAACCGTGAGCGCCATCTCGGTCGAGCGGGCACAGCAGCTATCCGTAGTACGGTGACGCCCAGCCCAGGTACGGACCCCACTCGTTGAGGGTGCGCCAGTCGACCAGTTCGACAGCCCCACCGGGCATGTTGGTGACCACCTTGCCGTTGCCGACGTAGGTGGCGATGTGGCCGGCGGAGTTCGACGTCCGCCAGAACATCTGCGCGCCGACCGGGATGTCTTTGCTGTCGGGGTGGCTAAGGCCTGCCTCCCGCGCGCGGGCCCATTGGGCAAGCGCAGTCGAGGTACGCGGGCCCTTCGCACCATAGGCGTCGTCGGCCAGTCGCAAGCACTGGTCGTGGTATCCACCCATGCCCTGCTCGGCCCACCGCTTCAGTCGGGCTGCTGCTTCCTTGGCGGTGAACGTCGTGCCGAAGGTGCGCAAACCACCGCTGCGGGCTGCCCGCTTGCGTTCGCGGACCTCTGCCCGCTTCGCCCATTCCGCCGCGTCGGGAAGGTCCGCCACCCCCGGCGACCGGACCAAGGGGTCACTGAATGTCGCGTCCACGGCTGACATCTGCGTCATTTGTGAAGGAGTTGCGGCCGTCACGGTCGTCGCGAGTACCGGCACGACGACTGCCCCGGTGATCAGGTACAACGCGCGTTTCACGATTCCCTCCTTCGGTGACTGGGCTGTGCACGGGTCATGCGTCACGACGCATGAGTGGGTGGATGGTGGGTAGATCAGCCGTAGTACGGCTCGGCCCAGCCGAGGTACCGGCCCCAGGAGTTCATCTTCTTCCAGTTGATCTTCTTGACACTGCCGCCAGGCATGTTGGTCACGGCCTTGCCGTTGCCGACGTAGGTGGCGATGTGGCCCGCGGGGTTCGACGTCCGCCAGAACATCTGCGCGCCGTAAGGCGGCCGGCGGTTGCCGGGGTGGGCGTAGCCCCTCTTCTTGGCCCGCTGCCACTGACGAAGTGCGGTGCTCGTGCGGTTGCCCTTGGGCTGGTAGGCGTTGTCGGCCAGGCGCAGGCACTGATTGTGGTAGCCGCGCGTGCCACGCTTGGCCCACTTCTCGAGCCGCCGGACCGCGGTGTTCGGGCCGAACCGGGTGTTCTTGGTGCGCATGGCCACGCCGGCAGCCCGCGACGAGCGCTTGCTGGCCGCCTTGCGCTTGCTGTCCTTCTTCGTGTCCTTGGACACGACAACTGCGGCCGAGGGGGCCACCGCCGTGGCGGGGGTCGCGGCGAACCCGGTCATAAGGATCGGGGCGGCGATACCCGCGGCGAGGATGGTCTTGGTCTTCACGGTGTCGGTTCTCCTGCATGTGGCTGGAACTGCGAACACCTGAGTCATGCCCGCGCCAAGGCACCCCTACGCGTGACGCTGCTCACCGGGACGGAGTGACGGGCGCCACATGTGGCGTCGTGGAGACGCCCCCACGACGCGAAATGGCCCGCTACCTGCGTTCTGACCCTTTCCGTACGGGCCAAAACGCACGCAACGGGCCAGAACGTGTTCTATCGCTTGGCGTACGCCTTCTTCTGGCTGCGCACCAGGTCGATGAGGTCACCCAGCGGGAAGGTTGATGTCCATGAGGTGGAGACCCCAACCGGGGTTCGGGGAACCGATGAGTTTCTTGGACTTCTTGCCCACCGGCTTCACCATCAGTACGTTCGCGCCGTTGGACGTCATGCACTTGGCGCGGTACCGGTCCTTCGGCGTCAACCACGCGGTCTTGGCCTTCGGCGGGTTACCGCCGTAGAGGATGCCGGCGGCGGCGCCCAGCAGACCGGGGATCGGCTTGCCCCGCACCAGGGTGTCGATCTTGGCCCAACCGCCCTTCAGCGCGGCGGGGTTGGTGCAGGCGGCTTCGTATTCCACACCCGGCTCCGGTGCCACCCGCACCCGGCCGAAGAGGCTGTCCGTCGGGGGCTTCTCACCGAAGGACGCGTAGGAGATGACGCAGCCCACCTGGTTCTTCCCGGTGCAGATCGGCGTGTTCGAGAAATCGCCGCCCTTGCGCTTGCCGGTGGGCACGGCGACGCTGCTGCCGATCAACAATGCGGACACCATCTTCTCCCGCACCTGCGGATCGGGGTCGATCTGTTCGCGGATCAGTCGCTTGAGCACCCCCGACCCCTGCGAATGCCCGATCAGGACGAAGCCGCGCCGCGGGTTCTCAGCCCGGAACTCGTTCCACGCGTTGAGCACGTCGGTGTAGCCGGCCTCCCGCTCCTCGGGAGTGACCGTCGCGGAACCGCCGCTGAGGATCGCACGCAATGTCACCTGCCGGTACATGGGCGCGTAGACGTTGCATACCTGGCTGAAGCGGGCCGCCTGGTAGTTGGCGATGGACTTCTCGGCCGGCTCGATGTCCAGGTTCGCGATCGGCGTGGTCTGCTCGCTCACGGTCGGATACACGTAGAAGCAGTCGATCTTGCGCTTGCGGGGCAGTTTCGGGGTGACGACCTTCTTCGGCTCCCCGAACGTCCTGACCGTGGTCTTCAGCGACCCCCGGCAGGGGTTGGGATCAGCCCCCGGCCGACACAACCACACGGTGTCCGCGTGGGCGGCGGCGGGAGCGGCCAGGACCGTGGTTGCCACGGCGATCGGCATGAACAAGCGCAACGGACTGGGCATGTCCGCCAGGGTATCCCGAGGTGGCCAGCAACGCGCCGGGAACCGCCCTTCAGCCCTCCCAATCGGGATCGTAGATGACGGTGCAGGCCTTGCCCTGCCGCTTGGCCCGGTACAGGGCGGCGTCGGCCTGACGCAGCGCTGCGTCGGCGTTCTCCCCCGGACCCACGAGGGCCACGCCGATGCTCAGCGTCATCACGATGCTGTGACCCTCGATCTCCATCGGAGCAGCCACCACCTCGTGCAAGGACGCTGCGATGCGTTCGGCGTTGGCGACCGTGTGGATCGCCGGCAGAACCAGCACGAACTCGTCTCCGCCGAAGCGGGCCAGGACGTCGTCGGAACGGACCCTGGAGCGGATGCGGTCGGCCACGGTGACGATCACCGCGTCGCCCACGGCATGCCCGTAGGTGTCGTTGACCGGCTTGAGGCCATCGAGGTCGATGAACAGCACCCCGACGTTGACGCCCGTGCGCGGCCGCTTCGACAGGATGCCCGAGATCCGGGTGACCAGTTCGTGCCGATTGAACAACTCGGTCATGGAGTCGTGAGTGGCCAGGAAGCGAAGTTGATCGCGGGCTGCGCGCGCTTCGGTGACATCGACGAACTGGGACACATAGCCGCTGGCCCTGCCGCGGTCGTCGCGTAGAAGGCCGATCGACTGCTCAACGAGCACGCGCTCGCCGTCCGAACGGATCATCTGATGGTCGCGCACCGGGGCGGAGTCGACGCCTGCCAACACCTGAGCCCGCATGCGCCGGTCGAGGTCGTCGTCGACCGGGTCCATGACGTCGCTGAGGCCGTGCTCCAACAGCCACTGCTCGCTTCGCCCGAGCAGGCGACACAGGGCAGGGTTGACCTGGACGAATCCGCCGCTGCAGGTTCACGACGGCCATCCCTGTGGGCGCGGATTCCATCGCGGCCCGGAAGCGCTGTTCACTGCCGCGCAGGGCTTCCCGCGCCGCGTGCTCGACCTGGATGTCGCGCAGACGACCGACCCGGCCGACGACGGTTCCGGATTCGTCGAGCAAGGGCCTGGAGCTGATGTCCATCCAGATGTACGATCCGTCGGCGGTGCGGCACCTGCCCTCGAAGTCGAGTCGGTCCTGGTTGTCCGGGCTCAGTTGCAGCGAGCCGGGCAGGTCCTCGCTCATGAGGTAGTCGAGCATCACCACACCGGTGAGCTGTTCGCGCGTCCAGCCGAGCACCTCTTCCACGGAAGGCGAGATCCATTCGAGGCGACCGTCAGGGCTGGCGCGGAACACCACATCGGAGGAGTTCTCAGCCATCAACCGGTAGTGCTCCTCGCTGCTGGCAAGCGACTCACGGGCGAGGATGGCGTCAGTGATATCGGTGACCTGAGAGACGAAGTACCGCAGACGATCCTCTTCATCACGTACCCCGGAGACCGTGAGATCCGCCCAGACGATCTCCCCGGAAGGCTTCAGATAGCGCTTCGGCAGCCGGTAGGTCTCCCGGGTCCCGGCTGTGACCTCCTGCACCAGTTGCAGGTCGATGTCCAGGTCGTCGGGGTGGGTCAGCTCCTGCCACGTACTGGTCATGAGGGTCGACTCGTCGCGGCCGAGCAACGTGCACATCGCGGGGTTGACGCGCACGAAACCCCCCTCTGGGGAAATGATCGCCATCCCGATAGCGGCGTCCATCATGGCCCGTCGGAACCGCTCCTCGGACTCCTCCAGCGCGAGCTGGGCATCCTTCTGCGCCTGGATGTCGCGCACAGCGTCCACACCACCGATCACGACCCCCTCGTCGTTCACCAGCGCGCGGCCCAGGGAACTCATCCAGCGCCATCCGCCGTCCGAGGTCGCCATCCGCAGTTCGGCCTGCCCGACCAGACCACTGCCGTCGAGGATCTCGCGCATGGTCCGTTGCAGTCGGGGCAGATCGTCCGGGTGGATGAACTCGGCCATCTCCTTGCCGACGAAGTGGACGGGCGACCACCCGAGCACCCGCAACACTGAGGGGCTCGCCCACGCGATCCGACCGTCCTCGCCGCGGCGGAACACCATCTCCGACGCGTTCTCAGCGAGCAACCGGTAGTGCTCGCGCGACTGCGCGATCTCTCGTGCCGCGTCGACCCGGGAGGTGACATCACGCCAGGTGAAGCTCACCACGTCTCCCACCCGGACTGCGCGGACATCGAGTCGTCGAAGGCCGACACCGGGCAGTCTGATCTCGAACTCGTCCACAGAAAGGGGCTGACCGGTTTCCAGCACCCGTCGACCCCATTGCACGATCAGATCCACCGCGTCGTTCGCCCACAAATCCCGCAGGCGTCTGCCGAGTAGATCCTTGCGCGGATGGGACAGGTAGCGACATGCTGCCACGTTCACCCGGACGTATTCGAGGTCCACGACGTTTCCGGCGTCGTCTCTGACCCCCCGGAAGATCGCATGCGGATCGAGCAGGGAGTCCAGAGTCTCGCGCATCTCCCGCTCGGCGCGGGCGGCTTTGCGATCCCGGGCGTAGCGGACAGTCACGTCCCACCACGCCAGGCCGATGCCGTCGCCGACCTGCACGGCGCTCATGTCGTAGTAGAGGGACTCGCCGCTGTCGTTGAAACGGGCCGGCAACTCCCAGTCCTCAAGAGTCAGCGGCTCGCCGGTTTCGACGACGTTGACGAGCATGTCGAACAGTCCGGCGTCCTTGGCGAAGGGCTTGAGTTCCAGCAGTCCGGAACCGAGCAGCACCTCGTAAGGGAGTTCCAGGCTCTCGCAGGCCGAGCGGTTGGCTTCGACGTAGACCAGGTCGACGATGTCACCGGTTTCGTCGCGCCGGGCCTCAAGCAGTGCGTACGGGTCGAGATAGGCCTCAGCATTGACCTCGGTGGGCGAAACCCGGTCCCGGGAGGCGCTGTCGTGCGCTACCGCGCCCCTCATCTCCCAGGCCTTCATGATCGTCCCTTCCGAAGGTCACGGTAAATGCCGTACGCCGGTGATCGCCACGTGTGCACGCAACTGCCTTTGTGTGCTGGCCAATGCTGGGATTCCGTCACTATCCGTGACCGGGACCCCAACTTGAACATGCGCTCAAGTATGCGCTACCGTGGATTCGTTCCCCACAAAAGGAACCGCCGACCGGGGTGGAGCCCCACCCGGTACCGCCCCTCTCGACGACCTCTCTCATACGAAGGGTTGTCATTTCATGCGAGCACCTCGCAACTTCATCGATACCCAGGACCTCGGCCCGGACCTGATCCGTGCGCAGATGGACCTGATCCGCCTGCTCAAGCAGGCCGACAAACAGAACGCCTGTCCCCGCCTGCTGGAAGGCGCTTCGCTGGGCATGATCTTCGAGGAGGCATCCACCCGGACCCGGGTCTCCTTCGAGGTGGCAATGACCAAACTGGGCGGGCACGCTCTCTACCTCAAACCCGGCGAGATCCACCTGGGCCAGAAGGAGAACATCGCCGACACCGCGCGTGTGCTGTCGCGGATGGTGGACGCGGTCGAGATCCGCGCCTTCAAACACGACACGGTCACCGACTTCGCGCAGTACGCCGAGGTCCCCGTCATCAACGGCCTGACCGACTACAACCACCCGACACAGGCGGTCTGCGACGTGTTCACCATGACCGAACACACGGACAAGCCGTTCAATGAGTTGACGGTCGTCTTCGTCGGGGATGCCACCAACGTCTGCACCTCGACCGCCCAGATCGTGACCATGCTCGGTGGCACATTCGTCCATGCCCGTCCGGAGCAGTACGGAATCAAGGCCCAGTGGCCCACCGTGCTCGACGAGATCGCGAAGAACGAGGAACGCTACGGCGGCCGGTACATCGAGACCGAGGACGTCGAGGACGCGGTCGTGAACGCGGACTTCATCTACACCGACCTGTGGTGGTGGTTCGGCCAGGAGGCCGAGATCCCCGACCGCGTCAAGGCATTCAAGCCCCGCTACCAGGTCGACGCGCAGCTGATGGCCCGCGCGCCCGAGCACGCCAGGTTCATGCACTGCCTGCCCGCGTCCCGCGGCGTCGAGGCGACCGACGAGGTCATGGACAGCGCGCAGTCGATCATCTACGACCAGAGCGAGAACCGCCTGCACACCGAGAAGGGTCTGCTCGCCTGGTACATCACCCCCAATCTCGAGCACCCCACGCCGGCGCTACGCGCCTACCACGAGGGTCGCATCGAGTCCTTCCTGCACGACGCTGTGATGCGTTGAGGAGATGACAGAAATGAGTGAGACAACAACCACGGCAGCCGCCCCCCGCGCGCTGCGCATGTTCGACATGATCCTGTTCAGCGTCTGCGCGATCCTGCTGTTGAGCCAGGTCACGCTGACTGCCCAGATCGGCCCGTCGGCCGTGGTCTGGACGCTGCTGATCATCGCCTTGTTCTTCCTGCCCTACGGCCTGATGACCGCCGAGCTCGGCTCCACCTATCCGGACACCGGCGGCATCTACGCCTGGATCGTGCGGGCCTTCGGCAACCGCTGGGGCACGCGGGTGTCCTGGTGGTACTGGGTGAACGTGGCCCTGTGGGTGCCCTCGGTGTACCTGATGTTCTCCGTGGTGCTCACGGACATCTTCTTCCCGGGCATGGGGTTCTGGGCGCAGGTCGGGATCGCGATGGTGCTGATCGGCGCGAACTGGCTGGTCAACGTGCTGACCCTGGACACCGGCAAGTGGGTGTCCAACCTCGGCGCCATGATCACCGTTGGCGTGATCGTCCTGATCGGTATCGCAGGCATCGTGGCGTGGAGCACCGACGGGTCGGCCACAGAGTTCGCGTGGAACACCGACTCCATGATCCCGACTGCGGCCACCATGGCACTGGCGTTGCCGATCATCATCTACAACTTCCTCGGATTCGAGCTGATGAGCAGCGCCAGCAACGAGATGCACAACCCCCGTCGCGACGTGCCCCGCACGATCGTGATCGCCGGCGTCCTGATCGGGGCCTTCTACCTGATCTCCACGATCGGCATGCAGATCGTCATGCCCGCCGACGAGATCTCGGAGACCAGCGGTCTGATGGATGTCCTCAAGTCCGTGTTCGGGTCCGGCGTGCTCGTGACCTGGTCGGCATCGGCATCCTGTACGCGTTCTTCGCCGCCCTGATCCCGTGGACGATCGGCGCGAACCGAGCCGCCGCCGAAGCCGCCGAGCAGGGCGACCTGCCGCCGGTGTTCAAGCGGATCAACGCCAAACACCGCACGCCCGTTGGCGCTGCCGGCATGACCGCGCTGGTGAGCGCCAGCATCACGTTGATCTACGGTGTGCTGTTCAGCCTTACGAACGGCGACATTGACGCGTTGTTCTGGAGCCTGTTCGCGTTCAGTTCCATCGTGTTCCTGCTGCCGTACGTGGCGATGTCGCTGGCGTTCCTGCGCCTGCGCCGGATCGACGCAGACGCCACCCGGCCCTACCGGGTCCCGGCGGCAGCAGCGGGTGCGATCGTGTCCGCGGGACTGGTCGTGGCGCTGTTGGTCGCCGCGGTGTTCTTCTTCGTGTGGAACCCGTGGGCCGAGTTCGACGCGACCACGACGTGGCTGATCCTGGCTGGTCTTGGCGGCACATTCGCCGTCCAGGAAGTGTTCGTGGCCATGTCCCCGCGGTGGAAGGAGCACGTCCACCCGGAGGACAGCGCTCGGTCGACTCTGGACGGCATCGCGCCGGACAGCCGCAGGGCATCGAGCGCAGTTACGAAGGCAGTGAGCGGTCATGACCCGGATCATCGACAGCACCCCGAGAGGCCGACGGCTTCCGGATGCCGGCCGAGTGGGAGCGCCAGTGCAACTGCTGGATGGTCTGGCCGGAGCGGCCCGACAACTGGCGGCTGGGCGGCAAGCCGGCGCAGGAGGCTTTCTCCCAGGTCGCAGCGGCGATCTGTGAACACGAACCGCTGACCATGGTCGTCTCCGGGCAGCAGTACATGAACGCCCGCGAACACCTCCCAGCGAACGTCCGGGAGGTCGAGATGACCACCGACGACTCGTGGATGCGCGACACCGGCCCGACCTTCGTCATCAACGACGCGGGCGAGTTGCGCGGAGTCGACTGGCGGTTCAACGCGTGGGGCGGCCTCGAGGGCGGCCTGTACTTCCCGTGGGACCACGACGATCTGGTCGCCCGCAAGGTCCTGGAGATGGAGGGCGTTCCGATGTACCACGCCGACTTCGTCCTCGAGGGCGGGTCCATCGACGTGGACGGGCAGGGCACGGTGCTGACCACCGAGGAGTGCCTGCTGAACCACAACCGGAACCCGGAACTGACGAAGGAGCAGATCGAGCACAACCTGTGCGAGTACTTGGGCGCCGACAAGGTGATCTGGTTGCCGCGCGGTGTCTACCTCGACGAGACCGACGGGCACGTGGACAACTTCGCGCGGTTCGCCGCGCCCGGTGTGGTCATGCTGACGTGGACGGACGACAAGAACGATCCGCAGTGGGACATCAGCAACGAGGCGCTAGAGGTCCTCGAACGGGAGACCGACGCGCGGGGCCGCACGTTGGAGGTCGTGAAGCTCCACCAGCCCGGTCCGATCTACATCACTGCCGAAGAGGCAGCGGGAGTCGACCACATCCCCGGCGTGCAGCCGCGGGTGGAGGGTGAGCGTCTGGCCGGCTCGTACGTCAACTCGTTCATCGGCAACGGCGTGGTCGTGCTCCCGGTGTTCGACGACCCGCACGACGAGGACGCGATCCTGACGTACAAGCGGCTGTTCCCCGACCGCGAGGTGGTCACGGTACCCGGACGCGAGATCCTGCTCGGCGGGGGTAACGTGCACTGCATCACACAGCAGGAACCCTCGGGGGCGACCGGGTGAAGACCCAGGTGCACATGTCCGCAGGCGATCGGCGCGAGGCGCTGATCGCCGCGGCGGTGCGCGCGATCCGGGAGCGGGGGATGCTGGAGTCCAGCACGCGGACGGTGGCTGCCGCGGCCGGTGTCAGCACCGGCTTGATGCACCACTACTTCAGCAGCTACGACGATCTGATGGCGGCGGCCTTCGAACGCGTCGCGACCGAGGACCTGCAGCGCGCCCGGGAGGTGGTGGCGGCGTTGCCGACCCCCAGCGAGCGCCTGGACGCGCTGGTCTCGGAGTTCCAGCCAGCGCACGACGCCTGGCAGTTCCAGTGGTGGATGGACGCCTGGAGCTCGTCGCCCCGGCATCCCGCGGTGCGCGAGACCGCCTCCCGGATCAACGCCGACTGGCAGCGTCTCATCGAGGAGATTCTGGTCGACGGGGCTGCGACCGGCGAGTTCGTCTGCCCGGACCCGCGCGCCTCGGCCTGGCGACTGTTGGCCCTGCTCGACGGTTTGACCATCCAGGTCGTGGCCCAGACCGACGGCCCGGGCCGCGCGGACGTGGAGAAGTGGTCGCATCACGCCGCCCGGGTGGAGACCGGCCGGGCCTGACCATCAAACCAGGGCCGCAAACCGCTCTCCGGCCGACTCTTGATGGTCAGTCGCGCCCGAACTGTCCGAAATAAGACGATTACGGTCATCAGGATCCAGTGATCCCGGCCCAGTTGTGATGGCCCCTTGGTCACACCTTAGGCGTGATGACCACCGCCGAACCGTAGGCGAGGATCTCTGAGAGCCCCGCGTCGCTGCCCCCGACGTCGGAGGAGTCGAAACGCACCCCGATGACGGCGTTGGCGCCCAACGACTGGGCGTGCGTGATCAGCCGGCCGAGCGCGTCCCGGCGGGCCTGGTCGACCACGTCGGTGTACTGCGGGACCTCACCGGCTTTGAGAGCTCTGAACCCGCCGGTGAAACCCTTGGTGAATCCGACCGAGCGCACGAGGACCCCCCAGGTGAGTCCCAAGTGCTTCTGGATCTCGTACCCCGGTATCTCGAATGCCGTCGTGCAGGGGATCGCTTCGTTGATGGGCACGTCCGCGGGATCGGTCATACGGCGAGGGTAGGGCCCCGGCGTGCATCGTCGCGCGACTCAGAGGCCGATCACGCTGTTGACGGCCTCCAGGATCGGCCGCTGTCCGCTGACGATCTTCACCCGCGCGTCCTCGAGCGTGAACCACTGGGCATTGTCGGTCTCGGGGAACTGCTGCATCTGTCCCGAGTGCGGCGGCCATTCCATGTCGAACAGGTTGCTGCTCACGAAGGCCAGGTCCTCGTCGGTTTCGACGGCGAACGCCCGGACGCACTTGCCGCTGGGCATCCGGGTCTCCCCGGCATCGAGCCACTCGCCGCCGGGTGCGGGCCGCCCGACCTCCTCCTCGAACTCTCTGGCGGCTACCACCCGGGCGTCCTCGACCGTGGGGTCGTACTCCCCCTTCGCGATCGACCAGGCGCCGTCGTCCTTGTGCGCCCAGTAGGGGCCGGCCATGTGCACGAGGAAGACCTCGAGGCCGTCGGCCGATCGCCGGACCGGCACGAGTCCCGCGCTGAAGCGCATCTCAGTCGACCGTCTCGGGCACGGGCATCGCGGCGTCATGCGCCAACTCGTCCTCGACGCTGGGCCTGGTTTTCAGCGGGACCTCCTTGAGGAAGAAGGAGAGGACGAAGGCAACCAGCATCACCGGTACCGCGATGAGGAACGTCTGATCGATCGAGTTGGCGAACGACAACAGAACGCCGTCCTGGATCGGCGCAGGCAGATCCGAGATGCCGCCGATGGAGGCGATCGCGCTCTGACCGGCACCGTTCAACTGGGCCGCGACCTCGGGCGGAAGGTTCTTCGTGAGTTCCGTGGCCAGTTGGGCCGTCCAGACGGCGCCGAAGACCGCCGTGCCGAAGGACCCTCCGATACTCCGGAAGAACGTGGACGTGCTGGTCGCCGCGCCGAGTTGTTTGTGCTCGACGTTGTTCTGCACGGCGATCACCAGCACCTGCATGACACCGCCGAGTCCTATGCCGAGGACGAAGGCCGACAGCCACACGAACCACACATCCGTCTCGACACCACATCGCGACAGCATGAACAGACCGATGGTGGCGGTCCCCGAACCCAGGATCGGGAAGATCTTGTAGCGGCCGGTCCGGGTGATCAATCGACCGCTGACCACTGAGGTGATCAGCAGGCCGAGCATGAGCGGCAGCAACTGGAGCCCCGCGCTGGTTGGCGAAGCACCACGCACAACCTGCATGAATATCGACAGATAGACGATCGAACCGAACATCGCAAAGCCGACGACGAATCCCATCGCCGAGGCCACCCGCAGCACGGAAAGCCGGAACATCGACAGCGGGACCAGCGGCTCGGGGTGTCGCAGTTCCTGCCAGATGAAGGCCGCCACCGCGACGACCCCGCCGACGGCCAGCCCGACGATCTGTGCCGATCCCCACGGATACTTCTGACCGCCCCACACAGCCACGAGCAGCAGCATCACCGTTCCGGTGACCATGAAGGCGGCGCCCAGCCAGTCGATGCGGTGCTTCTGCTTGTGCACCGGCAGGTGCAGCACTGCGCCCAGCACGAGGAATGCCGCCACCCCCAACGGGATGTTGACGTAGAAGACCCAGCGCCAGCTCAGGTGCTCGGTGAACAACCCGCCGAGCAGCGGTCCGATGACACTGGCGACGCCGAACACCGCGCCGAACAGACCCATGTACTTGCCACGTTCACGCGGAGACACGATATCGGCGATGACCGCCATGACCAGCACCATCAGACCGCCGCCGCCGATTCCCTGCAGGGCCCGGGTCCCGATCAACTGCGCCATGCTCTGCGACAGCCCGGCCAGCGCGGACGCGGCGACGAAGATCGCCACGGCCGACTGCAGCATGAGTTTGCGGCCGTAGAGGTCGGACAGTTTGCCCCAGATCGGGGTGCTGGCAGTGGATGCCAGCAGATAGGCGGTCACCACCCAGGACAACTCGTTGAGGCCGCCCAGGTCGCTGGTGATGGTGGGCAAGGCGGTGGACACGATGGTCTGGTCCAGGGCCGCCAGCAGCATGGTCATCATCAACGCGGTGAAGATCAACCCCAGGTTGCGCTGAGCGGTCACCTCAGGGGTCTGCACATCGTCGCTCATCGAGCGCTCTCCTCGGTGATCAGTTCGTCCAGATCGTGCGCAAGCCGGGCCAGCAGCGATCACCAGTTGCTCGCGGTCGCGGCGCGACCACGTCGCCAGCGCAGGTTCCACAGCCCGGGCGCGGTTGGCGAGCATCTCGCGCATCACGTCGCTGCCCTCGTCTGTGACCTCCACGAGGCAGGCCCGGGCGTCGTCGGGATCGGTGGACTTCGCCACGAGACCGCGCCGGGCAAGGGCGTCTATGTGCCGGCTCGCTGTGGACACGTCGAGATGGTTCTCGTGCGCAACGGTGCTGGGCCGCACCGGACCCAACCGCACGACACTGACCAGGATCTTGCTCAATCCGTGGTCCACCGGATCCCCTACCGACAGCACCTGCGCACACCTGGCCGCCTTGTACAGCGACAGCACTCCGGCCTCGAGGTCGTTATTTGCTTGCACCACGCAAGTATCACACAGGCTCGAGGATGTGCCAAACCTCTGCTCACCGGGTCGGGCGGTAGACCTCGAAGGAGCGTTCCCCCGTCGGCCGGAAGCCCACCGACCGGTACAGTCGGGCTGCCGCTGAGTCGGTGTCAGCCTGGATCAGCCACCGTGTCCACGCCCCGGCCGGCGGCCCAGAGGCTCGCCACTCCCAGCAGATGCGAGGCAAGGCCTCTGCGTCGGTGCTCGGACGGCGGTCCGGACGTTCTGATAGCGGGCAACCTCCTGCCAGCACACGACGACGCCCAGATCGGCCGCCAATTCCGCACCGGCGAAGACCCCGAAGAACGCTCCGACACCATCGTCGACGAGGCGCCGATGCGCCGCGATCCGGCGCCGAGCGAAGTCCTCGTAGCCGGGCGAGTCGCCGTGCTCGGCCACGTCAGCACGAACGGCCCGTTCCCAGTCCTCGTCGCCGAGCAACTGCCGCACCTCGTAGCCCGGCGGCAACGCCCCGGGCGACAGCGGCTCCCGGCGGATGAGGCTCTCCGTGGACCCGATCTGGACACGGAAAGGCCGCCAGGCACGCGTCGACGGCGTGGAGGGCAGCCCGATCGCGACATGATCGGCACCGGGCAGGTACATCTCGAAGGTTCGCAGGCAGCGCGGCGGATCACCGGCCAGGTCTCCCGACGTGACCAGGACGCAGTTGCCCCAGTGATACCCGGGGTTGTCGGGCGACTCCACCAGAATGTGGTCCTCGAAGCCGATGACCTGCGCACCCGACATCCGAAGCATCGCCAGGTCGGTGCGCCAGCCCAACGGCAACTCTGCCATGGGTCCGACCCTACGTCGACGCTGCGACATAGTTGGTCCATGAGACGGCTCGGACTGTTGGGCGGCATGTCGTGGGAGTCCTCGGTCGAATACGAGCGCCACATCAATCGGATCGTCCGTGACCGAATCGGTGGCGTGGCGTCTGCGGATCTGCTGATCCGATCCTTCAACTTCGCTGACATCGAGGCCTACCAGCAGACCGGAGACTGGCGGGCGGCCGCCGAGGTTCTCGGCGCAGCCGCCGCAGACCTGGTCACGGCCGGGTCGGAGGCGATCGTGATCTGCACCAACACGATGCATCGCGTGGCCGACGAGGTCGAGGCCGCCGCCGGGGTACCGCTGATCCACATCGCCGATGCCACCGCCGACGAGGTGCGGCGTGCGGGGATAGACGTCGTCGCACTCCTCGGAACCCGCTACACGATGGAGCAGGACTTCTACGTCGGCCGGCTGCGGGACCGCGGGCTGGAGGTGCTGATTCCCGACGAGCCGGACCGCACCGTGGTGCACGAGGTGATCTATGGCGAACTCGTGCGCGGGGTCACGTCCGCGGACTCGAAGCGCGCGTACCTGCGGATCATCGACCGCCTGCGCGAAGACGGCGCGCAGGGTGTGATCGCCGGATGCACCGAGATCGAACTGCTAGTGGGACCTGATGATGTGGACATGCCGTACTTCCCGACCACGGCGATCCACGCCGCCGCCGCCGCGGAATTCGCCCTGGGTGCGATCGACAAGTCCGCCGAATCGCGATAGTGGTTGTGTATGGCAACCACACGTAGCGCACTGACGATCTGGAACGGCAGCCTCCTCGAGGGCAGCGGCCAGGTGACACTCGATTCCTCCGGGGTGGGCAGTTTCCCGGTGTCATGGCCGGCCCGTTCGGAGGAACCGGGCGGGATGACCAGCCCTGAGGAGATGATCGCCGCGGCGCATTCCTCCTGTTTCTCGATGGCCCTTTCCAACGGCCTGGCCAAGGCGGGCACGGCCCCGGCGCAACTCGAGACCAAGGCGGAGGTGGACTTCCAGCCGGGTGTCGGCATCACCGAGATCCGCCTGCACGTCAAGGGCGACGTCCCCGGCCTCGACGCACAAGGATTCGAGGCCGCGGCCGAAGAGGCGAAGGAGAACTGCCCGGTGAGCCAGGCGCTCAAAGCCGTGCCGATCAGACTGTCGGTGGAGATGGCCTAGCCGTTCGGCCCGCTACTGGGTCGCGTCGGGCCAGCCCATCGAAAGGGTCTGCGCGAGTTCGTTGCTGAAGTCGTGCACCATCGACAACAGTTCGACCATCTGGGACGTCTGCAGCATGGCGATCTGATCGAGGGCGGTGACCGGAGTGATCGCCGCCAACTGCCAGCACGAAGCCAGCGGGTCGTCGGACAGCTTCACGTCCGCCGGCCACGATTCGACGAACTCGCTGTTCATCGCAAGCGCCCGGCGCAGTGCGGTTTCGGCGACGTCGCGCACCGGCTGCAGACCCGGATGCCACGTCAACTCCGGCAGCAGTTCGACCTCCGCGCGAGGGTACGGGTCCTCCGGCAACCACTCCACAACCCGGAACCGGGATGTGCCTCGGGCCATCAGGACCATCGAATCCTCCATGGCCTCCACTTCGACCACCTGCGCCACGGTGCCTACCGAGAAACGCTGGTCTCCCCCGCCCACCTCGTGCCCGCGTTCGATGAGGACGACCCCGAACTCCGGGTCAGGCTGCTCGAGCAGGTCGCCCAGCATCTTCAGGTAGCGCGGCTCGAACAGCCGCAGCGGCAACGGCATGTGCGGGAACAGCACCGAACCCAGCGGGAACATCGGGATCACAGCCACGTTCCCAGCGAAGCACCGCGGGCGCGATGGCGCAATCGGGCCCCGAGGCGTTGCCGATGGGCCGAGGAGTGCCACTGAGATTGGGCAGGCCTCAACCGCAGCAGACGTGAGAGCTGTGTACAGGCGTTGGAGATCGGTACAGGCGTTGGAGACGCGCGGGCGGGTTGTGTCTCACCGCTGTGCGGAAGTCCACCGGCCGTACCCAACTCCAGCGGGTGTTGCGGCCGGGACGCCTACTCGCGGCTCGGATCCCGCCAGTCGGTCCTACAGCGGTACCCCCAGCAACGACTCAGTGGGAGATGCGTCGGCGAAGGCGAAATCCTGCAGGTACTCGCGCACCAGTGCGTTCACCGACGTGCCGGTTCCAGTGCGTCAATCCACACCCTCCTGAACAGGTCGCCATCGGTCGCGATCGTCACGTTGGCCGCATGGCCGGTGCCGCACTGACTCCCCCGCAGCACGGATTCATCACCAGGTGTCGACGGTCCGCCCACTGCCCGCGATGTCCCCCACAGTGCCGAGGGTCGTCGCGATGAGGCCGCGCGTTTCCGCTGGATCGATCACGTCATCGATCTCGAAGACCCGAGCCGCGTTGAAAGCGGTGACATGCTCCCGGTACGCGGCCGTCAACTCCTGCGTCCTCACTCTGCGCTGCTCCTCGTCGGCGATCGCCTCCAGTTCCTTGACCATCGCGAGCCGGACAGCGCCCTCCAGCCCCATCGGTCCCATGTGCGCGGATGGCCAGGCCACCGTCATGAGCGGCTCGCGCGTGCTACCTCCGAGCATCGCCTGCGCTCCGAGTCCATATCCGCGGCGCAGCACCACTCCGATCAGCGGGACGGACAGGCGCGCGGTTGCCACCAGCAACCGCGATGCGTGCCTGATGATCCCGGTCTTCTCCGCATCCGGTCCGGCCATGATGCCCGGCGTGTCCACCAGCGACACCAGCGGAATCCCGAACGCATCACAGAGCTGGACGAATCGTGCGGCCTTGTCCGAGGCGTCCGCGGTGAGCGCGCCCGCCATGTGCAGCGTTTGGTTCGCGAGGAATCCCACCGGACGACCTTCGACACGGCCGAAGGCAGTCACCAACTCAGGTGCGAACCCCTGCCTCAGGAACACCACCGAATCGACGTCGGCCACCGTGGCGATGATGGGGCGCACGTCGTAGGCCTGCTTCTCGCGTTCGGGCAGCGCCCTGCGAAGAGTTGCCTGGTCGGCGGCCGGGCCAGGCTTCGGCGCACCGCACAACAACCCGGTCAACTGCTTCGCGGCCCGCACGGCGGCGGCCTCGTCCTCCACAACCACATCGACAACACCTGTCGACGCCATCACGTCGATCGGCCCGATCTCCTCCGCCGCGTGATCTCCCAGCCCGGCGCCCGCGATCATGGCTGGACCCGCCACCCCCATCGTCGAGTCGCGCGTGGCGACGATCAGATCCGATGAGCCCGCCAGGACAGCGTTGCCCGCGAAGCAGCGTCCAGCGACAACCGCGATCCGCGGCGCGACGCCGGACAGCCCGGCCCAGAGTGCGAACGTGCGCACGTCCAGCGCCGACACCACGGGGTAGTCGGTGTCGCTGGGGCGCCCTCCCCCACCTTCGGCGAAGAAGACCGTGGGCACCTTGAGTTTCTCGATGATGCCCAGCAGCCGGTCGGCTTTGTGGTGACCCCGTATGCCTTGCGTGCCGGCCATCACCAGGTAGTCGTAGGAGAGCACCGCACACGGCTGACCGTCGATACGGCCCAGCCCACCGATCAATCCGTCGGCGGGCGATCTCCGCATCAACTCCTCGAGGTCGTGGCGCTTCTCCTGGGCCGCGGTCGCCAACCGGCCGTATTCGACGAATGAATCCTCATCCAGCAGATCGGCGATGTTCTCGCGGGCTGTTCGGCCACCCTGGGCATGGCGTTTCGCGACCTTGTCCGGCCGGGCAGCGTCCTCGCCGGCCAACCGTCGGCGCTGTAGTTCTTCGCGTGGATCCGTCACCCCTCGAAACTATCGAGGTGCGGGCAGAGGATCGGCCACATCCAACAAGAACTCGAATCGACCGATCGGCTTCGCCCACAACCGATGTCGTTCCACCTGTCCCGGACTCTCATCATCTGGATCGCGGCGCCGCCCGGACAAACCTCTCCGTCGCTCGCAAAGAAGCCTCCCGCGACGGCTTGGCCGTCGCCACATCATGGGGGTCCGCGGGTGTGGGTGATGACGGGGATGGTGTGGGTGTTCATGGCGATGGTGTAGCGGCCGCCGCGCAGGTCAGCAGGTCGAAGCTGCCGCCCCCAGCGGGGGTGCCGTCGACCGGGGTGGCCCGGTCACCGTCGGGCAGATGTTCCAGGTCGGCCAGGATGCTGACCGCGGACCGCATCACACCGGGATCAGCCCGTCAGCCCACCACCTGCCGCTTCACGAACTCCGCCATTCCGGGGACAGTGAAGTCCACCTCGCCGCGGTCGGGCGCGTACACCAGACCTTTGCTGATCAGATGGTTACGCGTCGGAGACAGTTGCGCGGGTCGGTCTTTCCCCAGCGCCGCGACCAGGTCCGACATCAGTACCGGCCCCTCGCCCCGATCTGCCATGGCCTGCATGAACCGCTGCTCACCGCGGGTGGTGCGCTGCCAGCGAGCGGCATACAGCCCGGCATCGATGTCGCTGCGCGCGTGCGGGGTCGCCTCGGCCACGGCGTCCCGCGTGATCTGGGTGCCTTCAGCGACATTCCACGCGTGCTGGCCCAGTACCTGCGCGAAGTACGGGTAGCCCCGACAGAATTCCACGCCCGCGTCCAGTGCGTCAAGATCCCACCGCACCCCCCTGTGCCGCTGTCGGACCGTTGGAGCGCTGAGCGGATCGCATCATCGCTGAGAGGGCCGATCTGCCAGTACTCGAACAGCCGCTCCGCGTACGAGGTCGCATCAGACAGAATGCGTCGTAGCGAGGGAAGCCCGGCGCCCACGAACAGGAACGGCGACGGCTCCCTGCCCTGACCCATCCGATGCGTCGTGGTGTTAAGACTTGACAATGCGGGACCGTCGACCTCCTGCAATTCGTCGATCGCAAGCAACAGGCCCACTCCGTGATGACCCGCGAGCGCAGCCAGCTCGCCGAGCATCTCGGGCAGGTCACGATCCGGGTCCCCGCTGTCGGCATAGCCGCGTGCCGGCTCGATATCGACCTCGAAGGAGTAGGCACCAGTGCTCGGATCCGCCTTGAGACTGAACGCTTTGAAAACGCGCCGGACCCAGGTCAGGGTCTCCCCGGACCACGTCCGACCAGCACTGCGCAGCTCCCGGAAGATCTGACCCGCGAGCACGGGCATCAGCGACTGCCCCGTTTGCGCCTCCACTTCGACGACAAGCCACTTGCGACGCCGGGCATGCTCCACGAACTCCTGGAGCAGGACGGTCTTGCCAACCCCGCGCAGCCCATAAAGGACCTTGCTACGGGCAGCCAGACGCAACCCCGAGCGTTCGAGCGCGATGTCGAATCCTTCGATGAACTCCCCTCGCCCCACGAGCTCGTACGGCCGCACCCCCGCGCCCGGAGTGTACGGGTTGCCGATCGGATCCATGGCGCCAAGGTATGTCACCGGTACGACATCGCAGTTCAGCCTGCAGCGCTGAGATGCTCCAGGCGACCATCCCCGTACGTGGTGGCGACCTCCGCAACCACGATCTGGTATCCGTCGTACCAACGCGTGTACCCACTCTCCGCATGTAGGTGGCTCGCGTCGCGGGAGAAGTCCTTCAGATGGTCCAGGTCGGCCCAGAAGTCGACGGCGTCGGTCAACGTGCCGTCTGGCGAAAGCCACGTCTCCGACCCCGGAAACCCAGGCGTCGACGAGGCGGCGTCTTGGATCTCGGAGTCGAGCCGATGGAATTCGTCGTCGTCCTCGCCGCGTGTGACGATGAATGAGATCGAGAACACCGTGACCCACCTCAGCTAAGGTTCTACAGTGCATTATAATGCACTGTATGCGCAATGAAAGGGGGGCCGGTGTGGATGCCCTCGCCGCCACCATCGGGGCACGGGTGCGATCACAGCGGCAGTCGCGCGACTGGACACTCGATGAACTGGCGCATCGTTCGGGAGTAAGCCGGCGCATGCTCGTCAACGTCGAACAGGGAAAGACGAATCCCAGTATCGCGACACTTCTACGATTGAGCGACAGCCTCGGGATCGGGCTGCCGGCCCTGGTCGACGCCGACACCGGCAAGGCGATGCTCGTGCGACGGTCGACCGACATTACGGCGATGTGGACCAGCCCGAACGGCGGCCGGGCCGTCATGGTGGCCGGCACGCAGGCACCCGATGTCGTTGAGCTCTGGGACTGGACGCTCGGTCCTGGGGATATCCACGCCAGTGAGGCCCATGTCTACGGGACACGGGAACTGATCGCCGTTCTCCAGGGCTCTTTGCGCCTGCGAGTCGGCGATCGCGAGGAAACCCTCAAGACCGGCGACTCGGCCACTTTCGACGCCCACAGCGACCATGCGTATGTCAACCCCAGCAAACAGAGAAGGACCCGGTTCGCCCTCACGGTGTTCGAACCCGGCGTCGGAAAGGAGCGCTCATGACGACACTGCAGCAGGCGACCATCGACCCGGAGGTCCTGGCACGCCACAGCGACTACCAGGTCCTGCTGATGACAGCGGAGAATCTGGCCGGCGGCCCGAGTGACGAAGCGAGCAACGCCGCCCTCGAGGCCGCCGAGGCACATGCCCGTTCCCTGCTGTCCTCGAACCCCCTGGACCAGATCCCGCAGATCACCCGCTGGCGCGAGGCCTACCGATCCTTCGGCGTGAAGCCTCGACAAGCGCGCAGCAGCGTCGAGTCACTGCTGCGCAGAGCGTCCGACGGGCTGCCGCGCATCGACCGACTGACCGACGTCTACAACGCCGTGTCCGTGCTGCACCTCATGCCCGTCGGCGGGGAGGATCTGGACGCATATGTCGGCCCCCCACGGCTGATCGTCGCCAAGGGAGATGAACCGTTCGACACCGTCGCCAACGGCGAGCCAGTCAACGACCCTCCCGCGCCGGAGGAGATCGTCTGGCGCGACGACCTGGGAGTCACTTGCCGGCGGTGGAACTGGCGGCAGTGCACACGCACCCGCCTGACCCCCTCGACCACGAACGGCCTGTTCATCTTCGACGGCCTCGCGCCCAGCGGCCAGACGCAACTGCGAGAAGCCGCCGAGGATCTTGCAGGTCGTCTCGGCGAGGCCACTTTCACGAGTCGAATCCTGACTCTCGACATGGACAGGCCGTGATGATTGGCTGGTGGGCGTGGCGACGGTAGCGATCTTCCCCTCAGTGCTTGGCGTGCGACAAGGAACTCGTGACGCCGCCGACGAGTTCCGCAACGCGGGACACGAAGTGCACATCATCGACATATTCGAGGGCCGGACCTTCGACGACTATCCGCCCGCCATGGCCTTCGCGTGGGAGGAACTCGGACAGGCGGACATGCTGCGTCGGGCCCTCGCCGGAGTCTCCGGACTGTTGGACGGGTTCGTGGCAACGGGCTTCTCACTGGGCTGCATGCTCGCCGCCCACGTCGTCACCCAACGCCCGGTCACCGGCGTCGTCATGATCGCAGGCGCCATTCCCGTCTCGGCGATGGGTGAGCAGTGGCCGGTCGGCGTGCCCGCCCAGACGCACTCGATGCTCGGCGACCCCTGGCGGGAGCAGGCCGAGATCGACCAAACGGTGCGGGACATCGAAGCGGCACGATCGCACATCGACGTCTTCGACTACCCGGGATCAGGCCACCTGTTCAGCGACCCGACGCTGCCCGATGAGTATGACGCCGAAGCGACCCGAGTCCTGTGGGGCCGCGTGCTGCCATTCGTCGCGTCGTTGGCCTGATCGCCGTTCAGCGACGGCGTCCCAGTCCGCCGTGTTTGTGGGACGGGACCTCAGGAGGGCTGCACCTTGATCTTCAGCCACTTGGATTCCAGCGCACCCAGGTTCTGCACGACGATCACCCTGATCTTCTGCTTGCCCGTGGCCCGCAGGACGACACGCATGCTGCAGTTTCCCTTGGCGGAGACGGGACGCTGCGCGTTGATCGTCGCGGCCTTCTGATCGAGCATCGCGTCGGCGCCTCGCCAATTGACACTGCGCTTCATCTGGCACTTGATCCGGAACATCTGCCCTGCCGTCACCGTCTTCGGCGCTGAGACCTGCTTGAAGTCCGGGTCACTGGCCGCTTGGGCCGCCCCCGCTCCCATGACGATTGTTCCTGCTGCCATCGCTACGGTTGCTCCGAATACCGCGGTCTTGCGTGTTCGGTCCATGACGCGTCCTCTCCCTTGTGCACCATGCACACGACGAGTATGCGCAGCGGGCACGGTCGATGCGTGCTCGTCGGCACAGCCAACATCAGCGCCTCGTAGGCCGGATACGCACAGTCACGGGACGTGTCGGTGGCTTAACGTTTTCGAGATCCAATTCTTGGAGAAGGCGGCACTATACTTCAGGCAATAGAAGAGATGTGAACCCGGGAGGAACATTGGACACGTACAAGGCGGCGACCGCCATCGTCGTCGTTCCACTGACCGCCTTCTCGTTGGCTGCCTGCAGCTCCGACGCGGCGACACCGGCTGAGACGGTGACAGTGACCGCATCTCCCACAGAGACAGTGGCCTCACCCACTGAGACGACAAGCCCGACCAGCCAGCCCACAGGCCTCGAACTGGATGCATCGGCAGCCATCACAGCCGCCACTCAAATCGTCCCCGGTGATGCGATCGCCGGCGGACGAACCGGCGAGGCCGGGCGCAAGGTCTGGTACATCACCGTGCGCGAGAACCGCAACACGGCCACGGAGGTCTATGTCGATCGCTTCAGTGGCGAAGGGGTCCGGCAACAGCCTGAGGACCTTCCCCCGGTCGCCCAGCAGATGCCCTCGCTGAGCGCTGAACAGGGCATCGAGAAGGCGCTCGAGGTGTCGCCTGGCGGTGCCGTCGTCGAGTTCGACCTGGAGACGTTCCGCGGCGCGCCCGCGTGGTACGTCTTCATGCGCGGTGGCAGCAACGGCCAGCGCGAGGCCTACGTGGACGCCAACTCAGGAGCGATCCTGGAGCAGGGCCGCGGATAGCGACCGCTCAGGCGCTGCGGCCAGATCACACAGGCGCCGCAAGCGCACACTGGCCTGCTCAGCGGCCCGTCTCCCGGGCGACGTCGACATCGAATTCGCCGGTTTCGATATCGGGTCGCCACATCGGATACTGCGCTGCGAAGTCGGCGACGATTTGCTCGAGGGGCACATCGTCGAACGAGCCTCGGTGGGCCACGTACTCCATGTGTTCGTGTCCATGGCGGTCGAAGCGGTGGTAGATCGAATCATCGCGACCGTTGAACTCCAGCGGAAGCAGACCGAACCTGTCGCACAGTTCGATGTTGAAAGCCGGGGTGGCTTTCACCCAACGGTCGTCGAGCATGATCTCGGTGAAACCGTGCCAGTGGAAGATGTCGGTGCCCATCACCTGACGCATGCGCTCGGTCGACAGATGATTGCGGACATCGGCGAAACCCAGTCGCGCCGGTATCCCGACTGCGCGGCACGCGGCGGCCAGCAACGTCGCCTTCGGCACACACCATCCGTAGCCGTTGCGGAGAACAGTGCTGGCCTTCATCCCGTCGGCAGTGAGGTCGATGCGGTAGGGGTCGTACCGGAAGTCGTCGCGCACCGCGTAGAACAAGGCCACGGCCCGGTCACGAGCGCTGCCGTCGGCCGCGTTCTGTTGCGCGTACTCGATCACCGAAGGGTGATCACTGTCGATCATCCGTGTCGCGGTCAACGTCGGGTCCGGCATACCGACCATTGTCCGCAGACGTAGTGCGGATGCGACCGGTGGCCGTCCGACGCGAGGGTCGGTTGCCACAGCCAGCTCGCCGTTAGTTCCCAGCCGGGGGCGATCGAACATCGTCCCCGGCGCGACAGAGACGGTCCATACGGGACACACCCGACTCACGCAGCGCGGTCAGCCGTCGCCCTGACCGCACGCCACCCCAGCGCCAGTGATCCTGCTGCAGCGATGGCGAGCACTGCGGGTATCACGGTCGCCAACGGGAAGAGTGTGAGTGCGGCGATCGCGATCACGACCTCGCCCACGCCGGCCCGCGCCCCTGCCCGGCGACGCATGGCCCACAGTCCACCGAGGAACTGGAACAGCCCCAGCCCGAGTGCGAATGCGGCGTACCAGGCCAAGGGCTCCTGCCATCCGTATTCCGCGTCCTTGAGCGCCGACTTCATGGCCAGGGCGATAAGGATCAGACCAGACACCGGCAGGAAGTGCATCACGGAGTAGACGTCGCGCGCGGTGGTGATCCGCTCGACCCCTGAGCGACGATCGACGGCGGCCTCCAGGGATTCCGCCGCGCCGTCGAAGTAGGCGATCCACAGCGTGCAGGCCAGGGCGACGCCGACCATCGCGGTGATCAGCAGGGCGGCGTTCACCGGGATCCCGGCGGCCCCGATCCCGATGGCCACGATGCTCTCGCCCAGCGCGATGATGACGATGAGGCCGTGCCGCTCGGCGAAGTGGGGAAGGGCCATTCGCCAGCCCTTTCCGCGGCCCAGGAACGGGCCGATAACGTCGATGGCGACCGCCACCGCCACCAGGATCAACTGCCAGGTCCCGCCCAGGTATGCCCCACCGATGAGTAGCAGTGCGGCGATGACGACCGTGCGGGCGAAACCGAGCACTGCGGCGACGATGCCGGGATCGTCATGGCCCGCCACGTAGAACAACACCAGGTGCATGAGCCTCACCACGACATACGCTGCCGCGGCGAGCATCGCCAGGGATGCTCCGCGCCCGTCGTCGAAGAAGTCGGGCATGAGCAGGGCCAGGACCATGATCGCGGCCATCGCGACGAACATCGACACCTGCACGGGTCGCTGGTTCACCCTCACCGACGTACCGAGCCAGCTGTAGGCCACCCAGGCCCACCACAGCAGGGCCGCGAGCAAGAGGCCGCGGACGAAGCCCAGCGCGGAGTGGTCGTAGGCCAGCAGTGCCGTGACCTGGCTGATCCCGTACACGAAGACGAGGTCGAAGAAGAGCTCGAGGGTGGTGACCTTGTGCCGGGTCTCGTCGGCGATCAGCCTGCTCTCACTCATGGCAGCATTCGAAACGCCAGGTGCCGCCCCCGCCCTTGGGTGAGGGCGAGGGCGAACCAGAGCCGGGTCAGGCCGTCCAGCAGGTCGGCGGCTTCGGCGCCATCGCCGACCCACACCGGTCGCAGGCCCGTCGCGCTGATCAGGGTCTCCACTGTGTCCCGCTGCTGCTCAGGGCCGCTGAAGAACAGGTCAGCCGGGATTCCGTCGAACACCGGGTCCGCGAGGTTCTCGACCCCGATCGTGTTGAACGCGCGGTAGTACGTCACGCCAGCCGCCTGCGCTTCCGCTGCGTGGTGCAGGACGGGCGCCCCGACGCTGTTACTGGCATCGATGAGTGGGATGCCAGCAAGGGCCGCAGCGTTCTCGGTGAGGAACACACCATGGCAGCCCCTGGGATCGCGTCACGACCGCGTCCACCCCCGACAGGGCCTCCCCAGACGGGCGCACAGGGAATCCCTCAAGGCTGCTCGACCCGGTTGCACGGCTGGCCAGGGTGACTTCCATCCCGGCGTCGCGGAAGCTTCGGGCCAGGGTTGTGCCGATGCGGCCGGTGCCGACCACACTCACAGTCAACGTCATCGCGCCTCCTAATGCTTTGAACTCAAAGTATTATTACCATAGGCTTCTGATCGTGGAAAGCAGACGCGACTCCATCGCACGGGTGCTGGACGAATGGCGGGCCGTGCGTCCCGATCTGGATGTGAGCCCGGTCGCGATCATCGCCCGGTTGGCGAGGATCCGCGCGATCGTGGACGCCGAGCAGGCCCGGGTGTTCGGGTCGGCGGGGATCACGTCCGCAGACTTCCCCGTCCTGGCGACGCTGCGCCGCCGGGTGCCGCCGTACCGGACCACACATTCGCAACTGGCTGAAGATCTCGGGCTCACACAAGGGACCGTCACCACCCGGGTCGACCGCCTCTCCCGTCTCGGCCTGGTCACACGTGAGACCGACGCCTCCGACGCCCGAGTGCGCTGGGTGCAACTCACCGAAGGCGGACTGTCGTTGGTCGAGGAACTGATCCCCGAACACCTCGCGATGGAAGAGCGCCTGCTGTCCGGGATCGGCGCCCGGCGCCGACAGCGACTGGCCGACGACCTGGCGGTTCTGCTCGCGGATCTGGAGGCGCGGTACAGGCTGATCCTGCCCGCCCTAGGGCCGAGGCGGTGAACCTGCCGGCGGGTCGTACGGTGCGACCGGAGGCGTCTGCGTGCAGTTCGGCGCCGTGGGCTTGCCCTCGAAACGATCCGCCATCCAGTCCACCACGGCCGGACCGGCGACCTTGCCGGCGTTCTGGTGGCTCACGTCCCCGAGCCAGTCCATCGTCAGGTCGCTGCCGGCCTTGCACCACTGCTTCTGCATCGCGGCGGTGCTGTTGGCCAGCACCACCTCGTCGGCGGTGCCCTGCGCCACGAAGATCGGCATCGACGCCTTCGTCGGTTTCGGCGTCTGCTCGTCGAGCGCTTTCGCCCACGCCTGGTTCGTGTACGGATTCACCTTGAAATACGTCTGCTTGACCAGTTCCTGCCGCGCCAGTCCGAACAGGCCCGCCGCAGTGAGGCAATCCTGCGCCTGACTCTCGGTGGCGTTCTCCCCTGCGCTGGAGACGACGGCCGTCGAGTCGAGGTCCGGGTAGGTGTCGGGCCAGGACACCACCACCTCTGGGCCGATGACCCAGGAGACCGTGGTGTTCCACTGCTGATTGATGGTGGCGTACAGATCGGAGGCCGGCGCTGCGGCAGCGGCCCCCACCAGGTCGAGTTCGGGAGCCAGCTTCGAGCGCCAGGGTCGCTGTCCAGAGTGCGGAGTGCCCGCCTTGGGAATGTCCGAACACGCCCCACCGCGTGCCTGCCCGCGCATCCGGGAGCTGGGAGGCGGCTCGCACCGAGTTCACCACATCGGTGGATTCCTGCAGACCTTCCAGATACGTGTAGGGCGGTGGTGTGCCTAAGCCGGAATAGTCGGTGGCGGTGACGATCCAGCCCTCGGTGGCCATCTGCTGGATCCAGCCGCTGGTGAGGCTCAAGGAATTCGGATTGCGGCTGGGTGCGCAACTGTTGCCCAGCCCCACGGTCGGATGAGCCCACGCGACGACTCTTCGTTCGCCGTCAGCCGCTTTCGTGGGGATCCACACGGTTCCGCCGGCCACCCGCTTGGTATTCGTGTTCGTATCGAGGGTCACGTACAGGATGCGGGTGGCTTTCGCCGACTCGACGTCCCAGTCCGGCGCCGGCTCGGATCGGATGATGTCCCCCTCATCTCCGGTGATTTGCGCAGGGGGCGTGTAGAAGGCTTCCAGGGCCGCCTGCTCCCGGTCGGTCTGCCAGCGGCCGAACCAGTAGAGGCCAGCGACGAGCAGCCCCACGAGGAGCGCCAGTGAAACCACCGAGATGAGGATGATCTTCAGGGCCCGCACCCCTCAGTTGTATCCAATCCGGCTTCGCGTTGACCCCCTGACGAAAGCAGGCGGTGACTCTGGGTAACCGGGCGCAGTGATCTCGGCGGCAACTCTGGCCGCTGCACCCGCTCAGGCGGACGCACGCCGATGGCTGTCCGGTCCAGGAGAGCGAAGCGCGGACCCTTGTTGTCGGCTGGGGTCACTTCAACTGGGTGACGGTGACGATCTGGCCGCCCCTGGTCAGGAAGCAGTCGTCTTCCTGTGGCGCCCGGACTTCACACACGGCAACTGCTTGTTGAACTCTTCGTTCTCCTGCCACTTGCCCGGATCGCCGGGCAGTAGGCGCACGACCAGGCGCGGATTGCTGGGGACGAGCGGCGCGGCGCTGTCATCGATCGGTCCGCGGGCGATAACCCCGCGATACGAGGCCTCTGGATCGGCCACACCGATGGCGCGCAACTTCTCCAGCAGTTCCGGGCCGACAGCGGCGACGGAGAAGTCCACCCGATACACGGATCGGTTGTCCTTCCACAACCCGAGCACCACCCGGTTGCTGTTCTTGCGTTTGACCACCTTCTTCAACTCGTAGGCGCGGAGGGGTGGTCGTCTTGTACGACGTGACGTCGAAGGCACCGGGTGGCTCGGAGAACTTGCGCACCCGGACGATGTGCACCTTCCCCTTGGCCGAGGTGATCTTGCCGTTCTTGACGACCAGCGTCGTGCGATGCGCCCAGTCGACGTCGACGCCGGCGCGCAGTCCTGTGAACATCCCCCACGACCAGCGGTCCTGGCCGCGCACCTCGACCTGCCAGCGCTCCGTCTTGACAGGCTCGGCGACCGGGGTGAACCGGTAGTACCACTTCTCGCGTATGGTCGTCACCGTTGATGGCCAGCGGCGGCTTCGTGCGCTTGTCCACCACCGTGAACGCTTTGCCGAAAGCCTTCCGCAGGTTGACCCGCTTGAGCCAGGAACGGTCGCTGAACCCGCTAGGGAACGGCTCGGTGGACGTCGTGCATCCGCTCTGCCGGGCACGTGACCACCGTCCGCGTGCTGGACGTGTCCTCCTTGGCACGCATCTCGTTGATCAGGCGGGCTGGGGTGGCTCCGTTGAGGTACACCTTCCCGGCCACCTTGCTGTGGGCTTCGTGCCTGCTAGTCCAGGTACCGTTGCTCCATCCCTCGCCGCCGATCCAATGGTGCCACCACCCCGAACCGCCGCCGACCTGCTGGGAGGTGCCCTTCATGCGGGTCTTGAACTTGAAATACTTGCCCATGCGGGTGAACGTGAAGGGTTTCACGCTCGTCGCCCCGTACGTCCGAATCTCATGGTGCTCGTCCTCAGCGGTGCCGCATACCCACACCGGATCGGTCGCAGGAAGATCGGGAGGACCACCTGCAGAATTGGTAGGGACCACCGGATTGGAGCTCAGCGGTGTAGGTCATCGTGAGGGTGTATCGCTTGCGATTGATGGCTGTGCTCATCGGCGCGGCCGCCGTCGAGACCCCTGACGCGGCGGCAGGGGAAACATCTCCCGCCACCGCGGACGGGGCGACGGCCGCCACCGGCGGCACCCCCACACAGAAGGCCGCGCATCCCACGAGAGCCAGCCCTACCTTCATGACTCAATTGTCCCGCCGATGGGATCGCCTGAGAAGACGTGTACTCCGAATCGTGACCGCAGTGACAGTCATCGCTCCACCTGACCTGCTCGGGTGGGGAAGTGGTCAGTGTGCTGCAGGTCGACGAACCTTCGGCGCTCGCCTTCATTGGCGGCCGTAGCGGCAGTGACGAACAGGAGGGGCGGGCCGAGTCAGTACCCGATACGCCATCCCTGCTCGACCAGTCCACGGACGTACGCCGCTTGGCCCACGTGCTGGAGACTGTCGTCGGCGACGCTGATCAGCCTCACACCCAGGGTGACCGGCGGATCCCAGCGGTCGTCGACAACTCCACTGAGGGCCTCGGGGGTCAGACCCTCCAGCAGCGGCCGGGTCCGCGCGTATACAGCGTCGTAGTACTCGATCAGTGCCTGCGCACTCTCGGGGCGCACTGTGGCGATGTCCGCCGCCTGATGCCCGAAACCCAAGTTCCAGGGATCAGGGGTCAGGTCGAATCGCTGCGACCAGTCATTGCTGACCCACAGTTGCGGCTCGTCGAGCAACTCGGACACGTGATGGTCCTGGACTCGCGTCAGATGCCAGACCAGCCAGCCCACCGGATTGCTTCCGGGCTGAGGTGCCCGCATCAGGGCAGCGGTATCCAGCCCGTCCACGACGGTACGGATCAGTGGGGGGATCCTGCCGAACAGTTCAAGGTACACATCCGAGACGTTCATGCGACTATTCGAACACTCAGCAGGAGCCGTGTCGTCTCGCCGGGTAGGTTCGAGCCAGATTTGCGTGGGAGGATCGATCGTGGCACTTGCGACGCAGGGCCGTCCTTCCCTGTGGCGCCCCAGCCTGTTCTCCGTCACGTGGCAGGCGTGCACCTGGCTCGGGTGGGCCATCGTGGTCCTGTCCGTGGTGCGTCTGAGCCCAGAAGCGTTGCAGGCCATGGGAGAACCCCTTCTGATGATCGCGGCGGTCATCGTCATCAGCGAACTGCGACCCATCGTCATGACACGCTTGGTCGGCAATCCCGTGTCGATCTCCTTGGCTTTCGTGTTCGCGACCATGTACCTGTGGGGCCTGTACCCCGCGGTGCTCCTCTACGCGGGGTCGGTTCTGCTCTCCGAGTTCATCCAGCGCAAGCCGCCGTGGAAGATTCTGTTCAACGTCGGCCAGTACACGTGCAGTCTGGCCGCCGCATGGGGAGTGCTACACCTGGCAGACGCGCGAACGTCACCGTTCGACCCGCACACCGATCTGGCGGCGTCGGACCTCTGGTGGATCGTGGCGTCGTGGATCGTGTATCACCTGGTCAATCTCGCCCTCGTCGCTGGTCTGGCCGGCGACGACGGGAACACCTGGTGGGAGGACTTCTCCGATCAGTTCTGGTTCTACACCTTCGCCACCCTGGCCGTTCTGGCGCTGTCACCGCTGATCGCGATTGTGGCCGTTGCCACTCCCTACTCGTGGACCCTGCTGCCATTGCTCCTGCTGCCCCTGCTGGCTGTTCAGAAGACCGCCGAGATGTCCAGGAAACAGGAGCATCAGGCGTTGCACGATCCGCTGACCGGTCTGCCCAACCGCCTACTGCTGACCGACCGGATCCAGCAGGCCCTGGCCCGCTCCGGCCGCACAGAAGGCACCGTGATGGTGATGTTCCTGGATCTCGATCTCTTCAAGGTCGTCAACGACAGTCTGGGTCACCACGCCGGCGATGCCCTGCTGATCGATGTCGCCCACCGACTGCAGACGGCGGTGCGCCCCGGCGACACCCTGGCCCGCTTCGGTGGCGACGAGTTCGTCATCGTCTGCGACGGCATCTCACCCAACGAGGTCACCACCGTGCCCGAACGCATTTCGGCGGCCCTGCTGCAACCCTTCACATCACTGCACCGCGACGTCACGGTGAGCGCCAGCATCGGTGTCGCGCTCGCCCATGACGCGTCCGACGCGCAAACCCTGATGCGGGACGCAGATGTCGCGATGTACCGGGCGAAGGAGGGCGGACGCAACCAGGTGGTGCTGTTCCACGAGGTGATGCACCGAGAAGCAGATGAACGACTGCAGGATTCGGTGGGCCTGCATCGCGCCCTCGACCGGGAGGAATTCAGGCTGCACTACCAACCCGTCGTGGACATCACCTCGGGACGAACCATTGGCATGGAGGCGATGATCCGCTGGCAGGATCCCGATCGGGGCTTGCTGGACGCCGGGACCTTCATCCCCGCCGCGGAGGAGACCGGGCTGATCGTGCCGATCGGCTACTGGGTGCTCGACACAGCCATCGCGCAGGCACAGAAGTGGCGAGCGCAGATTCCGCAGGCACGTGATCTCTGGGTCGCGGTGAACATCTCGTCGCGGCAACTGCTGGCGCCCGGACTGGTGGACCACCTCAGCCGCACCCTGCAGGAGACCGGCATTCCGGCCTCCGCGGTGCATCTGGAGATCACCGAATCCGCACTGATGAGCGATCTGACGGCCGTCGTGGAGCGACTCGCCGCTCTGCGCGCATTGGGACTGCGACTGGCGATCGATGACTTCGGCACCGGCTACTCCTCGCTGGCGTACCTGAAACGACTGCCGGTCACGACCGTCAAGATCGATCGCTCCTTCGTCGACGGGCTGGGCGGCACCGAGGACGCGTTCGACCGCCCCATCGTGGACGCGATCATCAGAATGGCCCAGTCGCTGCACCTGGACGTCGTCGCCGAGGGCGTCGAGACCCGGGAGCAGTTGGTCACCTTGCAGGCACTCGGCACACGGGCGGCGCAAGGGTTCCTGTGGTCGCCTCCCCTAGCGGAGGAGGACGTGCCGGGGTGGATCACTGCGCACGTCCCGGTGCTCTGACCACCCGAGCCGTTTCCGGTGAAGCCTCACCTGAGGGTCCGATGATCGCAGTCATGAGCCAGCCCACTCGGCAGCCAGGTGCTCTGAGGTACTCAAATATCCCGAGACTGTGGATCCGGCAGCACTCACCCCCTGCTGATCGGGCATCCCCGAGCCTGCAACGCTTGCTTCTCTTCGAATCTGCGCGAACCGTCTCGCCACCCGCGACGCGGCCCACCACGACGCCGTCATCGTCGACCATAGGCGCAAGCAGAATCTCCATGGGTCGGTACGAGCAGTCGGCGCACACCAGGCGCAGGTCCATACCTATGCGTTCACCGACACCAGCTCCTAGCTGCGCGTTCGCCACTGTCGGGAGATCTTCAGGGTGCACGAACTCGGAGAACGGTCGACCCACGATGTCGTGCGCCATCCACGCGAGCACCGTTGTCACCGAGTCGGAGATCCACGTGATCCTTCCGTCATTGTCGCCCGTGCCGACCACATCATTCGTGCTCTCCGCCAGCAGTCGGTAGTGCGCAGCCAGCGCCTCCGCTTCCCGCGCGCCATTCAGCGTCGACCCCGCTACGCACGGGTGGGCGACAGCATCTCCTCAAACACCGAGGCCGCCCTGCCACTTCGCGTTCACAGCCCGCATCATGCCCGTCAGGCTTGCGGCCTCGCCCGCTTTCGGCACGAGGCCCATCGAACGCAGCGGGCAAGCCTATTGGTGACGATCCGACATGCCCTTCTTGGGACCACTGGATGACGGACCTCCCGGAGGCTGGCGGGAGTTCGACCGCCACCGCGCATTTCACGGAGTTCGCCTGATCTGCACTGTGCAGCTGAGGGTCTCCCGACGCAGGTTCCAGATAGATGGGACGATCCTCACTACCGCAGTAGCAGTCCAGTTTCAGCGGCTCAACCGCAGAATCCGCCGAGCCCCGTTGGCCACGACGGCGAAGATGATGCCGCCAGCCAGCAGATCCGGGATGGCCGAACCACTGACCGCCACCCCGATCGCGGCCGCGATCACGAGCAGATTCACCTTGATGTCATTAGCCGTGAAGATCCAACTGGCCTCCAGATGCACTTCGCCAGACCGGACCCGTTGTAGCACCATCAGGACAGCGACGTTCCCCGCCAGTGCCAGCACCGACAGCACCACCATCGTGGTCGGATCTGGCGGCTGATCACCGCCCAGGAACCGTCGCAGAACCTCAACTACCCCCAGCATCGCCAACCCAAACTGCAGGTAGCCACTCAGCCGGGCGTATCGCTTCTTGTGGGCCGCTGCTGTTCCGACGGCGGCCAGACTCAAGACGTAGACCGTCGCGTCAGCACCCATATCGAGGGCGTCAGCGATCAAACCCATCGAATTGCTCAGCAATCCAAAGGTGAGTTCACCAACGAAGAATCCGGCGTTCACGATCAACGCGAAGATCAGCGCCCTTCGTTCCTTGCCCGGGTCTGCGGGATCGGAGAATGACCCAGCCTTAGCGACCTGACGTGATCCCAGATCCAGCGCGGCGAGGGCATGATCTATCTGGCTCGCATCCCCGTCATGAGCCACCAGGACGTCCCGTTGATCCAGATCAACCTCAATCCGATGCACGCCAGTCACCTCGGACAACGCCATCCGCACTAGTTGCTCCTCAGCGGCGCAGTCCATCCGTTGGATGTGGAAGCGGCTCACGGTCATGGCTCTCCTTCCTGATCGTCCCATGGTTTCCCGCGCCTATGGCAGCGACTAATTGTGGACTACCGGACGCGAGTCTTCACCCGGGTTCATCGATGAACCCTGTCAACGCTGAGCATGTGCTGCACCGGCACGGCCAGCAGCGGTGAACTCGACGAGCACCTGATCGACGTCCGGGCCGGATACCCCGGTGGTGCAACACAACGCCGGTTCAAACCCCGGCCGGTGCGGCGGGCCGCGGTTCGCTGCCGGGTTTCACCGCCCGGATCGCCGCGGACCGGATGACCCCGTCCAGGCTGGCGATCGCCGTGTTCACGTCCAGACATGCCGGCACGTCGGATTCAGGCAACTGGGAGACCAACCCTTCCAACGCGGCCCGGTCGAATACTTGCGTCGGGTCCACGGACACGTTGTCGAACCCGGCGGCGGTCAGACTCGCGACGCAGTCCGTTTCGGTGAGCGCTCCGCTGATGCAGCCGGTCCACAGGGCGTTGATCGTCGAGCGTTCCTCCGGCAGCAGCCGACTCAGCACCACGTCCGACACGGCCAGTCGACCACCGGCTTCAGCACGCGCAAAGCTTCGGCGAACACCCGGTTGTTGTCCGCGGACAGATTGATCACACAGTTGGAGACGATCACGTCGACGGAGTTGTCGGGCAGCGGAATCTCCTCGATGTGGCCCTTCAAGAACTCCACCTTCGACACCCCCGGCCTTGGCTTGGTTGTCCCGCGCCAACGCCAACACTTCCTCGGTCATGACCAGCCCGTACGCTTTGCCGGTCGGTCCGACGCGTGGCACCGACAGCAGCACGGTTTGGTGTCGGTCATGCTTTCTCGATATCGGCGGAATTGGTGACGAAAAGACGTTTGCGGAGCCACAGGGACACGTAGACGAGCGCGACGAGGGCGGGCACCTCGATGAGCGGGCCGATCGTTCCGGCCAGCGCCTGACCGCTGGTGACGCCCCACACACCGATGGATACGGCGATGGCCAGCTCGAAGTTGTTCCCTGCGGCGGTGAATGCCATCGTCGCGGTCTTCGGGTAGTTGAGCCCGATGGCGCGGGCGGAGAAGAACGCGGTGAACCACATGATCGCGAAATAGACCAGCAGCGGTACCGCGATGCGGATCACCGCCAGCGGCTCGGATGTGATGCGTTCGCCTTGCAGCGCGAACATCACGACGATCGTGAACAACAGCCCGTAGAGAGCGACCGGTGAGATGCGGGGCAGGAACGTGTCGGTGTACCAAGTGTTGCCTTTGCGGGCGATCGCGATGCGGCGCGTAAGGTATCCGGCGACCAGCGGGATGCCGAGGAAGATGAGTACGCTCTTTGCGATCGACCAGGTGGGGAACTGCGCGTCGGCGGTCTGCCATCCCAACCAACTGGGCAGGATCTGCAGATAGAAGACTCCGAGCGCGGCGTAGGCGATGATCTGGAACAGCGAGTTGATTGCCACCAGCAGTGCCGCGGCCTCCCGGTCGCCGCACGCGAGGTCGTTCCAAATGAGGACCATCGCGATGCATCTGGCCAGTCCCACGACGATCAGGCCGGTGCGGAACTCCGGCTGGTCGGGCAGGAACGTCCACGCCAGCAAGAACATCAAGGCGGGGCCGATGATCCAGTTCAGGAGCAGGGACAGTCCGAGGAGTTTCCGCTCGCCGGTGATGTGGCCGATTTTCTCGTAGCGGACTTTCGCCAGGACGGGGTACATCATCGCGAACAACCCCAGCGCGATCGGGACGCTCGTCCCTTCGATTTCTCCGGCGTCGAGCACGTCCTGCACTCCTGGCCACAAACGCCCAAGCATCAGCCCGCCGAGCATCGCCGTTCCGATCCACAACGGCAACCAGCGGTCCAACAGGGACAGGCGCTGCAGGACCGCGGATTCCATCTGGTCCGTCTGCTGCTTACTCACACGTCCCTCACTCGCATCGATGTTTGTCAATACGAACAGTACTCGTCACCTACGTGTCTGGGGGAGTCAATACCGACCGTGGAAAGGGGCCGTCACGTGATGCCCGCGGCCATGCGCCGTGCTTAGAGCCCAGCCTGGGAAGACACAGCCATACAGCAAGTGACCCAATCACGTGGAGGTGCCGGGAGCCGTCGGCCGCCTACCGGCGACGTTCAACCCGGAGGTGCCGGGAGCCGTCGGCCGCCTGCCGGCGCCCTCCTCCCGATTCCCGCAGCCATCCAGCCAAACAAAGAAGAAGACCCTGGAAGCATCCAGGGTCTTCTTCTTTGTGGAGGTGCCGGGAATCGAACCCGGGTCCAACGGTACAAATCGGAGCATTCTCCGGGCGCAGTCGCTGTGTGGTGCATTCAGCCTGGCGGGTTTGTGCGACCCATCCGCCAACACGGCCTACATCACTGTTGGAGTCCCTCACGCCCCCGTGACCGGGGCGCTCAGCAAGCCTTCTAGATGACGCCGGGAACTACGGGGAAGGCACCCGTAGGCCGACGGACTCACGCTCGCTTAGGCAGCGAGGGCGAAGTCAGTGCGATTAGTATCGGCACTTGTGTTTTTGACGGATCGTTAATGAGATAACCGTCATCCTCAGCCCGCTTCTCTCGTCGAAGCATCCGCTGTCGAAACCGTTCACCCCCTGTTGAGTTGTACTTGCACCGTACCGGCGCACCACGACGTCGGTATACATATTGAACGCCCACCATGGGTGCGGGTATTCCACACTGGACCCATGAGCACCGATTTCGATGTCGTCGTGGTCGGCGCGGGTCTGTCCGGGATCGACGCCGGATACCGACTGCAGACACTGTGCCCCGACAAGACCTACACGATCCTCGAGGCCCGCCAGGAGATGGGCGGCACGTGGGATCTGTTCCGCTATCCCGGCATCCGTTCGGACTCCGACCTGTTCACTTTCGGCTTCCAGTTCAAGCCGTGGACCGACGAAATGGCACTGGCCGACGGGCCGGCCATCAAGCGGTACATCGAGGACACCGCAGCCGAATTCGGCATCGACAAGCACATCCAGTTCAACAGTCGCGTGAGCCACGCCGGCTTCGACACCAGCACGTCGACGTGGACGTTGACGCTGGACGACGGACGCACAGTGACCTGCAACTTCCTGTACTCATGTGCCGGCTACTACAGCTACGACGAGGGTTACCTGCCCGACTTCCCCGGCATCGACGACTTCGAAGGCACGGTGGTCCATCCGCAATTCTGGCCCGACGACCTGGACTACGCGGGTAAGCGCGTCGTCGTGATCGGCTCAGGTGCGACAGCGGTGACCCTGATCCCGGCAATGGCCCCGGATGTCGAGCACATCACCATGCTGCAGCGCTCTCCGACGTGGATCAGTCCGCTGCCCAGCACCGACCCGTTGGCCGATGTGGCGCGCAAGTACCTGCCACCCAGAACCGCGCACCGCTTGATCCGGGCGAAGAACATCGGGTTCAGCACCGCGTTCTACCAATTCAGCCGCCGATTCCCCCACCAGGCGGGCAAATTGCTCAGGAACCTCGCAGTGAAGGAACTCGGAGCCGAGCAAGGTCGCCGAGCACTTCACCCCCACGTACAACGTCTGGGACCAGCGCGTCTGCGTGGCTCCGGACGGGGACCTCTTCGCGGCCATCAAGTCCGGCAAGGCCGAGGTGGTCACCGATCAGATCGACACGATCGTGGCCGAGGGCATCCGCGTGAAGTCGGGACGCCTGCTGGAAGCCGACATCATCGTCACGGCCACCGGCCTCAAACTCGAACCGGCGGGCGGAATCGCGCCGGTAGTGGATGGAGAGGAAGTCACGATCCATGACCAGTTCGTGCTGCTCGGCGCGATGATCACCGGCGTCCCCAACTTCGCGATGGCGGTCGGCTACACCAACGCCTCGTGGACACTGCGCGCGGATCTCACCTCGAGGCTGGTCTGCAAGGTGCTCACCTGGATGGACGATCGCGGCTACGCCTCCGTCGTACCGCAACCCCGGGAGACGCTCGACCCGCAACCGCTGCTCGGCCTCAAGTCCGGCTACATCGAGCGAGCCGCGGAACTGCTCCCCCAACAAGGTCGCCGCGCGCCGTGGCGCATGCGGCAGAACTACGTCCTGGACGTGGCGACCACCCTGCGCACCGACCTCGGCAAGTACCTGCGCGGGACACCGAAGCGAAGTCCCGCGAGGGTCTGAGGGCTCGTGGGCATCAACGGCACAGTCGCAGTGCATCCCGGGAGTCCAGCACGCTGCGTCCCGCTAGCCACCCGCCCACTACAATGGAACTGAGGTGGTTGGCATGTCCAAACGCATGGTGTTCGGCGACGACGGCTCCCCCGGGGCGGATTCCGCCTGGCTGTGGATCAACAGCCACGATTGGCCAGGCTGGACGATCGAGGTGCTCATCGCCCTCGATGGACGGGACCAGCGACAACCCGCGAGCAGATCTCTCCTGCGCCCGCAGGTCGCTGACGGCCTCACCGAGGACGTCGTGCACGCCGATCCGCGCTACGCATTGCACACCCATGCCGCCATCCGTGACCTGGTGGTTGTCGGCACGCGGGGTCAGGGGCTGCTCAAGGCCCTGCACCTCGGCAGTACCGCCGAGTGGCTGATGCACGAACCGGCGGCGCCGACGGTGTTCGTCCGCGGCGGGCGCCGCACGCAGCGCATCGTGCTGGCCCACGACGGCTCGGCCGACGCGCGGGCCGCAGAGGACGCGTTGCTGCAGATGCCGTGGATCGAGCTCCGCAGAGGTCCTCGTGGTATCGGTCTCGGACCACCAGACCCAGGCCGATCCGGTGATCGAAGCGGCGGTGGCCCGCATGGACGGGAAGGTCGGTGCAGTCCATGCGAACGTGCTGGCGCCCACCGATCTCCAGGTCTTCTACCGGCCGCGCGACCTCATCCTGGACACGCTCAAGGACTGGAACGCGGACCTGATCGCGATGGGCAGCCGGGGCGTGAGCGCATGGGAGTCGGCGAACGAGATCGGCTTGCGGCGGGCAGGGTCCACCGCCAGCGCCATCGCCCATCACGCCCCCTGCTCAGTTCTCCTCGCTAAGGCGTAGCAGTGAAGGAGAGGCCGAGACATGACCTCCTCGACCCAGGCTTCGTGCGCCTGTGCAGGATTGGCATGCGCAGCCGCCGGAGAAATGCGTCGCGGCCCTCGGAACTGACGCCGAAGCCGGGCTGCCACCCGACGAGATCCCCCGCCGGCGCGAGGCGTACGGCAGCAACGAGTTGCCGGCGTCGCAGGGCCGGTCACGGCTGCGCCGATTGGGGTCCCAGTTCAGCAACCCCCTGATCGTGGTCCTGCTCGTCGCGGGGGGCGTCACCTTGCTGCTGGCTCACTACGTGGACGCGGCGGTCATCCTCGGCGTGGTCGTCATCAACGCCGTGATCGGTTTCGTCCAGGAGGGCAAGGCCGAGGATGCGCTGGCAGCGGTCCGCGGCATGCTGACCTCTCGCGCGAGGGTCATCCGAGGTAGCGAACGGCACGACATCGACGCGGTGGACCTGGTGCCCGGGGACGTGGTTCTGCTGGAGGTGGGAAGCCGGGTACCGGCCGATGTGCGTCTGGTCGCGGTTCGCAATCTGCGGATCGAGGAAGCGGCACTCACCGGCGAATCCGCCCCCGTCGGCAAGCACGTCGAACCGGTGGACGCGAGCGCGGCCCTAGCCGACCGCCGGTGCATGGCCTACAGCGGGACGTCGGTCACGAACGGCTCCGGACGGGGTGTGGTGGTCGCAACCGGGGAAGACAGCGAGGTGGGCCGGATCGGGCTGCTCGTGCAAGGCACCCAGCAACTCTCGACACCGCTGACCCAGCGCTTGGACCGCCTGGCACGCCAGATCACCGCGTTCACCCTGGTCGTGGGAGTGGCAGTGTTCGTCGCCAGTTACCTGCTGGACCGACTGTCCGCACTGGACAGTTTCCTCGCGGTCGTGGGGCTCGCCGTGGCCGCCATCCCCGAGGGCTTGCCCGCGGTCATCACGATCATCCTGGCGATCGCGTCCCGGTCGATGGCGCACCAGCGCGCGATCGTCCGCAGGCTTCCGGCGGTGGAGACCCTCGGGTCGGTCTCGGTGATCTGCTCGGACAAGACCGGGACGCTGACCCGCAACGAGGTCACCGCGGTGCGTCTCATGCTGCCCGACGCCGACATCGACGTGACCGGGGCAGGTTACGCCCCCGAGGGCGGATTCCGCGACGGTGACGCACCCATGGCAATCGCGGAGAACACCGCCGCGATGGACGTGATCCGGTCGGCGGCCCTGTGCAACGACGCCGCCCTGCATCCAGGGTCCGGGTCGGACGCCGAGTGGACCATCAGCGGCGACCCCACCGAGGGGGCGCTCGCGACGCTGGCGGCGAAAGCGGGCGTGGACATGCGCAGCCTCCACGCGGAGTTCCCGCGGCGCGACGAGATCCCGTTCGAGTCGCAGCAACGGTTCATGGCCACGCTGCACCACGACCATCACGGTGGCGCGTTCGTGGTGGTCAAAGGCGCACCCGAACGGATGGCCGCCCTGTGCCGGGACACGGAACCGCGGTGGCTGACCCGCGCCGAGGACGCCGCGCGCCACGGCCAACGGGTGCTGGCCGTCGCCCGCGCCGCCGTATCCCCAACCGTGACCGAACTGAGTGCCGAGGCTTTGCCGGCGGAGCTGACGATTCTGGGCATGGTGGGCATGATGGACCCGCCGCGCACCGAGGCCACGGAGTCGATCTCCGACTGCCATCGTGCAGGCATCAGCGTGAAGATGATCACCGGCGACCACCTGTCAACGGCCGAGGCCGTGGGGCGCTCACTCAACCTCGATGTCGGCGGCGGGGGCCTGGAGGGATCGGCCATCAGTGAGATGGGGGACGATCAGGTGATCGAAGCGCTGCACGACACCGATGTGATCGCCCGCGCCAATCCCGAGAACAAGATCCGTTTGGTTCAACTGCTGCAGTCCGAGGGGCAGTTCGTCGCGATGACCGGGGACGGCGCCAACGACGCCCCGGCACTCAAAGCCGCCGACATCGGAGTGGCAATGGGTCAGCGAGGCACCGACGCTGCCCGGGAGGCAGCCGACCTTGTCCTCACCGATGACAACTTCCGGACCATCCGCGATGCGGTGCGGGAGGGACGGGTCGTCTACGACAACATCAAGAAGAGCCTGCTGTTCATCCTTCCGACCAACGGCGGCGAGGCCCTACTGATCCTGGTCGCGCTACTGGCCGGCTGGACCCTGCCGGTGACGGTCACCCAGATCCTGTGGGTCAACATGGTCACCGCCGTGACGCTGGCCCTCGCCCTGGCCTTCGAGCCCGGCGAGCCGGCGGTGATGGACCAACCACCCCGACCTGCTCAGGAAGCGCTGCTCACCCGTCCCCTGCTGACACGCATTGTCTTCGTCTCGCTGCTGATGCTGGTGGTCACACTCACGGCGTTCGAATGGGAGTTGCAGCAGGGTGCGTCGCTGGAGACGGCACGGACTGCTGCTGTCACGGTGCTCGTGGCCGCTGAGATCGCCTACCTGTTCCAGGCCAGGCACTACACGAAGACGGCAATCGCGACGGAGACGTCTCTGGGAATCGAGCAGCGCTCGTGGTCACCGGGTTGCTCGTCGTCCTGCAGTTGCTGTTCGTCTACTCCGGACCGATGCAGAGCATCTTCGACACAACCCCGCTGTCCGCTGCTTCATGGCTGACGATCGTCGCACTCGCCGCCGTCGTGTTCTTCGCGGTCGAGGTCGAGAAGGCCGTGTGGCGCTGGCGGGGTGTTCGGCGGTTCTGAAGCGTCGAACCCACCCTGTGGCCAACGTGAAAACTTGTCGTACCTTTGTTCGACAATTGGGGTATGACAGTTCACGAGGCCGCACCGCCCGGCACCCTGGCGGATCTACTACAGCACTTCGAACACCTCGATGATGAGGACCTCGCCGCGGCGTTGGGCGACACCGAAGCCGAGTTGCGCGCCGCGTACGCCCGGCGGGCGGCGGTGATCGCGGTGGTCCATGACCGGATCGAGGCGATGGGACATCGGATCTCCGGGGCTGCGGCCACCATCGCGGCGATCACCACCACCTCGGCACGCTCGGCGGGGTACCTGATGGACACCAGCCTGGGAATCGTGGACCGCCCCGCGGTGTGGACCGCGCTGGCCACGGAACCATCGATCACCCCCGCGCCCAGGCGATCGTCGACGGGCTGATCCAACTGCACGACCCCGACCGGGGCATGCTCGAAGCCAAAGCGTTGGTCTATGCGACCAGCCACACGGCGTTCCAGACCCGCCGGTACGTGGCCCGGCTACTGGTCGACCACCGCCCCGACCTCGCCGATCGAGCACGACGGACAAGGAGCGGGCCAAAGCCTGGGACCGCCGCCACCTGGCAGTGTTCGCCCGCGCCCACGGCATGGTCGACCTGTCCGGCTACCTACCGGCCGGCACCGCCCAGATCCTGCTGTCCGCCCTAGAGGCGGTCGCGGCCACCTACGACGACGACCGCACCGGTGACCAGAAACGCGTCGACGCCCTCGCCCAGATCCTCGCCGCGAACACCCGCATCGACGTGCACGTGGACGTGGTCATCCCCGCCGACACCCTGACCCGGCTACGCAACACCGGCGCGTCGATCACCGGGTTCGGCCCGGTCGACGCCGACCACGCCCGCGCCCTGGCACTACGCAAAGATGCCCGCTGGCAACTGCTGATCACCGATGCGACCACCGGCCGGCTGATCGACATGACCACCAAGGCCTACCGGATCCCCGACCGGATCAAAACCGCCGTGCGGGCCCGCGACCGACACTGCCGGTTCCCCGGCTGCACCGTCCCCGCGGCCCACACCGACACCGACCACCTGATCCCCTGGCCGGCCGGTGACACCACACCGACCAACCTCGCCCCCGAATGCCGCGGCCACCACCTGGTCAAAACCCACTCCGGCTGGACCTGTGAAACCCACCCCGACGGGTCACTGACCTGGACCAGCCCCCTAGGCACCCACCACACCACCTACCCCTGGAACTACAACCACCCCGAAGCCTGACCACCGAACAGCCTGGTCGGGGCATGCCAGAGCACCTCCGGCATATCCAGACCGTGGTCGGCCAGGACTTCGACCTGATGGGCGTAGGGGTACGGGATGTTCGGGAAGTCCGACCCGAACAGTACTTTGCCCTGCCCGGAAAGGGTCCGAAGCTGCGCAAGGCGCTCCACCGGGAACGGTCGCAACTGTTGCATGAAGCCCGTGAGCGCCATGGTGGTGTCCAGCCAGGTGTTCTCCCGCGCCTGGACCATGTCCAGAAACGCTTCGAACTCGTCGGCTCCCAGATGTGCGACGATGACCCGCAGCCGCGGAAACCGATCCAACACCTCCCCGATCGGCCCGGGGCCGGTGAACCGTCCCGCGAGCGGCGCTGATCCGCAGTGGATGAGGACGGGCACGGCGGCATCCGCGAGCAACCCCCACACCGGGTCGAGCATCCGATCACGCGGGTCGAAGTCCCCGACCTGCAGGTGGATCTTGAAGACCTGCGCTCCCCTGGCCACCGCCTCGGACACGTAACGATCCACACCCGGCTCCGGGAAGAAGGTCGCCGTGGGCAGGCAGTCAGGCACGCGCGAGGCGAAATCCAGCGCCCACCTGCTCAACCATGCGGCCATACCGGCTTTGTGCGCATAGACCAGCGCGGTGAACCGACGCACACCCATCGTCCGTAGGTGCTCCAGTCGTGCATCATCGTCCCATCGGTATTCGATCGGCCACGGCACACCGTAGTTGTCATCAGCGGCGTCGAAATACTGCCAGACGCTGCGCATCACCGATTCGGGCATGAAATGGGTGTGTACATCGAAGACACCCGGGATTCCCAGCTCACGCCACAGCGAGGGCAGGTCAGCGTCGGTGAGCACGCCTAGTGGCCTCGCCGGGCCGCCGCCATTGCTCGCTCAGCATCACGTTTGGCTTCACGCGCGGCGATGTCCTGTCGCTTGTCGTGGCTCTTCTTCCCGCGACCCAGACCAATCAGGACCTTCGCCTTGCCGTCCTTGAAGTACAGCTTCATGGGCACAAGCGTCAGACCGCTCTGCTTCGTCTTGCCGATCAGCCGATTGATCTCATGGGCGTGCAGCAGGAGTTTCCGCGGCCGTCGGGGTTCGTGGTTGGTCCATGTCCCCTGGTCGTACTCGGGGATATGCACGTTCATCAGCCACACCTCCCCGTCGCGGACCTCGGCATACCCGTCGACCAAGGAAGCGCGTCCGGCGCGCAGCGACTTGACCTCCGTGCCCTGCAGCACCAGTCCGGCTTCCCAGGTGTCGTCGATCGCGTAGTCGTGGCGCGCCCTGCGGTTGACAGCGATCGTCTTCTCGCCCTGTTCCTTGACCATGCGTCAGCAGCGAACCGGGGCCTTGGTCCCGCCGAACCAGCCCATCGGGTTGTAGGGAGTGCCGTTGACATGCACTTCGAAGTGCAGGTGCGGTCCGGTCACCCATCCGGTGGATCCGACCGACCCGATCACCTGACCGCGCTTGACCTTGTCCCCCACCGACACCGAGGTGGCCGACTGGTGGGCATACATGCTGGACACGCCAGAACCATGCTGGATCAACGTGTGCAATCCATACGGCCCACCGTTCTCGATCGACACCACGACGCCGTCGGCCGCGGCCTGGATCGGGGCTCCCTGCCCGGCGCTGATGTCCGTACCGGTGTGGCACGAGCGGTAGCCGTACACGGGATGAATCCGGGGTCCCACGTTCTGAACGACAGGAGCGCCGGTCACCGGCCACGCCAGACCGGAGGGCCCGATGTTCGCCGGCACCCCACCGGTTCCACTGACAGCCTTCGCCGCGGCGGCCCGGGCGATCGCAGCGATCCGGTCCTGCTCGGCCTTGAGTTGCTCGTACTGCTTGCGCACCGACTGCTTGCGCTCTTTGGCATCGCGCAGTGCCGACACCCGACCGGCGACGAGTTCGTCGATCTTCGCCTTGGCGGCGTCGGCTCTGGCCTTGGCAGCGGCCGCCGCGTCGACCTCCTTCTGCGCTTCTGCCTGCGCCTTTTCGGCCTCATCCTCGAGAAGTCTTCAGACTGGCGAGCCTGACGTTGAGCTGGGCCTTGGCGGCGTCGAGATCGGTAAGCGTGTTGTTGTTGCCTTGGGCGATGGAGCGCAAGGTCTCCAGTCGGGATGCGAAGTCACCGGGGTCGTCGGAGTCGAGCAGGACCTCCATCTCCGAGTTGGCACCGCCCTGCTGGTAGACCTCACGGGCCATCTGGCCGATGCGCTGCTCCAGGAACGCGATCTGCTGCTCGGTCTGCGCGATCTGCTGCTTGGCCTTCGTGACCTTCGCGATCGCCTCGGCCACCTTGACGTCGGCCGCCGCCTTGCTCTGCTGCGCCTGGGTCAGTTCCGACTGCGCTGCTGCCAGTTCCTGGCGGGCGCTGGGCAGTTGCTGTTGGGCGGCGTTGAGCCGCTGGATCGCGGCCTCGACCTTCGCATCGGCACGCGCCAGGTCGTCGGAGGCGTCCGCGACGTCCTCGTTGATGTCGTCGGCCAGAGCTGGAATGCCCGCCCCGCCCAGCGTCAGCCCAAGCAGCATCGACGCGGCTACATAACGTACCCGGCGATGGCGTCGACTACTGGACAAAGTGGACATGCTCCTCCCAGGGTACCTTCACACCCGTAGATATCGGCGCAATGTGAGTGCGGCTGCAATCGCGGCGATCAGAATCCCGGTCAGGAACACGATCGGAAGGATGACGATGACCTGGTCCCAGGAGACGAACGCGGTGAAACGGTAGGACGGCGCGAGTACCTGATCGATCAGGAACACCTTCGCGGCCACCAGTGCGCCGACCGCGATCAGCCCGCCGATCGCCGCGGACACCGCCGCCTCCAGCAGGAAGGGCATCCGAATCATGAAGTTGCTGGCCCCCACCAGCCGCATGATCCCGACCTCCCGCCGCCGCGAGTGCGCAGCCACCCGGATCGTGTTGATCACCAGCAGTGCGGTGACGACGAGCATCGCAACAGCCACCGACAACGCGATGACCTGCAGTCCGTTGAGCAATCGGAAGAAGCGGTCCAGCAACTGCCGCTGATCCTGGACCTGCTCCACGCCCGGTCTTCCGGCGAAGGCGGCCGCGATGACCTCGTACTTGGTCGGATCGGACAGTTTGACGCGGAACGACTCGGGCAAGGCGTCCGCGGTGACGTTCTGGGTGATCGGGGAGTCTTGGAACTGCTCGAGGAAGTGCTGGTAGGCCTCCTCCTTGGACTCGTAGTAGATCTCCTGCACCAGCGGCCGCAGTGCGTTCAACTCGGCCTCGATCTGCCCGCGGACCTCCGGGGTCACCGCACCGAGCGAGCACGAGGGTGCTGTCGAGTTGGCCCCACACAGGAAGATCGAGACCTCGACCCGGTCGTACCAGAAGTCCTTCATGCTGTCGACCTGCGCGCGCACGAGCAGGCCTCCGCCGAACAGGGTCAGGGACACCGCGACCGTGATGATGACCGCGAACGTCATGGTGAGATTGCGGCGCAACCCCTGGAACGTCTCGCTGAGGATGAATCGAAGTCTCACGGCTGGTGGTCCTGTCCGTAGACACCCCGGGCCTCGTCGCGCATCAACTGTCCCTGATCGAGTTCGATGACGCGCTTGCGCATCTGGTCGACGATCGCCGCGTCGTGGGTGGCCATGATCACCGTGGTCCCCACCCGGTTGATGCGGTCGAGCAGTTTCATGATCCCGACGCTGGTGGCCGGGTCGAGGTTACCGGTCGGCTCGTCGGCCAGCAGCAACGGCGGCCGGTTGACGAACGCGCGCGCGATCGCGACCCGCTGCTGCTCCCCGCCCGACAACTGGTGCGGGTACCGGGCCGACTTGTCGGCCAGGCCAACGAGATCCAGCACCTCGGGGACAGCGCGTTCGATCTGGGCGTTCTTGCGCCCCAGCACCTGCAGAGTGAAGGCGACGTTCTGATAGACGGTCTTGTTCGACAGCAGCCGGAAGTCCTGGAACACCGCTCCCATCCCGCGACGCAGTTGCGGGACCTTCCAGCGCGACAAGGAGCCGACGTTGCGACCAGCGACGACGACCTTCCCTGCGGTGGCCTTCTCCTCACGCAGGATCAGACGCATGAAGGTGGACTTACCCGAGCCCGAGGGGCCGACCAGGAACACGAACTCGCCGGGCTTCACGGTGACGTTGATGTCCTGCAGCGCTGGGCGATTGCGCTTGTCGTAGCGCTTGCTGACGCGCTCGAACGTAATCAATGTTTCCCCACCGGTGTGTTGGCCCTACCTGCGCAAGTGTACGGTCCGGGCCCGCCAGCTCCGGTACGCATCGCCGTAAGGGTCCGGTTAGGGTTGCCCGGGTCGCCAGGGTTATGCCGTGGTCTGCTGGCGCCGCCACCTGATGCCGGCCTCGATGAACTCGTCGATCTCCCCGTCGAGGACCGCCGCGGTGTTCCCGGTCTCGGTCTCGGTGCGCAGATCCTTGACCATCTGGTACGGGTGTAGGACGTACGAGCGCATCTGATTGCCCCACGAACCGGCCGATTCGCCTTTCAGCGCGTCCATTTTGGCCTGCTCCTGCTGGCGCTGCCGCTCCACGAGCTTGGCCTGCAGAACCGCCATGGCGGTGGCCTTGTTCTGGAGCTGCGACCGTTCGTTCTGGCAGCTCACGACGATGCCGGTAGGGATGTGGGTCAGCCGGACCGCGGAGTCAGTCGTGTTGACCCCTTGACCGCCGGGACCCGACGAGCGGTACACGTCTACGCGCAACTCGTCGTCGGGGATCTCGATGCTCTCGGTCTTCTCCACCACCGGGATCACCTCGACCTCAGCGAACGAGGTCTGCCGCCGACCCTGGTTGTCGAACGGCGAGATGCGCACGAGTCGGTGCGTCCCCTGTTCCACCGACAGCGTCCCGTAGGCGAACGGCGCCTTGACCGCGAACGTGGCCGACTTGATGCCGGCCTCCTCCGCATACGAGGTCTCGTAGACCTCGACCGGCCAGCCGTGCCGCTCGCAGTACCTGCTGTACATGCGCAGCAACATCTCGGCCCAGTCCGCCGCATCCACGCCGCCGGCCCCGGAACGGATCGAGATCAGCGCATCCCGCTCGTCGTACTCACCGGACAGCAGGGTGCGGACTTCCAGATCGCTGATCTCGGCCTGCAGCGCCTCGAGCTCACGAACCGCCTCCTCATGGGCGCCGGTGTCGCTCTCGGCCTCGGCGAGCTCCAACATGATCGGCAGATCGTCGACCCGCTGCCGCAGTTCGGCGATCCGGCGGTGTTCCTGCTGCAGGTACGACAGGCGGGAGGTCACCTTCTGTGCGGATTCGGGGTCGTCCCACAGATCGGGCGCAGACGCCCGCTGCTCCAAGTCGTCGATCTCCGTCTGAAGACCAGGCAGGTTCACCACGGCTTCGATCTGCTTGAGAACGCCGTCGAGCGCGGTTACTTGTTCGGAAATCTCCTGATCGGCCACGTACGTAGGTTAACCGCGCGGCCGCCTACCAATTGGCGAGGTACCGCTCCTCCTTGTCCTTGAACGAGCCCAACAGGATGATGATGAAGTCGATCAGCACCCAGATGCCCAACCCGCCGAGGGTCACGATCATGAGGATTCCGGTTCCGACCTTCCCCACGTAGAAACGATGGATCCCGAGGAAACCCAGGAACCATGCGAGCAAAGCGGCCGCCAGACGGGACTTCGGGGAGGCGGGCCGACCCTCGGCATCCAGCATCGGCTTGCCGTTGGGGTAGAGCGCCACGCCTGCCACCGGGGCGACAGGTGCGGGCGGCGGCGGGGCCGGCGCGGTAGCCGGAGGCGGCGGCGGGGTCGGTGCGGTAGCCGGAGGCGGGGGCGGGGTTGCGGCGGCGGGCGGGGGCGGGGGGACGCTGGTGCTGTCCGGCGTGACGTCGTCGGGACCGGATGCGGCGTTTTCAGTCATGGAACCAAACACTACTGCCCGATCGGCCTTGGCCGGCGCCCCGGACGGTGCGTGTTCTCAGCTCAACGAGCCGCGACCAACGATTTCTCGGCTGCCATCTCCTCAGCGACCTTCACTACGGCCGCCGCCGCCCTCGGGATCGACCGCGCGGCACGGTAGCGCGGTGGGAGCTCCACCGTCACGAACCAACTCGCCGTGTTCCTCGCGGTCCACCGGTTGAGCGTGCCTGGCAACCATTTCCCACAGTTGCTCGCGCGTCCGGGCTGGTTGAGCTTGATCAGAGTGGCGACCCGACGGACCCATCGCGCCGATCGTTTGTCGCAGACGCTCAGGGTCGTGTTCCACGGCTGGTGGAAGCTCAGGACCCCGTTGGGCTGCAAGCGCTTCACGAAGCGCATCACGGCCCGGGTCTCCGGCTCGCTGGCCGGCCGGCGACCATTGCGCGCGCCGCTGGACCAGGTTCCCGGGTAGTTCCGGTTCAGGTCGACTCCGCGGGCGTTGTAGCGGTTGCCCCGGCGACTACCGTCCGGATTGACCGTGCGGATGGTCCACAACTGGTAGTCCGCGTCGGCGGCGATCTTCTTCTTGCGGACCCGCTTGGTGATCTTCAAACCGGCCGGCTCGCTGCCGTGCATCTGCCCGATGCTCAGCAGAACCGTCACGGACAGGGGATTGCCCTGCCGTACCGCCCAGATCTTGCGGCCCCTGACCGAACGACCGACGAGCACCTTGGACTTCTTGAAGATGGGCTTGTCGAGCACCGGCTTCAAGATAACGGGCAGGCTGGGTTCGGAGGCGGGGCTGGATCCCGTGCCGTCGGTCGCCGTGACGGTGAACGTGTACGCCTGCCGCTTGGGCAGGCCCTCGAAGACACACATGGTGGTGGCACTCGTGCACGTTCTGCCCGTGGGGTCTGCGCTCACCGTGTACTCGAGGGCACCGGCGGTGGGCTGCCAGGTGACCTCCAGGGAGGAACCGACCTGGGCGGCGAGCACCCCGGTCGGGGCGACCAGTGGTAGCGGGTGTCGCCGGAGGCTCGGTCGGGGCGGGTTCTTCGGCTGCGGCGGGCCCGGACAGGGCCACTACCGACAGCAGGCTGATGCCGATGACCAGGGACTTCATCGGTCCACCGTACGACAGTGCATCTTGAGTCGTACGGATGTACGACATACGATGAGGGCCATGGCTGTTCTGGATCTGCAACCGTCGTTGTTCTCCGCTGGAGTGAGCGCCGATCCGCGGGCGCTTCGAGACATGCGGCGCACACATTTGAGCCGCGGCGCCTGGGTCGACCATCTGGAGGGCTGGCTGACCGACGACCTGGATGTGCTCGACACGCTTCGTGTAGCGGTTCCATGGCGGCAGGGCTCACGCACCATGTACGACCGGGTGGTGGACGTCCCTCGTCTGACCGCCTGGTGCAGCGACCCGCAGGCGCTGCCGCATCCGTCGCTGGTCAGGGCCTTCGAGGCACTCAACGCGCACTACGGGCCGGAGCCGTTCACCTCGGCTGGACTGTGCTGGTACCGCGACGGCGGCGACAGTGTCGCCTGGCACGGCGACACGATCGGCGTCAAGCACGCAGACACCGTCGTCGCGATCGTGTCGGTGGGTTCGGCGCGGCCACTGCTTCTGCGCCCGCGTGGCGGCGGGTCTCGCCGGTCGTTCCCGTTAGGGCACGGCGACCTGCTCGTCATGGGCGGGACGTGTCAGAGCACCTGGGAGCACGCCGTGCCCAAGGTGCGTGCCGCCGGACCGCGTATGAGCATCCAGTTCCGCCGCGCCGGGGTGGCGTGATCCCGGGTTGGGGGCGGTGTTGGCAGTGGGTCCCGGACACACCGACCACGAATTCTGTGCGCTGATCAGTGCGCCCGTGCTGCTCCGGTTCGGAAGGCGTGGTGCATGTCAGCCCGCGGCCGTGAAGCAGCGAGAGTCGGCTACACGCGGACTACTCGCAGTTGCGCGTGCGCCACATGACCTGCTTGCCATTGCCTGGTTCAGCCTGACACCTTCTGGCGAAGATCCGACCAGTCACTGGTCGTTTTGTCACCAGAAGGCGTGCGCCGGCTGCACCTGAGCAGACGGCTGACGCCGGTCCGCCACAAGGGCGACGAGCTGGGCTCTCCACCGGGTCAGGTATCAGCGCTGAGCCCCACCGGCCGTGGAATCCCAGGAACCTCTCCGGGGAGTCGAAAGAGAACCCGAGAGTCGAACGGGGCGCCTTCGACTCCCCCATCGCGCGACGGACGCGAACAGCCGCGCTCAGGACACAAATGCCGAGCCCTACGACCCCTGCTGCGAGACGTTGCGAATCAACCGCAGCGCCACCGAGACCGTGGCCAGGCTCGAGGAGCCGGAGCCCCGGATCTCTTCCAGGGTCGACCGTGCACGGGACAAGCCCTCGGGGTTGGCCTGCTCGAAGGCCGCGATCCGCTCGGACGGCGGCTGCGACTCTTCGGTGCGGCGAAGGATCCGCACAGTGAGGCCGGCCAGGGCGCCGTACAGATCCTGGCGAACCGCCGCACGGGCGAGCGTCGCCCACCGGTCCATCCGTTCCAGGTTGGAGATCTGGGTGAGCAGGGCATCGATCCCGAACCGCTCGGACACTGCGAAGTACAGCCGGGCCACGGCCTCCGGATCCTGCTTCTCACGCGCTGCGATATCCGAGATGTCGAGCAGGGAGTACTGGTCGAGGCAGGCGGCCACCCGGATCGCAAGCGGCTCGGGGGCCCCGAGTTCGGTGTAGCGAGCGGTCAGTTCCAGCAATCGATGCCGCTCGGTGCCCAGGAGCATCTCGGGGATCTGCGGGGTCAGGCCCCTGACCACGGGGTGGGCGTCCTCGATGAGTTTCGACACGTCGAGCACGCCGCCTCGGGTCGTCAGCACCCAGCGCACCGCGCGATCCAGCAGCCGGCGGACCTCCAGGTACATGGCGTTCTGCGCGGCAACCGGTGCGACGCGGTCGAGTGCTTCGATCTCCTGCCATAGGCCATCGAGGTCGAAGATCTGCCGGGCCGCGAAATAGGCCCGGGCCGTCTCCTCGACGGAGGCGCCCGTCTCCTCCAGAACCCGGTGGACGAAGGTGATGCCGCCGTGGTTGATCACGTCGTTGGCCAGCATGGTGGCCACGATCTCCTTGCGCAGCGGGTGCTCCCCGAGCCGCTCCGGGTACCGCGAGCGCAGATCCGGCGGGAAGTACTCGGCCAGCAGGTCCTGGGCCCATTCGTCCTGGTCGATGGAGGTTTCCATCAGATCGTCGGTCAGCGCGATCTTCGACCACGCCAGCAGGACGCACAGCTCCGGCGAACTCAAGCCTTTGCCCTGCTCGATCCGCGCGGCGATCTGTTCGTCGGTCGGCAGGTACTCGATCTCCCGGTCGAGCAGACCTCGCTGCTCGAGCTTGACCATCAGCCGCTGATGAACCGGCAGCAGGGCACCTCGCTGGGCGCGGCCGTTGGACAGCAGCATGTTCTGCCAGTAGTTGTTGGCCAGCACCAGGTCGGCGACGTCCTCGGTCATCGCGGCCAACAATTCGTTGCGCTGCTTGATGGTGAGGTCACCGTCGCGCACGATCCGGTCGAGCAGGATCTTGATGTTGACCTCGTGGTCGCTGGTGTCCACACCAGCGGAGTTGTCGATCGCGTCGGTGTTGATGAGAACCCCGTGGTTCGCGGCCTCGATACGTCCCAGCTGGGTGAAGCCGAGGTTCCCACCCTCGCCCACGACCTTGCACCGAAGTTGCGCTCCGGTCACCCGGATGGCGTCGTTGGCCTTGTCCCCGACCTGGACGTCGGTCTCGGTGGACGCCCGCACGTACGTGCCGATGCCGCCGTTCCAGAGCAGGTCGACCGGAGCCTGCAGGATCGCGTGCAGCAGGTCATTGGGGGTCATGGCCTTGACCCCGTCAGCGATGCCCAGCACCTTTCGGACCTGTTTGCTGATCGGGATCGACTTGAGGCTGCGGGAATAGATCCCGCCGCCCGCGCTGATCAGGTCCTTGTCGTAGTCCGACCAGCTGGAGCGCGCCATGTCGAACAAGCGCTTGCGTTCGCGGAACGACGCGGCGGCATCCGGTGCCGGATCCAGGAAGATGTCCCGGTGGTCGAAGGCGGCCACCAGCTGGATGTGCTCGGACAGCAGCATCCCGTTGCCGAACACGTCGCCGCTCATGTCGCCCACTCCGACGACGGTGAACTCCTGGCTCTGGGTGTCCACACCCATCTCCAGGAAGTGCCGCTTCACCGACTCCCACGCCCCGCGGGCGGTGATCCCCATCGCCTTGTGGTCGTAGCCGACCGACCCGCCGGAGGCGAAGGCGTCACCGAGCCAGAACCCGTACTCCTGGGCCACCGCATTCGCGATGTCGGAGAACGACGCGGTCCCCTTGTCGGCGGCCACCACCAGGTAGGTGTCGTCGTCGTCGCGGCGGAACAGCTGCGGCGGCGGGACGACCTCACCGTCAACCAGATTGTCGGTGAGGTCCAGCAGGCCGCTGATGAACATCTTGTAGCAGTCGATACCTTCGGCCATGAAGGCCTCCCGGTTCGACATCGGCGGCGGGTTCTTCACCACGAAACCACCCTTGGAACCCACGGGTACGATCACCGAGTTCTTGACCATCTGGGCCTTCACCAGGCCCAGGACCTCGGTGCGGAAGTCTTCTCGCCGATCGCTCCACCGCAGGCCACCCCGGGCCACTCGACCGAACCGCAGATGCACCCCGGACATCCGCGGGGAGGTCACGAAGATCTCGAACCGCGGCCGTGGCAGCGGCATTCCCGGCACCTCGCGCGGGTCGATCTTGAACGACAGCCAGGCCTTCGGCCGGTCGTCCACCTTCTGGAAGTAGTTGGTCCGCAGGATGGCCAGCACGATGCCGAGCAACTGCCGGATCACGCGGTCGTCGTCCAGTGAGGCCACTTCGTCCAGCGCGGTGAGGACCTCCTGATGCAGGGCCTCCTGCCGCTCGTTCGTCGTTGTCGGTCGGGTGATGCCTGGCCTCGAACAGCCGGACCAGCAATTGCACGATCTCGGTGTGCGCGATCAGCACCTCGATCATGTACTGCGCGGAGAACGGCGACCCGATCTGCCGGGCGTACTCCACCCAGGCTCGCACCGCGGACACTTCGCGCCAGTCCAGCCCACCGATCGTGACCAGGGTGTTGAGCCGGTCCGCTTCGGAGTACAACGACCAGCACGCCAAGGAAGGCGTCGCTGAAGCGCTGGGTGAAGGTGTCCTCGGCGGGCATCTCCTGGTCCGGCAGTCTCAGGCCGAAGTCGTAGATGTAGCGCTCGACACCGTCGCGGCACTCGACTCCGTAGGGCCGTTCGTCGAGGACCTCGACGCCGAACCCGTTGAGGATCGGGATCACCGCGGCCAACGACACCGGCGGACCTGCCCGGAAGATCGTGAAGCGGCGGTCCCGCATCGACTCCGCCAGTGCCGGCTGGGCCAGGGCCACCGAGATGCCGGAATCGCCGAGTTCAGCCAGCCGAAGGATGTCGGCCACGGCCTCCCGCGGCGTGGCGTCCTCCTTGTACGCCTCGGGGAAGGCGCCCTCGTAAACCTCCTTGAGTTCGCCCGCGCGCTCCTCCCCGACCGCGGTCACCAGCGCCTCGACCAGGTGATCGTCCCAGGACTGGACGGCCTCGGCCAGGCTGCGCTCCAGCGCCGCCTCGTCGATTTCGGGAATCGCAGTGCCATGCGGCATGTGCACGGTCATGTGCAAGCGGGCGAGCACGGACTCGCTCAGCAGCGCCGAGTGGTCCACCGACTCCCCGCCGTAAGCCTCCAGCAACCGGTCCTGGATGCGATGGCGCACCTGGGTGTTGTAACGGTCGCGTGGCAGGTAGATGAGCGCAGAGACGTAGCGGCCGTACCGATCGTTGCGGGTGAACAGCCGCGTCTGGCGGCGCTGATGGATCTGCAGAACCGCCCGCGCGATCGGGAAGAGTTCCTCTGCGTCGGTCTGGAAGAAGTCGTCGCGGGGATACGTCTCGCAGAACTGCAGCAGGTCCTTGCCGCTGTGGGTGTTGGACGCAAAACCGGTCATCGCGAACAACTCTTCGACCCGTCGGCGCAACACCGGGATCTGCGTCACGGACTGGTTGTACGTGCTCGAGGCGAACAGCCCGATGAACCGGTGCTCGCCGATCACCACCCCGTCGGCGTCGAATCGTTTGACACCCACGTAGTCCAGCGGAACCGGCCGGTGCACCGTGGAGCGCGAATTCGCCTTCGTCAGCACGAGGATGCGCGGCTCCGTGGCGTGCGCACGGACCGCCGGGGGCATCTCGGAGAACGACTGGGACTGCGCCCGGTCGGCGCGCAGCAGACCCAGCCCGCTGCCCGGCTCGCTCATCAGGGCGCTGGGGTCGGGATCACGGACCAGGTCGTACGAACGGTAGCCCAGGAAGGTGTAGTTGCCCTCGGCCAGCCATTGCAGGAACTCCGCGGCCTCCTGACTGTACGCGGCGGACACCGACGACGGCGGAGAGGTGCGCAACTCGTCGGCCAGCGTCAGGGCCTCGACGGTCATCCGCTGCCAGTCCTCCACCGCCTCCCGGACGTCGCTGAGCACCCCGTGCAAGACCTGCTCGAGGGCCGCGTGCTGTTCGGGATCGGTGCGCAGGTCGATCTCGAGGTGGATCCAGGACTCCCGGATCGCCGATTCCCCGGCGGCATCCGGCGACCCGGGGACCACCGAGCGCAGCGTGCCGGTGATGTCCCGCTCCACCGCGTAGATCGGATGGGCGACCAGATGCAGCGAATGCCCCTGGCCGGTGATCGCCGCCACGAGCGAGTCGAGCAGGAACGGCATGTCGTCGGTGATCACCTGCACCACCGTGTGTCCGACGGTCCACTCGTCGGCGGCCACAGTCGGCGTGAACACATCCACGATCGCCGTTCCCTGCGGCCGCTGAGCACCCAGTCGCAGCATGTGCGTGGCCGGGCCGACCAGGTCGATCGGGATCTTTTCCCGCGAGATCGTCGGGGGCGACGTCCTCGTAGAAGCGGGGAAGGAAGTCGACGAGATCGACGTCGAACTCCAGCGGTTTCGCGTGGGCGGCGACCTCCTGGGCAGACTCCAGCAGGTCGCTCAACGAATCATCGGGCACGTCGAGCCTCTACTTCATGTGGGGGTGGTTGTGATCGGTCGGTGGCACGAAAGTCTCCTTGATAGAGCGGGTACTGGTCCACCGCAGAAGGTTCTGCGGTGCGCCGGCCTTGTCGTTCGTCCCCGATGCCCGGCCACCGCCGAACGGCTGCTGACCCACGACCGCTCCGGTGGGCTTGTCGTTGATGTAGAAGTTGCCTGCCGCGAAACGCAGCGTCTCGCGGGCCTGCGCGATGGCTGCCCGGTCCTGGGCGATGAACGCGCCGGTGAGTGCGTACTTGGCGATGCCCTCCATCTGGTCCATGACCGCGGAGTAGCGGCGGTCGTCGTAGACGTACACGCCCAGCAGCGGCCCGAAGTACTCCTCGGTGAAGAACTCGTTGGTCGGATCCTTGCTCACCGCGACCGTGGGGCGGATGAAGTAGCCCTCGCTGTCGTCATAGGTGCCGCCCGCGGCGACATCGACGTCCGTGTTCTTGTGCGCCCGGTCGATGGCGCCGGAGAGTTTCGCGAACGCCCGGTCGTCGATCACGGCACCCATGAAGTTGCTGAAGTCGGTCGTGGGCCCCATGGACAGGCTCTCGACCTTGCCGAGGAAGTCGTCCTTGATGACCTTCCACACGCTGCGCGGAACGTATGCGCGCGACGCCGCGGAACACTTCTGACCCTGGTACTCGAAGGCGCCGCGGATCATCGCCGTGGTCAGGACCGCCGGGTCTGCCGAGGGGTGGGCGAACACGAAGTCCTTCCCCCCGGTCTCGCCCACCAGTCGCGGGTAGCTGCGGTACTTGTCGATGTTCTCGCCCACTGTGCGCCACAGCAGTTGGAACACCGGCGTGGAACCGGTGAAGTGGATCCCGGCCAGGTCGGGATCGTAGAGCGTGACATCCGAGACCGCGACGCCGTGCCCGGTCATCATGTTGATGACCCCGGGCGGCATGCCCGCCTCTTCGAGCAGCTTCATGAGGTAGTGGGCTGCGAACTGCTGGGTCGTGGCGGGCTTCCAGACCACGGTGTTACCCATCAGTGCGGGGGCCGTCGGCAGGTTCCCTGCGATCGCTGTGAAGTTGAACGGGGTGACCGCGTAGACGAAGCCCTCCAGCGGGCGGTAGTCCGTCTGGTTCCACACGCCGGGTCCGGAGACCGGCTGTTCACGCAGGATGCCTTCGGCGAACTTCACATTGAACCGCCAGAAGTCGATCAGTTCACAGGCGGCGTCGATCTCGGCCTGGAAGGCGGTCTTCGACTGACCCAGCATGGTGGCCGCGTTCAACGTGTCGCGCCACGGCCCGGCCAGCAGATCGGCGGCCTTGAGCAGGATCGCCGCCCGGTCGTCGAACGACATCGCCCGCCACCCGGGTGCGGCCTTCTTCGCGGCCTCCACCGCCGCTGCGGCGTCCTTGCGGGTGGCGTTCTTCGTGGTGCCCAACCGCCGCGCGTGCGCGTGCGGCTGGACGACCTTGATCTTGGAGCCCCCGGCCATCGACCACTGCCCGTCGATGCACATCGGCAGGTCGATCGGCCCCTGACTCTGCAACTGCGCCAGACGCGCCTGCAGGCTCACACGATGCTGGGAACCTGGCTCGTACAGGCGGTTGGGCTCGTTCTCGATTGCGGGGATCTGGGTCACGGCATCCATACCCTGATACTTCCATTTCAGGTCCGGTGTTGGCGAGTTGCCGTGACCCGGAGGCCGCGGCTCAGGCCAGGTGCGGGATCTCGTCAACCGCGTACCACTGCAGATCGTCGACGAACAGCGCCGCCCAGTCCGCGATCGGAACCTCGGCGGTCATGGTCAGCGAGCTGGTCGCACCGGGTAGCGGTTCAGCGGCGTCAGCCGGGAGGTCCACGGCCAGGGTCGCCCGTCGGTGACCGGTGGTCATGGCAGCGACGGTGGATGTCTCCTCGGCCGCCTTGGTCGCCAGGAACTCCAACTCCTCATCGTCGGCGTCCGGGTGCTGCTTACGCAAAGCCGAGGTGACGGCGTTGATCCGGGTACCCGCCGGGACCGCACCCGCGGCGTGCCAGCGCAGAACGTCGGGCAGCGTGCCGGGGACGTACGCGCGCATCAACTGACGTCGGCCAAGTGGTCGGGACCGACCTTGTCTGGGTCGCGTAGCGCCTCCACGGAGGTCTTCAGCGACGTCTCCAGCGCGACGATGCGGCGGCTGTTGTCCATGACGTTGGCACCCATCGCCTCGAGGTCTTCCGGGCCGGGCCCGAGCACCACCACGTCGGCACCGCCGGCGCGGACCTTGTCCACCTCGCTCAGGCAGCGTTTCGTCACCTGGACCCGCCATCGCCGCTCGACCCGCCCGAGCATCGTGTCGGGCTGGTCCATCGCGAACGACAGCATCGGCGCCAGTACGTACACCTCGTCGAGGTCCAGGCCCGCCAGCAGGTCGGCCGATGTGGCCGACCACGCACCACCGTCGATGTAGGTGCGGCCATCGATCTGCATCGGCCGGAACCAGCCCGGGATGGCACAACTGGCCATCACAGCGTCGGACAGGGAGACCGTGGGGGCGTTGTCGTGGCCGAATGCGACCCTGCGGCCACTTTCGTAATCGAGCGCGACGATCCACACGTTGTCGTGCGGCGACCACTGACCGAAGGGGGTGAAAGCCTCGACCAGATGCCCCACCCGGTCCAGAGAGCCTTTGCCGGCCGGCAGGAACGCGCTGAGCACAGCGGTCGGCGGCATCTTGCGTGCGCCGCCTGCCAGAGTGCGCCGGATCAGCTTGCCGCTGCCCGGGCCGAGCAGGCGCGGGAGGTGCGGACGGTGCCCACCGGTGGCCTTCTCGTAGTCCCACGAGTAGCCGGCCAGGGGACCTTCGGTGATCGCGTGGCCGTGCTGATGGTCGATGAGTTGGTCGACGCTGACCCCAGCGCCCAGCAGGGCGGACAGTACCGATCCTGCCGACGTTCCGACGATGTAGTCCGCGGTGCGGGGGTCGAAACCGTGAATCTCCTCGACGGCTTTCAGTGCCCCGATCATCCAGGCAGCGCCCAGGATCCCGCCGCCGCCGAGCACGAGTCCTCGCCGCTTACCGGATTTCGTGGCCATGATGGTCTATCGCCCTCCGTTCCGGTGCATACTCGCACATCTACGGCGCAAAACGCTACTCGCCGGAACGTTAGTCCTTTCGGGCGCGTTTTGCGCGGGTACGTGACTTACGTGTCGTGTCCAGCAGTTCGTCGATGGCCTCGGAGATGCACGCCGTCAGCACGTCGATGTCGTCCATCGCATCCCGATCGGCGTTCAGGCCGAAGTAGACGCCGCCGTTGTAGGACGTCAGACCGATACTCACCGCCATGGATTTCACCAGGGGCAGGATCGGATAGGCGGCCAACAACTGCGCGCCCGCGACGTACAGGGGCTGCTGCGGACCGGGGACGTTCGTGATCACCACGTTGGCGACGCGTCGCGACAGATCCGCGCCCAGCCTGGCACCCATCGCGTGCAAGGTCGGCGGGGTGAATCCCGTCAGGGCGACCAGCGTCTGGGCGCCGACCATATGGCCGCCGTCCTTGTGCTGACCCATCTCGAAACTGATGCGGTTGAGGCGGACCACCGGATCCTGCTCGCCGGTTGGCAGATCCACCAGGAACGCCGCCACCCGGTTGGAGGGTGCGCGTTGCCCGATGTCCTGGACGCTGACCGGGACCATGGCACGGATGGTGTGGCGGCTGCCGACGTTCTCCTGGCGGGTCATCAACCAGGCCCGAAGGGCGCCGGCGATGACGGCCAGCATGACGTCGTTGATCGTGCCGCCGTGCTCGCGGCGGATGCGCTTGAAGTCCTCGAGGTCGGCGGTGGCCGTGCCGAAACGGCGCTGGGCACCGATCGGTACGTTCAGGGGGCTTTCGGCAGGCGGCCGCGCGGCTGTCCACAGGGCCGAGACCAATCCGCCGGCCTGCCGCAGGATGCCGGTTGCGGCCTCACTGACGTCGGCCAGGCCCTTGCGGGCGTTGTCCACCACGACCGCCGGGCGGCGCACCGAGTCGACGACCGCACCGGCAACCAGTTCGGCTCCGCTGGGCTCCTGCGACGGGTTCCAGTGCACGTCCGGGGTCGGCCGTGGGTCGGGCGTCGGGTCGAGGATCACCTGCCCGATATCCACCGCCGCGGTCCCGTCGACCATCGACTGATGGGTCTTGGTCAGGATCGCGAAACGGCCGCCCTGCAGGGCCTCCACGAGGTAGACCTCCCACAAGCGGCCGGGTGGGGTCCAGCGGCCGGCTCATGATGCGGGCGGCGAGTTCGCGCAGTTGACCATCGGTCCCGGGCGACGGCAACGCCGAACGGCGCACGTGGAACGCCACGTCGAAGTCCTGGTCGTCGACCCACACCGGGTTGGCCAGACGTCCGGGCACCCAGCGCACCCGCTGCCGGTACCGCGGGACGAACGCGATCCGGCGCCGGATCAACGTGACGAGCCGGTCGTAGTCGAAGCCGCTGTCCGGGGCCTGGAACACCAGCATCTCGCCCACGTGCATGGGCGTGATCTCGTCCTCCAGATACAGGAAGGAGACGTCCACGGCGCTCAGACGATCCGGCACAGGGCTACCGCCTCTCTGGTCGCACGACTATCCGAGGGCATTGTCCCATTGCGGGCATACCTGGACATCAGGCAGTGCCGGTGGCGGCGGGGTGCGCTTGGCCGGTGCCCCGTCCGCGATCAGCGCGAGAGTACACGGTCGAACAGGATGTCGAGTTCGGAGGCGGTGGTCGGGTAGTCGGTGTGGTGGATCCCGACCAGTCCGACGTCGCGGGCGGCCAGGACGTTGGGCAACAAGTCATCGACGAACGCACACTCCGACGCGGGTAGGCCGATGGCCCGGATCGTGTGGTGATAGATCTCGGCGTCGGGTTTGCGCATCCCGACCTGACCGGAGATCACCACCTCGTCGAACATCCCGTCGAACAGGTCCTCGGGATAGTTGTTCCCCCACGAGTTGCTCAGCAGGGCGGTCCGGATGCCACTGGCCCGGGCGCGGCGCACCAACGCCATCATGTCGGGGCTGTGGGCGAAGAACCGGAACATCCGGTTGAGCAGGCCCTGGGCCAGGACGACCTGTCCGGTCTTGTCGGTCAGCGCCTCGGCCATGTGTTTCTCGAACGCCGGCACCTCGAGTTCCCCGCGTTCGAGCGCGTGGATGGGGTTGTAGGCGGCCTCGAGCGCGTAGTCGGTGCCCAGCCACTCGCGCATCACCGCGATGAACGCCGTGATGTCGATGGATTCATCGGCGGCCCAGGACCCCATGGCTTCCTGCATACCGACGGTCAGCACACCGCCCCAATCGACGATCAATCCCGACAGCGACATGGGACCAGGCTATCCGGCACCCGCACCCACCTCATCGACCAGTTCGTCCACGATCGGTGCCAGGGCGCGCTGTGTGATCTGCATACCGATCCAGCCGACCGCCGCCTCCGGCAGGAAATCCCCGAGGCGCCGAGCCAGGCGGGTCGTGGTGCGACGCGGATCGCTGCATCGGTTCACCACGATCGTGGCCCGCCCGCGCATCAGGTCGGCCGCTGCGGGCAGGCTGCGCCACAACCGTTGCTGCGCGATCTCCGACTCCCCCACCACGATGACGACGTGATCGGCGGCTCGCAGTCCCACTGCGGTGGCGGTGGTCCAGTCGGGGACCAGCCCGATCTCCCCCGCCGGGTCGATCGCACTGTCAACGTCCAGCAGGATGTGGCCGAACCGGCTGCGGGCGGTCTGCAGGACCTGCTGCATCGCGCCGGAATGCACCGCCGGGTACACGGCCGGATCGACACCGCTGAGCACGTGCAGCCGGGCGGACAAGGCGACCGGGTTGATCGCGGCGGCGCCACGGTCGACCGACAGGCACGCGTTCAACAGGCCGCCGAGCGGAACGTTCAGCAGATCGCCCACCGACGGGGCATGCACGTTGGCGTCCACCAGCAGCGTGTCTGTCCGACGGCTGAGACTGCGCGCAAGACCCACGGCCACACTCGTGGTCCCCCAGGACCCGGGCGGCCCCCAGACGGTGATGATCCGTCCGGTCCCGGGGGTCGTGACATCCGCAGCACCAAGCAGCGCTGCGAGTTCCAGCCGTTGCGGCGCGACGTCGGCGGTCGGGCCGCGTCCGACGATCACCACCCGGGTGAGTGCGCGCAGCCGGGCCAGCGCCTCGGTCAACCGCGGGAAGCTCTTCATCGACGACGACCACGTGTGGCGCCTCGAGTTCCACGCTGACCAGCAGTTCGACCACGGTTCGGCACTGCGTGACAGCGGCGATTGCGGGCTGATCGTCCATCCGGGACAGCAGCGCGTCCTCCCACGGATGCCCGACGCGGCCGATCACCACCGTCAACGCCACGTTTGTCCCCAGGAAGTCCGTTAGCCCTTTCGCACATTATGCGGTGTGCGAGGATCGGTGGGTGCGGTTCCTCACCCTTGCCGATGTCGCCGAGACGCTGAACATCTCCTCTGCGCAGGCCTACGCCTTGGTGCGTAGCGGCGACCTGCGGGCGATCAAGGTCGGCGGCCGCGGACAGTGGCGCGTCGAGGCCACCGAGCTCGAGGCGTACATCGAGCGGGCCTACCAGCAGACCGCGCAGTCACTCGATTCGTCCAAGCACGGCAGCGACCTGCGATAGCGGTACCAGACTGGGCCGACCTGCGCTCCGGGCGTGCAGGAAGTCTGCCGCCACCCAGTCGATTCTCACCATCAGTTTCCCTCCCCCGGTCAGGATCAGTTCGCGTGGCACCCGCCCTGCCAACTGCCTGATCGACTGCCGGAAGCTCACCGGGCTCGCCGGCACCCCACCTCCACGTCCCAGGGGCTGGATCTCGTCGCACGCCGTCAACCGGACCAATGCAGTGCTCAGGTGGACCCAGTCCGCTCCCACCGACAGCACCTCACCGCGTGCGACATGTTCGCCGATCACGACCTGCAGGTCCGAGAACCGCCGCACGTAGTCGGCCAGTTCCCACGATCCGCGGGTGACGTTCAATGCGTCCTGATGCTCGTAGTGCAGGTCCAGGCGGTCCAGGGCCGTCGCCCGCAGTTCCACGTCGGTGAGGTCCGGCCACTCATCAGCCTGCATATCCACAAAGCGTACCCAGGCCATCACAGCACGACCTATGATCAGGATCAAACAACAGCAAACATCACCAAATGAGATCAAATGCCGATGAACAGTCACGCAACCGCCGTCGTCAGCCCCATCGAGTCATGGGAGCCGACACCGCAGCCCGCCCGCCCGCGGCACCTGCACCTGGTGCCCACCGAGCCGGAACCACCGCAGGCCGTCGATCAGCGCTGGATCGAGCGGCTGACCCAGTCCGTCGTGGAGGTCCTCGCAGGACATCGCGCCGCCACGACTCTGGTGGGTTCGGTGTCCCCGGTCGTCTTCCAGGCGCTGCGCTCACCGACCGCGGACTCGCGACTGCGGGGTGGCAAGGTGCTCACGGTGCGCGCCCAACCGCTGGGCGCCGATTCGATCGAGGTGGCCGCCGTGGTCGGTTGCCCGCAACGCACCCGGGCCGTGGCACTGCGCCTGCACCGGCGCCACGGACGGTGGCGGTGTGTCTGCGTGCTGGTGCTGTGAGGCCAGACGTCGACGTCCGTCTAGGCAGAACAGTGTGGAAACGCGCGAAATGGCCCGCAGGTTGCCCAATGACCCCTAATTTGCGGGCTACTTCGCAACCAGCGGGCTACCGGGTCAAGGTTGCAGGATCGGTCACCGACTGCGCAGATGTTCGCACGCTTGCCGGTGGCAGGCCCACAACCATCGATCATGGACCTGCCAGCGTCTCCCTAGGCCGCGTTCTTGGGGTCTCCGTGGCAGCGCTTGAACTTCTTGCCCGAGCCGCAGGGGCACTGGGCGTTGCGTGCGACGTTGGCGTACTTCGGGTCGGTGTCACGTGCGCTGCCACCGGCCAGCGTGCCGCGCTCGACGTGGGTGGGCACGTCCTCGTCGAGAGTCGGCGCGGAGTACTGGACCTGCTGCGGGCGCTCATGGACCAAGCCCGGGGCGACCAGTTGCGGCGCTTCCGCCGCCTCCAACTCCTCGACCTCGTCGTCCTGTTCGCCCTCACCCTCGACGGTGGGCTGCACGTGGAACATGTAGCCGACGGTCTCCTCCTTGATGCCGTTCATCATGGCGGCGAACAGGTCGTAGCCCTCCTTCTGGTACTCGACCAGCGGGTCGCGCTGGGCCATCGCGCGCAGCCCGATGCCCTCCTGCAGGTAGTCCATTTCGTACAGGTGCTCGCGCCATCTGCGGTCGAGCACATTCAGGATGACCTGCCGCTCGAGCTCCCGGGCGACCGGTTCGCCGAGTTCCTCCACGCGACGGTCGTAGGCGGCCTGCGCGTCGTCCTGCAAGGCCTGCGTCAGCAGGTCTGCGCTCAGACCCGACCGGTCACCGCCGGCCTCGGCCTCCAACGCCGCCACCGAGACGCCCACCGGATACAACGTCTCCAGTTGCGTCCACAACTGGTCGAGGTCCCACTCCTCGGGGTAACCCTCCGCGGTGGCGTTCGCCACGGCACCCGTGATGGTGTCGTCGAGGAACACCCGGACCTCGTCCTCGAGGTCCTCCCCGTTGAGCACCCGGTGCCGCTCGGCGTAGATCACCTGCCGCTGACGGTTGAGGACCTCGTCGTACTTCAGAACGTTCTTGCGGATCTCGAAGTTCTGCGCCTCCACCTGACCCTGCGCGCTGGCAATCGCGCGGGAGACCATCTTCGCCTCGATCGGAACGTCGTCCGGGACGTTGAACCGGGTCAGGAAGGAGTCGACCATGGCGGCGTTGAACCGCTTCATGAGGTCGTCCTCGAGCGACAGGTAGAACCGCGTGGTTCCAGGGTCACCCTGACGTGCCGACCGGCCTCGCAGCTGGTTGTCGATGCGGCGGGACTCGTGGCGTTCCGTGGCCAGCACGTACAGCCCACCCAGTGAGGTGACCTCCTCGTGGTCGGCCTTCACGGACTCCTCAGCCTTGCTCAGTGCATCCGGCCAAGCAGCCTCGTAGTCCTCCGGGCTCTCCACCGGGTCGAGCCCGCGGGCTTCGAGATCGGCCGCGGCACGCATCTCCGGGTTGCCGCCGAGCATGATGTCGGTTCCGCGACCGGCCATGTTGGTCGCCACCGTCACCGCACCCCGGCGTCCCGCCTCACCCACGATCGAGGCTTCCCGCTCGTGGTACTTGGCGTTGAGCACCTCGTGCCGGACCCCGGACTTCTTCAGAAGAGCTGACAGGACCTCGCTCTTCTCGACACTGGCGGTACCCACCAGGACGGGCTGACCCTTCTCCTGGCACTCCTTGATGTCCTCGACCACGGCGGCGAACTTCGCACCCTCCGTGCGGTAGATCGTGTCGGGAAGGTCCACCCGGATGTTCGGTTGGTTCGTCGGGATCGGGACCACGCCGAGCTTGTAGATCTGGTTGAACTCCGCCGCCTCGGTCATGGCGGTACCGGTCATGCCCGAGAGTTTGTCGTACATGCGGAAGTAGTTCTGAAGCGTGATCGTGGCCAGCGTCTGGTTCTCGGCCTTGATCTCGACGTTCTCCTTGGCTTCGATCGCCTGGTGCAGACCCTCGTTGTAACGGCGGCCCGCGAGGATACGCCCGGTGTGCTCGTCGACGATGAGCACCTCGCCGTTCTGGACGACGTACTCCTTGTCGCGCTCGAACAGTTCCTTCGCGCGGATCGCATTGTTGAGGAATCCGACCAGCGGCGTGTTGACGGTCTCGTAGAGGTTCTCAACCCCGAGCCAGTCCTCGACCTTGCCAACACCCGGGTCGAGGATGCCGACCGTGCGCTTCTTGATGTCGACCTCGTAGTCCTCGTCCTTGTGCAGGCGCTTGACGAGTTTGGCGAAGTCCGCGTACCACTTCGGCGACTGGTCGGCTGGGCCGCTGATGATCAACGGCGTCCTGGCCTCGTCGATGAGGATCGAGTCGACCTCGTCGACGATGGCGAAGTTGTGTCCGCGCTGGACCATCTCGTCGACGCTCCACGCCATGTTGTCGCGCAGGTAATCGAAACCGAATTCGTTGTTCGTGCCGTACGTGATGTCCGCGGCGTAGGCCTGGCGGCGCTGCTCGGGGGTCATCTGCGCGAGGATGCAGCCGACCTCCAGACCCAAGAACCGGTGCACACGACCCATCCAGGCGGAGTCGCGCTCCGCGAGGTAGTCGTTGACGGTGATGATGTGCACGCCCTTGCCGGACAGCGCGTTGAGATAGGCCGGCAGGGTCGACACCAGCGTCTTGCCCTCACCGGTCTTCATCTCTGCGATGTTTCCGAGGTGCAGTGCCGCACCTCCCATGACCTGCACGTCGTAGTGGCGCTGCCCCAGGGTTCGGGTGGCCGCCTCGCGGACGGCGGCGAAAGCCTCCGGCAGAAGGTCGTCGAGGGTCTCGCCCTTCTCCAACCGCGCCCTGAACTCGGGGGTCAGTTCCCGCAGTTCCTCGTCGCTCATAGCACGGAAGTCGTCCTCGAGGGCGTTGACTTGCACACTCATGGCCTTGAGCTTGCGGAGGATCTTGCCCTCACCGGCCCGCAGGATCTTGTCTAGAACTCGCACATGTGCATGGTACGTGACGATGGGGATGGTGGGATGGGGTCGTGATCAGCCAGCACCTCGAACTGCCCATGGGACGCCTGCGCCCCTTGCATCCGGACGACGCCCCAGCCATCGTGCGGGCCTGTTCGGATCGGGAGATCGCCCGCTGGACACAGGTTCCACAGCCGTACTCGCTGGCGCATGCAGAGGACTTCATCGGCTCCCACGGCGGCGAGGACCACGTGTGGGTGATGGACGTCGACGGTCTGGCCGGAGTCATCGGTGTGCGCGACACGCTGGCGACCATGCCGGGACCGAGCACCGAGGTCGGCTATTGGGTGGCGCCGTGGGCGCGGGGAGCGGGGCTCGCCACCGCCGCACTGGTGGCGGTGCGCGACGAACTGGCCCGGGTCGGCTATCAGCGCATCGACTGGGAGGCCCTGGCCGGCAACGAGGCCTCCGTACGCGTGGCGCTGAACGCGGGTTTCGCTATCGAAGGACACCGGCGGCGCGGCATGTCGCAGCGGGGCCGCCTCGTCGATGCCGTGGTCGGTGGGTGGACTGCCGATCTGCAGGTTCCCGAACTGGTCGCCGGGGCGTGGCAGGTTCAGCCCCTTGCTCCGATCGACGTTCCAGCCGCTTTGCGGCCGGCGGCGAGCAACGCGCTTGCGGTGTGGGTCGCGCGCACGGCTGTGGGCGGGCAGGACGGCGGCCTGGTCATGGCTACGCGATCGGTCCAGGGAGTGCATGTGCACTCCCCCGGGGGGGCTCCGGGGGCGGCGATGGAGGCCGCACGCAGATATCTGCTGGCCCAGGGCTTCGGCCTCACCGATGAGCCGCTGCCCGCGGGTTGGATCTGACTGGGTCGAGCGCTCGACAGTCTCGATGGCCTGGCGGTCTGCTGGTCCTACTCCACCGCCTGCGCCGGGCGGGAGTCGGAGCGGATCTGTGTGCCCAGGCGTGAGAGTTGGGTACAGGCGTTGGAGATCGACGATGCGTGCAACTCCACCGGATGTGCGCTTGTCCAACGCCTGTACATAACTCCAACCCCTGTTCCGGCTCTGGAGTCGCGCGCCGCCGTGGTCCAGGCGCGTGAGGGATCGACGAGGTCGCTAGATGTCCAAGCGATCCGGTCGGACGCCGAGTGTTGGGTTGCCTGTGATCAAGCGCCGCACGCTGGTCACGGCAGGCGGAGCCAGCCGACCTGGCCGGCACGAACGACGGCCTGCGTACGAGATGAGACCCCGAGCTTCGAGAAGACGTGGCCCAAGTGGTTTCGCACGGTGTGCTCACTGATGAACAATGCGTTGGCGATCTCCCGGTTGCTCATGCCCTGGGCCAGCAGGGTGGTCACCTCCAGCTCCCGGGCGGTCGGGTCAGTGGGGTTGCTCGAGGCCCTGCGCCGGGCAACCGGCCGCTCGCGCCGTAGATTCTGGACCGCATGAACGAGATCCGATGTGCTGCAGTCGCGCGCGAGAACCTCCTTGGCACCGGCGCGCAACAGATCGACCACCGCCCTCTCGGCGGCGGGAACCCCGAGCACGATCGTCGGAGTCCGTGACTTCAGCGCCGCCAGAACCACCTCGGCATCCGCGGCCTCGTGGCGCCGCACCCCGATGATCGCTGCCCCGGACGGACCCGGCCAGACCACAGTTCCCCCCCACTGCCCCACGACGGGATCGGGAAGCACCACTCCTGCCAGAGTGGCAGCGATCCCGTGGGCGAAGACCGGTTCGGGATCGATGACTACGGTGCTGAGGGCAGGGGTGCTCAGGCCGACTCCTCGGCGGGCTGAGTCTCGTCTGCAGTGTGCACCCGGATCAGCCCGTAGTCGAAACCGCGGCGGCGATAGACCACGACGGGGTCGCCGGAGTCCTCGTCGATGAACAAGAAGAAGTCGTGACCGACCATCTCCATCTGCGTCACCGCTTGCTCCACCGACATGGGCACGGTCTCGTGGCTCTTCTCACGCACGACGACCGGTCCCTGCTCCCAGACCGTGTCCTCGTCGAGGTCGTCCTCAAGATCCGGCACCTCGGCCGCGGGGGTCTCGAGATTGTCGAACCCGGCGGCACGCGGGCTGCGCACCGCGTCGGCACCGTGGCGGTGGAAGCGATTCTTGTCCGCTGCACGGCGCAGGCGCTGCTCCAGGCGGCCGTATGCGATGTCAAGCGCGGCGTACTTGTCGGACGCGGCTGCCTCCGCGCGGATGACCGCTCCGTTGGCGCGCGTGGTCAGTTCCACCTCGAACGCGCGATCGGCCAGACGGGGATTGGCTTCCTTCGAGACCTCGACGTCGACTCTGCGCAAGGGGATCCCGAACTTGTCGATGCGGTCCAACTTGCTGTGGACATGCTCCCGGAAGCGCTTGGACACCTCAACGTGTCGGCCGTGCACCACGATCTCAGCGACGTCGCTCACGAAGCCCTCCTCCTTGTAGACAACCCCCGATTCAACACGTTCACGCTAACTCTTCATCCGCCCTGAGTGCACGTCGGGTCGTTGATCGAGCCGGCGATGACGACATGGGCGACCACCTCGTAGCCGCCCTCGGAGAGGGCGCGATCACATTCGGCCAGGGTGGCTCCGGACGTGCGCACATCGTCGACGACGACGACCGGCCCATCACCGGCACGGGCCACCCGCATCGTCGAGCGCAGGTTGCGCCGCCGGGCGGCGAATGACAACCGCGCCTGGTCCGCCCGGGTGCCTGCGCGCAGCAACCTGCGTGTCGGCAGATCCGTCGCAACGCTTGCCGTGCGTGCCAGGTCCCACATGTGGTCGAAGCCGCGCCGGCGCACGGCTGCCGACGACGTCGCGGCGGGGGCCAGGGTGAGCTGGGGCGACAGGTCCAGCAGATCCACGGCCTCCAACACTCCGGCCGCGAGGACATGGCCCAGCAGCGGACGCAGACTGCTGATGCCGCGGTCCTTGTAGCCGACGATCGCCTCCGGGACGCAGCCCTCATAGCGGCAGGCGACGATCAGCGGCGGGTCGACGGCGGCCAGCACCGGGTCCACCGACTCGGCGAAGGCCGTCCCGCACTCGGAGCACCAGGGCCGCCCGGGGCGTTCACACCCGACGCACGTCGAGCCCAGCAGGGCTGACGCGGCCGCATCCCACCAGGAACTCATGCAGCAAGTCTGGGCCTCAGCCCGCGGGCCTTGGTCGTCCAAATTCGATCTGTGGATGACCTCTATCCGGGATAGCGCGGCTGGCGTCCCTGGGTCAGGGGAACCCAGGTGTTGCCGTTGAACTGCCAGACCTGGCCGTCTTCGGTCCCCGACAGCAACGGCCGGTCGGGCGCGGCGGCGACCGTGCTCGCGAGCGGCGGACCGCCGAGCAAACGTACCGAGAACAGACCCAAGTCCACGCTGCCCACCTGTGGCGGCTGGTTGGGCTGCTTGATGAGCAGCGCCACCTGCGTGGCCGACGCCCACGCTGCTGCTTGGACAGGACCGCTCACCAGCGCCCGCGGCCCGGTCAGACTCGGCGGGCCGGTGGTCCGATCGACCCGCAACAGATAGGCGGTCGCCGCATCTCGCGGCCCGGCCACGACCAACGCCCGCGAGCCGTCGCGGGATATCTGCACCGACCTGACCTCGTCCAGTTCGATCGGGACCTTCTGGGACCCGAGGACGTTCACCGTCTGAGCCCCGACGTCCCGGTCGGGCAGCCACAGCGCGCCCGTGCGGTCCCACGATCCACCCCGACTGCGCAGATCGGTCCGCGCGTCCGCCCAGCGGGAGGGGGTCTGCAGCGGGGCGGTCAGCAACTGCCCGTCCGGATCGGTGGCGGCGACGGCACTCTGATCAAGGCTGATGAGCGGGTCCTCGACCGGGGGTTGCCCGCTGCCCGGTGCCCCGGGCACAGGCAGAGCCTCGTTCTCGGCGCTCATGGCGAGTACCCGGCCCGAGCGCACGATGTACCAGGGGGCCCCGGGAGACAAGCCGTCGGGATCGAAATCGGCCCAGGCACTGCGCGGCTGGATCAGATCACTCCCGGGGACCGTCACCGGCTCTCCGTCGGCAGTTATCGTGACGCCTCGGAAGCCGGGCACTTGTCGCAAGGTCCACACGATCTGCGCCGACAGTTGCTGGCGTGCCAGATCATCGGCCTGCAGGACCGCGGCCGTGAGATCGATCTGAACGATGCCGTCGACGGTGTTCACGGTATTGAGTTCGGTGCCGGCCGGTAAGCCGTTGATCACCGCTGGTTCCAACCAGGCACCCGGGCCCTGCAGCAGCGCGCGCACCAGGTCGGTGGTCACATCCCCCTGGCTCCTGGCGAACAGCACCGGGTTCGGCGCCAGGATGCCTCCGGGCTTCGCGACGAAGTAGGTCTGGAACTCCCGGTAGGAGCGTTCCACCGCGGCCCGCGACAGCAGCAGGCCGTCCGGGACGTCGTCGATGCGCCACTGCGAACCGACTTGGGTCAGGCCGAACTGTTCCTCCAGGGTGGTCTGCTCCTCACTGGGCACGTACTGGGATCGTGCGGAGATCACCCCGACCTGGGCGGCGGTGAGGGTCACGCGGTCCTCGGCGGAACTGCTCAGTGTCTCCGTGTCATTGCCGTACACCCGGACCCCGGCCTGCGGATCCCAGGTCTGGCCGGCTTGCGGTGTCAAATACTCGCGCGCCACCGCATGACCGTCCTCGAATCCCGAGGCGGCGTCCAGGAATCCCTGCACGATCTCGATCTGTGACATTCCCGGGCGCGGAGAGCGGGCAAGTGCGCGGACGAAACTGCTGGAGGCCGTGTCGGGGACCGCTTGGTCCACCTCTACCACCGGACCACTGGTCGGCACCTGAGCACAGCCCGAGACCAGCAGGGCAACCACCGCTGCGGTGACCATCACGCGCCTCATACGCCCACCTCCGTCGGATCCAACGGCAACGGGGACGCCTCGCCGAGGTCCTGTCCGGCCACCCGCGGCAGCGTCAGCCGGAAGAGGGCCCCTTGCCCCGGCCGGCCCCAGACCGCCAGTCGTCCCCCGTGCAGGCGGGTGTCCTCCAAAGCGATGGACAGCCCGAGACCGGTGCCGCCCAGATTGCGCACACGGGAGGGGTCGGCGCGCCAGAAGCGGTCGAACACCCGGTCCAGGTCATCGTCGTGGAGGCCACGGCCGAAGTCGCGCACGGACACCGCCGCACACGTGGCTCCGACGGCAACTCTCACCTCGATGGGGTGGCCCTCACCATGCTCGATGGCATTGGACAACAGATTGCGCACGATGCGTTCGATGCGTCGCGGGTCGCAGGCAGCCACGCAAGGATGATCGGGGAACAACTCGACGATTTCGCAGCCGCGCGCGCGAGCCAAGGGACGTGCGGCCTCCACCGCGGCCCCCACCACGGCGCGCAGATCCGTGGATTCGGTTTCCAACTGCGCGGCGCCCGCATCGAATCTGCTGATCTCCAGCAGATCGGACAGCAGCAATTCGAACCGGTCGAGTTGGTCGTGCAACAACTCGCTGCTGCGCAGCAACGACGGTGGCATGTCGTCGCGGCTCTCATAGATGACGTCGGAGGCCATGCGGATGGTGGTCAGCGGGGTGCGCAGTTCATGGGAGACATCGGAGACGAATCGCTGCTGCAACCGGGAGAGGTTCTCGAGTTGCCGGATCTGGGTCTGCAAGGAACCGGCCATGTCGTTGAATGCAAGCGCCAAGGCGGCAAGGTCGTCCTCTCCGCGCACGGGCAGCCGCTGTTCGAGATGTCCGGCTCGCACCAGCTCCGCCGTCCTGGCCGCCTGTCGCACCGGCATCACCACGTGCCGGGCGATCAGCGACATGAGCAGCCCCAGCAAGCCGATCAGCAGCACGCCGGCGATCCAGGCCGTCGATCTGACCAGGTCCAGCGTCCCCTGCAGTTCGCCGTAGGGGAACAGATAGTAGACCTCATAGGCGGTATCGGTGCCGATGGTCAGCAGCGAGCCGACCACGAGCCCGGGTTCGGAGGGCTGGTCGACGTACTCGATGGTCGTGTAGGTCCACACCTCCCGGCCCTGCTCACGCACCTGCGCCCGCATTTCGAGCGGAACGCTGAACACCTCCACGAGGTTCGTGCCCCGCTCAGACAATTCCGTGCCCTCCGCAGAGGCCCCCTCCAGCAACAGCACCTCGTAGGCTGCGCCCCGGTCGTCGCTGGTCACCAACGAGTTCATGATCGAATCGGCCAGACCCTCACTGGGCGGCGGCGGTCCGCCCTCGCTGGCCTGCAGGACGACCTGCTGGGCCGCCGCCAATCCCACGTTGGCCTCAGCGATGGACCTGCTGGTGTTGGCGTCGACCAGACCGTTGGTCACACGGATGAGCAGGAAACCGAGACTCGCGCCCACCAGGACCGTGGCGGCCACGAGTGTCGTGGCGACCACCCGGAACGCCAGTGAACGCCGCCAGCGGCGGGTCAACGCCCTGAACATCAGTCCGAGTCGTCGCGTGCCTTGTACCCGACGCCGCGCACGGTCAGGACCACTTCAGGATTCTCCGGGTCGTGCTCGATCTTGGAACGCAGACGTTGTACGTGGACATTGACCAAACGCGTGTCGGCGGGGTGCCGGTATCCCCACACGTCCTGAAGAAGGATCTCGCGGCTGAAGACCTGCCACGGTTTGCGGGCCAGGCAGACGAGCAGGTCGAACTCCAGCGGGGTGAGGTCGATGACCTGACCGTCCCGGCGCACGCTGTGGCCGGCGACGTCGATGGTCAGATCCCCCAAGCGGATGACTTCGGGCTTCTCGTCGTCGAGACGGCGCAGACGCGTACGGATCCTTGCGATCAGTTCCTTGGCTTTGAACGGCTTGACGACGTAGTCGTCGGCGCCGGATTCCAGCCCCAGCACCACATCGACGGTGTCGGTCTTCGCCGTCAGCATCACGATCGGAATGCCACTTTCGGCGCGGATCGCCCGGCACACCTCGATGCCGTCCTTGCCCGGCAGCATGACGTCCAGCAGGACCAGGTCCGGGCGGGTGTGGTGGAACGCTTCCAGGGCCCTGGAGCCATCGGCCTCGAAGAACGGCTCGAACCCATCGGCCTGCAGGACGATGCCCAACATCTCCGACAATGCGGGGTCGTCATCGACGACCAGAACCCGTCCCTTCACGTCCCCCACTATTGCAGACATCGGCCGTCCCCCCGTCCTTTGCGGATTCGCGGCGTCCAAGGGGCAGTCGGTTTCGCGGTTTGCTCCTACTCCGAGGCGCAGTTCCGCCATCCCGCTCAGGTCGGTCGACGTTCGCGCCGGACAGCGTTCATCCTCCAACCCCGTGCACGTTTCTCTCACCTCACGTTCTAGGGCGCTTTGGACGTGCCTGTGGTGGGCGAAACCGTGCACCTGAATCGGACCAACCGGCATCGACTCGCGAAATAGCCCGTTAGTTGCCGAATGACCCGTAGTTTGCGGGCCATTTCGCAACTACCGGGCCATTTGACAGTTGGCGGTTCCCGCCCGTGGGCCGTAAGGGCACCATTTCTCTGAAGTGGGCCACTGTCGGCCGTCGGTTTCCCACCCGAACAGGCGGCCGACCCCGGCCAATACGACTCACCTTGCGCGAACCCTCGCGTCACATGCCGAGCCGCAGTCGGAGACTCGGGCGGGCCGTCCTGCTGGCGCCGGGTTGCTCAGCCCACCAGGAACAGGATGCCGATCGCGCCCGGGAAGGTTGTTCGTCATGTGCGCCACGATGGCCGTGGTCGTGTTGTTGCGGTGGATGCGCGCCGCACCGAGGATCAGGCCGATGGCGAACAGCAGGGCGAACCTGATCGGCTCGAGGTGCATCGCGGCGAACAGAGCTGCGGAAATGACCACTGCGAGCCACTTGCTCATCCCCCGCTTGAGCAGGCTGGTCATGAGCAGGCCGCGGTAGCAGAGTTCCTCCACGATCGGGGCACCGAACGCGACGGCCAGCGCGAACAGGAAACGAGCCACGGGGAAGTCGTTGAGACTGGTCGCCAGTTCACCGGCGCTGGAGTCGAACTCCCCGAACACCGCGGACAGCGCGGCCGCGATGATCGAGGCGGCGACCAGCGCCGCTACCCCCCACAAGAGGCCCCAGCCGATGTCACCGCGCGAAACCCGCAGACCGAAGTCGAGCCGGATGCCGTTGCCCCGCAGCCGACTGACGAGCCACGGCCAGCCCCCCATCCCCAACCACGGCAGGATCACACCGACCAGAAGCGCCCAGGCGTAGACCGCCGTGCCTTCCTGTGTCAAGACGATCGGGACCCCGCTTACGACACTGAATACCAGCCACGCACCCACGGCGATGAAGAAGTCCGGCACGCCCCAGCTCGGGCGCTTGAGTGGCACCCCTCGCCACCACGCCGCGATGGCGGCATCGGCGGCGCCCGGGTACGGGGTTTGCACAGGGGGCTGCGCGACTACGGGGTTCGACACGGAATCACCTCAGCACAAGTGTGCCAGCCACGCCCGATGACGCCAGTGTGGCGGGCGACCGGAGAGGTCACCCCCGGTCGTCCCCGTCGGGCGCGCCGAAGCGCGGATGTGGTCCGGGCGGATGTGCCAGGGCTCAGGGACCCGGGGCGAGCCGGTCCAGGTCGGGCTCGAGGTAGATGTAGCGGGCGCTCGGCAGGGCTGCGCGGATGGCCGCCTCGGCCTCGTCGATGCCCGCGGCGATGGTGGCGGCGTCATCCTCGCCGCCGATGGCGACCTTCGCGGCCACCAGGAGTTCGTCGGGGCCCACGTGCAGCGTCTTCAAGTGGATAACCCGATCAATGGACTGCGTGCTGTCCAAAGCGACCCGGATCGCCTGTTCCTGTTCGGGCAGAGCGGATTCGCCCACGAGCATGCTCGACATCTCGAACGCGAGGAACACCGCGATCACGACCAGCAGCGTGCCCACCGCCATCGCGCCGAGCCCGTCCCAGCGGCCGTCGCCGGTGATCGTGGCCATGGAAACCCCGACCAGCGCAAACACCAGGCCGATGAGGGCGCCGGTGTCCTCCAGCAGAACCACGGGGAGCTCGGGTTGCCGGGCGTCGCGCACGAAACGCAGCAGCGAGCGACCGCCACGGGACTTGTTCGCCTCGCGCATCGCCGTTCGGAAGGAGAAACCTTCCAGGACGATCGCTATCAGCAGCACGGCGACCGCGATCTGCACATCGCGCAGCTCCTCGGGATGGGTGAACTTGTGAAAGCCCTCGTAGAGCGAGAACAGGCCACCCACCAGGAACAGGATGATCGCCACCACGAAGGCGTAGACATACCGCACCCTGGAGTACCCGAACTGATGGGTTGCGTCCGCGGTGCGGCGGGCGCGCCGGCCACCGATGAGCAAGAGGACCTGATTGCCGCTGTCGGCCACGGAGTGGATCGCTTCGGACAGCATCGACGACGATCCGGTGAGCGCGAACGCCACGAATTTGGAGACCGCGATCCCCAGATTGGCGATCAATGCCGCAAGGACAGCCTTCGAACCACCCTCGGTACTCACGGGGTCAGTGTGCCCAATCGAGGCCTCACGATGTCGCGCGAGCGACCACACCGCGGCCGTCGGCCTCGACCCGCAGATCCTCCTCGGAGGCGTCCAGCAGGATCGCGTCGCCGGGCGCGAGCACGACGTTGCCGGCCGCGAGTTCGCCCTGCAGGCACAACACTGTGCGGGCCGCCCCGGTCTTGGCCGTGAATCCGGCGTCCGCCAGGGACACCACCGAGAAGGGCGCGCCGTGCGGCGCGTAGGTGGCCACACCGTCAACCCGGTCGGGATCGCATGGGTGTGGCTGACCGGACACGGACAAGGCGGCCAGAGCCGCGTCGATGGCGACCGTCTTACTCGTCAGCCCGAGTCTTAGCACGTTGTCACTTGCCGTCATCACCTCGACCCCGAGGCCCTGCACGTAGGCATGGACCGTACCCGGTTCGACGTACACGGACTCGCCGGGGGCCAGCGTGCGCGCGTTCAGCAGGGCAGCAACGAACACGCCAGGATCATCGGGGTAGCAGGCGATAACCTGCTCGATCACATCCGAGGCCAACTGCGGCAGTCCCGCCGCCGCCATCGCGGCGGACAGTTGCGGAGCCGTGTCTACCACCACGTCCATGGGCAACGTCAGGAGCCCACGGATGCAGCCAGGCAGGTCACCGGCTCGCAGCGCGTCGGTGGCTTGGGCCACCTGCGGCCCCAGATGCGCGAAGACCTCCGCGCTGATGTGTGTCTCCCGGAACCCTTCCAGGATGGTGAACGGCTCGACGGCGATCAGGATCTCCGCCTTGGCGTACGGGTCGGGCAGCAGCTGGGGGCCCTGCGGATCCGAGCGCTGAGAAGCGAACTGGGCCTGCGCGAAGTCCGCCGAAGGATGGATCTGGATCGACAGTGGCCGGGCCGCAGCCAGAATCTTCGTCAAGATCGGCATCTGGACGTCCAACTGCCCGCCGTCACGGGGCACGGATGGGCCATTGGGGTGGGTTCCGAACCACAGCTCTGCCTGCGGACCGCCGGTCGGGTCGGTCCACCGCGCCAGGCCGTCCACCTGCCCCCAGTCGTAGGCCTGCAAGTAGCCACGCACTATGTCCATGGATTCCTCCTGCTTGGTTGTGCCCCGCGGGTTACGGCCCATCCCCTTCATCCGGGGATCGGGGATTCCGACGGCCGAACCGGGGGTCGAGGTCCCCGGCGCTGCGAGACGGATCGCGGCGCTGCATGAGCGCGGTGTAGACACTGGCGAAATCGACCAGCCCCACCAGGTCGGCGAGTTGTTCGATGGCGTGTCCGCCATGCGCCATGACGGACTCGTACGGCACGGCGGCGCGCTCACAGGTCTGGATGACCGCCTCGGCGATCGCGCTGGTGTCCGGATGCTCGGAGGCGTCGCGCAAGAGCATCACCCGTAGTCGCGGTTGCGGCTGATCGTCCAGCGTGCGATCGCGGAAGAGATCTTCTTGCGGTGAGCGCTGCGCCCACGGACCGGCCAGCAGTCCGGCGTGGGTCCGCACCGCCTCCGGTAGGACGCCGACCACACTGGGCCAGTCGGCGTTCTCGGCCAACTGCCGTCCGAGGCGCCGTGCAGCCACCGCCCCCAGATCACCACTGCCCCACACCAACGGCAGCCCCGAGGTCAGGTGCATGCTCAACGCCTTGGCGGGGTTGTCGGTCGACGGCACCTCCACACCGCAGGCGAGCGCACGCTCATCGAGGGTGTTGGCGGCACCGGCCAGACCGTGCCGGGCGTGGGCGACCAGACCCAGTTCCCCGGCCAGCAGGATCAATGGCGCCGACAGCGCCCACAGCAGGGACCTGGCCTTCTGCACGTCCTGCATGACGCTCAGGCGCGAGACCGGCCAGAACCACACGCCGCGGGCGCCGGCGCACGCCTCGTGCAGCGGGGAATCCGCGGCCCCCAGACCCAGCACCGAACTGCCGCGACGTTGTGCCTCGGTGGCCACGGTGAGGATCTCGGGGGTCCGGCCGGACGCCGACACCGCCACGACGAGGTCCATCGGGCCGACCCAGCCGGGCAGCGTGGGACCACCGATCGCGAACACCGGCAGCGGGGAACCCCGGCCGGCCACCGCGGCCAGCACCTCGCCCGGCGCACTCGAGCCACCGGCGCCCACTACGCACAGGCTGCGGGGCCGGCCCTGCCCGCCGAGTATGGACAGGATCTCAGCGGAATCGGAATCCAGCGCCGCCCGGATCGCCGCCCCCGCGCCCGCGGTACTGGCCAGCATGCGGCCGGCATCGATGCGCACCAGCGCCTCGGGCTCGTCGAGCAGGCTGTCTTCCAGGCTCACGACGGGTCCGTGACCCCCACGACGCCGCTGGGCCCCGCGGTCGCCTGGTCGAGCAGCATCACCGGGATGCCGTCACGAATGGGGAACACTGCTTCACAGACTGTGCAACGCAAACCCTCGTCGACCTGCGCCACTTCGGCGTGTCGGGGACAGGGGCAGGCCAATACATTCAGGAGCAACGGGTCCAGACTCACACTCACCAGCCTATGCGGTCGACCCCGGGATCAGCGGTAGACGGCCAGCACCTCGTCGCGCAGTTGAGCCATCTGCTGCTCGTCGGGGGCCTCCACGTTGAGCCGCAACAGCGGCTCGGTGTTGCTCGGGCGCACGTTCACCCACCACGTGCCGCCGTCCACGGTGAGTCCGTCGAGCTCCGAGAAGGTGACGTCGCGGCCCTCGAAGTGCTCACGGACGGCTTGTGTCGCCGCGGCCTGATCCGCGACTTCGGTGTTGATCTCGCCGGACAGCACGTACCGGGAGAAGGGCTCCAGCGTCTGCGAGAGTCGCGTCCCGGGCGGGGTGGCCGACAGGCTGGACAACACATGCAGGGCGGCGAGCATCCCGCTGTCGGCGCGCCAGAAGTCCCGGAAGTAGAAATGCCCCGAGTGCTCCCCGCCGAAGACGGCACCGGTTTCGGCCATCGTGGCCTTGATGAAGGAGTGACCGACGCGGGTGACCACCGGCACGCCCCCGTTCTCGGCGATGATCTCCGGCACCGCCCGGGAGGTGATGAGATTGTGGATCACCGGAGCGCCAGGGACACGTCGCAGCTCCTGGGAGGCGATCAGCGCGGTCAGCGTCGAGGGGTTGACCAGCTCACCGCGCTCGTCGACCACGAAACAACGGTCGGCGTCGCCGTCGAAGGCCAGACCGATGTCCGCCCTGTGCTGTTTCACCGCAGCCTGCAGATCGACCAGGTTGTCCGGATCGATCGGGTTGGCCTCGTGGTTCGGGAAGTTCCCGTCGAGTTCGAAGTACATTTCGGTGACCTCGACGGGGAGCTTCGAGAAGACCACCGGAGCGGTGAGCCCCGCCATGCCGTTGCCTGCGTCGACCACCACCTTGAGGGGACGTTGCAGCGCGGGGACCAGGCTCACCAGGTAGTCGGCGTACTCCTCGAGCATCTCCCGCCTGGTGACACTGCCGCTCGGACCGTCGTAGCCCGGGACCCCGTGCACGACCATCTCCGCGATGTCGGCCAGCCCGCTGTCCTGGCCGACCGGAGACGCCCCCGCGCGGCACATCTTGATGCCGTTGTAGGCAGCCGGGTTGTGGCTGGCGGTGAACATCGCGCCGGGCATGTCCAGGCGGCCCGAAGCGAAGTACAGCCCGTCGGTGGAACACAGCCCGATCATGACAACGTCCACGCCGTGCTCGGTAACGCCCTTCGCGAAGGCGTCCGCGAACGCGGGTGAGGAGTCGCGCATGTCGTGGCCGATGACCACCGATCCTGCCTCCCGCAGGTCGAGTGCTTCGACGAATGCCGCACCGACGGCCTCCACGAACTCGGCGGTGATCTGTTCACCCACCAGGCCCCGCACGTCGTAGGCCTTGATCACTGCTGACACGAGGTCTGCCGGGAAGCCGGCTGCGGTCTGACTCATGACCGCCAGGCTATTCGATGGGACGCAGGACCCGGAGGTGGCCTTTGCCACCGACCGTGAGCTGACCAGGCACTTCCGCCGCCGGGGAGGCCGGTTCGCCGACCGGGCGGGCGGCCGACCGGACCGCATCCGCGAGTGCCTGCAACGCGTCGTGCGAGGGTTCCAAAGATGCGGGGTCCGGGTCCAGGCGGACCACGTCCCAGCCCCGCGGAGCCGTCAGCCGCGCCGAATGCTGATCGCACAGGTCGTAGGAGTGCGGTTCGGCGTACGTGGCCAGCGGGCCGAGCACGGCTGTGGAGTCGGAGTACACGTAGGTCAGCGTCGAGACCGCCGGGCGTTGGCAGGAGGGCCGGGAGCAGCGCCGCGCGTTCACCGACCCACGGTAACCCGGGGGTCGCCCGCCCTCGACATCCACCTCAGGCACGGGGGTATTTCGCGTCGAGCAGCGCCGGATCGAGGGCCAGGAACGCTGCGGCCTGCTCGGCCAACACGTCGGCGATCAATCCGTGCAGTGTCGCCGGGGAGCCGGCGCGCAGTTCCAAGGCCCAGCGATACACCGTGATCCGGGCCGGCAGGCCTGCGTCGGCTGGGTCGAAATGCGCCAAGCAGGGGTCGTCAGGTTCGGGGACGTCGCTGACCGCGATCTCGATGAAACCCAACTCCGGACGGACCGCGACCAGACGGTCCCACGCGACAAGCACCTGATCGTCGAACTGGGTGGCCCGACTGCGTGAGACGGGAACGGCTTTGGGAGCCAGCGGACCCCGGACGCCACGTCCTCTGCGGTCGCGCCGACGCATCCGCAGACGCACCCCGCGCCCGGTGATGGTGGTTGTGGACCCGGCGTCGTCGTGCACGCCCCGATCGCTTCGGTGAGCAACCCGCATCAACATACGCCCGACTCTAACGGCGGGTACGACAAAGGGTGGCTCACCACGCTGGTGAGCCACCCTTCGTGTCGGTGGCGGATCAGGGTTCTTGGGGAAGGGGAAGTGGGGAAGTGCAGTGGACGGAGGGATCAGCCGGCAGCGCGCTTGAGGCGGCGGCGCTCCCGTTCGGACAGGCCGCCCCAGATGCCGAACCGCTCGTCGTTCTCAAGGGCGAACTCCAAGCATTCGCGCCGGACCTCGCAGGTGCTGCAGATGCGCTTGGCCTCGCGCGTCGAGCCTCCCTTTTCGGGGAAGAAGGACTCCGGGTCGGTTTCCGCGCACAGGGCGCGCTCCTGCCAGGAGAGTTCCTCGGTCTCAGCCAACGGTAGGCGAACGATATCCATGATGTTTTTCTCCACTCCCGCGCCCCGGCGCGATTGTCAGGCTCTTCCGGGCGGTGGACCCGGATCGCCATCCCGGAGGCTTCCCCGCGACCGGTGATGACAACGTTGAAATTACATGGTCGTAACTCGATCGCTCAACCGGAATCCCCAGAATGGGCCGTTCAGAGGAGGAGAAACGCCAGAAATGGCCCAAATCTGTGGATAACTGGGACAGGAAACGCAAGCGTGACACGCCGTCGGCGCACTTTCGGCGTTCTTCGCTGCAGCCTGGCTGGAACCGTGTGCTGCCGATCGAGGTCGGTGGGAGTCTGAGCCCTCGGTGAGCACTGTGACCCGCGTGACCAGACTCTCGGGGCAGAACTACCGACCAGCCTGAATGCGAACGACCCGATCAAAGCCACCAAACGAGGGGGTTCGCACCGAGCCGATCCAGCTCGACGCTGGAAGACTCCCCACAATTGCGAAGCGCGCCACGGCCTAGGTGCGCGACCCGGGCCCTCAGACGGCCTGGACGGTGCCCGAGGCCGCCGCTACGCCACCCCGGAACCTCGACTGCGGGGCGCCCCCGAGTCGCGACCGACCGGAATCACCGCGCCGGACGTGGCTCGGCGCTCACCGCCCCGATCCGCTGGTAGGTCGTCGTCCGCTGCGCGGCCGGCCGACCAGCCAGTGAGGCCATCTCGTGCAGCTGCTCGACGCTGACCGAGGAGCCGTGGGCGGAGCCGGCCATCCGGCTGATGGTCTCCTCCATGAGCGTGCCGCCGAGATCGTTTGCGCCTGCCTGCAGGAGTCGGGCGGCGCCGGCGGGCCCGAGTTTCACCCACGAGACCTGGATGTTCGCAATCGCACCGTCGAGCATCAGCCTGGCCATGGCCGTCACCAGGATGTCCTCGCGCAGAGTGGATCCCGGTCTGGCCTTGCCCGCCAGGTACAAGGGCGCGTTGTGGTGCACGAACGGCAGTCCCACGAATTCGGTGAACCCGCCTGTTCGTTGCTGGATCTCACGCAACGTGCGCAGGTGTCGGATCCAGTGCGCGGGGGTGTCCACGTGCCCGTACATCATCGTCGAACTCGACGGCAGGCCGACCTGATGCGCGGTGCTGATCACATCGATCCACGCATCGGCCGGGAGTTTGCCCTTCGTCAGGACCCAGCGCACATCGTCGTCGAGGATCTCCGCGGCCGTCCCGGGGATCGAGTCCAGACCCGACTGCTTCGCCGCCACCAGGAAATCCCGGATGCTGGTGTTGCAGCGGGCGGCGCCGTTGACCACTTCCATCGGGCTGAACGCGTGCAAGTGGATCCCGGGGGCCGCGGCCTTGACGGTCCGGGCCAGATCGAAATAGGCGGTTCCCGGCAACCGCGGATGGATGCCTCCCTGCATGCAGATCTCGGTGGCCCCCGTCTCCCAGGCCTCCAGCACCCGCTCGGTGATCTCCTGCGGGCTGAGCGTGAAGGCGTCGGCATCCGTCTCACGCTGGGCGAAGGCACAGAACCGGCAGCCCGTGTAGCAGACATTGGTGAAGTTGATGTTGCGGTTGACCACGAAAGTCACCTCGTCACCGACTCGGCGTCGCCGTAGGGCGTCCGCGACCTCGGCGACGGAATCCACCTGGTCACCGGTCGCGGCGAACAGCGCCAGCGCCAGCGGCTCGTTGGCCTGCTCGCTGAGCGCAGCCGGGTCGCGCCGGGCCAGATCCAGGGCGACGTCGAAGTCACCGGCCCCGGACGCACTCCCGGGGACCGATCCAGGTCCCTCGATCTGGTCCCACGCACCGAAGGCGGTGTCGAAGTCGCTGCGCTGCTGCGTGTCCCGGCCGCGGATGTCGATGGTGATCGCCAGGTCGGTCCGCCCCGCTCCGCCGGCGGCGAAACCGTCGTAGTCGACCGATTCCTGCCAGGGCCGGCCAGTCGGCCGGACATCGGGAGCGAGCAGGCCCTTGTCGTCGGCCAGTGCCGCCACGAAGGGTCGCAACCTGGGGTCCAGCCAGGCGTCCCCGCGCACGATGAAGTCAGGGTGGATCGTCAGTCGTGCCGCCAGTCGAAGGCCGGCCTCCTGCGTGACCTCCCGCAGCGCCTCGATGCTCGGCCACGGCCGCTCCGGGTTGACGTGGTCGGCCGTGACCGGGCTGACTCCGCCCCAGTCGTCGATACCCGCGCCCAGCAGTCCGGCCAGGGCTTCGGGATCGGACAGGTTCGGCGGGGCCTGCAGATGGACCGACGGCCCGAGAACCACCCGGGCAGTGGCCACGGCTGCTAGGTACTCCTCAGGACCGCAGTCGGGCACCCTGGCCATGGCGGTTCCCGGCTTCGCTCGGAAGTTCTGGATGATCACCTCCTGGATCCCGTGGAACTCCCGCTCCACGCTGCGCAGGGCCAGCAGGGACTCGGCCCTCTCCCCGAGCGTCTCCCCGATGCCGATCAGCAGCCCGGTGGTGAAAGGGATTGCAAGCCGACCGGCATCGCGCAGCATGCGCAGTCGCACCGCGGGGTCCTTGTCCGGTGAGCCGTAGTGGACCTCGCCCGGGGTGGTGAAGAGTCGCTTGCTGCTGGTCTCCAGCATCAGGCCCATGCTCGGCGACACCGGTCGCAAGCGGGTCAACTGCTCCCAGGTGAGAACGCCGGGATTGGCGTGCGGCAGCAGTCCGGTGCGTTCGAGGATCGCGATCGCCACTGCGCGCACGTAGTCGACGGTGCTGTCGAATCCACGCGCGTCCAGCCATGCGCGCGCCGCCGGCCAGCGGTCTTCCGGGGTGTCCCCCAGGGTGAGCAGCGCCTCGGCGCATCCGGCGGCGGCCCCCCGGCGCGCGATGTCCACGGCATCGTCGATCTCCAGGAACGGCGATTTGCCCTCGCGTCGCAGAGTGGCCGGGTCGGTCGCGAAGGTGCAGTAGTGGCAGCGGTCACGGCACAAGTGGGTGACGGGCACGAAGACCTTCGGCGAATAGGTGACGGTGTCGCGCACCCGGTCGCGCAGGCCCGAGGCGATCTCGCACAGCGCTCGCAGGTCGTCTCCACGCGCTGCCAGCAACCCGGCCACCTCACCGGCATCGAGGGTGGCCGCACGTTCAGCCCGGGCCAGCGCCCGACGTAGAGTCACCTGCAAAGCGTACGCGCGCGTGAATCCACCGGCGAAAGGCAAGGTCGTATGCGCATCACCGTCCTGGCAGGCGGAGTCGGGGCAGCCCGTTTTCTGCAGGGTCTGCGTACCGCCTATCCGGATTCGCAGATCACCGTGATCGGGAACACCGCCGATGACATATGGCTGCATGGCCTGAAGGTGTGTCCCGACCTGGACACCGTGATGTACACCCTCGGCGGCGGGATCGACGCCGCCCGGGGCTGGGGGCGCAACGACGAGACGTACAGCATCCTGGAGGAACTGCGCGCGTACGACGTGCCACCGCTGTGGTTCACGCTCGGGGACCGCGACGTCGCGACACACCTCGTGCGCACCCAACTGCTCAATGCGGGCTACGGCCTCGACCAGGTGACGACGGCGTTGTGCAAACGCTGGCAGCCGGGGGTCACGCTGCTGCCCATGAGCAACGACCGGGTGGAGACTCACGTGGTCGTGGACACCCCGGAGGGTCGAAGCGCCATCCACTTCCAGCAGTGGTGGGTGCAGTACCGGGCCGAGTTGCCAGCCTTGGACTTCCGGTTCGTCGGCATGGAGGAGGCCCACCCGGCCCCCGGGGTTGTGGAAGCGATCGGCGATGCCGATGTCGTGGTCCTGCCGCCGTCCAACCCGGTCGTCAGCATCGGACCGATCCTGTCGGTACCTGGCATCCGCGACGCGGTGGCTGCCGCCCCCGCCCCCGTGGTGGGCGTCTCGGGCATCGTGGGCGGGCGTCCGGTCAAAGGCATGGCGGACAAGTGCTTGGCAGCGATCGGCGTCGACGCCAATGCCGCCGCCGTTTCAGCGCACTACGGCGCCCGTCGGCTGGGCGGGCTTCTCGACGGGTGGGTCTACGAGTCCGGGGATCCCGCTCCCGACGCGGCCATCGCCGACCTGGCGACCTCCACACTGATGAACGACGTGCACAGCGCGGCGGAACTGGCCCGGGAGACGATCGGGCTGGTGACCTGATGCAGGTGTCCGGTGTGCTCGGTCTGCCGGAGTTCGATGAGCACGTCGACCTGGCAGGGGTGCTGGTACCGGCTCTGCGAGCACTGAGTTGGCCGGACGGTTCCACCGGGGTGCGGGACGCGGACATCCTCGTCATCAGTTCGAAGGTCATCAGCAAGACTGAGGGCCAGTGGGTGGCCGACCGCGATCAAGCTGTCAGTGAGGACACGGTACGGGTGGTGGCCACACGCGGACCGCTGCGGATCGTGGAGAACCACCTCGGCGTGGTGATGGCCTCGGCTGGCGTGGATCGCTCGAACACCGCTAGACCCCTACGACTCCCGCGCGATCCCGATGCCAGCGCAGCGACCCTGCGTAAGCGGCTCAGCGCTGCACTGCAGGTGGACATGCCGGTCGTGATCACGGACACGACCGGGCGACCTTGGCGCATAGGAGTCACCGACTTCGCCCTTGGCAGCGCCGGTGTGACCCCGGTGGTCGACCTGCGTGGTGTCCCCGACGACAACGGTCAGAGCCTGGAGATGACCCAGATCGCCGTGGCCGACGAGATCGCGGCCGCCGCTGACCTGGTCAAGGGCAAGACCGGAAGGTGCCCCGCGGCAGTCGTCCGGGGAGTCGATCTGCGGGGACCCGGAAGGGCGCGCGACCTCATACGCACCGTCGACGAGGACCTGTTCTCGGTGGGCACCCGTGAGGCGCGGGCGGCGGCGGTCACCGAACGGCGGACCGTGCGGGCCTTCAGCGATGCCCCCGTGCCGGTCGAATCGATCCAGCGAGCGGTGGCCGCCGCGTGCACCGCACCGAGTCCGCATCGCAGCCGCCCTTGGCGGTTCGTGCTGCTGCGCGAACAGCGCGAGCCTGTTCTGTCGGCCATGCGTGAGCAGTGGCTGGCGGATCTGCGAGCCGACGGGTTCAGCGAGGAGGCGATCCAACGGCGGGTGGACCGGGGCGACATCCTGTGGAACGCCCCGGAGGTCGTGCTGGCATTCAGCGACCTGAAGGACGCCGCTCACACCTACCCCGACGACAGGCGCAACGGCCACGAGCGGGATCTCTTCCTCGTCGCCGGAGGTGCCGCCGTCGAGAACCTGCTGGTCAGCCTGTCCGCCGAGGGGCTCGGGTCTGCCTGGATCTCCAGCACTGTGTTCTGCCCGCCGGTCGTCACTGGGGCACTCGGGGTCAACCCCTCCTGGCAGCCTTTGGGCGCGATCGCCATCGGCTGGCCCGCCGCACGCCCCCGCGATCGGGAACCGGCACATCTCCACGACCATTGGCTGGTCCGCTGAGCAGCGCCATCTCGCCGTTCGTCATTGGTCCGAGGAGAACCGGACTGCGCAGTCCTGCAGGGTGACATCCGGCCAGACCCGGACACCTTCGAGCAGTTCGTTGCCGGGGCCGATCCGGGCCCCGTCCGCGATAACCGCGGAGTGCAGGCTACATCCGTCCCCGATGACCGCTCCTGCCCCGACGATGCTGTCTTCGATCACACAATCACGCCCGACCTGGGCACCGTCGAAGACGACCGAACCGGACACCTCACTTCCGGCACCGACGACGGCGTCCCGACCCACGGACGTGCCGCCGGACACGGTTCCATCGACCTGCGCCCCCGAAGCGACCAGGAACTCGCCTGGCTGACCTGGCAGCGCCGGGGAATGGACTTTGCCGAGCACGATGTCCGCGCTTCCACGAGCGAAGGCCAACGGCGTCCCGAGATCCAGCCAGTAGCCGGGATCGACCCAGCCGACGACCGTGCGGCCTGCCTCCAGCAGTCCGGGAAAGGTCTCCCGTTCCACGCTGACCGGCCGATCGGCGGGGATGTGGTCGATCACGCTGCGGCGGAAGATGTAGCAGCCGGCGTTGATCTGATCGGTCACGATCTCCTCAGGGGTCTGCGGCTTCTCCAAGAAGGCTGTGACCCTGTCACCCACAGTCGGCACGAGTCCGAATGCCCGTGGGTCGTCCACCCGTGTCAGATAGAGCGCAACATCTGCGTCAGCTTCACGCCAAGCCCTCACGAGTGCCCCGATGTCCAGGCCCGTCAGGACATCCCCGTTGAAGACCACAACCGGGTCGTCGGGACCACAGGTGAGCGCATCGGCGGCGTTGCGGATAGCTCCGCCGGTGCCCAACGGCTCGTCCTCGACGCGGTAGTCCAGTTCCACCCCGAACTGCCGACCATCACCGAAGTAGTCACTGAAGACCTCCGCGCGGTACGAGGTGCCCAACGCGATGCGAGTGACGCCCGCCTCACGGGCCAGGGCGATCTGGTGTTCGGTGAAGGGAACGCCGGCTACCGGGAGCATCGGTTTGGGCGTGTTGATGGTCAACGGCCGCAGCCTGGTCCCTTTGCCACCTACGAGAAGGATCGATTCCATGGCATCAGTCTGTCAGGCGTTGAGCGCCGGCTTCGGGCTTTGGCGGTGCGGTATGCCACATAGGGATTGGTATGGACCTCGCTGCGGGCGGTAGTCGGCGGGTGGACCCGGCGAGTGCACGTACGCCCTAGGATGCATCGGTGCCCTATACCCTGATGCAAGCCCGCGCAGAATCGCTGAGGGAGACGCCGAGTTCGCCGCTGATCACCGATTGCACCCAGGGTCGCGTGGAACTCTCCCACACGACCTTCGACAACTGGGTCTGCAAGACGGTCAACCTGTTGCGTTTGGAGCTCGACGTCGAACCAGGACAGGTGGTGCGCCTGGAGCTTCCTCTGCATTGGATGACCGCGGTCTGGTTGGTGTCCGTCTGGGAGAGCGGAGCGGATGTGAGCCTGGACACCACCCACGCCGACCTGCTCGTTGGCACGGCCGCGGGTGCGGACGTCCTCGTGGTGCCGGATGCCCTCGGGATGGCACCTGCACCCTCAGGAGTCGATGCGCAGGCCGTCTTCCCCGCCGATGCCCGCGGTATGCCGGACCAGCTCGTATTCCCCGCCGCCCGGCCGGGCGGAATGGCCGGTGGCCCGAATGCACCTGAGCTGGCCCAACGGGCCCTGGATCACGCCGAGCGCTGGGGTTTGGAACCCGGCGGGCGACTTGCGACCGATCTTGAGGTGATCGACCTGATCGGCGCACTGGCATCTATCGCTTCCCCCCTCTCCGTCAGGGCAGGCGTGATCTACGGGACTGACGTTGATCAGGAGCGCCCCACCGTGCGCGCGACCCGCTGACGTTCGCTGGTCTCAGATCCGGAGCCCGCCCGACCTGTGCCGGTGCGTCGATTGTCATGCCCACGCCCCCGGTTGTTCCCCCCGATCGACACACCAACCTTCAACGTCGAATCGGAAGGGCCGGCGCCCACCGCGACGTCACCAGCTAACAACCACGAACTACCAGCCACTGATCACACCGTAGACCGGACCCCTGACACGCCCCGGGTCACTTGTTCACACCATGAACCGAGGGTCTGGCATCTTCCCCGAGTTGCCGATTGACACCGTGAACCGACCGCCCGGCGAAACCGGTCTGCTCGCTACGACAACCAACGGGCCGTCAGGCTCGTCGGGCCGCGGCCACCACGGTCGAGTCGGCACCCACTGTGCGCAACGTGGCGATGGCCGGACTCGCCTGCAAGAACCGCACTGCTTTCGCATTGCTTGTCGTGGGCGACACGAACAGAACCGCACGGCGAGATGCTGCAGCGGTGGCGGCAGCCATCGGACGGGAGGTGTCGACCAGAATCGCTTCTCCCTGACGCGACCCCAAGCCTGCGATCCGCGCAGATCGCAGGACGGGGTTCGAGGCGCCCAGACGGACCGGTTTGCGCAGCACCGCCGCCGATGCGTTCGGGATTTCCTTCTTGCCAGCGACCACGATCGTCCGTTTCGCGTGCTTACGGACCCACTTCGTGGTCTTGCTGCTCGCAGCACGATCGACCGCAAGCAGCGATCCGGCAGCGCGTGCGGCTCCCATGGCTGCGCTTGCCATGGCGGCGACATTGCCTGGGCTGGCGACGAACACCGTCCGGCGGGTGTCACGGCTATCCAGTTTCGCCAGTTTCAGCGACAGGGACGTCGCCTTCTTGGCAGTGACGCGCTTGACCTTCGCCAAGCGGGACAGGGACTTAAGGCCCTTCGAGGTGAAACCTCCCACAGCGGTCAGCGATGATGCGGGACGCATCGCTTTGCGGGCTTTAACCCCTGGACCCTTGCTGCCGACCACGAACAGCGGCCTGTTCGTGGCTCCGGCGTAGCTGGCGGCCAAGGCTACGACCGCCGTGTCCGTGGCCTGGACGACCACTGGCCTGCCACCACTGCGCGCGAGCGTCGCGGACAGCGCGGTGGCGGTGGTCGGCGCCGGTGTAGCGGCCCGGGCGATGTAGGCCGACGGCAGCTGCAGACCGGTCCTGAGTTGTTCGCCGGTGATCGACGCGGTCTGTCCCGACGAGCTGGTCGCCTTCGCGGTGGACACAGCACCCCCCGTCATGCGGGTGCGAAGGTCCAGCAGCGCGACATCGGGCAGACCGAAGAGCGCAGCGACCTGAGTCTGCGGGCGCTTCTGCGTCGCCCAGGTTGCGAACGACGTGTTCTTCCTCTTGAGGCTCCACGGGTCGTCAACACTGCGTGCCCATGGCAGGTCCTCGCCGCGCACGTCGGCACTGTTCAGGGTCGCCCCACCGGTCGCCTCGAAGACAGGAACACTCACCGGCTGGTCGGCGTAGAGCACCGTCAGACCCGAATCCGACGACGACGTCCTCTTCACCGCCTTGCGCCAGTTGGTGTAGCCCTTGGCAGTCGTGGCCGACTGCCCACGGAATCCGGCGTCGCCGACGTGGCAACCGCAATCCGGGTTCCATACCGCGGAAAGCGCGGACGATCGGGCAACGATCGCCATGGCCCGCTGGGCCTGGAGCGGCCAGGATGTCGGGACGGTCTGCAGATATGGGAGGTACTCGTCGTGAACCCGCAGGTTCGCGATCACCCGCAGGCGACCACCCACACTGGAAATCGTCACTTTGCCGCGACGCAACAGGTCTTTGCCGACACGAACCTGGGTCGCGCGGCTACCGAGTTTGCCCGCCTGTCGAGTGCCCGCCCACCGGATGGGGACCTTCGGTGCAGTGACGGCGGTGACCCACTTCTTCCCGGCCTTGCGCGAGATGACGACGTTCTCGCCACTGACTCGTGCGCGGATCTTCGTCTTCGGGCCCGCGACCAGTCCCGACTTGCCGGCGCCGACCTTCACCGCACCCCCGCCCTTCGTCAGTGCGCCGCTGCGGATGGATAGCGACGTACGGTTCGCCAGGGCCACCCGGATCACACGCTGATCACTGACGTTACTCACGGCCACGCCGGTGAGGTAGTGCTTCAGAATGCCACTGGCCTTCTTCCCGTCACGGGCCTGCCCCAGCACACCTGCTCGTGGGAGGCCCACTCCGTCACCGGAACCGGATCCGCGGAAGTTGAACTCTTTGGTGACCGGATCAGGCGTGATGAGGTCAGGTATCTCGGCGGGGGCGGGCTGGTCGTCGCCACCGTTGCGGTAGATCTGTGCAGCCCGGGCTCGTATCGACGGCACCTGCGCGTACAGGTACTTGCCCGGACATGCGGTGTTTCCCGCGTCCTTGTGACCGGAGACCCGGTTGAGGGTCGCAGTCTGACCCTTCTCCCAGTAGCCGGAGTTCAGTGACCCCGTACTCAGAAGCGTGTCCCTGCCACCCGGATCCCGCTTCGTCAGACCCAGTTTCCAGGCCATCAACTCGGCGATCGATTCCTTGATGGCCGACATCTGGGAGGCAGCGGGGTTGAACTCCTCGAAGTTCCCCATGGCCGAGACCGCGAAGCTGTCGTTGTTCAGCCCCGCGGTGTGACCTCCGACCACGGGCCGGCTCATGCCGCCATAACGACCCTCGTACAGCCGGCCGAAGCGGTCGACCAGGAAGTTGTACGCCATGTCGGAATACTTGAGGCCTTCGGTGTACCAGGCGTAGAGATTACGCATCTGCGCCGCAGCCTGGGATTGCGAATAGGTGCTGCTGGAGACGGTGTGGTGCACGAAGCCCACCTTGACCGCCTTGGAATACACCGGTCCCCGGTTGCGCTTGCTCTCGTCGGCACCCCATTGCGCGCGCGTGATGATCGGCGGCATGCCGGGGGCGGCAGCTGCCTGGGACAGCTGCGGTTGCTGGATGTCCACGTTGTCGGTGTCCACGAGGTGGACCTCGGTGTTCGGTGGGGCCTGTCCGTCTGGAGTCTGCACCTTCACCTGTACCGCGTCCGACTCCCCGGTGAGCAGCGGATCGCTGCCCTTGCGCGCCCGTTGCCCTTCCTCGGTTGCCGGATCAGGGCCGTGGTCGTCGTCGAAAGGCACCTCCATCCACGAGGTCCATCCCGATTCCTCACGCACCCGGACTTTCACCACGGAGCCCTCAGGCGGTGGGCTGTCCCACGACAGGCCGACCAACCCGAACGGATCGGTCTCTATCACCGAACTCTGCGAGGCGGTGGGCTGATCCACACCGGACATCCCACGCCCGCCGGCCATGGCGATGCTTTCCAGATCCAGCGTCTGCACACGAGTGGGCACCGGCCGCGGACCGGAGCCCGGCCAACCGGCGACAGGCAGCACGATCACCGCCCCGAGGACCAGAGCCAGGACAACAGCAATGCGGGTGCGCACGCGACCACCACCTTTCGACTGTCCAGTGGAGCAGACAACCGGCCCAGGCTGTCGAACCAACCCCCCGGAAGCGCGCACACGCCGCCGATTCCCCGCACAACTGTCTGCATATCGGACGCGTTCGGGGTCCAGACGTGGATTCGGGGCGAAATCGACCGCTCGAGGTCGCCGAACCCGGTCCGGGCGACCCCCTCATGCGCCCCGTCACACGGGCAGGAACCAGGGGGCCCGTGGCAACGTCTATTGAGCGTCACCTCACATGTGCGCCGCGTAGGGGCAACCACACGGTAATCTGGAGATTCGTATCGATCGGAGGGCCATGGCCGCTCGTCGCCGTCGCTGGCCACGCGTACTCGCTGGCATCGCCTCGACCTTCGTGCTGCTCGCCACTGGCGCTGCTGCGGCCGGGGCGGTTCTCTATGACCGCCTGGACTCCAACATCAACACCCTCGACACGACTGATCAACTCGGCTCGCGCCCCGTGAAGGAGGCCGCACCCACCGAACCGATCAACATCTTGGTCATGGGTTCGGACAGCCGGACCGGCAAGGGCAACAACAAGAAGTATGGCAATGCGAACAACGCCGGTATCGAGGGTCAGCGCAGCGACACCACCCTGCTGTTCCACATCTCCGGGGACCGCACCCGCGCGCTGGGAATGAGCATCCCGCGCGACTCACTGGTCACGTTGCCGATGTGCAAGAACAGCCAGGGCCAGCAACAAGGCGGCTACACCGGGCGGTTCAACGAGGCCTTCGACATCGGTGGCCCGGGATGCACCATCAAGGCCGTCGAGGAACTCACCGGCATCTACGTCGACCACTTCGTCGTGGTCGACTTCAACGGGTTCAAGAAGATGGTGGATGCCGTCGATGGCGTCGAGATCTGCCTCGAGAAGCCGGTCAACGACTACCACGCGCGTCTGGACCTGCCCGCGGGTAAGCAGACGATCAGCGGCGAGGACGCGCTGGCTTTCGTGCGTGCCCGCGAGACTCTCGGCGACGGCAGCGACATCCAGCGCATCCAGCGCCAGCAGGACTTCATCTCGTCGATGATCCGCAAGGTCACCAGTGCGGGTGTGCTCACGAACCCGATCAAGTTGTTCAACCTGCTGGACGCTGGCACGAAGTCCTTGACGACCGACCAGAACCTGTCGGACCTCAGTTCCATTCAGGCGATCGCCGAGTCCATGGTGGACATCCGGCCCTCGGACATCACGTTCGTCACCGTGCCGTTCACCTACAACTCCGACATGTCGACGGTGTCATGGGACCAGGCCAAGGCAGACCGGATGTTCAAAGCCATCATCAACGACAAACCGTGGCCAGAGCCGCCGACGGTCCCGCCGGGTCAGGACCCGCTGACCGTTCCCCCGCAGAACATCGACGTGATCGTGGTCAACGGCACCCCGCAGTCCGGTTTCGCAGCGATCGTGGCCGACGACCTGACCGCCCAGGGCTACAACGTGGTGGGCACCCGCTCCTCGGACAAGGACATCGCGGCAACCCGTCTGAGCTACTCCGCGAGCAAGGCGGAGGCAGCCCGAACCCTGGCCTACTCTGCCGGTGCCACGCAGACGAAGGTCAAGAACGGATCGAACCCGACCATGGTGCTGAAGGTCGGCGAGGACTACTCAGGGATCAAGCCGGTGGTGACCAAGAAGAAGAAGGACCCGCTGGACACCTCGGCGCCGAAGACCGCAGACTCCAGCATCTGCGTGAGCTGATGGCAGCCATCACCGACTACGCGGTGGTGCTGCTCACCCAGGGACTGCGACCCGCGGAGCTGAGCAGAGCAGTGGAATCCGTCCTCGCGCAGACCGGCGTCGACACCGACATCGTGGTGGTGGGCAACGGCTGGGAGCCAACCGGACTGCCCCCAGGGGTCCGCGGCCTGGCACTTGCGAACAACGTGGGCATCCCCGCCGGTCGCAATGCCGGGGTGGCGGCGACGACAGCACCCATGATCTTCTTCCTCGACGACGACGCGTGGCTGCCGGAAGCCGACACTCTGGCCAGGATCTCGCAGATGTTCGCGGACAACCCCCGCTTCGGGCTGATCCAGCCCCGGGTCACCGATCCGGAGTCGTCGACCGACCCGACCCGTTGGATCCCCCGCATGCACAAAGGTGACCCGCGGCACAGCAGCGCGGTCTTCAGCGTCTGGGAGGGCGCGACCGCGATCCCGCGCGACGTGTTCGACTGCGCGGGGGGCTGGCCCGAGCCCTTCTTCTACGCCCACGAAGGTATCGAGTTGGCCTGGCGGGTCTGGGAGTGTGACCGGATCGTCTGGTACGCCGGCGACCTCGTTGCACACCATCCGGTCATCGATCCACGCCGTCACAGTGAGTACTACCGGCTCAACGCCCGCAACCGGGTCTGGCTGGCCCGGCGCAACCTGCCATGGCCCGTAGGCCTTCCCTATGTGGGGACATGGACCGCCGTGCAGCGCCTCCGTTCGCGGAAGGACCCGCTGGCGTGGCGCGCCTGGTGGGAAGGATTCCGCGAGGGGTGGAGTGCCGATCCAGGCCCACGTCGACCGATTCGGTGGGCGACCGTCGCCGAGATGAGCCGGTACGGGCGTCCACCTGTGGTCTGAGGCGGACCGGTCTGCCGACGTTCAGTGGCGCCGATGTGACCCGGTCGAAGAACCGCAGGCTTCTCAGGTCCAGCGGGGATTCGGTGATCCGCTGTGCCCTGTCCTCGCAGGGGGTGTCACGTCGCTGACAGCGCGATCCGGAAAGGCCTGCTCGTTGAGCCGGGGTTGGAGCGCGTTCGGCGCAGTCCAAGCGCTGGCCGTCCAGTCGGGCGTTCCCCGCTGATGCCAGAGGTGAATTGACGTGCCCACCGCAGGTACGCCAGAGTCAGCCCGGTCCGAGCTCGCGCGCCGCGAGGTCACCAACGCGTTCCTCCGTGAGGCGGATCTGCGTCTCACCGTATTCCGCGACCTCCGCGGTGGCCTCGATGAACCGCCGGGTGGATGCCCCCTGCGAAACATCCCCGAAGTGCCGGTCGACCCAGTAGGCGCGTTGATCGTGCAGCGTGTCGGAGGCAAGCGCACGGCCAACCAGCTCTGCGGCAGCACCGGCCTGTGACGACGTGAGGCGGTAGCACGCGGACAAGAAGCTGTTGTTCGCCCCCACCGCCGATTCGGCTGCGGGCACGGTCACGATGAGCGGTTTCCCGGTCACCAGCCAGTCGAAGGCCATCGCGGAGTTGTCCACGATGGCGATGTTCGACTCGGCGATTTGTACGTCGATCTGACCGGCGGTGTCGATGACATTCCTCGGGCGGCCTGCGGGCAGGCGGCTGTTCGCCCGACCCAGCATGGTGCGGATCTCCCGGTCGGCTTGCCGGTACGTTGCGGAGTGGGTCCCGGACAGTGGGTGCGGGCGATAGATGACCCGATACCCGCCGGACAACAGACTGCCGACCAGTTGACGCCCCGCGGACTCGATCGAACCGTAGGCCATCGACGGCCGGTCGCCCTCCCACGTCGGAGCGTAGAACACGGTGGTCACAGCACTGCTGCCGCTGCGGTCCTGGGAAAGGAAGTCCAGCTGTGGGCGGCCGATCTGCCGGGTGCGGACCGCCGGATCGTAATTGGGCAACGAGCCGAGGATGCGGTCATGTGCCGCCTGGCCCGCGATGAAAGCGAAGTCGTAGGCACGCAACTGGCCGCTGGACATGTAACCCTTTTCGCTTTCCCCATGTGAGATGAACACGTGCATGGGCCGGCCGTACCGCATGAGTTGGAAGTTGCGCACCGACTGGTTGACGTACAGCACCACGCGGGGGTCGGCGCTGGTCATGTAGTTCTCCATATCGGGCAGGTTCCGCAGGTAGACCACGGGCAGGGAGCATTCCTGCGCAACCATCCGGGCAACCGTCGCCTTGCGCACCGAGATGACGGTCGGCATGGCTTCGTTCAACGCTGTCAGCGGCTGATACCACTGACGTAACTGGTAGAGGTACAACTCCGGATCATCATCGGCGAAATGCGCCATCACCCGCGCCGGCGGCAACGCCGTCGGCTCGCGCCGCAGGTGCCGTCGGCTGGCAGCATCGCGCGAAGACCGACGCACCCGCAGGTACTCGTTGCGTGCCAGGGTGCTGACCTTCGAAGCGACGTTCACACGCGCACGCTAGCACCAGCAACCACCCCCGCCCGGACCCGCGGATGCACCAACGGGTCAGTGGGCTTTGGCGTCTTTCATACGCTCGGCACGCACTGTTTCGATCTGATCGGTGAGTTCGCGGCGCTGCGCCAGGGCGGCAATCAGCAGTCCCTCGACCGCAGCCACCGCAGCGGCCACTTCGAGTTCCTGCGGACGATCCGCATGCCCGGCCCTCGGTGCAACCGCCAGGGCCTCGGGATCTCCGATCACATCCACGCCCAGCCCGGCGATACCGGTGGCGAAATCGCGTCCCAACTCGCCTGCTCGGCGGGCTGCCCATCCGGGCGTCTCCAACTTCGGCTCGGCGGGGTCCGGATCACGCTGTTCGACCATGCTGAGCACCAGTCCGCGGCGGATCAAGGAGTTGAACTGGTCCCACTTGAGTTCGTCGGTCACCTCTTTGTTGAGCCGGCGCACGAACTCGGCCTCGGCCCTGGTCATCGAGCGGTTGTTGAGCAATCCTCCGCGTTCGCTGAGCACACCGGTCGGCAGAGCCAGCAGAGCCTCGAATCCGCGGAAGATCGCGCCGTGGTCCCCGGCTGCGATGATCACGACATGGGTGCGCTCAGGCCCCACGATGTCGGCCCACCGGGCCACTTGTGCGACCTGATCGTGTCGGTACCAGAACTTCTGTGCCCGTTTGCCCGGCTCGTCAGCCAGGATCATCCGCAGCCACCGGCGGTAGGACAACGACGTGCCCTTCTTGACCTGCTGCTGCCAGGCGGAGGGCAGAATGTGCCCGACCGCACGCAGGGTCACCGCGACATGAACACGCTTGGGCCCCCCGAGGTCGTCGACGATACGCCGCGCCACGTCGACTCCGATGTCGTCGAGGAACTCGCTGCTGATGATGGAACGGCCGTCGAAGCGGGTTTCGGAAACCAACTGCTTCCACCATCGGCGCGGTGGTGCGCCGGCGCTGTCGTCGCGCCACCCGTAGGCCTTGCCCGCACCGGCCAGCACGGCGGCATGCTGGTCGCGGGCATCGCCGGGATACCGCACCCCATGCTCGGCCAGCACCGGGCGGGCGTCGGCCAAGGCGGCCTGCAACGCCGTCGTCCCGGTCTTGTGCACCCCCACGTGCAGAAGGACCTCGCCGGCAGCAATCGGAGTGACCGCATGCGATGCGGCGTCGGTTTCCATCGAGGACGATCGTACAAGAACCCCGCGCATCAGCCCCCATCGCAGCGCTGCCGGGCCCCGGATATCTTCCCCAGCGGCTAGAGTTGTGGCAGCCCACTGACACGTCGAACGGAGACCCCATATGACCATCCAGGTCGCCATCCTGGCCGCAGGCATGGGCACCCGACTCGGTCGGCCGTGGCCGAAGCCGCTGACTCAGTTGAAGGACGGGCGCAGCATCATGGCCCAGCAGCGCGACAACGTCCGTCAGGTTTTCTCCGACGATGCTCGTCTCATCACCGTTGTGGGCTTCAAGCTGGAGTCCATCTTGGAGTCCTTCCCCGCGGGATTGTTCGTCTACAACGAGAACTTCGACACCACCAACACGTCCAAGAGCCTGTTGCGGGCGCTGCGTTCGTCGTGTGACGGACCCGTCATCTGGATGAACGGCGACGTGGTCTTCGACCCGGAGGTGCTCGAACGGTTGAAACCAGCGGTGGCAGCCGAGGAGAACATCATCTGCGTCAACACGTCGGCTGTGGCCGAGGAAGAGGTCAAGTACACCGTTGACGGTGAAGGTTTCGTCGATGAGTTGAGCAAGACGGTGAAGGACGCGCTGGGCGAGGCGGTCGGGATCAACCTGATTTCCGGACGGGACAAGGCCGCGCTCATCGAATGCCTGGAGCAGGTCGACGAGCAGGACTACTTCGAGCGCGGCATCGAGTTGGCGATCGAGGAACACGGAGTTCGCTTCCGGCCAGTGGACATCTCCGATCTCTTCGCTGTGGAGATCGACTTCGACGCGGATCTGCAGCGCGTGAACTCACTGACCTGAGCCACCCGGACCGGCGCTCACGTCAGCAGCGCGGTGGGCTGTGGGTGTCGGGCCGCTTTGCGGAAACGGTATTCTCGGGGCTGCGCCCATCTATAAGGAGGACTCGTGGCCAGCAGGGCTAAACAGATCTACTGGGCGGTCTTGCGGGCATGGAAGGCTGGATCTGCCGGCGAGTTGGTGGAGCGCTGGGAGAGCCAAACCGGTGACCGACAATTGCCAGACGACCATTTCGAGACGATGGTCTACTACGCAGACGGCGTCGTGAACCTCTACCAGTTGCGGCAATGGTTCGAACCACTGCGCAAACTCGACGAGCAATCCCCCGTCGCGCTGGTGTGCCGCTCGGCCTCGTCCGCGCTGGCGCTGCTCGAGGAGTCCCCAGTACCGGTCATCTATGCCCCGCGCATGGAGAACATCGAGGACCTGGTCAACCGGCAGCGGTTCAAGATGGCGCTGTACGTCAATCAGAACACCCGCAACTTCCAGATGATGCGGATCAACAGCATCCTGCACGTCTTCATCAGCCATGGCGAGAGCGACAAGTCGTACATGGTGTCCGGTCAGATGAAGTCCTACGACTACGCCTTCATCGCCGGCGATGCTGCCGCCTCCCGGCTGTCGAAAGCGCTACTGGGATACGACGTCGCGACCCGCACCAAGCGCATAGGTCGACCCCAGATGGACTTCGTGCCGCAGGGTGGACCGGATCTGCCCGCGGACGGCCGCACTGTGGTCTTCTACGCCCCGACCTGGGAGGGCGACCGCCCCAGCATGAGTTACGGCTCGTTGACGTCGCACGGAATCGAGATGGCCACGGCGTTGCTCGCCTCGCCTGACCACCGACTGATCTTCCGCGCACACCCCCGGACCGGGGTCGTCTCGAATGAACACCAGGCCGCTCGCGAACGTATCGAGGAGATGATCGCGCGGGCCAACCTCGCCGACCCCGGGGCCCAGCACTTTGCCGACACCACACCCTCCTTCGATTGGCAGTTCCACGCCGCCGATGCCTGCATCACTGACGTGTCCGCCGTCGCTATTGACTGGTTGACGACTGGCAAACCCCTCATCGTGACTCGTCCAGCTTCTCCGACGGCGACGCTGCCGGATGAGGGCTTCCTGGCCGATGCCCGGACTTTCCCGCGTAAGCAGGCCGCTGACGTCCTCGCGGAATTGCAGGCAGTCGCGGACGACGAGGAACAGAAGGCGACCCGGGCTGCGTGGACGCAGTGGTACTTCGGCGACACCACGCCTGGGGCTCCCAGTGCGGCGTGGCTGCAGGCCTGCAGTGAGGTCCGCGATCAGCGTGATCAGTGGCTTGCGCAGTTGTCTCGACGGTGTGGAACGACAGCCGGAGGCCGCAGCGGAGATCCGGCGACCGACCAACGACCTCGAGGAGATGGAGTTCGAGTCGTAAGCCAGGCGCTTCGGTCCGCCGGTCGGGCCAGGCGGAGATGACTCGCCTTAGCAATGCTTGGCCCCGGCGGGCAGACCGTTAAGGGCCGCAGAATGACCGGTGGCCAGGCGGCTCGCGTAAGAACGTTGTGCACGGGTTAGAGGTCCCACGCGTGGAATCTCTAACCTCGTGCACGTTCGCTGAACCTCGCTCACGTTGTCGGCCGACTGCCGACCCACCGGCTAACCCTTGACGCGCGCCTTGAGAACCCTGGCCATACGGCGCGCGTTCCAGCGACTGCGCGGGGTAGTCACCTCGGCCGGCGTAGCGGTCAGTTCCGCCAATTGGCTGGCCAACACCCGCTGTTCTGCCAATGCCTCTTCGACCAATCCGACCGTGGCGGCCACCACCACATCCATGGCGATGGTGTCCGGCTGCACGGTCTCACCTGAGCGCGCCCGCATGCCGAGATCGGACAGATCACCGATCACATCCACGTCCAGCGTCGATAGACCCTCGGCGAATCCGGCTCCGATTTCGGCCGCCCTGTCGGCTGCCCAAGCCGGCGTCTCGAGTCTGGCTTCGCCGGAAGCCGGGCGGCGCTTCTCCACCATGTTGAGCACCAATCCTCGCCGGACCAGGCCGCTGAACTCGTCCCAGTTCATGGTGCCCACCAGATTCTTGTTCAACCGGCGCACGAACTCGGCCTCAGCAGCGGTCATGGACCGGTTCAACACCTGGCTCTCACCGCCGGACAGCAGACCTTCGGGGAGGTCCAACAACGTCTCGAACGCGGTGAAGATCGCCGTCCGGTCGCCGTCCGGAATCACCACCACATGCACGCGCTCGGGGCCCACGATGTCGCACCACCGCTGGACTTGCACCACCTGATCGTGGCGATACCAGAACCGGGTACTCCGGCTGGAGTCGGGATCGTTGAGGATCACGTCCAGCCACGACTCGTACGACATGGACATGCCCGACTTGACGTGCTGCTGCCACGCCGAGGGCAGGATGCTGCCGATGGCCCGCAGCGTGACCGCAACATGCACGCGTTGCGGGCCGCCGAGGTCCTCGATCACCTTCGCCGCGGTCTGCGCGCTGATGTCATCGAGGAATTCACTGCTGATGATCGTGCGACCCTCATAGTCGGCCTCGCGCAGCATCTTGTTCCAGTGACGCTTGGGTGGGACCTTGGCGCCGTTCTCACGCCAGCCATAGGGTCGGTTCGCCCCGGCCAGGATCGCCTTGTGGTGATAGGTGCGGGTGCCGGGGTAGTTGACACCGTGCTCGCGCAACACCGCTCTGGAGTCGTTCAGCGCGACTTGCAGGGCGGTGGTGCCGGTCTTGTGAATCCCTACGTGCAGCAGGACCGAACCCTGCTCCACTGGCTGTCCGGCTCGCATCGTGTGCATGGCATCCACAGCCATCATCCTAGGCTGCGGCCGGTGTCGGCGATGGTCAAGGTTGACAGCGGGTTCACCGGACGCGGAACAGTCGGGCGTTGCCGTCCGGGGCGGTCCACACGCGTGCGAAGTCCTCAACTGGCAACCGCTTTCCTTTGGCCAGCCACAGGTCGTAGTCGAGTTTGCAGAACTCGCACGTCTCATCCGTGTCGCTGAAGATCAGCACGTACTCCCCCGGTGCGGGCCGGAAACCCTTACGCGTGAAGTCGCGAACGTCGAACGACTTGCCCGCACTGGCCGCGTACACCGGCAGGATCCGGTAGGTACGTCCGTCGGTCCATACCGTGGCTCCGTCGGGTAACTGCTGCACTGTGCGGTACGGCAGATCGCCACGGTTGGGATAGAACGTGGGCTCCGTGGTGGCGAATCGAATGCCCGCCACCACCACCAGCAGCGTTAACAGACCCGCCCCCACGCTGGCCGGCAGTCGCAGCCGAGTCGCAGCGCGCGCACACAGCGTCACCGCCGCGATGGTCAAACCCGGCATGAACGCCAACCAATACCTCGGCACGTCCACTCGCACGCTGGGGCTACTCGGATCGATGACGCCGGCTTGCAGCACCAACAGCACCGCCGGCAGCACCGCCCACACCACATACAGGCCAACCCTGCCTCGCAGAATCAGACCGGCGGCGATCCCCAGCCCGCCGATCAGCAGCAGGACCCATCCCCACGGCTCCTGCGCGATCGCGACCGGCAGTCGGGTGAGGTACCACCAACGGTCCTGCCCCAAGTAGCCACCGTCGAGCACAGAGGTCGAGTCGTTGAGGTCCGAGCCGGTGAGCACGCGCCACTTGGCCCACGGATCGTCCAGCGTCGCTGCGGACAGCACGACGTCTGCCACCGCCCACGGCAGCAGCCCGACGACCACCGCCAGGTAGCCGACCCACCGCCGCCGCGTCGTCCAGATGATCCAGGCGAACAACGGCCACGTGAACACCGTGGTCTCGCGGACTTCGAACGCCCACCCAGCGACCAGCCCAGCCGCCACCAGCAACCAGATCCGTTCCCGGGCCCGTGCGCACAGGACCAGGATCAGGGTGAGCCCGTTCAACGCCACCGCCATCAGGTCCGGATAGCCACGACTGAGGTTGATGAACGTCAACGGCTGGGCCACGAAGGCGATGACCGTCAGCGCCGCCACCGATGACGGACCCACCGCGCGGGCAAGTAGGTACACGACCGGGACGATCAGCGCGGTGGCGAGCAAAGCGAAGGCGTAGAACGTGGGCAGCGTGGGACCGAAGACCGCCGCCACGGGCAACAGCGGCACGATGATCCCCCACCGCGTCAGCCCGGAGGCGATCCAGTCATGGGTTCCGAAGTTGAGCGCCGCCTGTGCGTAGTGCCAGGGATCGGAGGTGACCAGGACCGTGCGCCACACCCAGGCCACGACCAGGGTCGACACCAGGAGCAGCGCGAGCACGGGGACGTCCACCCGGACCCGCCAGGAGTCAGCGCAGGGCTGCATCGATCACGCGGGCGGCGGCGTTGCCGTCCTCCCATGCGCAGAACCGTTCCCGGAACCGCGCGTAGGCCTGCGCGTACTGCGACTGGACGTCGGGCAGTTGATCGAGGGCGGCCATCACCTCCGAGGAGGTCCGGCAGATCGGCCCCGGCGGGTCCTCGGTCAGGTCGAAGTACAAGCCGCGGACCCGATCACGGTAGTCGTCGAGGTCCCACGTGAAGAACAACATCGGTCGACCCGTGTTCACGTAGTCGAACATCACGGAGGAGTAGTCGGTGATCAGCACGTCGGCGATCAAGTAGAGGTCCGCGATGTCGGGGTACGACGACACGTTGCGAACGAAACCGCCGGCCGCTGGAATGCCCGCCCGGGTGGCCAGGAGATGATGCCCGCGCAAGAGCAGGACGTGGGTCCGCCCGAACCGCTCACGCAGAGCGTCGACGTTGAGTTTCAGATCGAAGATGTAACGCCCGCGGTCGTCATAGCGGTCGTCACGCCACGTGGGTGCGTACAAGATGATCTTCTGCTGCGGCGAGAGTCCCAAGCGATCGCGGGTGGCCTGCGCTCGAGCGGTGCGCTCAGGGCGGTAGAAGATGTCGTTGCGTGGGTAGCCGGTCTGCAAGATCTTGCCGGGTTCCACCCCGAATGCCTTGCCCATGATCTGGGAACTGTAAGCATTGGGGCTGACCAGGTAGTCCCATTTCTCGGATTCGTGGGCGAAGGTCTCCAGATAGCCTTTGCGCGCGAAGTTGACCTGTTCGATGTCCTGCCCGACCTTCTTCAGGGGCGTGCCGTGCCACGTCTGCAGGTACGTCTGCTGATCGCGTTTGACGTAGCTCGGATCAATGGAGTCGTTGGCCACGATCCATTTGGACCGTGCCAGAAAGTCGTAGTACTCGGGGCTGAAACGCAACACCGTGCGAACCCCTTTGGGCATGCGAACGCTGTGGTCGCGCACCACCCAGATCCGTTTGCGACGGTCGCGACGACGCTGCAACTCCTCGTCGATGGCACGCAGGTTGTCGCTGTATTGCTTCCCCTTCCAGTTCTCGAACAAGATGGTCCGGCGGACTCGCTTGGACCGGCGTTTCGGGTAGTACTGCTCGATGATCTGGCGACGACCATGCAGTCCGGGCGGATCGATATCCCCGGACGGATCGATCTGCAGGTACCCGGTAGCAGCCCGACGCGCCCGAACGGCGACTTTCACCCCATCTGCCCGCAGCCACTGGCCGGCCAGCATCCGCTCCCGGGCTGCCTGCGCGACGTGCACCGGAAGGTCGTTGGCGGTAAGCAGGTTCCAGCGACCCGCCGGAAGGTGCGTGAATCCGTCGAGGTCCGCGTCATCGTCGGCTGGCAGCACGGCGTGCCAGGTGTCCCTGTCCACACTCACCGGGTATTCGCTGCGCACACCGTTGCGGTTCTCCAAAGCGAGGTGCGTAAGCGTGCCGGCCCGATCCCCGCTCAGCCGCAGGCCGTGGCGGGTCATGTCCCACTGCAGGAGCCGGGGTCGAGGGTCCCGTAGCGCGATCTGCAACCCGCCGGTGATACCCGCACGCAGGAAGTACTCCAAGCCATCGTGTGTGACCAGCAACTCCGGGGACTGCGGACTGAGGATGGCTGGCACCGTCTCCGGCTCGTCGGGCAACTGCAGCAGGACATCGAGCTCGACCGGCACCAGCGAGTCGATCGGCGGCAAGACCGACAGGTCCAGATCCACCACGCGCTCCAGCGGCGCGGACACCTCCTCGAAGTCGTCGCGCCGCCGGACCACCACGTGGCCACCGGGCAGCTGTCGGTCGAAGAGAATCCGCACGTGGTCCGCACGCGGGACCTCCACCGCGCTCACCAGCGGGCGCGACGGGTATACCGCGATGCCCAATGCCTCCCCCCGCCAGCGCGCCACCACGATCCGGCCATCGGGGGTTTGCACCCGGCGCGGAAGGTGGGCGGCGCCGTCGTAGGTTCCCGCGAACGGCACTCGACGACGACCTCCCGGCGCTGTCACATCCACATCGCAGCGCATGAGACCCTCGGCGGGTAACTGCTCGAACGGCACTGTGAAGGACACGCCGACGTTGTTGTAGGTCACCTCCGCAGCCATCTCCTTGGCAGTCAGGTCCTGCCGGTTGTGCCATTTGACGGCCACGGAGAACGGGGCATCTCCGCCAACCACCCGGACCCGGAGCTTGCGCTGCTGGGCGTCGCCGGAGTCAATGCCGTCCAAGTAGGCATAGCCGGACACGGCCAGTCCTTCGGAGGTCCATTCCAGTCGCTCCACCTCGGAGGCCACGGGCTGCGCCGCCCCCCACTCATAGAGTTCGATCGGATATCCCGGCTGCCCGAAGAAGGGCATATCGGCGTAGGTGACACCGTCTCCGGGCACTGTCTTGCGCAGCGCGTACGGGTCGCGTTCGAACTCCAGGAACTCCAGCAGATCCTCATGCTTGCCTTGTTCGATGAGCCAATAGCGCAGCCGGTCACGCGGGGGCAGTTCCGCCATCACCTCCGGCGTGGAGGACCGCACGAAAGCACCCACCCGTTGCAGGAAGACACGCTGGTACTGCTCGTCTGCCTGCGCGTAGTTCGGCATGTACAGCGGAATGTCGAAGGTGAGCACTTTGCGATCGTGCGTGCTCTTGAGAAACGCATCGTCGGCGAGCATGCCGTCCACTTCGTCGATGGCGTTCATACGGTCGATCAGGTTCGCCGTCTCCGCCCTGCGCTGCGTTATCGACGCATGACCGTCGACGCGGCGACGCCACCAGTACACGGGGGCCTTCATCACGTCCACCGACTGGGCCCGAACCTGCGCAGCAATCATCACGGGCAGGTCTTCGTACATCACGTTGGCCTGAAAACGCAGTCCTGCTTCACGCCAGAAGGCCGATGCGGAAGACCTTGTTCCACACCGTCGTGTCGTACATCAGGCTGGGGGTGCGGTGGATCGTCGTGCGCAACCTCGTGCCGAGGATCGCGTTGCGGTGCGGACCGCTTGGCCCGAGGTGGACACCGTCGTAACGAAGCACGTCACCGGAGGCCACGTCGGAGCCGGTCTTCTGCAGCGTTCCCAGCAGGACGCGGTACGCCTGCGCCGGAACCACGTCGTCGCCGTCGACGAATGCGAGGTGGTCCTCCGTGACATGTTCAAGTCCCAGGTCCCGGGCACCTCCGGGCCCCGAACCAACTCCGGTGACGACCATCCACCCCGCGTGGCCGCGAGGCGTATTCCTGGCAAATCCGGGCGGTGTCGTCAGTGGACCCGTCGTTGACCAGGATCACCTGATCCGGCGGTGTCTGCTGGGCGATCAGCGAATCCAGGCACGCGGGCAGGTAGTCCGCCACGTTGTGGCAGGCGACAACCACGCTGAGCCCCATCGACAGAACTCTAGTCGGTGCATCGGGGACCACGCGGCAGGCTGCCTGACCGGACGGTTGGCTGCGGCTAAGTGGTGTAACTCCGAACGGCTCCCAAGAACGGCGGTCCCTCGTTCAGTGGCGGACGCCGGTGCGGGAGGTCCCCCGCGTGAGTGTGTCCACGGTCGCGCCCACCACGGACTGCGCGGGCCGACCGATGAGGTCCAGCTCAACGTCTCGGGATTCCGGCGATCCGGCTACCCACCTGGTACCAGTATCGGCTGATTGCGCGCTGCCATGGCGCGGGGATCGACATGTCGAAGCGCTCCGGCGGATCTAGCTCGACACTCAAGTGGGCGAACAGTTCGGTGTCGCCAACACGTCGGGTTCCTTGCACCCGGTTGCGTCGTCGACGGAGGTAGGTGTGGTGCCGGACCAGCCACCACCAACCTGCCACCTTCTGGGACATCCATCCATCGCGGTGGCTTTGCAGGAGCAGCGCCAGTTCGGAGGCGATGAACAACGGCGCCAACCCGGCCAAGGTGCGCGCTTCGTACGTTGTGAGCACCGTGATCAAACGGTTGCGCTCCACCAGGTGCAGCTTGTTCGGGTTCCGCGAGAAGTCGTAATGGTGGTACGCCCGGGCTGAGGACAGAACACGCACCGCACCACCGGCCAGCCAGGCCCGCAACGACAAGTCCATATCCTCGCCGTAGGTGAAGTACGTCGGATCCATGCCCCCGAGCGCCAAATACTCCGTCCTGCGCACGCCGAACACCGCCCCCGAAACACTCGCACAACCGCCGGTCACGGCCTGCGACACCGGATGGCCGTAGCCTCCTGCCCAGGAGAATCCCAGCAGATGCACGGGATTGCCCCAGGAATTGACCACCTCGGGTTCGTCGGCCAACAACACCGTCGCACCCGCCAAAGCGACCGACGTGTCCCGCAGTTGGTCATGCAACAGGGACAGGCACTCGCGCTCGACCAGGGCGTCGCTGTTGACGAACACGACCGTGGACCCGGTGCTGGCGGCGGCTCCCAGGTTGCATCCTCCTGCGAAGCCGGTGTTGACTCCGGGCTCCAGCAATCGAATGTCGGAGCCGAGCGTGCTGCACGCCGGACTGCCGTTGTCGACCACGATCACCTCGACCCGCACGCCCACGCTGTCCTGCAGCGCACGGACGACTCGCAGCAGGTGGGGTTCGGGGCCGAAGGCGCAGATCACGGCACTGACATCGGGGCGCACGGGACTTTCCTTCATGGGCGCAGGTCGCGCGGACTGCTCAGAAAACCCACGCCCCAGCTCATATGCATGGTGGCGAGCGCGATCGGAACCCGCACCCGCACGGGCGCGGACTCCCTCGTGCTGATGGCCAGACCGCCGAGGACCACTCCCGCCGCGTAGCCAACGGCGGGCGCCACGCCCAGCCATGCGTGCCGCTTCCCGGCCAGCGTCGCAACGCCAGCCAGGCACGCTCCCACCCCGATCGACACCACCGCCATCGGCGCGGCCAAATACCGCACGCTGACGGTTTCGGGATGCTGGCGCATGATCTCCCTGCGCCACCGGCCGTAATGCAGGTACTGCTTGGCCAAGGCCCTGACCGACGAGCGCGGGCGGTAGGTGACCCGCATGCCGGGGGTGAACCAGACCTGCCCCCCCGACTGCCGGATCCGATGGTTCATCTCCCAGTCCTGCGCGCGCACATACGCCTCGTCATAACCCCCGACCCGTTCCAGAGCCGCTCGCCTGAAGGCCCCCAGGTAGACGGTCAAGGCCGGACCTTCCTGTCCGCCGGTGTGGAATGAGGCAGCCCCGACACCCAACCGGGACCGCATGGCACACGCGACCGCGCGCTCGAAGTCCGTGGTTCCCTGGGCGGCCATGACACCACCGACGTTGTCCGAGCCGGTCCTCTGCAGAACCTCCACGGCGGTTCGGATGTAGTTCGCGGGCAATAGCGCATGACCGTCCACACGCACCACGATCGGGCTGTCCGTGGCCGCCAATGCAGCATTGAGCCCGGCCGGGGTCTTCCCCGTCGGGTTGGGCACCAGGATGATGCGGCGGTCGTCCGCCCGCAGCGCAGCAGCCACCGCGTCGGTATCGTCTGTCGACGGGCCGAGTGCGAGCGCGATTTGCAGTTCCCCCGGATAGTCCTGGGCGGTGATCGCCGCCACGGACTCAGCCAGGTGCATCTGCTCGTTGAGCACTGGCATGATCACGGCCACCGGCGGCCAGGCAAGCGGTTCGTCCATCACCGCTGACGCTAGTGGGTCCCCAGGCCCACCACCGACCTGACCCACGTGTCCCGCTGCTGGAGGGTCATCACGATCTCCCGCGACCAGGACCAGCCCAGACACGGAATCTCGGATGCCCGGAAAACCCACCGGGCGAAGTTACGGTGGGAATCCGTCGATGGAAGGAATCCCCACGTGCCGTTGCGTCGTCATGTACGCCTGATCGCAGCGTTTGTCGCAGGTGCGGTCCTGCTGAGCAGCGGCGCAGCGTGGGCGACGGTCCAGCACTATGCCGACCGGGTGCAACGCATCGACGCTTTCGGCGAGCCTCGCACCGCGCCGTCCAGTGGTGATCCTCTGACATTTCTGGTTGTGGGCTCCGACAGTCGCGAGGGGCTCTCGGACAAGCAGGTGCGCCGCCTTCACACCGGCTGGGACGTCTACGGGCAGCGCACCGACACCATAATGCTTGCCCACATCAGCCGCGACGGTTCGGTGAGCGTGGTCAGTCTGCCGCGCGACTCGCTGGTGACGATTCCCGCCCACACCGATGAGAACGGCGTCCAGCAGGCCGCGTCGGAGGAGAAGCTGAATAGCGCATATGCCTATGGCGCAGCGCCCTTGCTCATACAGACCGTGGAGCAAGCCACTGGCCTCACCATCGACCACTATCTGGAAGTCAGTTTCGCCGGCTTCGTGAAGATGGTGAACGCGATCGGAGGTGTGGACGTGTGCACGCCGACCGACATCTACGACCCACCATCGGGGCTGTCCCTGACCGCTGGTCGCTCCACGCTGAAGGGCCGGGATGCCCTGGCATACGTGCGCGCCCGCGAGTTCGATCCCACCGCGGACATCGGCCGCATGAAGCGTCAACAGAACTTCGTGGCAAGCCTGGTCCACAAGGCATCGAGCTCGGCGGTGCTGCTCGATCCGTCGCGGGCGACCGGTTTCATCGACGCCGTGCTGGGGAGTATGCGCGTGGACCAGAGCCTGGACAACACCCAAGTGATGGAGCTGACTCGCAGACTCGCACAGGTCAACCCGGCCAACGTCACGTTCCGCACCGTTCCGGTCACCGGAGAGCGGTCGATGGGGGCGATCGGCAACGTGGTCACCTGGGACGGCCCCAGCGCTACGGACCTCTTCACCGCCCTGCGCGACGACTCCGCGATCCCCGAGAAACCGTCCGCGCCCCGGGTGAAGGTGGCTCCGACCAACATCTCCGTCCAAGTATTGGGGACCGACGATGCAGCCACGCGCGCCTTCGAGGACTTCGGCAGCGCCGGGTATTCCACGGTGGGAACTCCTGTCCCCGGGACATTCACGGCGACCACCATCGAATACGACCCCAACTACAACGTCTCACTGAAGACCCTCAAAGCGGCGTTGCCGGGGGCTGCAGTCGTGGAAGTAGCGGGTTTGGGTTCAACCTTCCGGGTGACTATCGGCGATGACTACACCGGAGTCACGCAGGTATCGGTCAAGGACCCGACTGCACCGGTCACCCCTCGCACCGCCGCGCAGGACATCTGCAGCTGATGCTTCCTCGGCTTCAGCGCCGGGGGCGCTCTTGCGGGATTCCCGTCCCTGGGCGCCCGACGTGTGGTCCTTGAACCCGTGACCACCGCCTCCGAGCACGCGCTCGAGCAAGATCCACCTACGACCCGCGCCTCGTTCCGACGATGCGGTGGTGGGCACGGCCCTACGTGAGCAGGTTGCGGGCCATGACCAGCCGCTGGATCTGGTTGGTGCCCTCGTAGATCTGCGTGATCTTCGCGTCGCGCATGAAGCGCTCGGCCGCGTAGTCCTTGACGTAGCCGTAGCCGCCGAGGATCTGCACGACGTCGACAGTCACCTTCATCGCGGTGTCGGACGCCAGACACTTGGCCGCGCTCCCCAGGAACGTGGTCCGCTCGTCCCCGCGCTCACCGGCGGCCGCCGCGTAGTAGACCAGTTGCCGGGCAGCCTCGACCTGCATGGCCATGTCGGCCAGCATGAACTGGATCCCCTGGAACTCCGCGATCGCCTTGCCGAATTGCTTGCGCTCCTTGGCGTAGTCGATGGCCAGATCCATCGCTCCCTGCGCGAGCCCGACGGCCTGCGCCCCGATGCAGATCCGGGTCAGGTCGAGGGTCTTCATGGCGGTGGCCCAACCCGTGCCCTCCTCGCCGATCATCCGGTCTGCGGGAAGTTCCACATTGTCGAAGTAGAGCTCCCGGGTCGGCGAGCCCTTGATGCCCAGCTTGCGCTCCTCGGCACCGAGCGAGAAGCCCGGATCGTCGGCGTGCACCACGAACGCACTGATGCCACGCGGCCCGGATCCGGGGTCGGTGGAGGCCATGACGGTGTAGTACTTCGACACCCCGGCACCGGTGATCCACCGCTTGGCGCCGTTGAGCACCCATCCGTCGCCCTGTTTGACGGCGCGGCTCTTCATACTGCCGGCGTCGCTACCGGCTTCCGGCTCGCTGAGCGCGTACGAGAACATCGCCTCACCGCTGGCAACCTGCGGAAGGTAGCGGGACTTCAGGTCGTCGTCGGCGCCGACCAGCAAGGGGGTGGTTCCGAGTTTGTTGACCGCCGGGATCAGCGACGAGGAGCCGCACACGCGCGCGACCTCTTCGATGACGATGCAGGATGCCAGGTTGTCGCCGCCACTGCCGCCGTACTCCTCGGGGATGTGGATGGCGTGGAAACCGCTGGCCGCGAGGGCTTCATAGACGTCCCAGGGGAACTCGCCCTTCTCGTCGATCTCCGCGGCGCGCGGTGCGATCTTGTCGATCGCGAGGCCCCGCACTGCCTGCTGCAGTTCGCGGTGCTCTTCGGGGAGGCGGTACACGTCGTCCATCATGTTCTCCGATCGTTTCCACGCCCATCGTACGAAGCGCGGGTCCGGACCCGGATGGCGGTCGTCGGCACAATCCCTGGCTGACGATGGTGACTCGGTCGTAGACTCGGACCGTGGATCTGAAGAGAAACCGGCCCGAAGGACCGTACGCACACCTGCCCCGAAGTGCCCGCCTTCGAGGTGACCAGTGATGACATCACCGATGGCGACGTCCTGGACATGCGCCATGTCCACGGCAGCGCCGGAGGGCAGGACCAGTCCCCGCAACTCTCGTGGTCGGGGTTCCCCGAACAGACCCGCAGTTTCGCGGTGACCTGCTTCGACCCCGACGCACCGACTCACAGTGGCTGGTGGCACTGGATCGCCGTGAACATCCCGGCCGATGTCACCTCGTTGCCACGCGGGGCCGGCGCCGCTGACGGCAGTGGGATGCCAGCCGGGGTCGTGCAGTTGCGCACCGACTACGGGTCATTCGGCTACGGCGGCGCGGCTCCCCCGCCCGGCGACCATGACCACCGCTACTTCTTCGCCGTTCACGCACTCGACGTGGACACGTTGGACCTGACCCCGGAGACTCCAGCGGCGATCGCTGGGTTCAACCTGACTGCGCACACGATCGCCCGCGGCGTGCTGGTTGCCACCTTCGCGCACTGAGCTTCAGGCGGCCGGGCCCAATCTGGGCCAGTCCGCGGCCGGGCACCTGTCCATCACCACGGACAGCCCGGCCTCACGCGCGCGGCGTCCGGCGGCTTCGTCGATGACGTCGTACTGCAGCCACACGGCTTTCGCTCCGACCGCGATGGCCGAATCGACCACGGGTCCGACCAGTTCACTGCGTACGAAACAATCCACGACGTCCGGCGCTCCGAGTAGAGCCGCTGCCTGTTCCACCGTGGCGAACCCGCGCGAATCCAGTACGTCCTCGGCCTTGGGATGGATGGCGGTGATCGACCGGCCCTGTCGTTGCAGGAACACGGCGACCCCGTAGGCGGCCCGCATTCGGTTGTTGCTCAAACCGACCACGAACCACGTCTTGGCGTCCGCGAGGATCTCGGCGACGAGGTCGTCATCGCCGTACAGATCGGGGTCGCGGCCAGCCGGGCCCTGGCCGAGCAGCGGGCAGCTCGGGCCGTCAGTCATCGCGCACCGCACTGCGCACGACCTCGCCCTTCGCCGCGGCCGTGTCCCGCAGCGCGTGCTGGAACTCCACCATCCGCTGGCGCAAGACCGGGTCCGAGGCAGCCAGGATCCGCACGGCCAGCAACCCCGCGTTGCGGGCGTTGCCGATGGCGACGGTCGCCACCGGCACCCCGGCCGGCATCTGGACGATGGACAACAGCGAGTCCAGGCCGTCGAGCTTCGCCAGGGGAACGGGCACCCCGATGACCGGCAGCGCAGTGACCGCGGCCAGCATCCCCGGCAGATGGGCAGCACCCCCGGCGCCGGCGATGATCACCTTGATCCCCCGGTCGGCGGCAGTCCGCCCGAACTCCAGCATCTCCTCGGGCATCCGGTGGGCGGAGACGACGTCCGCCAGGCACGGCACCTCGAACTCCGCGCAGGCGTTGACGGCTTCGCACATCACCGGCCAGTCGGAATCGCTGCCCATCACCACGGCAACCTGCGGATCACTCATCGATGACTCCCTGGAAGTAGTCGGCGGCGTGACGTGCCCGATCCAGCAACTCGCCCTCGTCGTCGCCGAGCGCGGTCACATGCCCCACTTTGCGCCCGGGACGGACCTCCTTGCCATACAAGTGGATCTTCAGACCGGGGTCGCGGGCCATCACGTGCTTGAACGCCACGTGCAGGTCGGCGATCGGACCACCGAGGATGTTGACCATGACCGCTTTCGGCTGCCGCGCCCGCGGGTCGCCCAACGGCCAGTCCAGCACCGCGCGGAGGTGGTTCTCGAACTGCGAGGTGTGGGCACCCTCGATGGTCCAGTGTCCCGAGTTGTGCGGGCGCATGGCGAGTTCGTTGATGACCAGGCCCGCGTCGGTGTCGAAGAGTTCGACTGCCAGCATCCCGATCACCCCGAGTTCCTGGGCGATCCCCAGTGCGAGCGCATCGGCCTGAGCGCTTGAGACACTGGTCGGTTCGGCCGGGGCCACCACCTCGACGCAGATCCCGTCGACCTGCACGGTGCGCACCGGCGGATAGGCGACCGCTTGTCCGTGCGGGGAGCGCGCCACCTGCACGGCGATCTCCTGGCGGAAGTCGACCATCTCCTCGACCATCCACACCGCACCCGGACCCAGGTCGTGGGACATGACATCGGCGGCCTGTTCGAGGGAATCGACGATCCACACCCCCTTGCCGTCGTAGCCGCCCTTGGAGGCCTTGAGCACCTTGGGCCACGGCGTGTCGAAGGCGTCGACTTCCTCGGAGGTCTGAACCACCTGCCAGCTGCGGCACCGGGAATCCCGCGTCCCCCAGACGTGTCCGCATGGCCGCCTTGTCCTGCGCGAACTGCAAGGCAGCCGACCCCGGATAGACCGCGATCCCGTCGGCCTCCAGGGCCTCGACGATCGCCAGCGGCACGTGCTCGTGATCGAACGTCACCACGTCGACCTGATCGGCCAAGGCACGGATCGCGTCAGCATCCTTGGCCGCCCCGACCGACATTGCCGGAATGACCTGGGAGGCGCTGTCGTGTTCGGAGTCGGCGAGCACATGCAGTTGCACACCGAGCGCGATGGCGGGCTGCTGGCTCATCCGGGCGAGCTGACCGCCACCGATGATGCCGACCTTGGGCGTACCTTCGGGAAGATCAGGCACCGGGCAACCCGAGGTCACGGGCGATCAGCATTCGCTGCACCTCGGAGGTGCCCTCACCGATCTCGAGGATCTTCGCGTCCCTATAGAACCGCCCTGCCGCGTACTCGAGCATGAAGCCGTAACCGCCGTGGACCTGCGTCGCCGTGCGCGCGTTGTCCATCGCCGCCTCGGAGGTGTAGAGCTTGGCGATGGCCGCCTGCTGTTTGAACGGCTCGCCACGACCCATCCGACCTGCCGCCTCCCGCCAGACCACACGCGAGAGGTGGGCGCGCATCTGCATATCCGCGATCATGAACTGGATGGATTGGTTGGTCCCGATCGGCCGCCCGAAGGCCTCGCGCTCGTGGGCGTACTCGACCGACACGTCCACGCACCCTTGCGCCAGACCAGTGGCCAGCGCGGCGATCGCGATCCGGCCCTCGTCGAGGATGGACAGGAACTGCGCGTACCCGCGCCCGCGCTGCCCCACGAGGTTGCGTGCCGGTACCCGCACGTCCACCAGCGAGACCTCATGGGTGTCGGAGGCGTCCCAGCCGACCTTCTTGTAGGGCGCGGAGACGCTCAAGCCCGGTGTGCCGGTAGGGACCAGGATGCTCGAGATCTCCTTGCGGCCGTCATGCTCACCGGTCACCGCCGTCACCGTGATCAGACCGGTGATGTCGGTGCCGGAGTTAGTGATGAACGCCTTGGTCCCGTTGATCACCCACTCGTCACCGTCCAGGACGGCGGTCGTCTGCGTCCCGCCTGCGTCGGATCCTGCTCCCGGCTCGGTGAGTCCGAACGCCCCGAGCATCTCGCCCGAGGTCAGTTTCGGCAGCCATTCGGCCTTGAGTTCCTCGGATCCGAACCGGAATATCGGCATGGCACCGAGACTGACTGCGGCCTCCAGCGTGATCGCCACGGAGGAATCGACCCTGGCGAGTTCCTCGATGGCCACACACAGGGCGGTGTAGTCGCCGCCCATCCCCCCGTACTCCTCCGGGAACGGCAGTCCGAAAAGGCCCATCTGGGCCATCTGTTCGACGATGGGATAGGGGAACTCCCCGCGCATGTAGTAGTCCCCGATGACCGGGGCCACCACATCGTTGGCGAAGGCTGCGACGGTTTTGCGCAGCGCTTCGTGTTCGTCGGTCAGTCGCAGATCCATGGAAAGGGCCCTTCGGTGAGCAAAATCACTGCTGTGTCCCAGACTAGTTTCCCCTGCGCACGGGTACCCTGGGGAGGTGAGAACCCCCGTTGCCGTGAAGTCCTTGTGGCTGCGCGCTCAGGACCTGGTGCACCAGATCGCCAAGTTCGGCGTCGTGGGTCTGATCGCCCTGGTCGTCGACGTCGGGTTGTTCAACCTCCTGCGTTTCGCCGGCGGTGAAGGACCTTTCTACGACAAACCGCTGACCGCCAAGGTCATCTCGGTGATCGTCGCGACCACTGTGGCCTATATCGGCAACCGCATCTGGACGTTCTCGGACCGGGGCCGTACGAGTTACGCCCGCGAATACTTCCTGTTCTTCCTGCTCAACGGTGTTGCCCTGCTGATCACCCTGAGCGTGCTGTGGTTCAGCCACTACGCCCTCGGCCTGACCAGCCCGCTGGCCGACAACATCTCGGCCAACGTCATCGGTCTTGGTCTGGGGACGTTGTTCCGCTTCTGGTCCTATCGCAAGTGGGTGTTTCCGGAGTTGCCCACCGAGGTTGTCGCCGACGAGGCGATGGTCTGAGGTCCATGCTCAGGCTGTCTGGCTGAGCGTGGTGCGCTGTCGTCGGTTCAGTGGTGCCGACGCGAGGCAGGTGGTCCCGCCGGGCCCCGTGACGATGAGGGCGGCGTTGTTGGGGCACCGTGACGATGAGGGCGGCGTTGTTGGGGGGTTGCGATGCCCGAGGTGCCCAACAACATCGCCCTCGACTTTGGTGTCACCGCCCTCATTGCACCGACGAAGGGCTGGTCAGATTCCAGAGGAAGCGCCGAGGGCTGTGAAGCCGTCCTAGACCGGCGTGACCCCGTGCCGGCGGTGGGAGAAGAACCGGTCCTTCGACCGGGCCCGTGCGATACGCGTGATGATCTCCGACCGCAGGTCCTCCGGCTCGATGACCGCATCGACCACCAACTCTGAGGCCAGCCGCATCACATCGATGTCCTGCTCGTACTCCTCACGCATCTGCAGGATGAACTTGGTGCGTTCGTTCTCGGTCTCGAGCGCCGCGATCTTGTTGGCGTATACGGCGTTGACAGCAGCCTCCGCCCCCATGACCGCGATCTTCGCCGTCGGCAGTGCGATCGTGGCGTCGGGGTCGAAGCCGGGGCCGGCCATCGCATACAGTCCCGCGCCATACGCCTTGCGCACCACGACGCACAACTTCGGCACGGTGGCCTCGCTGATCGCGGTGATCATCTTCGCACCGTGCCGGATGATGCCCTGCTTCTCCACCTGCGTGCCGACCATGAAGCCGGGGACGTCGGACAGGAACACCAGAGGCACGTTGAACGCGTCGCACAACTGCACGAACCGCGCTGCCTTGTCCGCGGAGTCCACGAACAGGGCGCCACCCTTGGCGCTGGAGTTGTTGGCAACGATGCCGACGACCTCGCCGTCCATCCGCGCGAATCCCACGATCAACTCGGTGGCCCACAGAGCGTGGATCTCGAAGAACGAATCCGCGTCGACCAGACCGCGGATGTAGCGCGACATGTCGAAGGCCTGGCGTTCGGATTCCGGCACCAGGGCTCGCAGGTCCACGTTGCCCGGCCCGACGCTCGGCGCCGAGGGCGGGTCCAGCCGCCAGTTCTCCGGGAGGTAGGACAGGTACCGCTTCACGCCGATCAGCGCATCTGATTCGCTCTTCACGAGCATGTGCCCGACGCCGCTGTCCACACAGTGCACCCGGGCCCCGCCCATCTCCTCCAGGGTGGTCTTCTCACCGGTGACCATCTGCACCATGCGGTCGCTGGCCAGGTACATGCTGGCGTTGCCCTCGACCATGATCACGATGTCGCAGAAGGCCGGGATGTAGGCGCCGCCGGCCGCTGAGGGTCCGAACAACGCGCATACCTGCGGGATCGCCCCGCTGGCCCGGACCTGGGTGTGGAAGATCTTGCCCGCCCCCCGTCGCCCTGGGAACAAATCGACCTGGTCGGTGATCCGAGCCCCGGCGGAATCCACCAGGTAGACCATCGGCACCCCGGTCTTGTAGGCGACCTCGATGATCCGGATGATCTTCTCCACCGTCCGGGCCCCCCACGACCCGGCCTTCACCGTGGAGTCGTTGGCCATCAGGCACACCGGCCGGCCGTCGATCGTGGCGGTACCGGTCACCACCCCGTCGGCGGGCAGGCCCTCGGCCTTGACGTTGGCGTACATGCCGTCCTCGACGAACGACCCCTCGTCAACGAGCCGGTCGATACGCTCACGGGCGAACAGCTTGCCGCGCCGTGCATTGGCAGCGTGGTACTTGGCGGCACCGCCGGCCTTGACCTCTTCGGACAGTCGCACCAGATCGTGACTCACAGCCACCAGCGTAGGGGCGTCAGGACTCCGGCGGGGCGGCACGGGTCAGCACGAACGGGCGCACGACTCCGAAACCCCGCACCGGCCTGCCGCGTTGAGAACGCAGCACGTACCGGCGGTCGTCCTCTATCAGACCCTTGGTCTCCGCGTCGACCAGCGTGCTGCCCGGTTTGGCAAGGGCGGTGAGCCGGCTGGCGAGGTTCACGGTGGTGCCGAACACATCACCCATGCGGGAGACGACCTGACCGGTGGCCAGTCCGATGCGCATCTCCGGGACACTGTCGTCCTCGGCGTGTATCGCGTGCAGGTCCACGGCGATCTCGGCGGCCTGTTCGGCTGTACTGGCGACGAACAGGACCTCGTCGCCCACCGACTTCACCAGGCGCCCACCGGCGGCGGCCACGATGTCCGCACTCACGGCTTCGAAACCCTGCACCAGCCGCGCGAGGTCCTCCTCGGGCAACCGCCGGGACAGCCGCGTGTAGCCCACCATGTCCGCGAAGCCCACGGTGAGCAGGCCGGACTCCGACCCGGACGGTGAGGCGCCTCCGACGGCCGCAGCCCGGGTCACCGCAGTGGCGATCGCCCTGCGCCACACGTAGACCAGAAGGGCTTCGAGGTCCGGCATGAGCTTCTCGACCTCGCCGGCGAAGGCCTCCAGGGTGCTGGCCGCCAGACCATCGGCTGCCTCGATCATCCCGTTGCGCTCCAGCAGGCCTGCGAGGCTGTTGATCTGCCAGTCGGCCAAGCGCGCGGTGGTCTGGCCGAGGCCACGGACCAGGTCGGTTGCGGTGTCGGAGTCCAGTTGCCCCACCTGGATGAGGTTCAGCATGCGGTGCAGTGCATTGACGTCCTCGTCGGTGAACGCCACCGACTCGCCCACGTCGGCGTACCCCATGGACCGCCACAGCACCCGCACGGACTCCAGCGGGACTCCGGCGTCGCGAGCAACCTCCTCACGGGTGAACTTCATGGGCCCGCCCAGCAACATCTCCTGGATCTGCGCCAGCGTTTCCTTCTTCTTGGGCTCCGTGCCGGCCCCCGGGCCGCCTGCCTGAGCGTGGCCCTCGGTCACGATTCGTTGGTCGGAGGGCTCGGGTCGACCCCGCGGTTGCGGGCGCGCCGGAACGCGTCGTCCTCATCGTGCAGGCGGTAGACCTCCCGCTGAACCTGCTCGACCTTGGGGATGTTCTCGATCACCAGTTGCCCGTTCTCGGCCGCACTCTCGACCATGAGTGTGCCGGTGTTGAGCATCCGCTCCCAGACCGAATGACTGAACGAGACATCGTTCACTTTGGACAGCGGCATGTCCCGTCCCTTACGCGCGATGATCCCGGTGCGGATGATGATCCGGCGGTTTGTGAAGACGTACTGGGTGGTCCACCAGAACAGGAACGGGCGGATGACCAGAATGAACAGCGCGATCAGTGCGATCACCACCACGACCCAGGTCGCGATGTCGCCGGTCGCACCGTCGAACCACGAGTTGAGCCGGCCCAGCACGAAGAAGGTCAGACCGATGATGATCAGCAGCCAGATGACCGGCCAGATCAGCGTCTTCCACGCGGGGCGCAGTTCGAACTGCACCTGCTCGTCGTCGCCAAGAAGGTTCTGGGGGTAAGCCATGGTCCGATCGTGCCATGCCGGAGCCCAAAGATCACGCTCGAAGACTCACATCCGCCGCGGACACCGCACGCATGCTCCCTGCGTCACCCACGAGCAATCGACCCTGAGCATCGATCCCTTGCGCGGCGCCACGCCACCGGCGGTCGGTTTCCACGACGTCGACCTCCCGGTCCAGCGTGACGCACTGCCCGGTGTAAGCGGTGTGCAGACCGCACCGATGCGCATCACCGGCCGCCTCGACGAACCGTGTCCACCAGCCGTGCAGATTCGACACCACGGCCGCCAACACCCGGTCCGGATCGGGCTCACCGCCGAGCTCCGCGATACTGACCGCGTCAGGGTCGGGTCTGGAGTCGGCGAAGCGCAGATTCAGGCCGATGCCGACGATGGCGCTGGCCTCTTCCCGCACGGACAGGATGCCCGCCAGTTTGCCGCCCCCGGCGACCACATCGTTGGGCCACTTGACCCCCGCGTCGACCACCCCCGCGGCCCGGACCGCATCGGCCACGGCAACTCCGGCCAGCAAGGGGATCCAGCCCCACGCCTGGACCGTGGCCGGCACGTCGAGGCGCACCGAGAAGGTCAGCCCGTCCCCGGGCCGGCTGATCCACGACCTCTTCAAGCGACCCCGCCCGGCGGTCTGTTCCAAGGCGATCAGCAGCTGCCCATGGCCGGCAACGCCCACCAGGTCGGCGTTCGTCGAGCCGGTGCGCTCGACGACCTTCGGCATCGGCCAGCCGATCCGGGTACAAACGTCGGTCACCGCGGTGTATAGGTCACTGTTCACGTTGCTACCGTACAAATCATGAGCGCCCAATCGGCTGAATCGACCCCTGATCTGACCACAACCGCAGGCAAACTGGCCGATCTCGCCCAGCGCCGGGAGACGGCTGCGACCGCGGGCGGTCAGCGCGGCATCGACAAGCAGCACTCGAAGGGCAAGCTGACTGCGCGCGAGCGCATCGAGTGGTTGATGGACGAGGGTTCGTTCGTCGAACTCGACGAGCTGGCCCGACACCGCTCGAACAACTTCGGATTGGAGCGCACCCGCCCGTACGGCGACGGGGTGGTGACCGGCTACGGCACGATCGACGGCCGACCGGTGTGCGTGTTCGCACAGGACTTCACGGTCTTCGGCGGCAGCCTCGGCGAGGTGTTCGGTGAGAAGATCGTCAAGGTCATGGACATGGCGATGGCCACCGGCGTCCCGGTGATCGGGATCAACGACTCCGGCGGCGCCCGCATTCAGGAAGGTGTGGTCTCGCTGGGGTTGTACGGGGAGATCTTCCAGCGCAATGTGCACGCCTCCGGAGTGATCCCCCAGATCTCGCTGATCATGGGACCGTGCGCGGGCGGTGCCGTCTACTCCCCGGCCATCACGGACTTCACCGTCATGGTCGACAAGACCTCGCACATGTTCATCACCGGCCCGGACGTCATCAAGACGGTGACCGGTGAGGACGTGGAGTTCGAGGATCTGGGCGGCGCCCGCACCCACAACAGCAAGTCGGGTGTGGCCCACATGATGGGCAGCGACGAGCAGGACGCGTTGGACATCGTCAAGAACCTGCTGAGCTACCTGCCGAGCAACAACATGGATCCGGCACCGGTGTTCGACGCCCCGGCCGATCTCACGGTCACCGACGAGGACCTCGAACTCGACTCCATCATCCCGGACTCCCCCAACCAGCCCTACGACATCAAGACGGTGATCGAGCACGTGCTCGACGACGGCGAGTTCCTGGAAGTCCAACCGCTGTGGGCGCCCAACATGGTGATCGGGTTCGGTCGCGTCGAGGGCCGCTCGGTCGGAGTCGTGGCCAACCAGCCGATGCAGTTCGCAGGCACCCTGGACATCGACGCCAGCGAGAAGGCTTCCCGGTTCGTACGCACCTGCGACGCCTTCAACGTGCCCGTGCTGACGTTCGTGGACGTCCCCGGCTTCCTTCCCGGCACCGATCAGGAGTGGAACGGCATCATCCGCCGCGGCGCCAAACTCATCTACGCCTACGGCGAGGCGACCGTCCCCAAGATCACGATCATCACGCGCAAGGCCTACGGCGGCGCGTACGTGGTCATGGGTTCCAAGCACCTGGGCGCGGACGTGGAGTTGTCCTGGCCGACCGGGCAGATCGCCGTCATGGGCGCGCAGGGTGCGGTCAACATCCTGTACCGCAAGGAGGTCGCCGCCGCGAAGGACCCGGAGGCCGAACGTGCCCGCCTGATCGCCGAGTACGACAACACCCTGGCCAACCCGTACCTGGCTGCGGACCGTGGGTATGTGGACCGGGTGATCATGCCGCACGAAACCCGCGGGGAGGTTGTGCGGGCCCTGCGGGCGTTGCGCAACAAACGGGAAGTACTCCCGCCCAAGAAGCACGGGAACATCCCGCTGTGAACGCGCGTTTCGAGGTCGTGCACGGCAACCCCGGCGATGAGGAACTCGCGGTGGTGGTCGCTCTGTTGACCGCGGCCGCCAACTCGGCCACGCACGAGCCCGCGCCCGAGCAAGTCGTCGAACTGGGCCAGGACGCCCATGCGGGTGACACATCCGGCAGGACCAGGGGCCTGGTGGCGGTCGGGACTGCCTGCGTCGTGATCGATGTCAGCGTCATCGTCCCGGTCTTCAACAAAGGCCGCTACCTGGCCGAGTTGATCGACAGCCTTCGGCGACAGACGTCTGACTCCTTCGAGGTGTGGCTGGTCGACGACGGATCCACCGACGGCTCCGCCGGACTGTGCGACCAGGCCGCCGCCTCCGACGCGCGGTTCCACGTCATCCATCAGGAGAACTCGGGATGGCCGGGGCGACCGCGCAATGTCGGGATCGACGCCAGCACCGGGCGATTTCTGTTCTTCGCCGACGCCGATGACTGGTGCGAGCCGACTCTGCTGGCCGATCTCGTGGCATTCGCCGACACGCATCGCAGTGATGTGGTGCTGCCCGCGGTGCTGTCCGAAGGCCACTCGTACACGACCCGCGAACCTGTCCTGGAGGACGCCGTCGACGTGGATCCGCGGGAAGCCTTCCTGACCCTCACTCCCCACAAGTTGTTCCGCCGCTCCTACTTCGACGGCCTCGGGTTGCGGTTCACGGAGGAGAGGGTGCCTCTGGAGGACGGCCAACTGGTCGCACGCGCCTACGTGGGCGGTGGCCGCATCAGCCGTTTCGGGCAACGCCTCGGCTACCACTACATGGGACGCGAAGGTACGAACCTCTCGTATGAACCCCGCGATCCGACAGCGCACGCGCGCAGCGTGGCGACCATCATGGATTCGGCGCGACGACTGCCCGAGCACGCCGACGAGATCATCGTGGACCTGTACCGGCGCAAGTTGCTCAGATACCTCGGGCCGCGCCATCTGCCGGGCATGCCGGCCGATCTCCAGGCGGGGTACGTCAATGCGGCCGCCGATGTCGCAGCCCGCTTCATCCCGATGGAACTGGAGTCGACTCTCACCCCGTGGCCGCGACTGTCGTCGCGCACCGCACGTCTGCGGCAACCAGGGATCAGCGTCGCCCTGGCGCAGGCCCGCGCCGACGATCTGGTCCCCGCCGAACGCTCGAACGGTCACTGGTTCATAGGACCGGTGCCCGCCGACGACATCGTGGTGGTCCGACCCAAGGTGCGCAAGGACCCCTCCCGAGGGGTGCGAGTGGTGTCCAGGCCGGAATGGGTCCGGATCAGCACACCCCGCCTGGAGTACCTCGTCGAGGGCCGGGTGGTTGCCGCCGACGAGGATCTGCGCCCGCGGGGCCGACTGGGGGGTGCGGGCCACGCCGTCGCGTGTTGGGACGACTTGGAGGTGCCGGTCACCTACGACGGCGAGCCGGTGGTCCTGAACCGCCTGCGGTACAGCGCCGACGACCAGGGTCAGCTCGTCGTCTCCGGCGTGTGATTCCAGAAGTCGGTCCAGCTCAGTCCCGCCTCACGGATCATCTGCCGCAGCAGCGGTATCCCCAGGCCGATGACGTTGGCCGGGTCGCCCTCAACCCCTCGCACGAAAGCCGACCCGTAGCCGTCGAGGGTGAAGCCGCCGGCGACGTGCAGCGGTTCTCCGGTCGCCACGTACGCATCGATCTCGGCGTCGTCGGGCTGCGCGAAGTGCACCCGGGTGCGGGCCGCTGCAGCTATTTCGCCGCCGGCATGGATCAGGCAGTGACCGGTGATCAGGTCCGCAGACCTGCCGCGCAGTTCCTGCCATCGCTCAACGGCGATCTCAGCAGTGAGAGGTTTGCCCAGGCTGCGACCGTCCACATCAAGCACCGAATCCGCTCCGAGAACGATCCGACCGGGGTGACGGGCAGCGACGTCGCGGGCCTTCGCCCGGGCCAGCACCACGGCCACGTCTTGCGGCGAGGCATCAGGCATCTGTGTGAGCATCTGGTCCTCGTCCACAGCGCTGACCACCACGTCCGGATCGATGCCGGCTGCCCGCAACAACCGCAAGCGGGAGGGTGAGGCGGAAGCCAGGATCAGGCGCATGCTGGCAATCCTCGCACTGAGGCCGAGCGGTGTGCGTCGGCGCTCGAGCCACTGCCCAAGATCATCTCAAGGAATCGTCCGGAAGCGTCCGATACGTGCACCATGGACACCTCACAGCAGACAGCCGCAGCCGACACCGCAGTTCTCTGCCCGGAGCCGGCCAAGACGTACACAGTGTGGTCGGTCATCGCGACGCTGTTCTTCTGGCCGACCGGCCTGGTGTGCGTCTTCCAGTCCGGCAAGACGTACGCGGCCAATCAGTCCGAGCAATGGGGCCTCGCCCACACAGCCTCCCAGCAGGTCCGCAGGTGGCAGAACATCACCGGTGTCATCTTCGTGGTGATCCTTGTGCTCGCGATGGTGAGCCAGGCGACGTTCTCCTGAGAGCGGCTGCCGCTGCCGGCGATGCGTCCAAGTGTTGCGGTCCACCCGGTGATGGTCCGCGGTTACAGCCCAACCCCGGCCCGAACAACCCCTACTCCTAGACTCAGGGTGTGCGCAAAGTCCTGATTGCAAACCGTGGAGAAATCGCCATCCGGGTCGCCCGTGCCTGCCGGGACGCCGGTCTTGCCAGCGTCGCCGTGTACGCCAACTCCGACCGTGACGCCCTGCACGTCAAGGCAGCCGACGAGGCGTACTCCCTCGACGGCGAGACCGCCGCTGAGACGTACCTGGTCATCGACAAGCTTCTCGACGTGGCCAAACGCAGTGGTGCCGACGCTGTCCATCCCGGATACGGCTTCCTGTCGGAGAACGCCGAATTCGCCCAGGCCGTCATCGACGCCGGTCTGATCTGGATCGGCCCGCCACCTTCGGCGATCCGCTCGTTGGGCGACAAGGTCTCCGCCCGTCACATCGCGCAACGCGCCGGCGCACCCCTGGTGGCCGGCACCTCCGACCCGGTCTCCGGCGCCGACGAGGTCGTCGAGTTCGCCAAGGAGAACGGTCTGCCGATCGCCATCAAGGCAGCATTCGGAGGCGGCGGCAGAGGCCTGAAGGTCGCACGCACCCTCGAAGAGGTCCCCGAACTGTACGACTCGGCCGTGCGGGAGGCGGTGGCCGCGTTCGGCCGGGGCGAGTGCTTCGTCGAGCGCTATCTGGACAACCCCCGCCACGTCGAGACACAGGTCCTGGCCGACATGCACGGCAACGCGGTGGTGGTGTCCACCCGCGACTGCAGCCTTCAGCGCCGACACCAGAAACTGGTCGAAGAGGCCCCGGCGCCATTCCTCAGCGAGGCGCAGGTCGCGGAGCTGTACCGCGCGAGCAAGGCCATCGTGAAGGAGGCCGGATACGTCGGCGCCGGAACCTGCGAGTTCCTGGTCGGCCTCGACGGAACCATCTCCTTCCTCGAGGTGAACACCCGTCTGCAGGTCGAGCACCCGGTGACCGAAGAGGTGTCCGGCATCGATCTGGTTCGTGAGCAGTTCCGCATCGCCGACGGCGAGGCACTCGGTTACGACGACCCGATCCTGCGGGGGCACTCGTTCGAGTTCCGGATCAACGGCGAGGACCCCGGCCGCAACTTCCTGCCGGCACCCGGCGTGCTCACCGTATGGAATCCACCGTCGGGACCGGGCGTCCGGCTGGACGGCGGATTCACCACCGGGGATGTGATCGGGGGCAACTTCGACTCCCTGCTGGCAAAGCTCATCGTCACCGGCGCCAGCCGTCAGGAGGCGCTCGAGCGCTCGCGGCGCGCGTTGGCTGAGTTCGAGGTCGAGGGCATCGCCACGGCACTGACCTTCCACCGCGTCGTCGTCAGCGACCCCGCGTTCGCGCCGTTGGACCCCAAGGAACCCTTCCACGTCCACACCCGCTGGATCGAGACCGAGTTCGACAACACGATTCCGCCGTACGCCGCCAGCGTGGATGCCGAGGGTGATGAGGGCGAGCGGCAGGCGGTCACCGTCGAAGTCGCTGGCAAACGTATCGAGGTGACCCTGCCGGCCGCCCTGTCGGTGGGCGCGGCAGCTCCGGCTTCGGCAGGCGGCAAGCGTCCCGCCAAGCGCGCCAAGAAGGCCTCCGGAGGTGGGGCATCCGGGGACTCGCTGACCGCTCCCATGCAGGGCACCATTGTGAAGGTCGCCGTCGAAGAGGGACAGACCGTGGAGGCCGGCGAACTCGTCATCGTGCTCGAGGCGATGAAGATGGAACAACCGCTCAATGCGCACAAAGCGGGCACGGTCACTGGGCTGAAAGCCGAAATCGGGGCTACCGTACCTACAGGGACAGTTCTCTGCGAGATCAAGGACTAAAGCACCTGGAGGCGGGCCATGCGACGGGTACTGACATTACTGTTCGCAGTTGTACTGGCGGGCTTCGTCGCGTCACCGGCGACTGCTCTGGTTCCTGCCACGACCATCGACGACGTCGTCGCCTCGTTGCAGACCGACCCCGTCTACAACGACCCCGAGGCTGAGAACGCGTTGACAGCTTCGCAGGCCGACGAGCTGCGGTCACAGATATCCACCGGTGACTCGGCGATCTTCATCGCGGTGCTGCCGGAGGCCGCCCGCGGCAGCAACAGCACCGAGGACGTTGTGCGCTACCTGCAGCAGAACGTCGGTGAGCCGGGCACGTATGCGGCCATCGTCGGCAACCAGTTCCGTTCCACCTCCCAGTCCGCGGCGACCAACGCCTTCCAGACCCAGCAGGGCAACGGTGTCTACGCGGTCCTGAGCCAGTTCGTCACGAACGTCGAGACCATCGACTCCGGCGGGACCGTCACGACGCCGTCCGGCTCACAGTCCACAGAATCCGGCAGTGCGTTGGTGCCGTTGCTGGTCCTCGGTGGCCTGGCCGCTGGTGCCGGCGGTCTGGTCCTGGTCGGCAAGCGGCGCCGGGACAAGGCCAATGCCGCCGCGCTCGCCGCCGTGAAGTCCACCGTCGACGAGGACATCACCGCGTTCGGGGAGTCGCTGGATTCCGTGGACTCCTCCGCGATCAGCACCGAGGAGAACCGTGCGGACTGGATGGCTGCGCTCGATCAGTACGACAAGGCGAAGACGTCCTCGGAGGCGATGAAGACCCCGGCGGAGGCAGCCACGGTCACGGAGGCACTCGACGAGGGTCGCTTCCGGGTGGCCTGTGTCCAGGCCAGACTGGCCGGGGAGCCGGTTCCGGACCGTCGCCCGCCCTGCTTCTTCGACGCCCGGCACGGCTTGAGCGTCAAGGACGTCGAGTACACACCTGCCGGAACCGCGCAGGCCCGTGACGTCCCTGCGTGCGCCGCCTGCTCGGCGCTCATCGAGGATGGTCTTGATCCCGACGTGCGCCTGGTGGCGGCCAGTTCCGGCGGCCGACAGCCGTACTGGCAAGCCGGCCCGGAGTACAGCGGCTACGCCAGCGGGTACTACCGCGGCAACGGCATGGACTTGTTCTCGACCGTTCTCGTGGGCACCATGCTCGGCAACATGATGATGGGCGGGATGTACGGCGGCGGCTGGGGCGGCGCTGACGGCGGTGGATCAGACTTCGGTGGGGACTTCGGCGGCGGAGACTTCGGCGGCGGATTCGGTGGCGGAGACTTCGGCGGTGGCGGGGACTTCGGCGGCTGGTAATCGCCACTTCGGCCCCATCATGCATCTATCGGGAGTAGCCTCTTGGTGGGAGACCAGGGGGCAACATGAACTTCTCCACGAGATTCACCGCCGCACTGAGCACGCTCGCCGTGATCGGCGGACTGGCATTCGCGCAACCGCCTAGTTGGGCGGCACCGCCGGACAACGACGATCGGGCCGACGCTATCCGGGTGGATCCGCCACAGACCGTCCGAGGCACGTTGGTCGACGCCACCGTCGAACCAGGCATCGACGACAGCGGTTGTGCCACGACCGACGGGTCGGTCTGGTACCGGTTCAAAGCGCCGAAGCGCGGCGCGATCGTGCTGGACCTCGACGCCGCCGGCGAGATGGACGCGGTGATAGACCTCTACCGGCAGGTGCGGTCCAGGTACGACGTCGTGAACTGCGAACTCACCGATTCATCGGGGATCGCGACCCTGGACGAAGAAGGCCTGAAGCCCGGAGACGACTACGCGATCCGCGTGGGGAGACTGTCAGGTTCTGTCGCTGACAGTTTCACCTTGCGCGTCCTGATCCCCGACCCGGCACCCGAGCCCCCCGGCAAACCGCTGCCCGCCAAAGGGGCCAAGGGCTCCCTCGATCGTCTGGTCAACTCCGGTGATGCGTATTGGACCAGGATGCGGGCCGGTCAGACTATGCGGCTGAGCCTGCGATCCGACCGCTGCATTTCTCTGACGATCTTCTCGCCGGGAACCCGATCGTTCGGCGGATTCAACCGCAGGTGCGCCGACTACCGGTTGTTCACCCCGACCGAGACCGGCAGGTACTACTTGGTGGTCAATGCCCTGCGCGGCCGCGACAAGCAGCGGTACCGGTTGCGTGTGGCACCGGCGCGCAGGGACGACACGGCGCCCGGCATCTTCATCGGCAACAACGCGAAGGTGCGGGGCAGGGTCAACGGTGGAATCGACTCCCGCGATCTGTACCGTTTCGACGTGACGCGGCGCAGCACCCTCACGCTGCGGGTCACCGGTGGCCCCGACCTCCGACTCGTGACCGACAATGGCAGGCGACTCGCCCGCGGCACGGACATCGAACGCCGGGTGTCGCCGGGCCGCTACTTCGTGGCGGTCCAGGGCCAGGGCAAGTACACGCTGCGACGCGTATCCCGCACCATCACGAAGACCGCGGTCGGCTTCAACGGCCGTAGTGCGGCGACGGTGTCTCCCGGCAACAGCACCCGGCTCACGGTTCGCGTCACCCCTGGGGTCGACGGTCCCGCCAGAATGACTCTGGAACGCTTCGATCCCATCGACGGTTGGCAGTTCGCCAGGAAGTACCGCGTCACGGTGCGCTCTGGAAGGGCCCAGGTGAACTTCCGGCCAACGGGTGTGGGCCGCTACCGGCTCTACGGGGAGTTCCTCGGAACGAGGGTGGCCGCCGACTCCGAGGACTTCAGCCCGGCCCGACTGCGGGTACAGGGACCCCTCCAGGACTGACTCTCCGATGTGCTTCCGGCACCGGATCGCGGTCGCGAGCACACGCTCGCCCGGTGCTCGCGAATCGCCAGTGGCGGGAAGCCTTCGCCTACACGCAGGCGCGCTGCCCGAATGTCAATCCGTACCCGTGAGCCGTACGCCCTAGTCGACCTGGTGGAGCCGGCGCGCCGCCTCGGCGATCGAACCGCTCAAGGACGGGTACACGGTGAACGTCGTCGCCAGATCATCCACGTTCAGTCCGAGTTCGACCGCCAGCGCCAGCGGATAGATGAGTTCGCTCGCGCTGGGAGCCACCACCACGGCCCCGACCACGGTTCCCGACACCCGGCAGAAGATCTTGACGAAACCGTCCTCCAGCCCCTGCATCTTCGCCCGCGCGTTGGTGGCCAGCGGAAGTTTGATGCCATGGGCGCGCGCGATCCCCGAGTCGACATTCTCCTGCGTCACCCCGACGCTGGCGATCTGCGGATCGGTGAAGACGTTACTGCTGACCACTTTCAGGTTCAGTGGCGAGACCGCCTCGCCGAGCGCGTGCCACATCGCGATCCGCCCCTGCATTGCAGCCACGTTGGCCAAGGGCATGACACCGGTACAGTCCCCGGCCGCGTAGATGCCATTGACGTTGGTCCGGGAGACTCGGTCGACCTTCACGTAGCCGGCCTCGTCGAGTTCGACGCCCGCCTCGGCACATCCGAGGTCACCGGTGTTCGGGACCGCTCCGACCGCCATCAGACAATGACTGCCGAAAAGTTGGCTACCGTCCTGCAGCGTCACGATCACCCCCTCATCGGTGCGCTCCACCGCCTGCGCCCTGGTCTGCGGCGCCAGTTCCATTCCCCGCTGCTGGAGCACCACCTCGAGGACCTCCGCCGCGTCGTGATCCTGTGTGGGAAGCACCCGTTCCCGCGAGGACACCAGGACCACTTCGCTGCCCAGAGCGGTGTAGGCGCCCGCGAACTCCGCGCCGGTGACCCCGGATCCCACGACGATCAGCCGTTCGGGCAGCGCGCCGAGCGTGTACAGCTGCTGCCACGTGAGAATCCGCTCACCGTCCGGCACCGCACTGGGCAGTTCCCGCGGACGTGCCCCGGTCGCCAGCAGGATCACGTCGGCGACCAGGCGATCATCTCCGATCGCAACTTCCGCAGGTCCGACCAGACGGCCGTGCCCCTCGATGATCTCGACGCCGGCCTCCCGCAACCGCCGCGCGATGTCCTCGCTCTGCGCCTGCGCGAGCGCGAGCACACGCTGGTTCAGCAGGCCGAAGTCGACGCTCACCGTTCCCGGTCCAGGCACCTGACCGGCCACCCGCACGCCGAGCTCCCCGGACACGTTGGCCCTGCCCACGCGCTCGGACGTGGCGATCAAGGTCTTGCTCGGCACGCAGTCGGTCAGGACCGCGGCACCTCCGATACCGCCGGATTCCACAACGGTGACGCTGGCTCCGAACTGTGCGGCCACCAGAGCGGCCTCGTAGCCGCCAGGACCACCACCGATGACGACGATCGACTTGGGCATCAGCCGATTCACGCGGTCTTCCGGGTGCGCTTGGCCGCCGCAGTCTTCTTCGCCGAGGTCTTCTTCGCCGTCTTCTTCGCGGGGCTCTTCTTGGCGGGCGACTTTCTGGTGGGCGCTTTCGCCGACGTCTTCTTCGCCGCTGGCTTCCTCGCCGCCGTCTTGGTCGGCGCCTTCTTCGCTGGCGTCTTCTTCGCCGAGGTCTTGCGTGCGGTGGGCTTCTGGGCCGGCGCCTGATCGCCACCGGCACGCGCCAGGGACTCCCGCAGTGCGGTCAGCAGATCGACCACCTCGCCGCCGCCGGACGTGGGTTGATCGGCGACCACGACACCCTCCCCGCCGTTGACCTTCGCATCGATCAGCGCGAGCAACTGTTCGCGGTAGTTGTCGTGGTACTGGTCGGGATCGAAGTCGCCCGCGAGCGACTCGACGAGCGACGCCGCCATCGTCAGTTCCTGCGCGCGGATGTCGACGTCCTGATCGAGGATGTCGAAGTTGGGCTCCCTGACCTCATCGGGCCACAGCATGGTCTGCAGCATGAGCACGTTCTCCCTGACGCGAAGCACTCCCAACTGCTGTTTCTGCCGCAGGCTCACCTTCACGATGGCGGTCAGATCGGTGTCCTCGAGCGTCTCACGCAGCAGAACGTAGGGCTTGAGGGAACGCTCGTCCGGCTCGAGCAGGTACGACTTGTCGAAGCGCACCGGATCCACTTGCGCGCTCGGCACGAATTCGACGACGTCGATCTCCTTGGACGAGGTGACCGGCAGACTCGCGAAGTCCTCCTCGTCGAGCACGATCACAGGACCGTTCGGGACCTGGTAGGCCTTCGCGATGTCGGACAGTTCCAGCACATTGCCACATTCTCGACAGACCCGGTTGTACTTGACCCGGCCGTTGTCGACGGCATGAACTTGATGGAAGCGGACGTCGTGGTCCTCGGTGGCCGTGTAGGCCCTGACGGGCACAGAGACCAACCCGAAGGAGATCGAGCCCTTCCAAATCGCGCGCACGTCCCTATCCTGCTCTGTCTGGGGGCTTTCATGCCAGTATCACCAACTGTTAACACTTCGGGGTAGTGCATTCGAGCGGGGTCGAAACTAGGGTCGAACCATGTCTGCCATCGTCGCCCAAGTGGAAGGTCGGCAGGTCCGCCTGACAAGTCTGACCCGGGTGATGTATCCGAGTATGGGGATCACGAAGAGCCAGGTCATCGACTACTACGCCACGGTCGGGCCCACAATCATCGAGCAGACCTCCGGCAGGCCGGTGACACGCATCCGCTTCCCGCACGGAGTGGGCAGCCAATCCTTCTTCGAGAAGAACGCTCCCGAAGGCATCCCGGATTGGATCCCTCAGGTCATCATCAATTCCATCCGGTATCCCGTATTCGACGAGGTTGCCGCGGTCGTCTGGTCGGCCCAGAACAATGCCCTCGAACTGCATACGCCGCAGTGGCGGGAACATGGCAGCGTGGACCGGCTGGTGGTCGACCTGGACCCTGGTCCTGGTTCCGGGTTGGCGCAGTGTTGCGAGGTCGCGCTGCTGGTCGCCGATTACCTCGCCGCCGACGGTCTCACCGGGTCGGCGGTCACCAGCGGTTCGAAAGGCATGCAGCTGTACGTCCCGTTCCCCGAACCCATGCACGCCGAGGCTGTGATGAACTACGCACGCTCGATGGCCGGCGACCTCGCCGCGAAGCATCCGAATCGCATCGTGGCAACCATGACGAAGTCGAAGCGGGAGAAGCGGGTCTTCATCGATTGGAGTCAGAACAATCCGGCGAAGACGACCATCACGCCCTACTCGCTGCGCGGCAAGGACCTGCCGTACGCAGCGACTCCGGTGTCGTGGGACGAGGTCCGCTCCGGCCTGACCGAACAGTTCCTGTTCACCGAGACCATGGCACGGATCCAGGAGTTCGGGGACCTGCTCGCGCAGTGAGATACCGTTTCGGAGGTGAGGGGGAGTTGGTGCCCGCTCTGCTCGCGGCGCCCGGATGGTGAGCCGCGCGACTTCGCGCCTGCGCAAGGTCGCCGGCACGGGCCTTCTGGTGACGAATGACCTGTGACGGTAATCTTCACCAGAAGGACTCAAGACCAGTCAGGTCGACGAGACGCAGGCACATGTCGCACGCCGGCGTGCGGACCTTCCTCGGGTAGCCGACTCTCGCTGGTTGATGGCCGCGCTGGACATGGACTCCCCGCTCACATCCGAAGTACCCAGCAACAACCGCTGCAACGGCCTACGGTCTCGAGGCCCGCGGCTTGAGTCGCGTCGTGGGCATGGGCGGGGCCGGCAACCGCGGATTGTCGTCTCCTCGGACCTCCCCGAACCTGTTGTCACCGGACTGCCATTGATCGCGCGCCGCGACGATCTCCTCGTGATCTCGACCCACGAAGTTCCACCACATCAGCAGATTCTCAGTCAACGGCTCCCCGCCCAGAATCATCAGCCGCGCCCCACCCTCTGAACGCAGGTCGACCTGCGTGTTGCCCCAGCCCAGATACTGCAGATTCCCACGGGGCACCGTCGACCCGTTCACCGTGATCGGTGCATCGAGAGCGAGCACGGCGTACTCGAAGTCACGCTCCACCGGAAGGTGCACGCGACTACTGGCGCTCCAGGCGCACCTCGGCACCGAACAGCGGGGAGAAGGTCGTGGCGGAGGAGGTCGCACCTGCCAACTCGCCGGTCATGACGATGGCGGTGAAACCGCGGTCACTCACGACGGGAAGACTTCCGTGGTGTTCGAACGATGGGGCCTGATCGCGGAACTCGTCGGTCAGGGCCACCCACAGTTGCACCCCGTGCAACGGCACGCTGGTCGTCACCCACCGAGTACTCGGAATGGGCGATACCCCGACCCGCAGTCATGACGTTGAGTTCGCCCGGCCGGATTCGTTGCAGGGAACCCAGGCTGTCGCGGTGCTCCACGTCGCCGGAGATGAGCCACGACACTGTCTGCAGGCCGATGTGCGGATGCGGCGGAACCGCCATCGTCTGACGGTCTGGGCCGTAGTGATCCACGAAACACCAGGCCCCGATCGTGCGGATCTGCTTGTGGGGCAAGGTCCGGCGGACCGTCATCGCGCGCGGGCCACCCAGCGGTACCTCACGCGGCTCCAGAAGCGTCGGCAGCGGTGAGACAGTCCGTGCGGATTTTCCGCCGCCGGTGCGCTCTTCGGGCCTGCGTTCGAGATTGCTCATACCTACGACTCAACCACTGGATCGCCGATCTGTCCCCTCCTCGTCATGCGCTCGACGCACGCTAGTCTTCCCTCGTGGCTTTGTATGCGGCATATGCGTCGAGTCTGGATCCGGAGCGCATGCTGGAGATCGCGCCCCACTCCCCCGCGGCTGGAGTCGGATGGCTGGACGGGTGGCGCCTCACATTCGGTGGCGCCGAGATCGGCTGGGAGGGGGCTCTGGCCACCGTCGTCGAGGACCCGGGACACCAGGTCTTCGTCATGCTCTATGACGTCACTGCCATGGATGAACATCTGCTGGACAGATGGGAAGGCAAGGAACTCGACATCTACACGAAGATCCGGGTTCGCGTGCAGACTCTCGAGGGCGAAGTACTGGCCTGGCTGTACGCGTTGAATGACTACGAGGGCGGCCTGCCTTCGGCGCGCTACCTCGGGATTATCTCCGATGCCGCCGAGAAGGCGGGAGCCCCGGAGGACTATGTGCGCGACCTGCGCAATCGGCCCTGCTCGTCGATCGGCCCCTGAACGCTCGCTCGTCACACCCGTGTGAGCTTCGGCCGGGGTGTCACCATCTCGGCGATTGCCACGGTCGGTGTTCCCCAGAGCGCAGGTGCCTGTTCGGTCACGTTCAGGTGGTCCGTGCGATGTCGCACCCCGGTTTACGGTGTGAACAAGTAGCCGGGGAAATGTCAGAGGTCCGGTTTACGGTGTGAACAAGTGGCCGGGGAAATGTCAGAGGTCCGGTCTACGGTGGTCAGTACCTGGTAGTTCGTGGTTGTCCGCTCGTGACGTCGCGGTGGGCATCGGGCCTTGCCGATTCGACATTCAAGTCGTGTGTCGATCGGGGGTGCGCTGTGGCTTCTGGTTCTTCTTCGTCGTTTTTCGATGTGTCGCGGGCGGCGCACCGCCGGGCCCGGATCCGGGCGTGCTTGCCGACGACGGCGCCGGCCGGGTTCGACCAGATCAACGACGACATTGATGGTCTGCCGGATCCGGAGCACCTGTGTGCGGAGGAACGCGCCGCGGCCCTGGCGGTCACCGCCCGGCTGCGTAACCGGCTGGAGGCGTATCTGACCGGTCTGGCCGGCGCCGCCGATGTCGCGGGGGATTCCCGGGTGCTGGGCGCCGGGACCACCGGGTCGCTGGTGGCGATCGCCACCAACGTCCGGTCGCGGTCGGGTCGGGGATGGTGAACACCGCCCAGCAGTTGCAGGACCTGCCGAGCGTGGCAGACGCCTGGGCCGACGGCGCCATTTCGGGGTTGCATGTGCATCAGATCCTGGCCCACGCCCCGCGCATCGACGACTTCACCGCCAAACAAGCCGCCGCCGTCGGCCTGGCGAAACTCACCGACGCCTCGGAGGTCCGCCGGGTGTTGCAGGTCGTCGCGGACGCCGACAACCCGGCCCACCTGGACCTGACCATCGACCAGCAACGCGCCAAACGCAGCCTGCGGCTGTCCGCGCGGGCCAACGGGATGTGGGCGATCACCGGGCTGCTCGATGAGGTCGACGGGGCGATCCTGGCCGACACCCTGGCCTCGTTCACCCGCCCGCCGGACACCCACGACACGACCACCCCGGCCCAGCGCCGCGCCGACGCCCTGGCCGACATGGCCAACAGCCGCCGCAGCCAACCACCCGCCCGCTCGGAGTGTCCGCAGTCAGCATCCTGGTCGACCTCGAACACCTGCCCGACGGTGACCAGGCGACCCTGGTCGACGGCACCCCGCTGGGCGCCGACAGCTTCGACCTGCTGTCCTGTGCCGCGGTGTGCACGGTGATCTTCGGGCTGAACGTCACCGGCACCTTCATGCCGCTGGCGCTCGGACGCACGCCAACGCCGGGCCACCGCCGCGCAGTGGGCGGCGCTGATCGCCCGCGACCGCGGCTGCATCCGCTGCGGACGGGCCCCCCGGTACTGCCAGGCCCACCACATCCTGCACTGGAAAGACGGCGGCCGCACCGACCTGTCAAATCTGGCCCTGCTTATGTTCGCGATGCCATCACGACCTACACCACGGCCGCTACACCATCACCATGGACACCCATGCCATCCCCGTCATCACCCACACCCGCGGACCACCCTGAAATCAAGGGGGCGGGGCGTCACTAGACCAGGCAGACCTCAGACCATAGCCGCGGACGCAAACATCGGGATGCGACGCGGGCCAAGCACAGCAAGGGGTACACCGCCGCAACACCTCGCCCACAGCGATCAACGCGACCGAGCCTCTAGTCTGGAGCCCGTGACGACACCAGAGGAACTGGCCCAGCAAGCAGCCGATGCGATCGCGCAACGAACAGGCAACCCCACCCATGACGTCGCCGTAGTCCTGGGCAGCGGATGGTCGGGGGCTGCGGACGCATTCCCAGTCACAGCTGAAATACCGTACGCCGAGCTGCCTGGCTTCAGCGCCTCGGCGGTCGCAGGGCACTCCGGCGCGCTACGCAGTGTGCGGGTCGGCGACAAGCACGTCATGTTCTTCTCCGGTCGCACGCACTTCTACGAGGGGCGGGGTGTGGCTTCGGTCGTGCACAGCGTTCGCACGGCCGCTGCAGCCGGCTGCTCAGTGCTGGTGCTGACGAACGGTTGCGGCGGACTGAACCCAGAGTGGGCCCCGGGAACTCCCGTGCTCATCGCGGATCACCTGAATCTCACGGCGACCACGCCTTTGGTCGGCGCGAACTTCGTGGACCTCACGGAGGTGTATTCCCGTCGTCTGCGGGACTTGGCGCGCAGTATCGACCCGAGCCTGGAGGAAGGTGTGTACGCGCAGTTCATCGGCCCGCAGTACGAGACCCCCGCCGAAGTCCGCATGGCTGGCATCCTCGGGGCGGACTTGGTGGGGATGTCCACGGTGTTGGAGGCCATCGCCGCCAAGGCCGCCGGCCTGGAGATCCTCGGAATGTCCCTGGTGACCAACGCCGCCGCGGGCATGACCGGAGAGGCGCTGCACCATGCGGAGGTGCTGCAAGCCGGAAAGGACGCGGGCGAACGGATCGCCGGTCTCCTCACCACCATTCTGGAGAGGCTATGAACGAGGTTCTGACTCAGGCCCGGGCCTGGTTGGCTGAGGATCCCGACCCGCAAACACGCGAGGAGTTGCAGGCGTGGCTGGATGCCGACGATCGAGACCACCTCAGTGCCGCATTCGCTGGACCGTTGACCTTCGGCACAGCGGGCCTGCGCGGTCCGCTCGGGCCTGGGCCCGCTGCCATGAATCACATCGTGGTCGCCAAAGCGGCTGCCGGCCTGTGCCAGTACGTCAAGGACACCGGAGGCAGCAAGATCGTGGTCGGGTACGACGCCCGCCGAAACTCGCAGGCCTTCGCCGAGCTGACCGCGAGCATCGCCGCCGCGGCAGGACTCACAGCGGAGGTACTTCCACGCAGACTCCCGACGCCGGTTCTGGCGTATGCAATCAAGGCCAGGGGGGCTGACGCGGGGGTCGTGGTCACGGCCAGCCACAATCCGCCCGAGGACAATGGCTACAAGGTGTATCTCGGGGACGGCATGCAGATCGTCTCGCCGGCCGACGCCGAAATCTCCGCGCGCATCGCCGCACAGCCGTCGTACAGCCGAATCCCCCAGTCGGATGACTGGATCACACTGGACGAGAGCATCGTCGCGCAGTACCTGGACCGGGCCGTGTCGCTGGCCGATCCCGCGAAGACGGGCGACGCGCAACTCACCGTGGTGTATTCGGCCATGCACGGCGTGGGCGGGAGCCTCTTCGAGGACGTGTGCCGACGACTCGGGTTCATCGATCTCACACCGGTGGCCGAGCAGTTCGAACCCGATGCGGCATTTCCCACGGTGGCCTTCCCCAATCCCGAGGAACCCGGGGCGATGGATCTCGCCGTCGGTGTCGCCCGCGATGTGCGGGCCGACCTGATCATCGCCAACGACCCGGACGCGGACCGTTGTGCCGTCGGAATCCCCACCGCCGACGACTTCCGGATGCTGCGGGGCGACGAAGTCGGGGTGCTCCTCGGGTGGTGGACCGCCACCCGGGCACCAGCCAGCGGATCGTTGGTCACGACGATCGTGTCGAGTTCCATGCTGGAGTCCGTGGCGCACGCCGCTGGGCTCGGCTTCCAGCAAACCCTCACCGGCTTCAAATGGATCACCCGGCCAGCCGACATCATCTACGGCTACGAGGAGGCGCTGGGCTATTGTGTGGATCCGGCGGCGGTTCGGGACAAGGACGGGATCACCGCTTCGGTCCGTGTTCTCGAGATGGCCGCACATCTGAAGACGCAGGGCCGCACCCTTGCCGATCAACTCGACGATCTGGCCCGCGAGCACGGGGTCCACCTGACCGACCAGATCAGCGTCCGGGTCTCGGACCTTTCGGACCGGGACCGCGCTCTGGCCGCATTGGCGGCGGACCCGCACGCGGCCGTTGCAGACCTGGACACGGTCATCGACCTCGGCGACAGCACCGCTACCGGTCTGCCGCCGACCGAAGGCCTGCGAATGACTCTGCGCAGCGGCGGACGGGTCATCGCGCGCCCGAGCGGGACCGAGGCCAAACTCAAGGTCTATCTCGAGGTGGTGGAGCAGACCGGTGACCTCGCGACGGACCGGGAGCGCGCCGATGAGCGGATGAGGGCTTTGCGCTCCGGTCTGGAACGCTTCTTGGCCACGACGTGAGAAATGCCAAAGCCCTGGTCACGGTGGGCGCGCTCGTCGTTCTGGCCGCCTGGTTCTTCGTGTCCTTCACCAGCGACGCCCCAGAGGGGGCGAGCGGCACACCCACGGTCTCCGCAGCGGCGACTCTGGTCGCACGTGACCAGGCGCAACCCGGTACCGACCCGAGCAGTGTCGCGACCAGCGGACTGCCGACTGTCGCACTGCGCGACCTGCCCGGCGAGGCCCAGCAGGCTCATCGACTCATTCTTGACGGCGGACCCTACCCGTATCCGCAGGACGACGGAGTGTTCGGCAACCGCGAGCAGAACCTGCCCAGGCAGGACTACGGCTGGTACCGGGAGTACACGATCGTGACGCCCGGTTCGCCGGATCGCGGTGCGCGCCGCTTCGTCGTCGGAGAGGACGGCGTGTTCTTCTACACCGACGATCACTACGACTCATTCCGGGAGGTGATCGAATGAGCCCGCCGGAGGTCGTGGTCCTGGACACCCGTGGTGCACGGGACAAGCAGTCCTTCCTCGCCGCGTGCGCCCGCTCGCTGGCGTTCCCCGACTACTTCGGACACAACTGGGACGCGCTCGCCGATTCACTCGGCGAGTTCGCACGCGAACGCAGTCCGGTGCTGGTGGTCTGGACGGGTGCCTCCGACCTCGCCGCGGCCGATCGCGACATCGCGGTGGACATCATGTCCGAGCGTTTCATCGACGGGGCCGACCTGCTGATCGTCGATGACGTCCACGCGGCTCCCGCGCCGGACTTCGCTCTCGATCATGTGCAATTGGCGATGCCGCCCGGCGGCGAGGAGCAGGCATGCGCTTACTGGGTCGGCGTGGTCGGATTGACCCGGACGGACAAACCTCCGCAACTTGTCGCTCGGGGTGGGGTGTGGCTCACCGGCGAGGCACTCGACCTGCACATCGGGGTCGACACCGACTTCCGGCCCGCCACGAGGGCCCACCCCGGCATACTGGTGCGTGACTATGACGCTCTGCTCGGCCGATTGAGCGCAGCAGGGTATGAAACCCGGCCGTCCGACGAGATGCCCGGCAGGTTCCACACCGAAGACCCGTTCGGCAACCGCATCGAGTTCATCGCATTCTGACCCCGGAGGAAACCCATGATCACTCCCGCCCAACTGGCCGGCATCGTCGACCACACCATCCTGAAGCCCGAGACCACGACGGCCGAGGTCGAAGCGCACTGCCGGGAAGCGGTCGAACTGGGTGTCTTCAGCGTCTGCGTGTCCCCGTCGTTCCTTCCCCTCCCCGCGGACTGGCTGCACGGTGTCGCAGTGGCGACGGTCTGCGGGTTCCCGAGCGGGAAACACAAACCGTCGGTGAAGGCGGCTGAAGCGGCCGACTCGGTGGCGGGCGGGGCCGACGAAGTGGACATGGTGATCGACATCGGCAACGCGATCGCCGGCGACTGGTCCGCGGTGCATGACGACGTCGCAGCCGTCCGGCGCGCGGTCCCCGGGGCACTGCTGAAAGTGATCATCGAATCGGCCGCCCTCACCGATCAACAGATCGTCGAGGCGTGCCGGGTATGTGCCGACGTCGGAGCCGACTTCGTGAAGACGTCGACCGGCTTCCACCCTGCCGGTGGTGCCACTGAACACGCCGTGGAACTCATGCGACGGACGGTCGGCGACGCCCTGGGAGTCAAGGCCAGCGGGGGGATCCGCACGTGGGATGCGGCCGTGGCGATGGTCGACGCCGGCGCCTCGCGCCTGGGACTGTCAGGGACAGCAGCCGTACTGGCAGGCGGGGCGGCGGAAGGGGACTACTGAAGGACCCCGAGCATGCGGCCAGCACCGACCGGACCACTGGCAGCCCTGGGGCGCGGTTAGACTGCTGTCTTTGGCCTGGTCGACGTCTACAAGGGAGCATCAGAATGCCAGCGGGCACAGTCAAGTGGTTCGACGCCGAGAAGGGTTTCGGTTTCCTCGCCGCTGAAGACGGTGACGAGGTCTTCGTGCACGTCAGTGCCCTCGAACCAGGGGTGACCACGCTGCGTCCCGGTGCCCGGGTCGAGTTCGGCGTGGTGGACGGCCGACGCGGCAAGCAGGCCCTGTCGGTCACCGTGCACGAGCCGGCGGCGAGCGTCGCAAAAGCCCGGCGGCGGCCCGCGGAGCAGATGAGCCCCGTCGTCGAGGACTTGATCAAGTTGCTGGATTCCGTCGGCGGGCAACTGCGCGCCGGGCGCTATCCGGACGATGCGAAAGCGGCGAAGACCGCTCAATTGCTGCGTGCCGTGGCCGACCAGCTCGACGTCTGAGTACTAGGAGCCTGGCTGGACATCCAACCGGACGACCCAGACCCCTTTCTGCTCCCCCTCGGACACGATCGCCAAGGGATACCCCTGCGGTGAAGCCGGCACCCGCGGGAAGCTGAATCGGAAGTACGTCTCGTTCAGCGTGTCCTGGGTGAGCCGCTGCCCACCGACTGTGGGATACCAGCCCTCCTCGGCGACCGACGGGTCGACGCTGATGCCGACGACCTTCTCCGGGATGACGTTGAGCCGCTGCGTCTGGCCCTCGGTAGCCCGCTGGGCGGCCTGGGTCAGGCACTGCTGAGCGTCGATCTCGCCATCCCAACTGAAGCAGGTCGGCGCGACCCACTGCGACGTGGTGCCCGAGAAGACGGTGACTCGCGGCGGCGGCTTCTCACAGGAGGCCAACGACACGGTTGCGGCCACCGCCAGCAGCGAGCCAGCCAGTCTCTTCATGTGTCCTCCTTCGGGCCCGGCTCGGGCATCGTTTCACGCTTCGCGGGCGAGGCGCCGACCTCGGTGTCAGCAGCGCCCGCTTGGGTGTCAGAGGCGCCGACCTCGGTGTCAGCAGCGCCCGCTCGGGTGTCAGAGGCGCCGCCCTCGGTGTCAACAGCGTCCGCGTGGGTGTCGGACCCGGCCGTACCGGCCTCCGTCGCGTCGGCTTCACCATCGACCGGCGGTGCGTCGACGCCTTCGGTCTGTGACGCCCCGGTCTGTGACGCCTCAGTCTGTGACGCCTCCTGGGGCTCAGTCACCGGCGCGTCCTTGACCTGCGTGAGATCGTCGAACGCGACCTCGTCGATGACCGTCTGCGCAACACCTACGGAAGGCTTCTCGCGCGTCTCGCTGTGAGCACCACATCCGAAGCTGAGCGCCACGATCCGGCCGTCAACCGGTGAGTACTCGTTCGCGCAGACGCCGAACGCCTGACCCATGGGACCACCGATCATCAACAGGAAGCCGCACGTGGAGCATTCGAGTTTCGTGGCTCTCGCCGCCGCCGCCCGCGGCCCCACCTCGTGATACCAGCGTTGTGCCGCTTCGCGGCGGCCCTCCGGACTCAGAACCCGAATCCTTCCAAGGCCCAGTTCCCACTGTTCGGGACGCTGCCGGTCGTCGTCCTCCACGTCGTCGTCACCAACCATGCCCGCGGAGAGCCTGGGGTCGTCGCCCTCGGTGACCAGAACGTCGCCGGGGCCCAGATCACCGGATTCGATCCGCTGTTTCCAGGGCACCCAGGCCGGGGCCAGCAGCGCGTCCCCGTCGGGTAGGAGCGCTGTCTCGTCGACCGTTATGTGACTACTGTCGGGAGCTCGGCTCAGGGTCACGGCCCAGCGCCAACCCCGGTAGCCGGGCACGTGGCCCTGGAAGTAGTGGGTCACGACCCTTGGGCCCTCTGCGATGACCCCCGTGTGCTCGCCGATCAGGGATGCGTCGGCCTCCTGGAGCAGAGTGTCGCGCGCGAGATTGCCGGCGCCGGCACAGACCTCATCGAGCGGCCAGCCCTCCGCCGGTGGCGTCAGAACCTCGACCGGTTGCTCTTGATCGGTCGACTCGCCGGCAGCACCCACGACGACCGTCACCAACGCGTCGTCATGCTTCTCCTCAGCCATGCGTTGCCCGAGCCTGCCGATAAGCGTTGCGCCGACGCAGCGTGTACCAGCGCCCGGCCAGGCCGAAACCGGCGCCCACCAAGCACACTGTCAACCACCATTCGGTGTTGTGAGCCTGCAGATCAGTGCGGAAGAAGACGAACAGGACGCCGAACGCCACGAGCCACGCAACGGTACCCAGCGAGACGGCGAGAACACCGTCCTCATCCAGGGGCTGAACATCCACCCTCCGACCGTACTACTACCGAGACCGGACTCACCCGGGCGGCGTCAGCGAATCAGGGCCAGCACCACCAGTAGGACGACCAACCCGATCAAGACGCCCAGGGTGACGGTCCGACGGGTTCGCGGATCCACGTCAGGGAGCCCCGTTGGTCTCGAAGTCGCCTTCGCCTTCGACGGCCGACGGGGGCGGCCCGCTGGGTTCGACCTCTTCCTCCAACGGCGGCGACGTGGTCGTCGGGTTGGACGTTGGGGTCTTGGTCTTCGTCGGGGCCGGCGTCGTCGGGGTCGGGGACGGTGCGGCCGTGGTGGGGGCCACCGTGGTCGGGCCGCCGTGTGGGGGTGGCTGTGGGGGATGGTGTCGAGGTCACCGATTCCGTGGGACTCGGGCTGATCGAGGGCTCGGGCTCGGAATCACCGCTGCGCGCCGCCCACAGAGCACCCGCCCCCAGCCCGATCACGATGGCCACGACCACGGCGATGATGATCGGTGTTCTTGACGGCCCCGGCTCCGGCTCAGGCTCAGGCGCACCCGCCGGTGGCATGGCCGCGGTCGGGTAATCGGGTCCTCCGAAATCGCTCACGCTTCCAGGCTAAGGCGCTTCGACGTCGCGGGAACACCCGGTCTTCATCCCAGAGCCGAGCACCGCCCCGTTGCTAGCGCGTCTGCTCCACCACCCAGTCGATGCTCGAGGTGAGGGCGGCGACGTCGTCGGGGTCAACCGCCGGGAACATGGCCACCCGCAACTGATTGCGTCCCAGCTTGCGATACGGCTCGACGTCCAGGATCCCGTTGGCCCGCAGCACCTTGGCCACCGCGGCAGCGTCGACCTCGTCGGTGAAGTCGACCGTGCCGACCACCGCGGACCGCAACGACGGGTCGGTCACGTAGGGCTGGGTGTAGGCGGTCCGCTCGGCCCATTCGTACAGGATTCCCGCACTGCGCGCGGTCCGGGCGGTGGTCCAATCGAGCCCGCCATTTGCGTTGAACCAGTCGACCTGCTCGGCCATGAGCGCGATCGTGGCCAGGGCCGGAGTGTTGTAGGTCTGTTCCTGCACGGAATTCTCGATCGCGATGTTGATGTCCAGGAATGCGGGCATCCAGCGACCGGTGGCCTTGATGGCTGCAGCCCTTTCCAGCGCCCGGGGCGACATCAGCGCGAACCACAGCCCACCGTCGGAGGCGAAGCACTTCTGGGGGGCGAAATAGTAGACGTCGAAGTCCTCCGCGTTCACGGCCAGACCACCAGCCGCAGAGGTGGCGTCGAACATCACCAATGCCTCGCCGCTGCCGGCCGGGCGAACCGCGTCGATGGCCACACCCGTGGAGGTCTCGTTGTGAGGGCTGGCGTAGACGTCGACACCATCGTTCACCTCGAACGGACCGGCCGTGCCTGGGTCAAAAGCGCGGACGTCCTGCTCGCCGAGGTGCGGTGCGATGCTCGCTGCCTTCGCGAACTTCGAGCCGAACTCCCCGAACGACAGGAACTGCCCACGGTCCTCGATGAGCCCGAACGTGGCGATGTCCCAGAACGCCGTGGATCCGCCATTGCCGAGGACCACTTCGTAGCCCTCGGGCAGCGAGAACAGGTCGCGCAGACCTTGGCGCAGACGCTTCACCTCGCCCTTAACCCCTGGCTTGCGGTGCGAGGTCCCCAGGTAGGTGGGAGCCATGGCTGCAAGCGCGTCGACCTGTTCCTGGCGCACCTTCGACGGTCCGCTTCCGAAGCGGCCATCGGCGGGTTTGAGTTCGGCGGGGATCTGCAGTTCGGTCACCACTCAAGGCTAATCGCGGGGCAACTGCGGCCCGGGCCTGGGTGTGATCCGGGTCAGCCCACACCGACGGTTGTCGACCGACGCATCGGTCCCACCTGGCGAGCACGAAAGCACCGGCGCGTGGCGAGGCAGGTCCTCGCCGACGGTGGCTGAGCCGGCGGGGTCGCTACTCGACCCGGAAACCGACCTCCGGCTGGTACCCGCTGGGGGCGACCATGATCGGATCCCAGCCCGGCACGTCCTCGGGACGGCGCGGCGCCGGGCCGACGTAGCGGGCTGAGGGCCGGATCAGGCGTCCGGTCCTCTTCTGCTCCAGCACGTGCGCGCTCCACCCGGCCAGTCGGGCGCAGGTGAACATGGACGTGAACATGTGCGCCGGTACCTCCGCGAAGTCGAGGACGATGGCCGCCCAGAACTCCACGTTGGTCTCCAGAACCCGGTCAGGGCGGCGCGCTTTCAGTTCGCTCAGCGCTGCCTTCTCGAGCGCTTCGGCGACTTCGTAGCGCGGCGCGTCGAGTTCCTTGGCGGTGCGGCGCAGTACGCGGGCCCGCGGGTCCTCGGCGCGGTACACGCGGTGACCGAAGCCCATGAGCCGCTCGCCACGATCGAGCACACCTCTGACGTAGGCGTCGGCGTCCCCTGTGCGTTCGATCTCCTCGATCATCCCCAGGACCCGGCTCGGGGCACCGCCGTGCAGCGGACCGCTCATCGCGCCCATCGCTCCTGAGATCGACGCCGCTACGTCGGCCCCGGTCGACGCGATCACCCGGGAGGTGAAGGTCGAGGCGTTCATGCCGTGTTCGGCGGCCGAGACGAAATAGGCGTCCACGGCCTGGACGTGACGGGGGTCAGGCTCTCCGCGCCACCGCACCATGAATCGCTCGACGATGGTGGAGGCCTTGTCGATCTCGGGCTGCGGCACCATCGGCTGCCCGAGCCCGCGGGCGCTCTGGGCCACGAAGCTCATGGCCATCACCGAGACGTGGGAGAGGTTCTCACGCGCTGTGTCGTCGTCGATGTCCAGCAGCGGTCTGAGGCCCCAGGCAGGCGCGAGCATGGCGATCGCGGACTGCACGTCGACGCGCACGTCGCCGGAGTGGACCGGGATGGGGAAGGGTTCGGCCGGCGGCAGACCCGGGTTGAACTCGTTGTCGACCAGCAATCCCCACACGTTGCCGAAGGACACCCGTCCGACGAGGTCCTCGATGTCGACGCCGCGGTAGCGCAGCGAACTGCCTTCCTTGTCCGGTTCGGCGATCTGGGTCTCGAACGCGATGACACCTTCGAGGCCGGGGACGAATTCACTCATCTGCACACTCCAGCGGGTTGTGAGGATCGCTTCGCTAATAACCTAGTGGCCTGAGCACGCGCACAGGTAGCCGAGGCGCGGATCCGGCACGAGCAGCAGCCGGCGCCGCACCACCCGTGGCTGCCGGACCGGACCGATCAGCAAGGGATGTGGGACGCACATGAGCCAAATCCGACGAATCGACTACCACTCCGGACCCTTGTCGGAGTCCGACCTCGCGCCCGATCCGCTTGCGCAGTTCCGAAAGTGGCTCGACGAGGCCAACGACGCGGGCATCGAGGAGCCGAATGCCATGGCGATGGCCTCGGTGGACTCCTCCGGAATGCCCCAGGTGCGCACATTGCTGTGCAAGGAGGTGACGGCTGCGGGGTTCGTCTTCTTCACCAACTACCAGTCCGACAAGGCCCGGCAGATCGAGCAGAACCCACAGGTCGGATTGTGTTTCCACTGGCAGCCGATGCACCGCCAGGTCCGTGTGGCAGGGATCGCGGAACGCCTGCCGGCCGCTGATTCCGACGAGTACTTCTCGACCCGGCCCCGCGAGGCACAACTCGGCGCGTGGTCGTCGCAGCAGTCGCAGGTGATCGCCGACCGCGACCATCTGCGGCAACGGTTGAGCGAGGTGGACAGGACCTACCCCGACCAGGTCCCGCGGCCGGAGAACTGGGGCGGATACCTCGTGCGACCCCAGGTGGTGGAGTTCTGGCAGGGTCAGCCGTCGCGGTTGCACGACCGACTGCGGTTCGTGCGCACCGGTGAGGGAGACCTCGACGATCGGGCCGCCTGGCAGGTGCAGCGGCTCGCCCCGTAGCGCCCCTACAGACCGTCCACGTAATTCAGCAGAGCCGCCCCCACCACATCGTCGAGGCGTTGGCCGCGGGCTTTCGCCTTCTGCTTCGCGGCCTTGGCCACGCGTTTGGGAACCTTGACCTCCAGCCTCGTCAACTTCACCTTCTTCGAGCGGTGTACCAGGGTGTCCGAGGTCCGGCCACCGAAGCCGGTCACGGGTCGCAACTCGGGGCGCGGCGTGGGTCGCGGAGCGGGAAGGGCGCTGGGCATCGGTGCGACGGGATGCACGTCGGCATCGGGTGCCTTGCGCAGAGCTGGTCGAGGTGGCGGGTTGATCATCGTCCCTCCCGGGTGGTGAGTTCCTCGGCGAGGGCGCGTGCGCTGAGGTCAGCGACCCGTCCGAGCAGATCGTCGAAGGCGCGGGCGGCTGAGCGCGCACCGGCCGATTTCCAGTCGTGGACGGGGACCCCGGCGCCCTGCGCCTGCTGGATCGCCGTACGTTCCGGGATCGCGTCGGTGACCCTCACACCGAAGACGGAACGCAACTCCTCGAGGCGGTAGCGGTGCTCGGACAGGGCCGCACGCGTCCGATTGGGCACGATGGCCACCACCGACAGTCGCGGGTTGCCTTCCCTGCCGGCCACGGTGACTGCCTCCACCGCTTGCTCCGCGCCCTGCACCGCGAAGTAGGACGGCTCGGTCACCACCACGGCTTGGGTCGCGGCGAACAACGCGTTCCGGGTCAACTCCCCCAACGACGGCGGGCAGTCCAGCAGGATCAGGTCGTACCGGTCGGCCACGCCCTGCAGTGCTCGTTGCAGGCGGCGAACAGGGTCGGCACCGGAGGGCACGGCCCGGTGTTCCAGAGCCCGCTCGGCGGGGATCACGTCGACCAATTCGCCCCATCCCGTGGCGGTGATCGCGTCGAGGGCCACCCCTGAGCGTCCGTCGTACAGCACGTCCGAAGTGGTGTAGCCGACGTCGGCGACGTTCAGCCCTGCGGTGGCGTTGGCCTGCGGGTCGAGGTCCACGATCAGCACCCGGCGGCGTTCATTGCGGGCCGCACTGGCCAGTCCCAGGGTCACCGTCGTCTTGCCGACACCCCCTTTGAGGCTCAGCACCGCGACCACCGGGGCATCCATCAGGTCATTGTGTCACTGACCAGGGGTCTTTCGGGTCAGCCAAGTCCTATTGGATCCATTGCGTGGCGTCGGGGTGCGGGAACCTGCCGCGGCCTAGGAGGATGCGCGTTGGCCCAATGACTGGAAGCGGGCGAGGGCCACGTCGCGTTCCACCCGGTGATCGACGATGGGAGCGGGATAGTCCGGGGCCAGGACCCCGGGTTCGTGAGGGTCCTCGACATCGGCGAGTTCCGGGACGTACCGCCGGATGTAGTCGCCGTCGGGGTCGAAGCGGCGTCCTTGCGTGACCGGGTTGAAGATCCGGAAATACGGCGCGGCGTCCGTGCCGCAGCCGGCGACCCACTGCCAGCCGAGTTGGTTGTTGGCCATGTCCGCGTCGACCAGATGTCGCAGGAACCACCGGGCCCCCAACTGCCACGGCAGGTGCAAGTCCTTGATCAAGAAGCTCGCCGTGACCATCCGTAGGCGGTTGTGCATCCAGCCTTCGGTCAGCAACTGACGCATGCCGGCATCCACGTAGGGATATCCGGTGCGGCCCTGGGTCCAGGCCTCGTACTGCGCGGCGGTGACCGGATCCTCGAGGTTGGCGTATTCCATCTGCGCGTCGAAACGTTCGTCGAGGCTGGACCACACCGCCTCCGGCCGGTGCCAGAGCACGTCGGCATAGAACTCCCGCCAGGCCAACTGCCGGGCGAACGGGTCGGTGAGCGGATCGGGGATCTCAGCAAGAATCGTGCGCGGATGGATCTGCCCGAAATGCAGGGCGGGTGACAGCCTGCTGGTCCCGGGGTCAGCGGGGAGGTCCCGAGCCTTCTTGTACTGCGGCAGTGCTCCCTGCCGGAACGCGCGCCACCTGTTCAGGGCCTGGTTCGGTGGCGCGTCTGTCGACGGCCTCCCCCACCCGCGCGCGAGCCATGCCTTGTAGAACGGGGTGAACACCCGGAAACCGCCGCCGGACTGGGTGCGCAATTCCCCCGGCGGAACGGCGTAGGGCGTGTCGATCTGCCGCAGAGCCACCCCCCGTCGCGCCAGAGCGTCTTGGACCGCCGCATCGCGTTTGCGGGCGAAGGGTGTGGTGTCGGCGGTGCAGAGGACCTCACGCGCACCGAGTCGTTCGGCCAGCTCGCTGAGCACCACCGCCGGATCACCGGCATGCATCTGCAGCGTCCGGACCGACGCCAGTTCGGCCAGAGCACCGTCGAGGTAGGTGGCACGCACCTCGCCGACGTCAAGGCGTGGGTCCCGGACGAAAACCGCCACCGCGTCGGGACCCGCAGCATCCAGCGCGGGATTGTCGGCCACGCGCAGATCCCGGCGGAACCAGTGGATCGCGGGCATCAGACGACTTCGACGCTGATGTGCTCGGCCACCCCCAGCGTGACCTCGGCGTATTCGCCGCCACTGCCCACCAGCAACCCTCCGGGAGAGCGGCTGACCTTGACCGTCGCACCCGGTACGGCACCCGCACGGCGCAGCGAGGCCATCACCTCGTGCTCTGTCTGGAGCGGTTCGTCGATCCTGCGCACCAGCAACCGAATCGGCGTGGACCCCACCTGGGATGCGATCTCCGCGAGCGACGGGGCCTGCGACACGTCGATATCGGACTGCGCGCCGAGTTCGGCCAGCCCTGGGATCGGATTGCCGTACGGCGACGTCGTGGGCTGGTCGAGCAGATCCCAGATCCGTTTCTCGACCGCCTCGCTGATCACGTGTTCCCACCGGCACGCTTCGGCGTGAACGTCCTCCCAGGGCATCCCGATGACATTGACCAGCAGGCATTCGGCCAGACGGTGCTTGCGCATCACCGACACCGCGTACGTGCGCCCGGAGTCGGTGAGTTCCAGGTGGCGGTCGCCGGACACGACGACAAGGCCGTCGCGCTCCATGCGGGCGACTGTCTGCGAGACCGTCGGCCCGGACTGCCCGAGCCGCTCGGCGATCCGCGCCCGCAGCGGGACGGTCCCCTCTTCCTCCAGTTCGAAGATCGTGCGCAGGTACATCTCGGTGGTATCGATCAGTTCGCCGCTCACCTGCACATTGTGTCTCAGGCGGGGGCTGGTGCAAACGGGGCTATAGGCGCGGGCGGGAATGCCGGGCGAGGAAATTCTCTCGGCCAGAAGTCGGGACAGCGCCGCCTGCGACGAAAACGAGAGTAAACCACGAAATCCACTCAATTCCAAACACCGCCGGACGGATTTCGCGGCCCGGTGGAAATTGAGCGCATGCATCCGCTAGCGTGACTCAAACGTTACGTGAAATTACAAGCGTGTCGCTTGACTTTGGGGAACCAACTACCGATGCAACGGAATGACTCTGGGAGGCCGCGAATGAGGCGCATGGCCATTGTCGGCGTGGCGACCTGCGCGCTGCTGGCACCGACGGCTCCGGCTCTGGCCGACAACCATCCGATCCTCACCTCGGGCATGCAGCACTCCGCGGTGAAGCGCGTCCAGAAGGTACTGAAGGTGACGCCGCGTTCGGGGTACTTCGGTCCCGCCACTTTGAAAGCCGTCAAGAAGTACCAGCGCAAGCACGCGATCCCGAGGACGGGGGTCGTTGGGCCGCTGACGTGGGCCTCACTGGACGACCTGATCACCTCGAAGAAGGCGAAGAGAGCCGCCAAGAAGGCCAAGAAGCGCGCGGCCCGGAAGGCGGCGAAGAAGGCAAAGAAGCGCGCCGCGAGAGCCTCGGGGAACGAGACCCTGACGGCGATGACGCTGCAGATCGGCGACCGGGGCGCGGCGGTGCTCTTCCTGCAGCAACAACTCGGCGTGCAGCCGCAGAGCGGATACTTCGGCCCGATCACCCAGTCGTTCGTCCGGGCTCTGCAATCGGCAGCCGGTCTGAGCGTCACCGGCATCGTGGACGCCGCCACCTGGCGCAAGGTCGGGAAGGTCAGCTTCGCCCCACCGAGCACCACGACACCGACCCCCGCGTCGACCACCCTCCCTGCTCCCACTTCGGCCACCGCCGCGAAGGTTCTGAAGGTCGCCGCGTCCCAGGCCGGTGTGCCCTACGTCGCCACCGGCTACTCCCCGGAGCAGGGTTTCAACTGCAGCAGTTACACCCAGTGGGTCTATCAGCAGGTCGGTATCGACCTCGGTGGCGCGTACACCGTCTGGCAGTACGACAAGGCGCGCAAGATCAGTGCTGCTGAGGCCAAGCCCGGCGACCTGGTCTTCTTCTACAACTACGCGAACAACTTCATCGGCCACGTCGGCATCTACGCAGGCAACGGCATGATGTGGCACGCACCGCGAACCGGCCGGGTCGTCAGCCTGGAACGGGTCTACACGGACAAGGTGTACTACGGGCGGGTCCTGAACCAATAGGCCAGATCCGCGGCTCGATCACACCAGTCGTCAACCGGCAGCCTGAGCGAGTTTGCGACCCGAATAGGGCATGGAGACGCTCCCCGATTTGCGGTTCGACTGCTTCGGCCGCAAACGGTCACGATCATCCTGGCAACGCCCTGGCCCGCGATCGGCGTCCGACCGGATCGCTGGGCGTCACGCGACCTCGCCGATCCCTCACGCGCTTGGACCACAGCGGCACCGTGCTCCCGCCCCCGGGGCAGGCGTTGGAGTTACGTACAGACGTTGGACAAACGCACAACCGTTAGGGTTACACGCCCCGCGGATCTCCACCGCCTGTACCGATCTCCAACGCCTGTACCCAACTCTCACGCCTCGGCACACACATGCGCCCGACTCCCGCCCCTGCCCAAACACGCAGCACTCCCCTTCTGTGACCTTGAGCTACGCGGTCGCGCCGTTTCAAGCACGCCCGTGAGGTCGAGGTACGCAACCACCTCCCGCAAGTGGTGACCAGCACTTCACATCAGAAGGTGACCGCCAGGCCATCGAGACTGTCACCAACGCGGGACGCAGGATCGGCCAACACCGACGCCCCCTCAAATCCGAAGAACCAGATTCCCGGCCCCGACCGTGTGGGTAGATTCCGTCACATGACCGTTCCGACATCTCCTGCGGCCTTGTCCGTCTTCGCGCCCGGCTGCCTCGCCGGCCGGCACGCCCTGGTCACCGGCGGCGGCTCCGGCATCGGACAGGCCACAGCGTGGCTGCTGGCCGACCTCGGTGCCAGCGTCACGGTCGTGGGACGCCGGCCCGAACCGCTGGCGCAGACCGCCGAACGACACCCGGATCTGATCACCGCGGCCACCGCCGACCTGCGAGAACCCGATCAGGTCGACGCGATGCTCGAAGGTGTGCAGGCGTGCGACTTCCTGCTCAACAATGCCGGTGGCCAGTTCGTGGCCCAGGCCCAGGACATCAGCTACAACGGATTCCGGGCCGTGACCCGGCTCAACCTGGACGCACCGTGGTACCTCACCACCCAAGTGGCCAACCGGTTCTTCATCCCGGCGCAGTACGGCAAGGTCGTGTCGATCACGATGACCCCCCACCGGGGGATGCCGCTCATGGCGCACTCCTCAGCGGCGCGCGCAGGGGTGGAATCACTGACCAGGAACTGGGCCGCCGAGTGGGGCCGCTTCGGGATCCGGGCGGTCGCTCTGGCACCGGGCATCGTGCACACCGAAGCGTGGCAGCGCTACGGACTGCCGCCCGAGCAGGTCGGCGCCGGACTGCCTGCCGGGCGCCTACAGACCGCCGACGAGGTCGCTGCGATGGCAACGTTCCTGTTCTCCCCCGCCGGCGACTACATCACCGGCACAACCATCACCTGCGATGGCGGGTTCGACATCACCGGGCCGACGATGCTGGGCGGCTGAGCGACTCACGACGTTGCATCGCCGCAGGTGTTGGGCGTAGCCTCATGTGCCACCCGGGTCGGGAGGTGACGATGCACAAGCAGCCGGTTGAGTTGTCCGCGTTCCACCGCCGGGATCTGAGCCTGGCGGGCTTCCTGCTGCACGGCCGCTGGCCCGACTCCACGCTCGAGTGGTCCCAGGTCCTCGCGCTCGCAGTGCGCATCGCCGCGGTCCCTGGAATCCTCGCCACGACGACCGTGTTCCGCGCTGTGGACGACAAGCCGTCCGTCGGGGACTCCCATGCTGTGGGCGTGATGGCCAGTGCCGGACCCGTTCTGGGCGATGACGCTCCGGCGCCCGGTTCCCTGTCCCAGCCGCGCCCGCCCGCGCTGTTCGTCCTGCATCCCCCCTCGGAGACGACGGCATCCCTGCCGGAGATCGACGACCCCGCCTCGGGGGTCGTATGGCTGCCCGGGGTCCCGGAACTGGGCCTGGAACATCGGGCCGCATGGGTGGAGGCGGGGGCCGACGGCACGGTCACCCGGTTGATCAGCGCGCTGGATGTCGACCCGTGGCAGGACCCGGATCTCGCAGTGCTGGCGGTCCTGACAGCCGCCTGAGGCCCGCGGCCCGTTCAAGCAGCCGTCGGCGCCAGTGAGCGGTAGTTTGATGGAGGTCGACACGACCTGGGAGCGGGATCTGATGGACAAGACGGGAGTCAGAGCACGATGACGATCGAGCTCCACTGCGGCGCCACCCGCGCCCGCCTGGACCCCGACCGCGGCTTCACGCTCTACTCGATGGTGGTCGACGGTTTCGACTATCTGCACACGGAACCAGGTTTCCCCGAACGCGGAAAGGTCACCCACAGCGGCATCCCGGTGCTCTTCCCATGGCCCAACCGCATCGCCGGGGCACACTTCGACTGGGACGGGTCCTCCTATGACGTGCCCGTCACCGAACCCGCGACGGGTGCCGGTCTGCACGGATTCGCCTGCCACGCGAAATGGCAGGTTCTGCAGGCCGACAGTGACCGGGTGACCGGTGAGTTCATCCTGTCGCGCGACGCACCGGAGCAGGCGGCCGACTGGCCCGCCGACGCCGGGATCCGCCTGACGTACGTGCTCGCCGAACGATCGCTGACTGCCCGCGCGACCGTGTTCGCCCCCGGCCCCCAACCACTGCCGTTCGGCCTCGGTTTCCACCCGTACCTGCGCGTGCCGGGTTCCTTCGACCAGTGGCGACTGCAGTGCGACGCGACCCGCCACTGGCCCCTGAAGGACATGATTCCCACCGGGGAGATCCTGCCGGTGCCGCCGGAACTCGACTTCAGACGCCCCCGCGCCATCGGCGGTGCGCATCTCGACGACGTGCTCACAGGCCTGCCGGATGTGACCGTGATGAGCCGCCGCGCCGCGCTGATCGGACCCGAGGCCTCGATCGAAGTGTTCAGTGACTCGGCCTACCGCGACTACGTGCTCTTCACGCCGGCATCGCGGGACGCCGTGGCCATCGAGCCGTACACCTGCACCACCGACGCCGTGCACATGGATTCTGGCGGCGGCTGGCGGGTCCTGCAGCCCACCGAAGAGGCCACGTTCGAGTGGCGGATCGACGTGACTGGGCCATCCTGAGATCAGGATTCACACGTGCGCGTCCTGACGACCGCCCACAACGCAGGACCTGCGGATTGCTACCGTTCAACTAGTTGATTTGAGGAGACACATGGGACACCTCTCACGGTGGGCAGTGCGCAAACCCGTCATCGCAATCATCGCCTGGTTCGCCCTTCTGGTCGTGATCGGTGTGCTCGGCGGCCGGTTCGGCGGCGACTTGAAGGACTCGTTCGAACTACCCGGAACCGAGTCCCAGGTGGCCCAGAACCTGCTCGCTGAGACGGCAGGTGCCGAGGCCACATCGGGTGCCACCGCCAACGTCGTCTGGGGGGTCGACAGCGGCTCGGTCGAGGACGCCTCGGTGAAGCAGACCGTTGTGCCGCTCATGGAGAAGTTCGCCGACCTGCCGGGGGTGTCCTGCGTGACATCTCCGTACGGGCAGACGTACGGACCCTCCTGCCCCGAGCAGCAGCAGGCCGACCCCAACGCTCCCCAACCGCCCCCTGAGATCCAGGCCAAGATCGACAAGGCGAAGGCCGCCGCGGCAGTGGCGACCTCACCGATCAGCAAGGACGGGAAGGTCGCATACTCAACAATCGTCTTCGACGGCCTCGATGTCCCCTCCGAGACCGCGTCGACCATCATCGACGACGTCGAGGCGGCCAACGGCAGCAACGGCGTCGCTATCGGAGCCAACGGGCAGGTCCTCGCGTTCGCCGGTCAGGAGCCGCCGAGCGGCGAAGCGATCGGCATCCTGGTCGCGATCATCATCCTTCTGATCGCGTTCGGGTCCGCGGTGGCGGCCGGGCTGCCCATCGTGACGGCCGTGTTCGGCCTCGGCGCCGGGTTGTCGCTGGTCACGTTCACTGCCAGCTTCTTCACCGTCGCCACCTTCGCCCCGACACTGGCGGCGATGATCGGTCTGGGTGTCGGCATCGACTACGCCTTGTTCATCCTCAACCGGTTCCGGCAGGCGGTGATGGCCGGCCACGAACCCAAGGACGCCGCGCTCGAGTCGGTGAACACCGCAGGCCGCGCTGTGCAGTTCGCAGGCACGACCGTGATCATCGCCCTGTTGGGTTTGTTCGTCCTGGGCATCGGGTTCTTCAACGGCTTGGCCGTGGCTGCGTCCCTCACCGTGGCGATGGTCATGCTGTCGGCGGTGTGGCTGCTACCGGCGCTGCTGTCCCTGCTGGGCGAGAAGGCTCTCGGCCTGCGGATGCCGTGGGCTCGCACGCGCAAGGAATGGCATCCCGAGGGTGGCCGCTGGGCACACTACGGACGCACCCTGCAGAAGCGGCCCTGGTTGTACACCGTGGCCGCCGCCGCCCTCGTGGTGGTTCTCGCCATCCCCTACTTCAGCATCCGCCTCGGCTTCCCCGACGACAGCGGCCAGCCGCAGGGAAGCCCGGCGCGGATCGCCTACGACCTCACGGCCGAGGGCTTCGGCCCGGGCGCCAACGGCCCGTTCTTCCTCGCGGTGCAGCTGCCCTACGCGCTGGACGAGGACTCGCTGACCTCCCTGATCGAGGACCTCAACGCCACCGAAGGCGTTGCCCGGACCGTTCCGACCGTGGACATGGTTCCGATCTCTGTGACCCCCAACCAGACGATCACCGCGATCCAAGTCGTTCCCACGACCAGTCCGCAGGACCCGGCAACCGATGAACTGCTCAAACGACTGCGGGACGAGACCATCCCGGCGGCCGAGCAGAACACCACGATGCGCGCCTATGTGGGCGGGACGACAGCGGTCACGGCGGACTTCACGACTGTGCTGTCGGACAGTCTGCCGGTCTTCCTGGCGGTGGTCGTGGGACTCGGATTCGTCGCGTTGACGATCCTGTTCCGGTCCTTGATCGTGCCGCTGATCGGGGCGGTGACATCCTTGCTGAGCCTTGGTGCCGCCCTGGGCGTCACGGTGGCCATATTCCAGTGGGGCTGGGGGGCGAGCCTGATCGGGGTCACGGCGACCGGTCCGATCCTGCCGTTCCTGCCCATCATGGTGTTCGCGATCCTCTTCGGCCTGTCCATGGACTACCAGGTCTTCCTGGTCAGCCGGATGCATGAGGAATGGGTACACACGAAGGACAACGCGTTGTCGGTGCGGCGAGGACTGGCCGGCTCGGGACGGGTCGTGGCGATCGCGGCGGCCATCATGTCCAGCGTGTTCCTGGCATTCATCCCGACTCCCGAGGACACCATCAAACTGTTCGGCGTGGGACTTGCCACCGCAGTGCTGGTGGACGCGTTCATCATCCGTCTGATCCTCGTGCCCAGCCTCATCAGCTGGATCGGTCCGCCCACCTGGTGGCTGCCGAAGTGGCTGGGTTTCCTGCCCGAGGTCCACATGGAGGCCGAGGGCAGCGAGGACGAGATCGTCGACGACGACCCGGAACTGGTCGGCGCGAGGTAGCCCCGCGGGCCGCGGCGGGCGGCCCTTGGATGGGATCAGGTGGCTGATCCGCACCGAGACGGGCTCGGCTCAGGTGGCGTGCAGTCCCACGGTCACCGCCTGCGGATCGCCGGCGAACGACGCGGCGGTGACCGACACCTCCCCCGGGGGCATGACGAAACCGCGGTCGCACCAACGCTGCAGGGGACGTAGGCTGCCCACGACCCGGGTCGTAGCCGTCGCTCCCGGATGGACCTCGACCGTTGAGAAACCGACCAGCACCGCAGGTCCATCCTGCTGTGCGTAGAGCTGGACGACATGGCGGCCGACCCGAGTGCCGACGTTGTCGATACGCACCTGGGCGGTGAACGATTCGTGTGCGACGTCCACGATGTGCATGTCCGCAACGCGCATCCGCGTGTATCCCAGACCGAACCCGAACGGGTACGCCGGTCTGACCCGGTCGCGGTCGAGTCTGCGCTGGCCCCACCACTGCGGGTAGCGCACCTTTCTGGCTCGCCAGTCGACCACCGGCAGGTCCGTGCGCCGGACAGGTATCACGACCGGCAGGCGACCTCCCGGTTCGGCCTCTCCGAGCAGGATGTCCGCGACCGCCCGTCCGCCTTCCATCCCCGGGTACCAGGCCAGCAGGACGGCCGCCACCTGTTCGTCCCAGGGATCGAGCATGACCGTCCCGCCACCGATCACGATGACGACGGTGCGCCGGTTGACCGCTGCGACCGCTTCGATCAGTTCCACGTCCTCGCGGTGCAGATGCAGGTCGCGACGGTCCCCACCAGTCCGTTTGACGCGGCCGACGAGTGCGAGCAGTCGCGGCGAGCAGCCGACCGCTGACGGGGTTCGCCGCCCAGCCCCCGAGCAGACGGATCGCATCGAGATCCGCGGTCACAAAGGCCTCCCCCTCGTCGCGGGAATCCAGGCCGACCACCAGGACGGCCGCCTGCGCCCTACGAGCCGCCTGCACTGCGGCCGCCAACCCGTCGTCGGCCGGTTCAATGACTCGCCCGGGCACGCGCTCGAGCAACCCCGCCAGAACGGAGACCGAGTACGGCGGGAAGACCCGCGACGATCCGACATCGCCCAGATTCGGCCGATCGGCCAGACGCCCCAGCACGGCGACGCGACCCGATTCTCCCAGCGGCAGCACCGCGGCGCCATCGACCACTTCGTTGCGTAGCAGGACGGTCCCCGCCACGGCGGCCTCCCTGGCCAGCGCACGGTGCTCGGCACATCCGACGACGCCGGCCTCTGGCTGGCCCTTGGCCCGCAGGGCGAACCGGATCTGGGTACTCAGCAGCCTGCGGGCGGCGCGGATCACGTCGGCGCGTTCCAGACGGCCGTCACGCGCGGCTTCGGGGAGTGCCCGCGCCCGCTGCTGGCGAAACGGCATCTCCAGTTCCTGCCCGGCAGCCACCGACTCGACCGGATGCCGTATCCCCCAGACGAAATCGGTCATGACGAATCCCGTGAACCCCCACAGGTCGCGCAGCACGTCGGTGAGCAGGTGACGGTTCTCCCCCGCCCACGTACCGTTCACGCTGTTGTAGGAACTCATGACCGCGTCCACGCCGGACTCGACGATGTGGCGGAAGTGCGGCAGGTAGACCTCATGCAACACCTCGTCGGACACGTGGACGTCGACGGTGAAGCGAGCCTCCTCCATCGAGTTGAGCGCATAGTGCTTGGCGCATGACATCACCCAGGGATTGACCCCGGCGATCAGCGCCGCCCCCATCGCGCCGAGCAGGTACGGATCCTCTCCGTAGGACTCCTGCGAGCGGCCCCAGCCCGGCGCCGGTGCAAGGTTGACGCACACACCCGCGAACAGGTTGGCGCCCTGCGCTCGGGCCTCGGCCCCGATCGCATCCCCGATGCGCCGTTCCAGATCGACGTCCCATGACGCCGCCCGTGCGATCGCTGCCGGAAACGCGGTGGACTGCCCCATCACCACGCCCCGCGGGCCATCGGTGAAACGAATACCGGGGATTCCCAGTCGGTCGATCCGCCCGGCTTCGAACGGGGTCGCGTTGTAGCGGCGGCCGATCTGGAGCAGACCCGGGATCAGGTCGGTGTCACCGTCGAGCAGCCACAGGAGTTCCTCGCCGGTGAGGTCGCCGACCAGGTCGTCGATGACCTGGTCGACGTTCTCACCGGCGCGAACCCGCGCCACAGCGTCGGGGAACGCCGTGTCCCGATTCCATGGCTTCAGCGTAGGGAACGCACCTGCACCGGCACAAGGGAAGCGCGCAACAATCTGTGGATTCAGTGACGCGATATTCACAACGTCGTCCTCGCCGACATCAGGAAGGCCCCCGGACGAGAGGTCCGGGGGCCTTTCTGAGTGCGACTAGCGGCGGTAGTCACCTTCGCCGAGGTAACTGTCATCCAGCGGAACACTGGCGCCGGTCACCTCGTCGAACTGACCGTAGCTGAAGTCGTCGTAGGCGCGGTACTGCGCGTAGACGGCATCGCGTGCCTCCTGCGTCGGCTGGACCTGCAGGTTCCGGTACTGCGAAAGCCCGGTGCCTGCGGGGATCAGCTTGCCGAGGATGACGTTCTCCTTGAGGCCCAGCAACGGGTCGCTCTTGGCCTGGATCGCAGCCTCGGTCAGCACCCGGGTGGTCTCCTGGAACGACGCCGCGGACAACCACGACTCGGTGGCCAGTGACGCCTTGGTGATACCCATCAGCTCCGCACGTCCGGACGCCGGTGTCCCGCCGTCCATGACCACCTGCCGGTTGACCTCGCGGAACGTCGCCATCTCGATCACGTCACCGGTCACGAACGGAGAACTTCCCGGTTCGATGATGGTCACGCGCTTGAGCATCTGCCGGACGATGACCTCGATGTGCTTGTCGTGGATCGACACACCCTGCGGTCGGTACACCGCCTGGACCTGGTCGACGAGGTGCTGCTGCACATCGCGCGGGGTCATGACCCGCAGGATCTGTTTCGGGTCCTCGACACCGGCGGTCAGTTTGGTTCCGGCCTTGACGTGCTGGCCTTCTTCGACCTCGAGCTTGACCTTCTTGGACACCGCGTGCTCGATCGGTTCGGCTCCGTTGTCCGGAGTCACGATGATCTTGCGGGCCTTCTCGGTGTCCTCGATGGTCACCGTTCCGGTGGCCTCGCTGATCGGCGCCAGCCCCTTGGGGGTGCGGGCCTCGAACAGCTCGGTCACACGGGGCAGACCGTGCGTGATGTCCTCACCGGCCACACCACCGGTGTGGAAGGTGCGCATCGTCAACTGGGTGCCGGGCTCACCGATCGACTGCGCCGCGACGATACCCACCGCCTCGCCGACGTCCACGAGTTTGCCGGTGGCCAGCGAACGGCCGTAGCAGAAGGCGCAGACCCCGACCTTGCTCTCACAGGTCATGACGCTGCGGACGCGGACCTTCTCGATCCCGTTCGCCACGAGGTTCGCGATCGCCTCCGTGGTCAGGTCGTCACCGGCCTGCGCGATGACGGTGTCACCGGCGGTGACGTCGCGTGCCAACGTCCGAGTCGCCACCGACGTGTCGGTGTTCTCGACCAGAACGCCGTCGCGGGCGATCTCCACCTCGATGCTGCGCTCGGTGCCGCAGTCGGTCTCGCGGATGATCACGTCCTGCGAGACGTCGACCAGACGCCGGGTCAGGTATCCCGAGTCGGCGGTCCGCAGCGCGGTGTCCGCCAGACCCTTTCGGGCGCCGTGCGTGGAGATGAAGTACTCCAGCACGCTCAGACCCTCACGGAAGTTGCTCTTGATCGGCCGGCTGATGGTCTCACCCTTGGTGTCGGCCACCTGCCCGCGCATACCGGCGATCTGGCTGATCTGGTTCATGTTTCCGCGAGCACCGGACTTGACCATCATCCACACCGGGTTGCGCTCCGGGAAGTTGTCGGCCATCGCGGTCGACACCTCGTCACGGGTCTCCCGCCAGATCTGCTCGAGGTCGCGACGGCGCTCGATGTCGTCGAGTTGACCGCGGTGGAACTGGGTCTCGACCTTCTCCGCCTTCTCCTCGGCCGCGGCCAGCAGCTGCGCCTTGGAGTCCGGCATGTGGAAGTCCGAGATCGCCACGGTGACCCCGGAGCGAGTGGCCCAGTAGAAGCCCATCTCCTTCAGCGAGTCCAGCGTCTGCGCGACCACCGACTTGCCGTAGCGCTCGGACAGGTCGTTGACCAGGGCACCGAGACGCCCCTTGTCGACCTGCTCGTTGACGAACGGGTAGTCCGCGGGCAGCGCCTCGTTGAACAGGGCGCGTCCCAGCGTGGTCTCGACGATCCGGGCCCCGTCCTCATCGCCGACCCCGGACAGCCGGATCTTGACCGCGGCCTGCAGGTGCAGGTCACGGGCGTCGCGCGCCATCAGGGCTTCGGCGATCGATCCATAGGCCTGTCCCTCGCCGGCGGCACCGTCGAGCTGGGTCGTCAGGAAGTAGATCCCGAGCACCATGTCCTGGGTCGGCGTGGTGATCGGCTTGCCGTTGGCCGGGGACAGGATGTTGTTGCTCGACAGCATCAGGATCCGGGCCTCGGCCTGAGCCTCCGCGCTCAGCGGCAGGTGCACGGCCATCTGGTCACCGTCGAAGTCCGCGTTGAACGCGGTACACACCAACGGGTGGATCTGGATGGCCTTGCCCTCGATCAGTTGCGGCTCGAAGGCCTGGATGCCCAGCCGGTGCAGCGTGGGCGCCCGGTTGAGCAGCACGGGGTGCTCGGTGATGACCTCTTCGAGGACGTCCCACACCTCGTGACGCTGCTGGCGCTCCACCATCCGCTTGGCGCTCTTGATGTTCTGCGCATGGTTGAGGTCGACGAGTCGCTTCATCACGAACGGCTTGAACAGCTCCAACGCCATCTGCTTGGGCAGACCACACTGATGCAGTTGCAGCTGCGGACCGACCACGATGACCGAGCGGCCCGAGTAGTCCACGCGCTTGCCCAGCAGGTTCTGGCGGAAACGCCCCTGCTTGCCCTTGAGCATGTCGGACAGCGACTTCAGCGCCCGGTTGCCCGGACCGGTCACCGGCCGGCCGCGGCGGCCGTTGTCGAACAGCGCGTCAACAGCCTCCTGCAGCATCCGCTTCTCGTTGTTCACGATGATCTCGGGGGCACCGAGGTCCAGCAGCCGCTTCAACCGGTTGTTGCGGTTGATCACGCGGCGGTACAGGTCGTTGAGGTCGGAGGTCGCGAACCTCCCACCGTCGAGTTGCACCATCGGGCGCAGGTCCGGCGGGATCACCGGCACCGCGTCGAGCACCATGCCCAGCGGCGAGTTGGTCGTGTTCAGGAAGGCTGCCACTACCTTGAGGCGCTTGACCGCACGCACCTTCTTGGCACTTCGGCCCGTGCGCACGATCTCGCGCAGGGTCTCCGCCTCGGCCTGCAGGTCGAACGTCCGCAGCCGCTCCTGGATCGCCTGGGCGCCCATGTAGCCCTCGAAGTACTTGCCGAACCGGTCGCGCATCTCGCGGTACAACTGCTCGTCACCCTCGAGGTCCTGGACCTTCAGGGTGCGGAAGCGGTCGAAAACCGCGTCGAGACGGTCGATCTCCTTGTCGTAGCGCTTACGGATCTGGTTCATCTCGCGCTCGGCCGAGTCGCGGGTCTTCTTCTTGACGTCGTTCTTGGAGCCGGCCTCCTCGAGCTTGGCCAGGTCCTCCTCGAGCTTCTCCTGCCGCTTGTTGATGTCGTCGTCGCGGCGGTTCTCCAACTGCTTCTTGGACATGCCGATCTTGGTCTCCAACGACGACAGGTCGCGATGGCGAGCCTCCTCATCGACCTTGGTGACCATGTACGCCGCGAAGTAGATGACCTTGTCCAGGTCCTTCGGCGCGATGTCCAGCAGCAGGCTCAGCCGGCTGGGCACACCCTTGAAGTACCAGATGTGCGCGACCGGTGCGGCCAGTTCGATGTGGCCCATCCGCTCACGACGCACCTTGGAACGGGTGACCTCGACGCCACAGCGCTCACAGATGATGCCCTTGTAGCGCACGCGCTTGTACTTGCCGCAGTAGCATTCCCAGTCGCGAGTCGGTCCGAAGATCTTCTCGCAGAACAGGCCGTCGCGCTCCGGCTTGAGCGTGCGGTAGTTGATGGTCTCGGGTTTCTTCACCTCGCCGTGCGACCAGGCCCGGATGTCATCGCCGGTGGCCAGGCCGATGCGCAGTTCGTCGAAGAAGTTCACGTCCAGCACGTGGTGGTCCTTTGCTGTCTCGTTTGTGGACTGTATGGCTTGTGTGCGGTTACCCGCGTTGGTCCGTTAGACCTCTTCAACGCTGCTCGGCTCACGCCTCGACAGGTCGATACCCAACTCCTCGGCTGCCCGGAAGTACTCGTCGTCGGTGTCCTTCATGTCGATGGCCGAACCGTCCCCGGCCAGCACCTCGACGTTCAGGCACAGCGACTGCATCTCCTTGACGAGAACCTTGAACGACTCCGGGATACCCGGCTCCGGGATGTTCTCGCCCTTCACGATGGCCTCGTAGACCTTCACACGGCCGAGCACGTCGTCGGACTTGATGGTGAGCAACTCCTGCAGCGCATAGGCGGCGCCGTAGGCCTCGAGGGCCCACACCTCCATCTCGCCGAACCGCTGACCGCCGAACTGCGCCTTACCGCCCAGCGGCTGCTGGGTGATCATCGAGTACGGACCGGTGGAGCGCGCGTGGATCTTGTCGTCCACCAGGTGCAGCAGTTTCAGGATGTAGACGTAACCCACCGAGATCGGGTCCGGGAACGGCTCCCCGGAGCGACCGTCGAACAGACGTGCCTTGGACTCGCTGTTGACCAGCCGCTCGGCATCGCCGGAGACCAGGGTGGACTCCAGCAGACCGCCGATCTCGTACTCCTCGACACCGTCGAACACCGGCGAGGCCACCCGCGTGTTGGGCTGCGCCTGCCGGGTCTGCGCCGGCAGGTTCTTGGCCCAGTCGGGATCCCCGATGACGTTCCACCCCTGATTGGCGACCCACCCGAGGTGCGTCTCCATGATCTGCCCGACGTTCATACGCCCGGGCACACCCAGCGGGTTCAGCACGATGTCGACCGGCGTGCCGTCCTCCATGAACGGCATGTCCTCGACGGGGAGGATCTTCGCGATGACACCCTTGTTGCCGTGGCGGCCGGCGAGCTTGTCGCCCTGGGTGATCTTGCGCTTCTGCGCGACGTAGACCCGCACCAGTTGGTTGACACCACCGGGCAGCTCGTCGTCCTCCTCGCGGTCGAAGACCCGCACGTCGATGACCACACCGCTCTCGCCGTGGGGCACCTTCATCGAGGTGTCACGCACCTCGCGGGCCTTCTCGCCGAAGATCGCACGGACGAGCCGCTCCTCCGGGGTCAACTCGGTCTCACCCTTGGGCGTGACCTTGCCGACCAGGATGTCACCGGGGCCGACCTCGGCACCGATGCGCACGATCCCGCGCTCGTCGAGGTCTGCGAGGACCTCTTCGGGGATGTTCGGGATGTCGCGGGTGATCTCCTCGGGACCCAGCTTGGTGTCGCGGGCGTCGACCTCGTGCTCCTCGATGTGGATCGAGGTGAGGACGTCGTCCTGCACCAGACGCTGGGACAAGATGATCGCGTCTTCGTAGTTGTGACCCTCCCAGGGCATGAACGCCACCAGCAGGTTGCGTCCGAGCGCCAGTTCACCTTGATCGGTGCACGGCCCGTCGGCGATGACCTGGCCGGCCTCGACCCGGTCGCCGAGCGCCACGATCGGGCTCTGGTTGTAGGAGGTGCCCTGGTTGGAGCGGCGGAACTTCAGCACCCGGTAGGTGTAGGTCTGACCGTCGTCCTGCGTGACCTCGATGGCGTCGGCGCTGACCGCCGAGACGACACCGGGGCTGTGCGCGACAACCACGTCGCCGGCATCCTTGGCGGCCCGGTACTCGGTCCCGGTGCCGACCAGCGGCGCCTCGCTGCGGATCAGCGGGACGGCCTGACGCTGCATGTTCGCCCCCATCAGGGCGCGGTTGGCGTCGTCGTGCTCCAGGAACGGAATCATGGCCGTGGCCACCGACACCATCTGGCGCGGTGAGACGTCCATGTAGTCCACCTCGTCGGGCACGACGAAGTCGACCTCGCCAGGCTCCTTGCGGACCAGCACGCGGTCTTCGATGAGGTTGTCCTTGTCGTCGACCTTGGCGTTAGCCTGCGCGATGACGAACAGGTCCTCCTCGTCGGCGGTCAAGTACTGGATCTCATCGGTGACCCGGCCGTTGACGACCTTCCGGTAGGGAGTCTCCACGAAACCGAACGCGTTCACCTGGGCGAACGTCGACAGGGATCCGATCAGCCCGATGTTCGGGCCTTCCGGGGTCTCGATCGGGCACATCCGGCCGTAGTGGGAGGCGTGCACGTCGCGGACCTCGAAGCCCGCGCGTTCCCGCGACAGACCACCCGGGCCAAGCGCCGACAGGCGTCGCTTGTGGGTCAGACCGGCCAACGGGTTGGTCTGGTCCATGAACTGCGACAGCTGAGAGGTTCCGAAGAACTCCTTGAGCGCCGCCACCACCGGACGGATGTTGATCAGTGTCTGCGGCGTGATCGCCTCGACGTCCTGCGTCGTCATGCGCTCGCGTACGACCCGCTCCATGCGTGACAGCCCCATCCGGATCTGCCCCTGGATCAGCTCACCGACGGTACGCAGGCGGCGGTTGCCGAAGTGGTCGATGTCGTCGACCTCCACCCGCGCGGTGCTGTCGGGCATGGTCTGGTCGCCGTTGTGCAGGCGGACCAGGTACTCCACGGTGCGCACGATGTCCTCGACGCTGAGCGTGGTCTTCGATGGCTCCTCGGACCCGCCGAGTTTCTTGTTCAACTTGTAGCGGCCGACCTTCGCCAGGTCGTAGCGCTTGGGGTTGAAGTAGAAGTTCTCGATCAGGTTGCGGCCGGCCTCGATCGACGCCGGCTCGCCCGGGCGCAACTTGCGGTAGATGTCCACGAAGGCTTCGTCCTGCGTGCCGATCGCGTCCTTCTCCATGGTCAACTGCATCGACTCGTAGTGCCCGAATCGCTGCGCGATCTCGTCGGTCGTCAGACCCAGCGCCTTCAGCAGGACCGTCACCGGCTGCTTGCGCTTGCGGTCGATCTTGACGTTGACGATGTCCTTCTTGTCGATCTCGAACTCGATCCACGAGCCGCGGCTGGGGATGATCTTCGCGGAGAAGATGTCCTTGTCCAGTGCCTTGCCGATGGTCTTCTCGAAGTAGACACCCGGGGAGCGCACGAGTTGGGACACCACGACCCGCTCGGTGCCGTTCACGATGAACGTGCCCTTGTCGGTCATGAGTGGGAAGTCGCCCATGAACACCGTCTGCGACTTGATCTCACCGGTCTCGGAGTTGAAGAACTCCGCGGTGACGAACAGCGGCTGCGAGTAGGTCAGGTCCTTCTCGCGACACTGCGCCTCGGTGTACTTGGGCTCCTCGAAGCGGTGTTCGCGGAACGACAGCGACATCTGGCCGCTGAAGTCCTCGATCGGGCTGATCTCTTCGAAGATCTCCTCAAGACCTGAGGTGGCCGGAATATCGGTGCGGCCGACATCGATCGCGTCCTGGACGCGTCGTTGCCAGGCCTCGTTGCCCAGCAGCCAGTCGAAGGACTGGGTCTGCAGGTCAAGCATGTCTGGTACTTCAAGGGGTTCGCGGATCTTGCCGAACGAAACGCGGTGAGGGGCTGGGGAGTTATCGCGGGCGGCCAAGTGAGATCCTTCCGAGGCTCGCGGGGTGCTGGATGCGAACACCACAATCAGCCGTTCTCCGAGCGCCGAACATAAAGCAGCCTTCGGGCGTCATCGAACGGTTGATCCATGGCATGTGCAGAACACCAGGGTAACTGAGGTGGGTTGAGGGTGCGACATAGGGGGGCCAACACACAATGGTGACCCCTTCCGGCCTATTCGTCAAGTAAGCCGGAAAACGCGTCCAGCCGGCGTGGAGGCCGTGGCCCCCACTCCGGCTGGACGTCAGATGTGGACTACTTGACCGAGACGCTGGCCCCGGCGCCCTCGAGGGCCTCCTTGGCCTTGTCCGCGGCTTCCTTGTTGACCTTCTCGAGTACGGGCTTGGGTGCGCCCTCGACGAGGTCCTTGGCCTCCTTCAGTCCGAGGCTGGTCAGCGCACGGACCTCCTTGATGACCTGGATCTTCTTGTCACCGGCAGCCTCGAGGATGACGTCGAACTCGTCCTTCTCCTCCTCGGCACCGGCGTCGCCCGCGGCACCACCGGCGGCCGGCGCGGCTGCCACGGCAACCGGTGCGGCGGCGGTCACGCCGAAGGTCTCCTCGAACTCCTTCACGAACTCGCTGAGCTCGAGCAGGGTCATTTCCTTGAATGCGTCCAGCATCTCTTCGGTGGACAGCTTCGCCATGATCGGCGTCCTTTCTGTTGTTCCGGTGTCGCCGGAAGATTTCGGGTTGGGTGGGTGGTTACTCGGACTCGGGGGTGGCTTCGGCTTCTGCGGGGGCTTCGGCTTCTGCGGGGGCTTCGGCTGCGGGGGCTTCGGCCGGCCCCTCAGCCTCCACCTTGGCGCGCAGGGCTTCGACCACTCTCGCGGTCTGGGACAGCGGTGCGGCGAACAGCGAGACCGCACTCTGCAGCGATGCGTTCATCGCACCGGCCAGCTTGGCCAGCAGCACCTCGCGGGACTCCAGGTCGGCCAGTTTGCTGATGTCGGCGGCGCTGAGCAGCTTGCCGTCCATCACGCCACCCTTGATCACCAGGGCGGGGTGGTCCTTTGCGAAGGTGCGCAGCCCCTTCGCAGCCTCGACCGGGTCGCCCTCGACGAAGGCGATGGCGCTGGGACCGACGAGCCACTCGTCGATGCCCTCCACGCCCGCGTCCTTTGCGGCGAGGCGGGTCAGGGTGTTCTTCACCACCGCGTACGTCGTGGTCTTGCCCAGGCTTCCGCGCAACTGCTTGAGCTGCGAAACGGTGAGCCCGCGGTACTCGGTGAGCACCGTGGCGGACGAGTTGCGGAACAACTCGGAGATTTCGGTGACGGCGGCTTGCTTGTCAGGCCGTGCCATGGGTTTCCTTCCGGCAGTGCGCCGAAACGACAGAGAGCCCAGGCACGCAGGCCTGGGCTCGAAGGAGCAGCACCTGCGCAGGAATTATGCCTGAATCTCTGGCGACCGGCGGTCTTTGGTTCTTCGTCAGTGTACATGGGTGCCGATCCGGGCCACCACGGGTGGGGCCCGCCGGGAACGAGGGCGGCGTTGTTGGGCACCGCCAGGAACGAGGGCGGCGTTGTTGGGCACCGCCAGGAACGAGGGCGGCGTTGTTGGGCACCGCCAGGAACGAGGGCGGCGTTGTTGGGGAGATTCCTCACCGAAACCGCCCAACAACGTCGCCCTCGAGCGGGCGAACACCGCCCTCGACTCGGGAGGAATGACGGCCCCGAGCGATCCCCAGGGCCTGTTTGGGCACCCCGCACAATCCGGGAGTCGAACGTGGATCACTGCGATTCCCGGGTCGAACGACACGCCTGCACCGGGACAAAGACGAAACCCCCGGCCGCGACCGGGGGTTTCGAGTGATGCTGAGTCAGACCTCGCGACCTCGGCTGGGGTCCACCAGGATCCCCGGGCCCATCGTCGTGGACACCACGATCTTCTTGATGTAGCGGCCCTTGGCGGTCGACGGCTTGAGCCGGTGCACCTCGTCGACGGCAGCGTTGTAGTTGTCGATGAGCTGGTCCTCGCCGAAACTGGCTTTGCCGATGATGAAGTGCAGGTTCGAGTGCTTGTCCACCCGGAATTCGATCTTGCCGCCCTTGATATCCGAGACGGCCTTGTTCACGTCCATGGTGACGGTGCCGGTCTTGGGGTTGGGCATCAGGCCGCGCGGGCCGAGCACCCGGCCGAGCTTTCCGACCTTGCCCATCAGGTCGGGGGTGGCGACCACCGCGTCGAAGTCGAGCCAGCCGCCGGCGACCTTGTCGATCAGTTCGTCCGAGCCCACGTAGTCCGCGCCAGCCGCTTGGGCCTCCTCGGCCTTCGGTCCGTTGGCGAACACCAGGACCCGTGGCGGTCTTGCCCGTGCCGTGGGGCAGGTTGACCGTGCCGCGGACCATCTGGTCGGCCTTCCGCGGGTCGACGCCGAGCCGCATCGACACCTCGACGGTGGAGTCGAAGGAGGTCTTGGAGGTCTGCTTGGCCAGGGCCACGGCCTCGTCAGCCGGGTATAGACGCTCGCGGTCGACTTTCTGTGCCGCGTCTTTGTACTTCTTTCCGTGTTGCATCGGGTTCTCCTTAATCGATGTGGTTAGCGGGGCCGATGCGACCCCTCCCACGCGGTGCGGTGTTGCTACTACTAGTCGGTGACGGTGACGCCCATGGAGCGCGCCGTACCGGCGATGATGTTCATGGCCGCGTCGACGTCGTTGGCGTTCAGGTCGTCCATCTTCGTCTCGGCGATCTCTTTGACCTGCGCCTTGCTGATCTTGCCGACCGGCTGCAGCGGGTTGCCGGAGCCCTTCTGCAGGCCGGCTGCCTTCAGGATCAGCTTCGCTGCCGGCGGGGTCTTGGTGATGAATGTGAACGAACGGTCCTCGTAAACGGTGATCTCCACGGGGATCACCTGGCCGCGCTGGGATTCCGTGGCCGCGTTGTAGGCCTTGCAGAACTCCATGATGTTGACGCCGTGCTGACCCAGTGCAGGGCCCACGGGCGGCGCGGGGTTGGCCGCTCCGGCCTGGATCTGCAGTTTGATCAGGCCGGAGACCTTCTTCTTCGGAGGCATTACGTGTCCTTATGTCGTTTCTGGTCTAGTTCTTCTCGATCTGGCTGAAGCTGAGCTCCACCGGGGTTTCCCGGCCGAAGATCTCAACCAGGCCAGTGATCTTCTGGGCATCGAGATTGATCTCGCTGATCGTTGCGTGCAACGTCGCGAACGGTCCATCGATAACTGTAACCGAGTCCCCAGGACCGAAGTCCACCTCGGTCACACGTTGGGCAGGCTGACCCAGGCCGGTGGCCGCCGTTCCCGATTCGGCTGCGGCCTTCTTGGGTTCCGGTTTGGGAGCCAAGATGTGGACAACCTCGTCCATCGTCAGCGGGGTGGGCTCGTGGGTGCTGCCCACGAATCCGGTCACGCCCGGGGTGTGCCGGACCGCACCCCAACTGTCGTCGGTGTAGTCCATGCGCACCAGCACGTAGCCGGGGAACTTGTTGCGCGTGACCGTCTTCTTCTGGCCCTGCTTGATTTCCACGACCTCTTCGGTGGGGACCTCGACCTGGAAGATGTAGTCCTCCATGTTCAAGGTGACCATGCGAGTTTCGAGGTTGGTCTTCACACGCTTCTCGAAGCCGGCGTAGGAGTGGACGACGTACCACTGTCCGGGCAACCCGAGTTGCTCCTCGCGGAACGCCTCGACCGGGTCGATCTCTTCCTCCTCGACGGTTTCGATGATCTCGCCGGTCTCCTCGTCGATCAACGGTTCGTCGGCGTCCTGCGCCGGGAGGTCTTCGGTGTCCTCGACGACCGACAGGCTGCCGTCGGGGCTCTCGCTGATCTGGGTCTCCTCGATGTGCACCGAACCGTCGGGCTGGGAGACGGTCTGCACCTCGTCGCGCACTATCGTGCCGTCCGGCACCTCGGTGGTCACCGTCTCGTCGATGGTCACGCTGCCGTCCGGCTCGGAGATGACCTCGGTCTCGGTGGTCACCACCACGCCGTCCTGGGCCTTCTCAACATCGACCTGCTCGACGACAGTGGTGCCGTCGGGCAGTTCCACGGCTTCGAACGCCTCCGTGCCGGAGACGTCGGACAGCGACGTGTCCTCACCGCCCGGCTCGGGGTCGGCCGGCCACTGCTGGGGGGGCGTCTGCATCGACTAATCCTCGCTCTTCTCACTCGCCGAACAGGGCGAACACAATTCGGGCCAGGCCCAGATCGAACAGGGCAATCAGCCCTGCCATGATCACGACGAACACCAGCACCACCCAGGTGTAGGTGAGCAGTTCCTTGCGGGTCGGCCAGATGACCTTGCGCAACTCCGCGACCATCTGGCGCAGGAACAGCGCCATCCGGGCGAACAGACCCTTGCGCTGATCCTTACCCGAACCCCGTTTCGGGGTTGGCGAACCGGCGCCATCAGCCGTGGTCGGCTCGCTCACGAACGCTTTCCTTTCCTTGCCTGGCTTTGCAGGGCCGGAGGGACTCGAACCCCCAACCACCGGTTTTGGAGACCGGGACTCTACCAATTGAGCTACGACCCTACGGTGACCTCCGGCCCGAGGTCCAATGGTCGATTGTGATCGGCCGCTGGTAAGCGGGCAGGCTACCGCACAGCGACGCGGTCACCACATACCACGATACGCGAACCCCTCCCACCGGTCGACCCCGCCCACCGGGTTCGGCCAAGATACAACCATGGCTCACTCCCGCATCTCCCGCCGCATCGGCGGAATCTCCGAATCCGCCACCCTGGCTGTCGACGCGAAGGCGAAGGCGCTCAAAGCCGCGGGCAGACCCGTGATCGGCTTCGGCGCCGGGGAGCCCGATTTCCCCACCCCGGAGTACATCGTGGAGGCGGCGAAGCTCGCCTGCGACGACCCGGCCATGCACCGCTACACCCCGGCCGGCGGCCTTCCCGCCCTGCGCGAGGCGATCGCCGCCAAGACCGCACGCGACTCCGGCTTCGAGGTCACCGCCGGGCAGGTCCTGGTGACCAACGGCGGCAAGCAGGCGCTCTACAACACGTTCGCAGCGCTGCTCGACCCCGGCGACGAAGCGCTGCTGCCCGCGCCCTACTGGACCACTTACCCGGAGTCGATCCAGCTGGCCGGGGGCGTACCGGTGGTGATCCCGACCGACGAGGACACCGGATACAAGGTGTCCGTGGCCGACCTGGACGAGGCGGTCACCGCGAACACGAAACTGCTGGTCTTCGTCTCCCCGTCCAACCCGACCGGTGCCGTCTACACCCCCGACGAGGTCGCGGCGATCGGCCAGTGGGCGGTGGAGAAGGGCATTTGGGTCGTCACCGACGAGATCTACGAACACCTCGTCTACGGCAGCGCCGAGTTCTCCTCGATGCCGGTGCAGGTACCCGAGCTGGCCGATACGTGCGTGGTCGTCAACGGCGTGGCCAAGACCTACGCCATGACCGGCTGGCGGGTCGGTTGGATGATCGGTCCGACCGATGTGGTCAAGGCGGCTACGAACCTGCAGTCACACGCCACGTCCAACGTGGCCAACGTTTCGCAACGGGCGGCTCTGGCCGCGGTCACTGGGGACCTGTCGGCTGTCGCGATGATGCGTGAGGCATTCGACCGCCGCAGGCTGACCATCGTGGACATGCTCAACGCGATTCCAGGCGTCACCTGCCCGGTCCCCGAAGGTGCGTTCTACGCCTACCCGAGCGTCCGCGGGGTGTTGGGCCGCAGCATCCGGGGGAAGGTGGCCCAGACCTCGGCGGAACTCGCGGAGATCATCCTCGACGAAGCCGAGGTTGCGGTGGTGCCCGGTGAGGCTTTCGGCACCGAGGGCTACCTGCGACTGTCGTATGCGCTCGGCGACGACGACCTGGTCGAGGGCGTGGGGCGGATTGCGGCACTGCTCTCGGAGTAGCCCCGGCCGCCAGACCAGTTGTGCAATGACCCGTTGGTTGCCCGATGGCCCGCAAGTTACGGGCTATTGCGCAACCACGGGGCTAGCACGTCAACCACGCCTACAGCGAGCAGCCCCACAACACCGGTTCGGGCTCCAGCGTGATGCCGAACCGGCCTTCCACCCGACCGCGGATCTCGCGTGCCAGGTCCAGCAATTGAGCCGTCGTCCCACCGCCCCGATTGGTCAGGGCCAGCGTGTGTTTGCTCGACACCGCCACCTGCGAGCCTGGCAGTCGGAAACCTTTGTGAACTCCGGCGTTCTCGATCAGCCATGCGGCGCTGGTCTTGATCCGGCCGTCCGGCTGCGCCCAGCCCGGAGCGCCAGCGGGCACTTCCTCGACGAACGGATTGGTGAAGAAGGACCCAACACTGCGACGTGTCCGGATCGTCGGCGTCGAGCACCATTCCCTTGCCCGCTCGCAATCGCAGGACGGTCTCACGCACATCGCGCAACGGCGCGCGACGACCTGTTTCCACGCCCAGTTCACGCGCCAGTTCGGCGTACTTGATCGGTGCGCTGGAGCCCTTGGGAAGATCGAAGGCGACCGCCAATACGACGTAGGAGCCCGGATTCCGCTTGAAGAAGCTGTCTCGGTAGCCGAAGCTCGGCGCGCGCGGCCGGCCACGTGGTGATCTCTCCGGATCGCCGGTCGAGCACCCGCAAGCCCGCGATCGTCTCGGACACCTCCTGGCCGTAGGCCCCGACGTTCTGGATCGGGGTCGCGCCGGTGCTGCCCGGGATGCCGGACAGCGCCTCGACCCCGTAGCGCCCCGCCTCGACCATCGCGGCCACGAACTCGTCCCAGGGGGTCCCGGCGGCCACGACGAACTGGTCGTCGTGCCGGGTCCATCCGGAGGCAGTGATCCGCACGACGGGCTCGCGGACGCCTTCGTCGGCGGCCACGACATTGCTCCCCCCGCCCAGGATCCGGATGTCCGGGGCGTCTCGCAGCACCTCGACCAGTTCGGCCTGGGTCTTCGCCTCGAAGACGCTCGCGTCACCGCCGAGTCGAATAGTGGTGAATTCGGACAGGGCCCGACGCACTCACGCCGCCCGTACGGTGGCTACGGCGTCCTTGACGACCTCTACCCCGTCACAGGTGGCGGACAGGGCGACGGTGATCACGTCGCCGTCAACGTCCGCCACAGTGGCCTGCAACTCAAGCCGGGCTCCACCGTCCTGTGGCACGACCACCGGGGCGGAGAACCGTACCGAGAAGGACAGGATGCGCCCGGGATCCCCGAGCCACTCGACCAGCAGACGCCCGAGTTGCGCCTGGGTGTACATGCCGTGGGCGATCACGTCGGGCAGGCCGACCTGCTTGGCCACGGTCTCGTTCCAGTGGATGGGGTTGAAGTCACCACTCGCGCCTGCGTACATCACCAGGTTGATCCGCTCGACCTTCACCGAAGAACTGGCGATCACGTCTCCGACGTTCATGCGGCGGTCCCCCTGCTCACGATGACACTGCGGGTGCTGACGACCAACTCACCGTCGAGCGTCACCACGTCGGCCTGGGTGACGAGGAACTCGTTGCGACCCCGGCTGCCGATGTCCGCGATGAACGACTTGACCACCACTTCGTCCCCGGCTTGCAGCGGCCGCCGATACTCGAAGCCCTGCTCGCCGTGGACGACCAGCGCGTAGTTGAGTCCCAGTTCGGGGTCGAACATCGCCGTGGCCATCGCCCTCATCGTCAGCGCGAACGCGAATGTGGGCGGTGCGGGCAGGTCCGAATAGCCCAATGCGCGCGCGGCCTCGAGTTCGTGGAAAACCGGCGAAGAGTCCCCGATGGCAGTCGCGAACTCGCGCACCTTCTCGCGACCGATCGCGTACGGCGGCGTGTCGGGATAGGTCTTGCCGATGAAGTCCGGGTTCAGTGGCATCCCGCGTCCCTTCCAGGAGCGTGCTAGCGGGTCTCTTTGTGCTCGGTGTGCTTCTTGCAGGTGGGGCAGAACTTCTTGAGCTCGATCCGGTCGGGATCGTTGCGACGGTTCTTGCGCGTGATGTAGTTGCGGTTCTTGCATTCCACACACGCCATCGTGATCTTGGGGCGGACATCTGATTTCGCCACGGGCAAACCTTTCCTCGTTGTTGTAGCGGAGGCCGGACTTGAACCGGCGACACAGCGATTATGAGCCGCTTGCTCTGCCAGGCTGAGCTACTCCGCCTCGCGAGGCCTAAGCCCCGGTCGAGCCCCTTTACGGAATCGAACCGTAGACCTTCTCCTTACCATGGAGACGCTCTGCCGACTGAGCTAAAGGGGCAACCCACCTAGCGTACAAGGTGGCCTGCTGACCGGATCGCGGCGGTCGAGCACGCGAAACGGTCGAGCATGGTGGCGGGTGCTGGGTTCGAACCAGCGTAGGCGTACGCCGACGGTTTTACAGACCGTTCCCTTTGGCCACTCGGGCAACCCGCCAAGGTGCGATAGCAGGATACATGCCTCGAAGTAGGCTGGCGCACATGGCAGACAGCAGCTTCGACATCGTGAGCAAAGTCGACCGGCAAGAAGTCGACAACGCCCTGAACCAGGCGGCCAAGGAACTCTCCCAGCGCTTCGACTTCAAGAACACCGGCGCATCGATCTCGTGGACCGGCGAACTCGCCGTCGAGGTCACCGCTGGCACGGAGGAGCGGGCAGCTTGCCGCACTCGACGTGTTCCGGGACAAGCTGGTGAAACGGCACATCTCGCTGAAGGCGTTCAAGGCCGACGATCCACGCCTGTCGGGCAAGGAGTACAAGATCAGCGGCACGTTCCAGTCCGGCCTGAGCCAGGAGAACGCCAAGAAGATCGCGAAGATCATCCGCGACGAGGGACCCAAGGGCGTCAAGGCACAGGTCCAGGGCGATGAACTGCGGGTGTCCAGCAAGTCCCGGGATCACCTGCAGGACGTCATCGCGCTGCTCAAGGAACAAGACCTCGATGTGGCGCTGCAGTTCGTGAACTACCGGTAGTTCGCGCAATCGGGTGCGTTCTGGCCCGTTACCTGCGTTTTGGCCCGTACGGTTCGGGTCGGAACGCACGAAACGGGCCAGAATGCAGGTCCGCGTCGTCCCACAGATTGCGCCGATCAAGGCGATGCTGTGCGCTCTTGGCAACGCAATCGCCCTTTCGTGCCAGGACTACGATTGAGGTGGAACAGGGGTCCACCTATCGGTCGGTGATTGTTCCACGCGGAACTGGGGAGGCAATGATGAACAGAATCGCCAGGTCAGCCACCTTGTTGGTTGCCTTGCTACTGGCCGCCACAGCTACCGGATGCTCCGCGGCGGAGCAGGAATCCGAGAAGGCGTCCCCCAGCGATGTTGCCCCGCTCTACCTGGAGGCGATGCGGGGAAACGTGTCTGGGCTCAAGGAATACAATCCGGACACCGAACTCACCGAGGAAGGGGTGTTCGGGAGCGCCAATTCAACCTTTCTGGAGACGCTGGGGGTCAGCCGCGACCGCCGAGCAGGAAGCCCAACTCACCGAGGCCATGCTGGCAGGTCTTTCCAAGGTGGAGTTCACCGTCATCGATGAGAAAGTCGATGGTGAAAACGCCACGGTGACCGTCGCTCTGCGGGGCCTCGACCTGTCCTCGTCACTGGAGACCCAGTTCGCGACGATCGGCGGGCAGGTGACTGACGACACTGCGGACAAGACCGTCGTCGCTATCCTCGACGAGGCATGGCGGAAGGCGCCCTTGGTGCCAGAACCCACCGAGGTGGACATGCCGTTCATAGCCGTTTCCGACGGCAGATGGATAGCCGACCCCCAGGGAACAGCGGCATATAGCGCCGCGTACGTGAAGTTCGGAGAATAGCGGCGCGAGCACCCGGGGCGGATCGCTACTCGGACTGCCATTCGAACACCGCCGGTGGCGACTCCGACGACCAGAGCAACGCGTCGAAGGGGCAGATGTCGACGCACAGCCCGCACATCATGCAGGTCCGGTAGTCGATGCTGAACCTGTCCAGAGCCAGGCGCGACCGCCGACGGCCCGACGACTCGTCCACCTCGAGGTGGGCGTCGAGTTCCAGACACCACACGGGGCAGGCCCGGATGCACAACATGCAACTGGTGCAGTTCTCAGCGACCAGTTCCAGTGATGCCCGCGGGTTCATCGCCATGGTGTACCCGGTGGGTCCTGTCGGCGCTTGGGTTTGGCCGGGTCGACCTCACCAGGCCATTCAGTCAGCCGGGCGGGCAACGGCTCGGCCTTGCGCAGAGGCGCGGGCGATTCCGGCGGCAGCAGCAGTGGCGCCGCGTTCAAGCCTTCGAAAACCACGCCGAACATCTCGGCGGTCTCCCGCTCGTGCCATTGCGCGCTCGGGAACATGTCGACCACCGACGCCACCGGCGCGGCCGATCGCACCAGCCGGAACGACTCCGGATCCTCCGACCTGATCAGACAGGCCGTGACAACGACCTCGTCGCCCTCATCGGTGGCGCTGAGCCAGTCGAGCACGTCGAACCCGTCGTCGCGCAACGCCTGCAACTCACTGCGCCAACTCATGACAAAGCCGCCAGAGACCGCATCCCGCAAGGCTTCCGGGCGGGGCGGGCAACCGGGTACCACGACGTCGGCCTCGACCCCCGGAACCACCGCGTAGGAGTCCCAGTAGGGGCCACCGGTGATCGTGCAGACGCCGTACGCGACGACCATGCGGGGTTCCGGCGTCAGGGCGATCTGTTCGGCCACCAGCTCAGCCGCGGCGAGGGTCACGGTACCTGCGACGACCACCACGTTCGGGCCGTCGATCTCGGCGAGTTGAGCCGATGCCGATCGGGCCGCACGACTGCCGGCCTCCACCCCGCAGCAGGCGAGGTCGACGTAGCGGACATCCACACCGATCACTGTAGGCCGCGGCAGGTACCGTGGACCATATGCACAGCGCTTCGTCCAGCGGTCGATGTCTTTGAGATCACACACCGGTGCGTTGGCTCGCACCGGGTAGTTGGCCGGATACTTGGACGTAGCAGCGACAGCGAGGAAGCCCGTGGTTACCACCCCTTCGAAGAAGACCGTCCGCCTGAACCGGGTCATCGTGCGTTTCGCCGGCGACTCCGGGGACGGCATGCAGTTGACCGGCGACCGGTTCACCTGGGAGTCGGCGGCGAACGGCAACGACCTATCCACCCTGCCCGACTTCCCCGCCGAGATCCGCGCACCGCAAGGGACCCTGCCCGGCGTGAGTGCGTTCCAGTTGCACTTCGCCGACCATGACATCGTCACCCCCGGCGACGCCCCCGATGTGCTGGTGGCCATGAACCCGGCCGCCCTGATGGCCAGCCTCCCGCTGCTCAAGCCCGGGCGCGGAGATCATCGTCAACACCGACGAGTTCAGCAAGCGCAACCTGACGAAGATCGGCCTGACCACCAGTCCGCTGGACGACGACACGCTGGCCAACTTCTCGGTGCACCCCGTGCCCCTGACGTCGATGACCGTCGAGGCGCTGGCCGACTTCGGACTCGGCAAGAAGGACGCGGAACGGGCCAAGAACATGTTCGCCCTCGGCCTGCTGAGTTGGCTGTACCACCGCGAGCTCGACGCCACCGAGCACTTCCTCAACGACAAGTTCGCCCGCAAGCCGGAGATCCTCAAGGCCAACATCGCGGCCCTGCACGCCGGCTACAACTACGGCGACACCACCGAGGACTTCGTCGTGCGCTACGAGGTGGCCCCGGCTCCGGTCCCGGCGGGCACGTACCGCAACATCAGCGGCAACCTCGCCCTGTCCTACGGCCTGATCACCGCCGCCCGTCGCAGCGCCCTGCCCCTGTTCCTCGGGTCCTACCCGATCACCCCGGCCAGCGACATCCTGCACGAACTGAGCCGGCACAAGCATTTCAACGTGACCACGTTCCAGGCCGAGGACGAGATCGCCGGGATCGGCGCGGCACTCGGCGCCGCGTACGGAGGGGCACTGGGCGTGACCACGACCTCGGGGCCGGGGTTGGCGCTCAAGAGCGAGACCATCGGACTCGCAGTTGCTCTGGAACTGCCGCTGCTGGTCGTGGACGTGCAGCGCGGAGGGCCGTCCACCGGGCTGCCGACGAAGACCGAGCAGGCCGATCTACTGCAAGCTCTGTACGGGCGCAACGGCGAATCACCGGTGGCCGTGGTCGCCCCACAGTCACCGTCCGACTGCTTCGAGGCCGCCATCGAGGCGGTCCGGATCGCCGTCACCTACCGGACTCCCGTGCTGCTGCTGTCCGACGGATACCTGGCCAACGGCCAGGAACCCTGGGCCATTCCGGACCTGGCCGACCTGTCCACGCTGAACCCCGGTTTCGCCACCGAACCCAATGGACCGGACGGCGAGTTCCTGCCGTTCCTGCGCGACCCCGAGACGCTGGCCCGGCCGTGGGCGATCCCCGGGACACCCGGGCTGGCCCATCGGGTCGGCGGTATCGAGAAGGCCGATCGCACGGGCAACATTTCCTACGACCCCGACAACCACGACACCATGGTCCGGCTGCGGCAGGCCAAGATCGACGGGATCGAGGTGCCGGATCTCGACGTGGACGATCCGGACGGTGACGCCGACCTGCTGGTGATCGGATGGGGGTCCACCTACGGGCCCATCACGGCCGGCGTCCGGCGGGTCCGCAAGGAGGGCAAGAAGGTCGCCCAGGCCCATCTGCGACACCTCAACCCGATGCCGAAGAACACCGGGGAGGTGCTGAAGTCGTACCGGAAGGTTCTGGTGCCGGAGATGAACCTGGGCCAGCTCGCGCTGCTGCTGCGTGGCCGCTTCCTCGTGGACGCGGTCGGCTTCAACCAGGTTCGCGGACTGCCGTTCACGGCGCCGCAGATGCAAGACGTGATCAACGAGATGCTGGAGGAGGTGCGATGACCGAGATTCCGCTGAAGGCCAAGGATTTCAAGTCCGACCAGGAGGTCCGGTGGTGCCCCGGCTGCGGTGACTACGCGATCCTCGCGGCGGTGCAGTCCTTCCTGCCCGAACTGGGACGCAAGCCCGAGGACATCGTGTTCGTCTCGGGGATCGGCTGCTCGTCGCGATTCCCGTACTACCTGTCCACCTACGGCCTGCACTCCATCCACGGCCGCGCACCGGCCATCGCCACCGGGCTGTCGGTGAGCCGGCCGGACCTCGACGTGTGGGTCGTCACCGGTGACGGGGATGCCCTGTCGATCGGCGGAAACCACCTGATCCACGCCCTTCGGCGCAACGTCAACCTGACGATCCTGTTGTTCAACAACCGCATCTACGGACTCACGAAGGGGCAGTACTCCCCCACGTCCGAACCGGGCAAGATCACCAAGTCGACACCGGTGGGTTCGGTCGATCGGCCCTTCAACCCCGTCTCCCTGGCGCTGGGGGCCGACGCGACGTTCGTGGCGCGGACCATCGACTCCGACCGCGCTCACCTGGTCGAGGTGCTGCGTGCGGCCGCCGAGCACCGCGGGACGTCGCTGGTGGAGATCTACCAGAACTGCAACATCTTCAACGACGGGGCCTTCGACCTGTTGAAGAACCCCACCACGCGCGACGAGGCGCTGATCCCGCTGCGCGCCGGAGAGCCGATCGTGTTCGGGGATCGTCGCGTGGTGCGCGACGCCACCGGGCACCTGCAGGTGTCCGACCATGGCGAACCGGTCGTCCACGACCCCACGGACCTGGACCTGGCGTTCGCGCTGTCGCGCTTGTCGGGCGTGGAACTGGACCACACCCCGATCGGCATCTTCCGCAGCGTCGAGCAGCCGACCTACGACGACGAGGTCCGCGCCCAGACCGACGACCGCGCCACCGAGGACGACCTGCGGGCCCTGCTGACCGGACCCGATCCCTGGACCGTGACCTGAGAAGTGACCGCGCCGGTCTGGTCTACGGGATCGGCGCGTACACGCTCTGGGGCCTGTTCCCGCTCGTACTGGCCGCTGCTGGAACCCGCCTCCTCGTGGGAGATCCTGGCCCACCGGATGGTGTGGAGTTTCGTCTTCCTGCTGGTCATCAACGTCTTCATGCGCACGTGGTCACGCGTGCGCGATGCGCTGGCCGACCCCCGCACCCGACTGCTGCTGCTGGCGGCCGCGGCACTGGTGTCGGTCAACTGGGGCACGTACATCTGGGCGGTCAGCAACGGCTACGTCGTGGAGAGCTCGCTGGGCTACTTCATCAACCCCTTGGTCTCGGTGGCGCTGGGCGTGTTCGTTCTCGGTGAGACGCTGCGACGACTGCAGTGGATCGCCGTGGGGATCGCCACGGTGGCGGTCGGCGGTGCTCACCCTCTCCTACGGCCGGCCGCCGTGGATCGCGCTGATCCTGGCGTTCAGTTTCGGGTTCTACGGCTTGGTGCGCAAGCAGGCCGGTGTGCAGGCGGTCCCGGCGCTGACGGTCGAGACCGGGTTCCAGGCGCCGTTCGCGCTGATCTACTTCGGGGTGCTGGCCGCGACGGGCACGATGACGTTCGGCGATTCCCCCGGCAACTCGGTGATGCTGATGACCGCGGGCATCGCCACCACCATCCCGCTGCTGCTATTCGGCGCCGCAGCGATCCGGCTGCCGCTGGTCGTCCTCGGCCTGCTGCAGTACCTGGCACCCGTCCTGCAGTTCATCATCGGCATCACCGTCTTCGGCGAGCACATGCCGTGGAACGCTGGCTGGGTTTCGTGCTCGTGTGGTTCGCGCTGTCGGTGTTCACCTTCGACGTCATCCGCAACGCCCGACGTCCGATCGCCGAACCGCCGCTCTGAGCCGGACCCGCGGCCCCCGAACAGGCGTTGGAGCTTGCGCACAGGGGTTGGAGAAGCGCACAGGGGTTGGAGTTGCGCGGCCGTTCTTTGTCCAACGCCCGTACCTTTGTCCAACGCCCGTGCATAACTCCAACGGCTAGCAGGTGATCACGCACCCGCTCAGCGCAGGCGGTACTTCTTCGCCTTCTGGAACGCGGAGTACGTGGATGTCTTCTTGGCCTTGTAGGTGATCTTGACCTTGCCGGAGGACTTGGTCACAACGCTCACCTTGCCTTTGGGGCCCTTCTGCCGCTTGGCCTTGCCGCTGACCGAGACGATGACCTTCTTGCCGGCATTGGTCTTGCAGGTCCGTTTCAGCAGCACGACCCTCGCGTTCGCGGGCAGCTTCTTCGGCAGTTTCGCGCACTTGGCCTTCTGCTTCTTCGGCGCCTTGCAGTAGGTCGTGGACGCGGCCCACTGCTGGTACTGCTCCGGATAGTCGGTGATGATCCCCTTCGGCCGGAGTTTGGCCATGGCCGCCCAACCGGCCGGATCGTCACCCTTGGTGATCAGGTTGTACCAGGCGTACAGCGTGATCCCCGACGTGCGCAGGGACGTCGGCGATGCTCGGATCGTTGCTCAGAACCACGTTGATCAATCCGGCCCAGGCCCCCTGCGGGGACGTCGGAAGGCTTCACGTTCAGCCCGGACAGCGGGTCCTGGAACCAGATCTGCTGGTAGCCGGGCAGCAGCGTCTTGAACTGTTCGAGTTCCGGCTTGAGGAAAGACGGCACAACGACCTGTGCACCGGAGTCCTTGACCAGTTGTGCGTAGAGCGCCACCCAGGTCGGGTTGGGCGTCTCGGGTTTGTACTCCGGCCACACGGACACGTTGTTGTCCTTGGCGTACTTCAGGACATCGGCGAACAGCGGGATCTGCCCACCGTTGTTGTCCAGTTGCAGGGTCTTGATGTAGTCGTAGGTGCTCTGCGACACCAGCCCGGTCCCGTTGGTGGTCCGGTCCAGCGCATCGTCGTGCATGATGATGGCCACGTTGTCGACGGTGAAGCGGACGTCGGTCTCGAGCACCTTCACGCCGAGCTGCACGGACTTCTCGAACGCGGGCCAGGAGTTCTCGAGCAGATAAGGATCCTTGCCGACGCCACCACCGCCGCGGTGGGCGATCAACTCAGGGACGTAGCACGTGGTGGCCGACGACGGTCTTGTCGGGAGTCGGCCGGCTCACTGGCCACCGCAGGAACGGTGGCCGCGGACAACACGAGGGCCGAACAGATCAGGATTCGCATGCGCGGAAAGATACCGCGCCGAACGGCAGGTTAGTCGCCGTTGCAGAGATCTCCCCCGTCACAGCAGGGCTGAAGGTAGTGACAATGCGGACACTGGTCCTTGCCGCCCTTGCGGACCATCAGCACGCGTTCACATGCAGGACATGGGCCAGGCTCACCGAACACGACGCCAGGCTAGAGGCCCGTGCCATGGTTTCAGCGCCCGGCGCGCCGGGTATCCGGGCTGACCAGCACCCCGGGGTTGAGCAGACCCGCCGGATCAACGGCCTGCTTCGCTGCGCGCAGGGCCGCCGCGAACGGGTCGGGGCGCTGCTGGTCGTACCACGGCATGTGGTCCCGGCCGACGCCATGATGGTGCGTGATCGTGCCGCCGGCTGCGATCAGCGCATCGCTGACCCTCACCTTGATGGCATCCCAGGCGTCGATCTCCTCCCCACGTGCAACTGGCGCCAGGACGGTGAAATAGGGAGCGGCACCGTCTGGGTAGATGTGGGTCAATCGGCAGGTGACACGACCGGGGTGGCCGCAGACTTCAAGCACCGCCGACTGCGCAGCGTCGCGCACATCCGAGATCAGGCCGTCCAGCCGGTCCCAGGTCGTCGCCGTCTCGAACGTCTCCGCCATGACACCGACACTCACCAGGATGTCGCGCAGGTACGGTGCCTGCAGAAACGCCCCGCGCCACGAATCGGCCGCGCTCTCGCCACCGTCGTCGGCTCCGTGCCTGCGGCAGATCCGTTGCGCCGCGGTCAGGTCCGGGGCCACGTCCAGCGAACCTTCGAAACCGAGCACCAGCAGCGGGCGCGGATCATCGCCCGGCGCCTCTGCGCCGTCGATCAATCGGCAGTTGGCCGGCGATAGACCGGCCTGCAACACTGCCCGCAGGGCCTCGCAGCCGGTCGCGAAGTCCGGCAGGCGCATGCTCGTGCCCTGCTTGTACTCCGGGCGCGGAACCACCCGTAGCCACGCCTGCGTGATCACCCCCAGCGTCCCCTCGCTGCCCAATAGAAGCCGGTCCGGGCTCGGACCCGCACCGCTGGCTCGGCAGCCTTCGCGACTCCCACAGACCTTGCGGGGTGAGCGCACGGATCGACTCGACCATGTCGTCGATGTGAGTGGGTCCGGACGCGTAGTGCCCGCCGGCGCGGGTGGCTATCCAGCCTCCGACGGTGGAGAACTCGAACGACTGTGGGAAGAACCGCGTGGTCAGCCCACGCTGCTTGAGTTGATCTTCGACGACTGGCCCCGCGGCACCGGCCTGCACCGATGCTGTCCGCGAGACCACGTCGACTTCCAGCACGCGGTCCATACGGCTGACGTCCAGACTGACGACGCCGTTGTACGCTTCGAGGCCCCGCGGTTCGACACCACCGACGACACTGGTTCCGCCCCCGTAGGGGATCACCGCGGCATGCTGGGTGTCGGCCCATCCCAGGACCCGCTCGACATCACGCTCCGAGACCGGGTAGACGACGAAGTCCGGCGCGCTGGCGAAGTCACCCCGGAACCCCCGCACGACATCGCGATACGCCTTGCCCAACGCATGAACGGCCCGATTGCGCCGGTCCGCCACGGCGATGTCCTCGAGCTCGCCAGGTTTCAAGCGCGGTGCCGGCAGGTGGGCCGATTCCAGCGGTACCGGCATCTGGACGTCCGAGCCCCCGAAGCCGAGTTGGTCGACCACCAGCGGCACCGCTTCCCGTACCTGTTGTTCGGTCAGTGCCGAGTCCGCCGAACCCCAGCCCCAGTGCTTCTTCATACGTTCAGTCTGTCGTGGAACAGCGGGGGCAAGCAGGGTTTGCGCGACGCAACGTCACCGTAGGCTGGGTGGCATGGCCGACGAGTTCATGACCGAGGAACGCACAGCGCTCACCGCCACGGTGCGCGACTTCACCTCCGAACACATCGCCGCAAACCTCCCCGAGTGGGAGCGGACCGGCGACATCCCCCGCGACCTGCACAAGCGCGCCGGGGAACTGGGATTGCTGGGAATCGGCTTCGACGAGTCGGTGGGTGGCAGCGGCGGGGACCTCGCCGACGGCTACGCCGTCACGGAAGCCATCCTGTCCGCCGGCGGGTCGGGCGGATTGATCGCCGGGCTCTTCACACACGGCATCGCGATCCCGCACATCATCGACTCCGGCAATCAGGATCTGATCGATCGCTGGGTGCGTCCGGTGCTCGCCGGGGACAAGATCGCCTGCCTTGGCGTGACCGAGCCGGATGGCGGGTCGGACGTGGCCAACCTGCGCACTGTCGCAGACGAGTCCGGCGACTCCTGGGTACTCAACGGGTCCAAGACCTTCATCACGTCAGGGGCGCGAGCCGATGTGGCGGTGGTGGCGGCGCGCCTGCGAGGGGTTCCGGGGGCCGCGGGGGTCGGGTTGTTCGCCGTTCCCACCGACCAACCCGGATATCAGGTCACCAACAGACTGCAGAAGATGGGCTGGCACTGCAGCGATACTGCCGAACTAGGCCTGGTCGACGCCCGTGCTGACCTGATCACTGAGGAGGGATTCACCTCCCTCGCACGCCATTTCGCGACTGAGCGCCTGTCCCTGGGCGTCACCGGGTATGCCACCGCTGCACGCTGCGTGGACCTCACCCGGGAGTGGATCACCCAGCGCGAGACGTTCGGGCGGCCGCTGTCCACCAGGCAGGTTGTCCGCCACACATTCGTGGAGATGAACCGCCGCACCGACGTGGCCCGCTCATACATCCGCGGTATGGCGTTGTCCGGCGAGGTGAACGTCCTGGATGCGATCTACGCCAAACAAACAGGCGTCAACTGCGCAGCGTTCGTGACGGATCGGGCGGTGCAACTGCTCGGGGGGATGGGGTACGTCAGCGATGGAGAGGTCGAGCGGCACTACCGCGACGCGCGCATCCTGGGGATCGGCGGCGGCGCGGACGAGGTGATGGCTGATCTGGCGGCGAGGTTGCTCGGGTTGTAGGAGTGCCCCTACACCCGACCGTTCGCTTGACCATCCCGGCGACCCTCATACCGGGGCGACTTTGGACGCAGGAGGTCACTCAGCGACCAGATCCGTCCAAAGTCCACCACGAAGCGCGGGAAAGCACCTCACGGGAGGTTGCTGAAGCCTCCGAAACCCTCAGCCGGTCCTGTTCACCACGTAGTCGCAGACCGCCTCAAGCGCTTCCCGCGGCCCACCGTCGGGCAGTGTCTGCAGGCATCCCCGGGCATCGTCGGCCCACTGATGAGCAGCCGTCCGGGCCTCGGCCACGGCGTCGTGGGCTCGAAGCAGGTCCAGCGCCTCGGCGACCTCCTCATCGGACAACGGGCGACCCAGCAGGTCCAGCAGTCGCGCGTCCTGCTCCCGCTGTGCCCGCTGCACCATGAGCGCAGCCAGACGTCGGTACGCCCTCCTTCAGGTCGGTCCCCGGGGTCTTGCCCGAGTCCATGGTGTCGCTGGTCAGGTCGACCAGGTCGTCCGCGAGTTGGAACGCCACGCCGATGCGCTCGCCGTACCGGGTGAGGGTGTCGATCGTGGGCTCGTCGCATCCGGAGAACATCGCTCCGAACTGCGCGGACGTGGCGATCAGGGAGCCGGTCTTGTCCGCCAGCACCATCAGGTGATGAGCGACGGCGTCCTCCCCGTCGGTCGGACCCACCGTCTCCCGGATCTGCCCGGTGACCAATCGCTCGAACGTGCGCGCCTGAATTCGGACCGCTTCTGGGCCCAGGTCGGCGAGAATGTCCGAGGCGCGCGAGAACAGGAAGTCCCCGGTGAGGATCGCGACCGAGTTGTCCCACCGCTGATTGGCCGACACCCGCCCGCGACGGATCGGCGCCTCGTCCATGACGTCGTCGTGGTAGAGCGTGGCCAGGTGGGTCAATTCGACGACGGTCGCGGCGTCGTACACGGCCTCCCGGTCGGGATCGCCGAAGGCCGCGCACAGCAGCGTCATGAGCGGCCGGAAGCGCTTGCCGCCCGCCTCGACGAGGTGCGCGGAAGTCTGCGTGACGAACGGATAGTCGCTCTTGACGGCCTCGGTGAGCCGGGATTCGACACGATGCAGCCTGCCCCGCACACCGTCGCGCAGGCTGGGATCGGCCAGGAACGCCAGGTATGGCACCGATCACACCCCTATCTGATGAACGTGGAGGCCTTGTCTGCCAAGTCCAACACGGATTGCGGAAGCACGCCAAGGATCACGGTAACCGCAACCGTCACCCCGATCGCCACCGCGGTCAGACTGCTGGGCACTACCACCGCCGGCGCGTCCTCGGCGCGTTCGCTGAAGAACATCAGAACGATCACCCGCACGTAGAAGAAGGCGGCGATGGCCGAGGCGAAGACCCCGACGATGACCACAGGTGTGGCACCGCCTTCTATGCCGGCCGCGAACACCGCGAACTTGCTGGTGAAGCCGGAGGTCAGCGGGATCCCCGCGAACGCCAGCAACAGAATGGCGAACGCTCCTGCTATCAATGGCGACGTCTTGCCCAGGCCGGCCCACTGCGACAACTTCGTGGCCTCTCCGGCCGGGTCGCGCACCAGGCTCACGATGGCAAAAGCACCGAGGGTGGTGAAGCCGTAGACCAGCAGGTAGAACATCGTGCTGGACAGCCCCGCGGGGTTCGTCGACAACACACCGATCAGCATGAAACCGGTGTTGGCGATGGCCGAATAGGCCAGCATCCGTTTGATGTCGTTCTGCGTCAGGGCGACGATCGCCCCGATCAGCATCGTGGCGATCGCCACGCCCCACATCAGCGGCCGCCAGTCCCACCGCAGTCCACCGAGGGCCACGTAGGTCAGGCGCAACAGCCCTCCGAAGGCGGCGATCTTGACGCCTGCGGCCATGAATGCCGTGGCCGGCGTGGGCGCACCCTGATACACGTCCGGGGTCCATTGGTGGAACGGCACGGCACCGATCTTGAACAGCAGGCCGACGAACAGCAGACCGATGGCCGCGATGAGCAGGCCGTTGTTACCCGGATCGGCGGCCATGGCCTCGACGATCCCCGGGAAGGAGATGGTCCCCGAGAACCCGTAGAGCATCGCGGCACCGAAGACGAAGAAGGCCGACGAGTACGCCCCGAGCAGGAAGTACTTCATCCCTGCTTCCTGGCTGAGCAGCCGGCGTCGGCGTGCCATCCCCGCCATCAAGTACAGCGGCAGCGACATGACCTCCAGCGCAACGAACATCGTCAGGAGGTCGTTGGCCGTGGTGAACAGCATCATGCCGCCGACACAGAACAGGAACAGCGGCCAGATCTCGGTCTGCAGCCAGCCCTGTTGGGTGAACGCCTTCTCATCCACGCTGCCGGGCAGCGCCGATGCCTGCGGGGCGAACGCGTCACCGGCCGGGTCCACCTGTCGCTCGGCGATCAACAGTGCCGACACCATGGCGACCAGCAGGATCGAGCCCTGCATGAACAGACCCGGCCCGTCGATCGCGATGGTGCCCTCGGCGGCCAGTTCGTTGGTCCCCGCCAACCGGACCACCCAGATGAACGAGGCCAGCAGCGCCGCCGAGACCAGGAACAACTGGACCGTCCGCCGGGAATCCCGCGGAACGAAGGCCTCGACCAGCACACTCAGGACGCCTCCGCCGAGCACGATGAGCATCGGCGCGACCAGCGCATACCTGATCTCCGGGGAGGCGAAAGACTCCAGCACGCCGTTCACTGACCCTCCCCTTCCTCGCGACACCCGTCCGCGAAGTCACAATCCGCGGTGACCCCCACCGGCGGGTCCGCTACGCCGACCACGGCCAGCGTCTGGTCGACCGCGGGATTGATGACCTCCAGCGCGGGCGCCGGGAACACTCCGAGCCCGATGATCAGTGCCACCAATGGCGCCACCGCCACCACCTCGCGGCCGGTGAGGTCCTTGATGTCCTCGCAGCCGGGTTTCAGCGGGCCGGTCATGGTGCGCTGGTACAGCCACAGGATGTACAGCGAGGCCAGGATGATGCCGGTCGTGGCGATCACCGCCACCACCGGGTAGCGGACGTACGTGCCGACCAGGACCAGGAACTCCGAGACGAAGCTGCTCATGCCGGGCAGCGCCAGTGAGGACAGCCCTGCGATCAGGAAGAACCCTGCCAGCAGCGGCGCCACCTTGTGCACGCCTCCGTAGTCCTCCACCAGCTTGGATCCTCGCCGGCTCATCAGGAATCCGGCGACCAGGAACAGCGCGGCGGTCGAGAAGCCGTGGTTGATCATGTAGAGAGTCGAACCGCTCTGGCCCTGGCTGGTGAGTACGAAGATGCCCAGCGTGATGAAGCCGAAGTGGCTGATCGAGGTGTAGGCGATCAGGCGTTTGATGTCCGTCTGCCCGATGGCGAGCAAGGCGCCGTAGATGATGCCGATCAGGCTCATCACGATGATCAGCGGGGTGTAGAACTGCGAGGCCTCCGGGAAGATCTGCAGACAGTACCGCAGCATGCCGAACGTCCCGACCTTGTCGAGCACACCCACGAGCAGCACGGCACTGCCGGGCTGGGCCTCGGTGGCAGCGTCGGGCAGCCAGGTGTGGAACGGCCACAGCGGTGCCTTGACAGCGAATGCGAAGAAGAACCCGAGGAACAACATCCGCTGCGTGGTCGAGTCCATCCCGAGCTGGGTCAGCGCGCCGAAGTCGAACGTGCCGGCCCCGAACTCGCGCTGGCTGACCACGTAGAGCCCGATCAGGCTGGCCAGCATGAACAGCCCACCGAACAGGCTCACGATCAGGAACTTCACCGCGGCGTAGGACCGGCGGGCACCTCCGTAACGGCCGATCATGAAGTACATCGGGATCAGCATGACCTCGAAGAAGACGTAGAAGAGGAACACGTCGATGGCCGAGAAGACCCCGATCATGCAGACTTCCAGCGCCAGCATGAGCGCGAAGTAGCCCTTCGTCGGGGCATCGCTGTGATCGGCCTCGTTCCATCCGGCCAGGATCACCACCGGCACCAGGATGGCGGCCATCGCGATGAGGACAAGGGCGATCCCGTCGACGCCCAGCGCGAACGAGATCCCGAACGACTCGATCCACGGTGTCGAGGTCACGAACTGGAACGGATCGGTGCTCTGCGCGTCGAACTGCAACGCCATCGCGATGACGAGCACGAGCGTGGCGATGCTGAAGCCCAGGGCGACCTGTTTGGCCAGTTCCGGGGAGTTCTTCGGCAGCAGCGCGACGACCACGGCACCGATCGCCGGGACCAGCAGCAGGATGAGCAACCAGTTCATCAGAGCCTCACCACCAGGAGCGCCACGAAGAGCAGGAAGGCACCGGCCAGCATCGACAGCGCGTACGACCGCGAGTAGCCGGTCTGCCACTTGCGCAACCGGTTGGACAGGCCCGCGGTGGCCGATCCCATGGCCACGACCGCCCCGTCGATGCTGCGGTTGTCGAACCACACCAGGGCCCGGGTCAGGTACTGACCAGGACGCATGAACACCGCCTCGTTGAACGCATCCCCGTACAGGTCCTTACGTGCCGCAACGGTCAGCGGCGACACCGACGTCGGGGCGGTCAGCGGAACCTCGCGGCGGTACTGCTGGTAGGCCAGCAGGGCACCGACGATGACCAGTGCGAGGGTCGACCCACTGATCACCGGTATGGGTATCGGTGGTTCGGGGTGTTCGAAGCCCACGACCGGTTCCAGCCACTTCTCGATAGCGCCGTTCCAGGCCAGCAGGAAACCGCTGGCCAGCGACGCGATGCCCAGGATGATCAACGGGATGGTCATCACCGGCGGGGACTCGTGCGGATGCACGTCGTCGGTCCAGCGCTTCTTGCCCAGGAACGTCATGGTGAACAACCGGGTCATGTAGAAGGCGGTGATCCCGGCGCCGATCATGGCGGCCAGACCCGCGGCCCAACTGTGCGCGAACGCCGGCTTCGATGATCTTGTCCTTCGAGTAGAAGCCGGAGAACGGTGGCACCCCCATGATCGCCAGCCAGCCGGCGGCGAACGTGACGTACGTGACCACCATGACGGTGCGGATGCCTCCGAACCGTCGCATGTTCTCCTGGTTGTTGAACGAGTGCATGACCGAGCCGGCACCGAGGAACATATTGGCCTTGAAGAAGCCGTGGTTGACCAGGTGGAAGATGGCGAACACGTAGCCGATCGGCCCGAGCCCGGCGGCCAGCACCATGTACCCGATCTGGGACATGGTGGAGCCTGCGAGAACCTTCTTGATCTCGTCCTTGGCCAAACCGATGATCGCCCCGAAGATCAGCGTGAACGCACCGATGAAGATGACCACGGTCTGCGCGGTGGGTGCGCCGTCGAAGATCGGGTTGGACCGGGCGATGAGGTACACACCGGCGGTCACCATCGTGGCCGCGTGGATCAGCGCCGAGACCGGGGTCGGACCCTCCATGGCGTCCAGCAACCAGGACTGCAGCGGGAACTGCGCGGACTTCCCACACGCCGCGAGCAGCAGCAGCAGCCCGATCCAGGTCAGCGTCCCCTCGCTGGACTCCCCGGCCTGTGCGAAGACCTCCGGGAACGTGACCGTCCCGAACGACACGAAGATCGCCATGATCGCCACGGACAGCCCGAAGTCACCCACCCGGTTGACCACGAAGGCCTTCTTGGCCGCCACGGCAGCGCTCGGCTTGTACTGCCAGAAGCCGATCAGCAGGTACGAGGCCAGGCCCACGCCCTCCCAGCCGACGTAGAGCAGCAGGTAGTTGTCGGCGAGCACCAGCAGCAGCATCGCCGCGACGAACAGGTTCAGGTAGGCGAAGAACAGCCGCCGCTTCGGGTCATCTTTCATGTACCCGATGGAGTAGATGTGGATCAGCGATCCGACACCGGTGATCAGCAGCACGAACGTCATCGACAGCTGGTCGATCTGCAGCCCCACGTTGGCGGTGAAACTGCCGACGAAGACCCAGTCCCACAGGTGCTGGATGATCCCGCGCTCCTCCGAGGGCCGGGCCAGCAGGCCCAGCCACATCATGACGGCGAGGATGAACGAGCCGATCGGCAGCGCGGTGGCCAGGTAGTGGCCCCACGAGTCGGTGCGGCGCCCGAAACTGAGCAGCACCGCGGCACCGATCAGCGGCAGGGCGATGAGCACCCAGATGTAGGTGAAGATGCCCTCCGGCGGGGCATACGTGATGGTCGGCGTCGCGGACGCCAGCAGGTCGGTGGTCATCAGAACCTCAGCAGACTGGGCTCGTCCACCGAGGCGCTGCGGCGGGTCCGGAAGATGACCACGATGATCGCCAGGCCGACGACCACTTCAGCGGCGGCCACCACCATGGTGAAGAACGCGAAAACCTGCCCCTCGAGGTTGCCGTGCATCCGGGCGAAGGCCACGAACGCCAGGTTGGAGGCGTTGAGCATGAGTTCCACGCACATGAACACCACGATGGCGTTACGGCGGAACAGCATCCCGAACGCCCCGAGGCTGAACAAGATCGCCGACAGGGCGATGTAGTGGTCGGTCGTCACCTTTCCTCCCCGGAGGTGTCGTCGGTGGCCGCACCGAGCTCGTCGACGACGACGTCGTGCCCCGCAGCGACCTCGTCAACCTCCTCGACGTCGACCCGGTCGACCGGTGTTTCGCGCAGCGCCATGGGCCGCGGCACGGAGATCTCAGCCACCGAACCGTCGGGCAGCAGTGCTGGGGTGTCCACCGCGTTGTGCCGGGCGAACGTGCCCGGCGGCGGCAGAGCGCTGGGATGCGGGCCCTTGAACCGGGCCTGTGACATATCGCGTTGTGTGGGCTTGGGCTTGAAGTGTTCCTGGTGGGTCAGGATCATGGCGCCGAGTGCGGCGGTGATCAGCAGGGCCGAGGTCACCTCGAACGCGAACACGTACTGCGTGAAGATCAGTTCGGCCAGCCCCTGCAGGTTCCCGCCGTTGACCGAGTTGGCTTCGTCCAGCGAGCCGGCGGGCAGATCCCGGGTGCCCTGACCCAGGATGCCGACCAGCAGCACCCCGAAGCCGAGGCCGAAGAAGATCGCCGGTCCGCGTTGGTTCTTGACGGTCTCGATCAACGAGTCCGAGGAGTCGACGCCGACCACCATCAGCACGAACAGGAACAGCATCATGATCGCGCCGGTGTACACGATCACCTGCACCATGCCCAGGAACGGCGCCGACAGGCTCACGTAGAGGATCGCCAAGTTGATCATGGTCATCGCCAGGAACAAGGCGCTGTGCACGGCCTTGCGCGAGAACAGCATGCCCATGGCCCCCAGCACGGCCAGTGCCCCGCAGATCCAGAAGACCGCGGCCTCCCCGGTGTTCTGCGCGGCCAGCGTCACGGTCACGTGGCACTCCCTTCGACCGCGTCCTTGAGGGGTTCCCCGGCTCCGGTGACCCGCCCCTGGTAGTAATCCTTCTCCGTGGCCCCGTCGACCATGTCATGGGGTGGGTTCACCATGCCGGGCAGCAGTGGCCCCAGCAGGTCCTGCTTCTCGTAGATCAGCTTCTGGCGACTGTCGTCGGCCAATTCGAACTCGTGGATCATGGTCAGCGCCCGCGTGGGGCAGGCCTCGATGCACAGCCCGCAGCCGATGCAGCGCAGGTAGTTGATCTGGTACACCCGTCCGTAGCGCTCACCCGGGGAGTACCGGCCGCCGCTGTCGTTGTCGGCGCCCTGCACGAAGATCGCATCGGCCGGACAGGCCCATGCGCACAACTCGCAGCCGATGCACTTCTCGAGGCCGTCCGGGTGCCGGTTGAGCTGGTGGCGGCCGTGATACCGCGGCTTCGGGGGGAACTCGTCCTTCTCCTCCGGGTACTGCTCGGTGACGACCTTGCGGAACATGGTGGCGAAGGTCGTGGAGAATCCCTTGACCACAGGTGGGACATCAGGCATTGTGCGGCTCCTGTTCGACGGCCGGGACATTGCTCGGTTCGAGCAACTCCTGGCCGGGCATCGGCGGGACCGGGTGACCGCCGGCGAAGGGGTCCACCGGCTCGGCGGACGCCACCTCGGCGGCCTCCTGTGCTTCGGCACGGCGATCGCGGTGCACCTGCGCGACATACGACGAGATGATCAGCAACACCAGCGCGAATCCGAAGGCCACCATCACCTGCAGATACGCCGACCCGTCGGGGCCGATGGCGTAGCGGGCGACCGACGCCACGATGATCCAGGCCAGGGCGGTCGGGATGAGCACCTTCCAGCCGAACCGCATGAACTGGTCGTAGCGCAACCGCGGCAGGGTGCCGCGCAGCCAGATGAACACGAAGATGAACGAGACCACCTTCATCAGGAACCAGAGCATCGGCCACCAGCCCTCGTTGGCCCCGGACCAGATCGAGATCGGCCAGGGCGCCCGCCAGCCGCCGAGGAACAGCGTGGTGGCAAGCGCCGAGACAGTGACCATGTTGATGTACTCGGCCAGGAAGAACATCGCGAACTTCAGCGACGAGTACTCGGTGTGGAAACCGCCCACCAGTTCACCCTCGGCTTCGGGCAGGTCGAAGGGCGCCCGGTTGACCTCTCCGACCATCGAGGTGGCGTAGATGATGAACGACGGAAGCAGGAGCAGCACGTACCAGAGTTTCGTCTGGGCGTTGACGATCTCGGAGGTCGAGGCGCTGCCGGCGAAGAGGAAGACGGCCACGAACGACAGACCCATCGCGATCTCGTAGGAGATCATCTGCGCGGTGCTGCGCAGACTGCCGAGCAGCGGATAGGTCGAGCCGGACGCCCAGCCGGCCAGCACGATGCCGTAGATGCCGATCGAGGCGATCGCCAGCACGTACAGGACGCTGACCGGGAAGTCCGTCAGTTGCAGCATCGTGGTCTGACCGAAGATCGAGACTTCCGGGCCGAACGGGATGACCGCGAAGGCCATGAACGCGGGCACCGCGGACAGGATCGGCGCCAGGATGTACACGCCGAGTTCCACCTTGCGCGGGATGACTTCTTCCTTGAGGGCGAGTTTGAACCCGTCCATCAATGACTGCAGCAACCCGAACGGGCCCACCCGGTTGGGGCCGACCCGGCTCTGCATCCGGGCGACCACGCGGCGCTCACCCCAGATGGTCAGCAGCACGATGACCACCAGCAGGGCGAACAGGGCGACGACCTTGAGCAGGATCAGCCAGAACGGGTCACTGCCGAACCCGGCCACGTTCATGAAACCCTCCCGACGCTCACACGCACCGTATCGCCGCTGGCCACGCCGAGTGCGGACACCACGTTGGTTCCCGAATTCGTGGGCAACCAGACCACCCCGGACGGCATGTCGGTGACCAACGCCGGCAGCGTCAGGGAGCCGACGTCACCGGTGACGGTGACCGGGTCCCCGTCGGAGATCCCGAGGTCGCTGGCGTTGGCCGGACTCAGCCGCACTACTGGGGGTCGGGCGGTGGCGGCCATGTACGGCTCACCGGCCTGCATGGATCCGTCGTCGATGAGTTGGTGCCAGGTGGCCAGGACCGCCTCGCCGGGCGCCAGCCGCGACGGTTCGGCCGGCGGCTGCGCCGGAGCGGCGGGACGGCTCTGCTGCCTGCGCTCCCAGGGCGATCGGCTCGGCCTGCGGCTCCAGCAGCATCTCGTCGCTGATCGCGGACAGCACAGCCGCGTCAGTCAGGATGAGCGACTCGCGGAACACCTGTGGGAACGGTCGGCGTCTGCCTTCCCAATCGGTGTAGGAGCCGGCCTTCTCGGTGACCGCCGCCACCGGGAACACCACGTCCGCGGCGCGGGTGGCAGCGTTGTGGTGCGTGGCCAGCGCCACGACACACGGCACCTGCTCGAAGCCGGTGACCAGTGCGGCACCGTCGGGCACGTCCATAGGGTCGAATCCGGCCACCAGCAGCGCACGGTAGGGCGGCTCCGGCTCCTCGGCCACCTCGGCTGCGGGGTCCTCCTGAATGTCCTCTGCGACATCCTCTTCGGCGACCGGCACCAGTGCCTCCCGCGGCTGTGCGGCGGCGACGAGGCGCTCGGTGACCCCGGCGAACCCGACGCCCGCGTCACCGTTCCACAGGGCGGGTGCGGCACCGGGCAGCAGCCCTGCGTCCAGCGCACCGCGCTCACCGGCGCGTCGCGGCACCCACGCCAGGCGGGCACCGGTCTGCGCAGCCGTGGCGGCCAGCCAGCTGAGCAGGCCCTGCGAGGTGGCGGCACGCTCACCGACCATGAGCACCGCACCGGGCTGACGCAACGCCTGCATCAACGTCTTCGGACCCGGACATGGCTGCGATCTCCTGACCGGGACCGGCGGCCAGGACGGTGGCGGCGAGTTTGGACAATCCCGGGCTCGCCCAGGGTGCGACCGCGAAGACCTTCGTCGATCCCTTGGTCACCGCCTTGCGCAGGCGCAGGAAGACGATCGGCGACTCCTCCTCCGGCTCGAAAGCAACCAGCACCACGGCCGGCGCCACATCGAGGTCGCTGTAGGTGGGACCCTGCGTACCGGCGATCGTGGAGGTCAGGAACGCGGCCTCCTCGTCGCTGCTGGGGCGGGCCCGGAAGTCGACGTCGTCGGTCTTGAGCACGCTGCGGGCGAACGTCGAGTAGGCCTGCGCGTCCTCTGCCGTCAGCCGGCCGCCCACCAGGACGGCGGCACTGCCCGCGGCGGCGGCCAGCGCGTCGGCGGCGATCCCCAAGGCCTCGGGCCACGAGGCGGTGACCAGTCGACCGGCCTCGTCACGGACCAGCGGATGGGTGATGCGGTCCTCGGTCAGATAGGTGAAGGCGAACCGGCCCTTGTCGCAGTTCCACTCCTCGTTGACCTGCGGGTCGTCACCGGCCAGCCGTCGCTGCACCTCGCCGCGCCGCACGTCGGTGCGCATCGCGCAGCCGCTGGCGCAGTGCTCGCAGACCGTGGGAACCGACACCAGGTCGAACGGCCGCGCCCGGAACCGGTAGCGCGCGTTGGTCAGCGCCCCGACCGGGCAGATCTGCACGGTGTTGCCGGAGAAGTACGAGTCGAACGGGGTGTCCTGGCTGATCCCGACCTGCTGCTGCGCACCCCGCTCCAGCAGGTCGATGAAGGCGTCACCGGCGATCTCGTCGGCGAACCGGGTGCAGCGGGCACACGAAACGCACCGTTCCCGGTCGAGCAGGATCTGCGCGCTGACGTTGATCGGCTTCGGGAAGGTGCGTTTCGGCCCCTCGAACCGGGTCTCCGACCGGCCGGCGGTCATCGCCTGGTTCTGCAGCGGACACTCTCCGCCCTTGTCGCAGATCGGGCAGTCCAGCGGGTGGTTGAGCAGAAGGAATTCCATCACGCCGCGCTGAGCGTCGTCGGCGACCTTCGAGGTGCGCTGCGTCCGCACCACCATGTTGTCGGCCACCGGGATCGCACAGGCGGGCTGAGGTTTCGGCTGCCCCTCGATCTCGATCAGGCACATGCGGCAGGCGGCGACCGGATCCAGCAGCGGGTGGTCGCAGAAGCGTGGGATCTCGATACCCAGCTGCTCGGCCGCGCGGATGATCAGCGTGCCCTTCTCCGCGGTCATCGAGACCCCGTCGATGGAGAAGGCCACGTGGCCCTCCGGCACCGTCATCTCGTTGCTGTCCGGGTCTGTGACGGTCATGCCTTCACCTCGTTGAAAACCGTGCTGGCGGCCGGGTCGAAGGCCTGGCTGCTGGGAGTCGTGGTGCCGGCTTCGAACTCGTCGGCGAAGTACTTCATCGCCGCCGGGAACGGGGTGGCGGCCGCGTCGCCGAGAGCGCAGAACGACCGGCCCATGATCTGCCCGCACACGTCGTCCAGAATCTTGAGTTGCTGACGCTCACCGCGGCCGGTGTCGAACCTGTGCAGGATGTCGTGGATGAACCAGTTGCCCTCACGGCACGGTGTGCACTTGCCGCAGGACTCGTGTTTGTAGAAGTCCAACCAGCCGGTCACCGCTCGGACCACGGAGGTCGTGTCGTCGTACAGCATCGGGGTGCCGGTGCCCAGCATCGAACCGGCCTCTGCCATCGCCTCATAGGTCAGCGGAAGGTCGATATGGTCCGGGGTCAGCATCGGCACCGAGGACCCGCCCGGCAGCCAGAACTTCAGCGTGTGGCCCTCTCGGATCCCGCCGGCGTAGTCGAGCAACTCCGACATCGGCGTGCCCAGCGGCGCCTCGTAGATGCCGGGCCGCTGTACGTGGCCGGACACCGCGAAGACCTTGAACCCCGGGGACTTGTCGGTGCCGAAGGAACGGAACCAGTCCACCCCGTTGTTCACGATGTAGGGGACGTTCGCGATGGTCTCGACGTTGTTCACCACGGTCGGGCAGGCATACAGACCCGCGACTGCCGGGAACGGTGGCTTCAGCCGAGGTTGTCCGCGCCTGCCCTCCAAGGAGTCGAGCAGCGCCGTCTCCTCCCCGCAGATGTAGGCGCCGGCGCCGGAGTGCACGACGAGGTTCAGGTTGAAGCCGCTGCCCAGGATGTTGTCGCCGAGGTAGCCGGCCTCGCGGGCCTGGCGGACCGCGGCGTGGACACGGCGGATGACGTGCGGCACCTCGCCGCGGATGTAGACGAACGCGTGGTCGGCCCGGATCGCGTAGGAGGCGATGATGATGCCCTCGATGAGGGCGTGCGGGTTGGCCAGCATGATCGGGATGTCCTTGCAGGCACCCGGTTCGGACTCGTCAGCGTTGACGACCAAGTAGTGCGGCTTGCCATCGTTCTGCGGGACGAAACTCCACTTCAGACCAGTGGGGAATCCGGCGCCACCACGTCCGCGCAGGCCGGAGTCCTTGACGGTGGAGATGACAGCGTCCGGGTCCATCTCGATGGCTTTTGTCAGGGCGCTGTATCCGCCGTGCCGGCGATACCCGTCGAGGGTGAACGAGTCGACGTCGTCCCAGTGGGCGGTGAGGACAGGGGTCAGCGGCATCAGATGACCTCCCCGTCGGGGGCCTTCATATCGTGCTCCTTGGCGTAGCGCAGACCTGCCAGCATCAAGTCGTCGGTGGCCGGGATATCGCCGAGGCCGTCGTCGTCGATCCCGGACAGAGTGCGTTCCTGAGCTTTGAAATCGCGGATCTGCGGACCCCGGGTGGAGGTCACCTCACGTCCCGCACGCAGATCCTCGACGAGTCGCCGGGCGGATTCCACGGTCATGTTGTCCATGAACTCCCAGTTGGCGGTCAGGACCGGAGCGTGGGTGCAGGCGGCCTGGCATTCGATGCGCTCCAGGGAGACCTTGCCGTCCGCGGTGACCTCGTCGTGGCCGACTCCCAGTTCGCTGCTCAGGGCGTCCCAGATGGCGTCGCCGCCGAGGACCCCGCAGCCGGGGTTGATGCACACGCCGATGTGGTACTCGCCGACCGGCTCGTCCTTGAACATCGTGTAGAAGGACGCCACGCCCTTGACCTCGGCGGTGGTGAGCCCCAGCACCTCGCCGCACATGATGATCGCCTCGGGCGTCACGTAGCCCTCGACCGACTGGGCCAGGTGCAGCATCGGCAGCAGTGCGCTGCGCGGCTGCGGATAGCGCGCAGCGAGGTCCATCATCTCCGCACGGGTCTGTTCGGTCAGTGCCATCAGCGATCCACTCCACCCATGACGGGGTCGATACTTGCCACCGCGGCCACCACGTCGGCGACCTGCCCACCCTCACTCATCGCGGGGACGGCCTGCAGATTGTTGAACGAGGGATCCCGGAAGTGCACGCGGTACGGGCGGGTCCCGCCGTCGGAGACCAGGTGCACGCCGAGTTCGCCGCGGGGGGCCTCGATGGCCACATACGCCTGCCCGGCCGGAACCCGGAAGCCCTCGGTCACCAGCTTGAAGTGGTGGATCAGGGCCTCCATCGACTGGCCCATGATGTGCCGGATGTGGTCCAGGGAGTTGCCGATCCCGTCCGACCCGATCGCCAACTGCGCCGGCCAGGCGATCTTCTTGTCCTCCACCATCACCGGTCCAGGGCGCAGCCGCTCGAGGCACTGGTCGACGATCCGCATGCTCTGCTGCATCTCCTCGAGCCGGATCAGGAAGCGGCCATAGGCGTCGCAAGTGGTCTGCGTGGGCACGTCGAACTCGTACGTCTCGTACCCGCAGTAGGGCTGCGTCTTGCGCAGGTCCCAGGGGTAGCCGGTCGAACGCAGGACTGGTCCGGTCATGCCCAGAGCTATGCAGCCGGTCAGGTCGAGGTACCCGACTCCCTCGGTCCGGGACATCCAGATCGAGTTGTTGACCAGCAGGTTCGCAGTGTCGGGAAGGCGTTTACGCAGCAGCGCCAGGAGGTCGGCGATCTGTTGCGGCGCGTCTTCAGGGATGTCCTGGGCCAGGCCACCCGGGCGGATGAAGGCGTGGTTCATGCGCAACCCGGTCACCGACTCCAGGACGTCCAGGACGTGCTCGCGCTCGCGGAACCCGAACGTCATGGCGGTCAGAGCCCCGAGTTCCATGCCGCCGGTGGCCAGATACACGAGGTGGCTGGAGATGCGGTTGAGCTCCATCAGCATCACCCGGATGACCGTGGCGCGCTCGGGGATCTGATCGGTGATGCCCAGCAGTTTCTCAACGCCGAGGCAGTAGGCCGTCTCGTTGAAGATCGGTGCGAGGTAGTCCATGCGGGTCACGTACGTGACGCCCTGGGTCCAGGTGCGGAACTCGAGGTTCTTCTCGATCCCGGTGTGCAGGTAGCCGATCCCGGAACGCGCCTGGGTGACGGTCTCCCCGTCGAGTTCGAGGATGAGCCGCAGGACGCCGTGGGTGGACGGGTGCTGCGGACCCATGTTGACCACGATCCGCTGGGCGATGCCTTCATCACCCTCGACCTGGTCCCAGTCGCCACCGGAGACCGTGAAGACCTTGCCCTCGGTGGTGTCGTACGAGTCCGCCTCTTCGGCGGTGTCGTAGATGACGTCGTCGCTCACTTGTACTCCCGGCGGGTGTCCGGCGGTGGGATGGTGGCCCCCTTGTACTCCACCGGGATGCCGCCCAGTGGATAGTCCTTGCGCTGCGGATGCCCGACCCAGTCGTCGGGCATCTCGATCCGGGTCAGGCCGGGGTGGCCGTCGAAGATCACGCCGAAGAAGTCGTAGGTCTCCCGCTCGTGCCAGTTGTTGCCGGGGTAGATCTCCACGATCGACGGCACGTGCGGGTCATCGTCGGGGCAGGTGACCTCGACGGACAGCCGTCGGTTGTGGGTCATGGACAGCATCGGGTAGTGGATGTGCAACTCGCGGCCGGTGTCCTCGGGCCAGTGGACCCCACTGGCTCCCATGCACATCTCGAACCGCAGATCGGGGTGGTCACGCAAGTGGCGCATCACCGACAACAGGTGCTCGCGCTCGACCTCGAGGGTCAGTTGGTCGTGCTGGATGACCACCTTGGAAACGGCCGGGCCGAAGTCGCTGCCGAGTTGCTCGGCGAGGGTGTCGACGACCTGGTCGTACCAGCCCCCGTAGGGACGGGTGGCCGCCGCCGCGGCGTGGACGGTGCGGGCCAACCCTCCGTACCCGCTGACGTCGGGGGTGCCTTCGGCGCCGAAAGCGCCCTGGCCGGTCGCCAGCACCTCGAGGGTCTCGGTCCCCGCGGGGACGACCTCGGAGTTCTCAGTCACCGCATCAGGCCCTTCATCTGTTCGCTGGGAACGGCGGTCATCGCAGCGGTCTCGAGCTCGACGACCTCCCGCTCACGGTTCGCTCCGAGCTTCGTGTGCTGGATCTGGTCGTGGATCTTCAGGATTGCGTCGATCAGCATCTCGGGCCGGGGCGGGCACCCGGGCAGGTACATGTCCACCGGCACGACGTGGTCGACGCCCTGCACGATCGCGTAGTTGTTGAACATGCCACCGCTGGACGAGCAGACCCCCATGGCCAGGACCCACTTCGGGTTGGGCATCTGGTCGTAGATCTGCCGCAGGACCGGGGCCATCTTCTGGCTCACGCGACCGGCGACGATCATCAGATCGGCCTGGCGTGGGGAGGCGCGGAATACCTCCATCCCGAACCGGGCCAAGTCGTAGCGCGGGGCGCCGGTGGCCATCATCTCGATGGCACAACACGCGAGCCCGAAAGTAGCCGGCCACAACGACCCCTTGCGCGCGTACCCGGCGACCGCCTCGACGGTGGTCAGCAGGACCCCGCTGGGGAGTTTCTCCTCAAGACCCATCAGTCCCACTCCAAACCGCGGCGTCGCCACACGTACGCGTAGACGACCGCCAGCGTCAAGATGAACAACAACATCTCGATCAGACCGAATGCCGCGAGCTGGTCGAAAGCGACCGCCCACGGATACAGGAACACGATCTCGATGTCGAAGATGATGAACAGCATCGCCGTCAGGTAGTACTTGACCGGGAACTTGCCGCGCCCCATCAATTGCGGCGTGGGCTCGATGCCACATTCGTACGGCTCGACCTTGGCCCGGTTGTACCGCTTGGGACCGGTGAGACTGGCTACCCCGACACTGAATGCGGCGAACGCGAACGCCAGCAATCCCAGGATCAGGATGGGAAGGTACACATTGCCCATCGCTATCGACTCCTTCCGGTCGGCTCAATCCTAGGGTGCGGTGTCGTGATGCTGCCCGGCGACTCCGGCCCGATACTCGGTCTGCACCGGAAGGCGGGTTGTGCGCCGAACTGCGGCGCCTGCCGCGGGGCGCTTCGGACGGCTGTGACGCCGCCGGTGAGGTGGTCCATCCGCTCTCCTCGATGCAAAGGATCTCCGCTGCCTACCCCCCGATCGAGTCTAGGTGCCGGTGGTGGGGCTGTCGTGCGGGTGGGAACCGGGGTCGGCACGTCGGGGGCGCCGGTTGGATCGGCCCGATTCCACAACGGGGAGTCCAAAGGCGCCCCGTTCGACTCCCGACTTCCCGTTCCACTCCCCGATCGCCGAACGGCCCAGGTCAGCGGGAGGCCGAAGCCGCGCAGGCGTCGGCGCTCAGACGCCGGTCACCAAGAATCCGAACTACGCTGCTGGCGACTCAGTCATCGCCGGCTCGGTCACCGAGAACGAGCTGACCATCTGGTCGAACGTCGGCGCCAACTCCTCCCAGCGATCGGTCGCCGCCTGGGTCAGCAGCTGGTATTCGATCATCCCGTCGAACAGGAAGTACAGCTTCGAGGTGATGGGTGTGCCTTCGACGTCGAAGGTGGCGTCGGCCTCAAAACCGTTCAGCCCGCTCACCGTGACCGGCGCGAGTTCGGAGATCTGCATGTTCTCCGAGGACTGCTCCAACTGCGGGATCACACTCTGCTCGAGCTCGGCCTGGACCGCGTCGAGGTTCTCCTCGGTGATCTCGGTGTTGAGCTCGTAGACATTCACCAGAAAGGCGTCGCGATACTGCCCGCCGACCTGCGTGCCTTCGGTGTCGAACACCGCCACCGAGTCAGCGCTGCTGGCGCCGCTCTCAGCCTCGAAGGAGGTGTCGTCCTTCTGCTCGAACGGTGGCGCGTACTGGAAACTGAAGCCGTACGTGTCGCTGGTGTACGTCTGCACATCCGACGGTGTGGTCTGCTCGACGGTCGGGCTCTGCTCGACGGTCGGGCTCTGCGAGGAATCGCCACCCCCGACGTTCACTTCGGCCGAACACCCGGCCAAACCCACGGTCAGGGCGGCCGCTGCCAACACTGCTGAGAATCGTGCTGAGATACGCATGGGGTATTCCAATCGATACGCCGACAGGTCGCCGCTCAGGCTACTCCCCTGTGCAGCGCGACGATACCCCCAGAAATGTTCCGCCAGGCGACGTCCTCCCATCCGGTATCCAGCAACAGTTCCGCCAGACCTTGTTGATCGGGCCACGCCGCAATCGATTCGGCGAGGTACTCGTAGGCCTCGGAGTTGGTGGCAACCCTGTTGGCGATCTGCGGCAGGGCCTTCATCAGGTACTCCTGGTAGATCGTCCGGAACGGCGGCCAGACCGGCGTCGAGAACTCGCATACCACCAGGCGGCCACCGGGGCGGGTGACACGCCGCATCTCGCGCAGGCCCTGGGCGGGGTCGTGAATGTTGCGCAGGCCGAAGGAGATCGTGACGGCATCGAACGACGCATCGGCGAACGGCAGCGCCATCGCGTCACCGGCCACGAACGGCAGGTGCGGTAGGCGTTTGCGGCCGACCCGGAGCATTCCCAGTGAGAAGTCACACGCAACCACCTGCGCCCCGACGCGTACGAACGACTCACTGCTGGTCCCGGTCCCCGCCGCGAGGTCCAGAACCCGCTGGCCGGGCTGAGGATCGACCGCTGCGGTGACCAGCCGCCGCCACTTGCGCGTCTGCCCCACCGCGAGGACGTCGTTGGTCAGGTCGTAGCGGCCCGCCACCCGGTCGAACATCGAGGCCACTGCCGATGGCTGTTTGTCGAGGTCGGCTCTGCTCACCGGCTCAGTCTCTCACCAGCCTGCTGCTGCGGCACGGGGCCGGGCGCCGCCGACCTTGCCTTCGCGCGCGCGGCCACCCGGCCATAATCTGGAAGGGTGACCCAGCCCGTTCAGGTGCGCACCCGGCTCGTGGATCCCAGCGATCTACTGTCGATGATCCCTGCGCACGCCCAGCCCCTGAGCTGGGTCCACGATGGGGACGGGCTCGTGGCCTGGAACGTCGCCGCGACCACGACGGTGCGCGGCCCTGAGCGCTTCGCGAGGGCGCAACGGTGGTGGGCACGGTTGTGCGAGTCCGCGGTCATCGACGACGAGGTCATGGCACCGGGCACCGGCCCGATCGCGTTCGCTTCGTTCTCCTTCGACGCCGACGACGAATCGGTGGTAACCGTGCCGGGAACCATCGTCGGTCAGCGCGACGGCAAGGCCTGGATCACCACGATCACCCCCAACCGGCCGGCCCCGCTGCCGCCGGCCGGGGCGGGACCGCTGTGCGAACCGGAGCAGGACGGCAGTCACTACCGCCGGCTCGTGGCCGACGCGGTGGACGCGATCTCGGCGGGGGTCTTCGACAAGGTGGTCCTGGCCAGAGCGGTGCGGATGAGCGGCAACATCGACGTCCACCGAACCCTGCACAAACTCTCAGAGCGGTATGCCGACTGCTGGACGTTCAGCGTCCACGGCTTGATCGGCGCCACCCCCGAACTGCTCGTGCGCCGCACGGGAGAGCAGGTCACCTCCCGGGTTCTGGCAGGGACGGTGGCTCGCAGTCAGGACGATCTCGAGAGCGGACAACTCGCCGAGGACATGGTGACGTCGCAGAAGGCCCGCGAGGAGCACGCGTACGCGGTCATGTCCGTGGCCCAGGCCCTCGGCACGCACTGCACCGATCTGATCGTCCCGGAGGAACCCAGCGTTCTGCGCCTGGCCAACGTGCAGCACCTGGCCACGGACATCCACGCGATGCTGGTGGACGAGACCTCTGTCGTCGCCATCGCGGCGGCACTGCATCCCACCGCTGCTGTCTGCGGCACCCCGACCGAGCGGGCCCTGCAGTACATCCTCAACCGCGAGCAGTTGCGCAGGCAGCGGTACGCCGGGCCGGTGGGCTGGTTCGACGCCAACGGCGACGGCGAGTTCGGGATCGCGCTGCGGTGCGGACAGTTGACCCCGGACAACCGGTCCATCGACCTGTACGCCGGCTGCGGGATCGTGGCTGGATCCGACCCCGACTCCGAATACGCCGAGTCCGAGTCCAAACTGGCTGCGATGCGGTGGGCGTTGTCCAGCGGGTAGCCGTTCTGGTCGCGGGGGCGTCTGCAAAGCGGCGCCGCTGCAAACCGGGCCGGCAGATTCTTCCGATCAGGTCGGGTGCTCATCACATGGGGGCCGGAATGGGTGAGGTCCAGCCGATTTGGCCCAGATGTAATGGGCCGGGTTAGGACAAAGCGGATGAATCGGTCGGGGAAACCCGTTGAAACGGGCCGCGGTATGGGTCGGCCGCCCTCATTTAATGGGCGGTCGTGACCGTGAGCCCCTACGTCGCTAGACCACGTGATCCTGACCTACGCCATGGAGAGCCAGGTGCCTCGGACCGCCGCGACCCGCTGACCACCCGCGGTGAACAGGGCGGCGGCGCTGATCCGGCGGCGGCCCACGGACTCCAACTGTCCGGCGACGACGACGTACGGGTCAGCGGGATCCAGCGGCGCGTCGGTGAGAAGGCCCCCCGTCAGGCGACCAGTCACCAGTGCGGTCACCTGCAACGGCCAGGCCCAGCCGGTGGCGCAGTCCAGAGCCGACCAGACCCATTCCTTCGCGACCCGCCCCCGCGGCGTCCAGACGCAGGCGACCAGCCCGTCGGCCACCGGACCCGGACCGATGCCCAGACCGTCGTGGCGCAAGCGGCCGCAACTGAAGCACGTTTCGTACGGATTCTCCACCGCGCCCGGGTAGGAGCGACCGGCGATGCGGGCGCGCTCGATGTCGACGAACGGGATCGGATCGGGTGCGACGTCCACCGCCGACGCCTCGGCGATCAGCGTCTGGTCGTCCCAGAACTCCATGTGCCGACCATCGCCGACCTCCCGCATGTCCGTTTCCAGCGGTGCCGCGGCACGCAACCAGACATCGGCGCCCGGACCGTCCAGCCGCACGGCAAGTGAGCCGGCCACGTAGCCTCCCTGGCCGGAGTCCGGCGGGCCGTTGAGGTGCCTGGCGATCCTCATGCGAGAGCTTCCCTGATCTGTGTGTGCAGTTCGGCCTCCGCCTGCCGGGAGACGGGTCCCACCACGACGGCGCTGATTCCGGGGGTCTCCCGCGCCTGGCGCAATGCCCCCTCGAAGTCCGGGCCTTCGTGCACCGTGACGCCGCTGGCATGCAGAAGCGTGCGGATATCGACGCCCACCGGCGTGCCGAAGACCCGCTCGTAGACGTCGGAGTACGCGGGGTCGGCTTGTTCCAGAGAACCGAAGATCCCGCCGCCCCCGTTGTCGACGACCAGCAGGCAGAGGTCCGGCCGTGGCTCCTCGGGACCGATGATCAGCCCGTTCTGATCGTGCAACAGGGCGAGGTCACCCAGCATGACGAAGGCCTTGCCGCCCCCCTCACTCTGATGGGCCAGGGCCGCGCCCACGGCGGTGGACACGATGCCGTCGATCCCGTTCACTCCGCGATTCGCCAGCACGCGGGGGGCATCGGGCCGGGCATCGGCCACCAGTTCGAGGTCCCGGATGGAGCGCGAGGATGCCACGAACAGAAGGTCGTCGGATTCTGCGACCTTCCACAGGGCCCGGGCGGCGTGCAGGCCGGTCGGCTGCGGTGCCGAATCCAGGATCTTCTCGATGGCACGCTTGGCCCCGGCGTCGGCCATGAGCCAGCTGTCGAGCCACTCGCTGGACTCCGGAACTTGCGTGTCGGCCGGAGGCCCCGGGACCGATCCCAGCACGCAGATGGCCGTGCGCGTGGGGTCCGGCCAGTCGGTCGTCCGCTGCGGCTCGGCGTGAATGTGGATGTCTGCAGCAGTAATCAGGGCCATGAGGCCGCGACTGAGCCCGACCTTGCCCACCGTGACGACTAGTTCCGGGCGGTGTGCCGCACAGAACCGTTCGCTGCCTGTTAGCGCGCTCGCATGCGCCACAGCCACCAGCCCGGCTCGGGCCTGACCGCTGGGTTCGCTGTGCAGCGGCCAGCCGCACGACTCGGCGAGTTCGACTGCTGCGGCCGCGTCCTCGGGGTCGTCGATGTCACCGACGATCACCAGACCGCGCTCCGGCAGTTCACCGGCGGCGAGATCGTCGAGCACTTCGTCGATGGGTTCCTGCACGCTGAGCATCAGCCGCCGGTCCACCGTCCACGTCCGGATGACCTGGACCTCGTCGCCCTCCTCATCCACGAAACCGATGCCGTCGTGGCCCTCGAGCGGTTCGACCCACGTGTCGTCCTCGTCGGGGACGAGCGGTTCGCGCAGGCCGACGTTGACATGCACCGGTCCGCGCTGGAACGGATGACTGGCGATCGCGCACGCCCGGGAGATGGTGCTGCGCCAGTACCGCACCTGGCCGCGAGCGCGGGTGGGCGCCTCCACATCGGCCGACCAGCGCACGAGCCCGTCGAAGATCCGGACCTGGTCGATCGTCTGGTTGGCGCCCGTCTGGCGCAGTTCGGCCGGCCGGTCGGCGGTCAGGACGATCAGCGGCAGGGCACTGAACCAGGCCTCCTCGACCGCGGGCAGCAGGTTCGCCACGGCAGTGCCCGAAGTGGTGATCACCGGCACGGGAGCTCCCCCGCCCTTGGCCAGGCCCAGAGCCAGGAAGCCGGCACTGCGCTCGTCGATGCGCACGTGCAGGCGGAGTTCACCACGGTCGTGTGCACGGGCCGCCTCGATGGCCAGCGGGGCACTGCGCGAGCCGGGTGCGAGCACCACGTCGTTGATCCCGGAACGCACCAACTCGTCGAGGATCACCTGCGCGGCGGCGGTGGACGGATTCACGCAGACCACTGTGCCACGCGAATGCCGCTCACCGGTCGCGGGCGAAGCCCGCTGGTCGCCGCGGGTGCATGTCGGTTCGAAAGATCCATCCGCAACCACCCACGCCCGACCGTCCGCATGGGGCGCCGAACCTCGGTCCCGGCTACGAACGTGCCAGCACGTCGGCGGCCGCTGCGATCCGGCGCTGCCAGTAGCCCAGATCCTCACCCGTCTCGACCAGGTCCGGGGTCGGGTAGCCCACCCACCCCACCTCGCCGGCAACCGGCAGTAGCGGCTCGGTGGTGTCGCGCACGTACAACGAACCGGTGCCCAGACCGCATGCGAGCGGCGGCTCCGGCAGACAGCATGCCGCGGCGACTCCGGCGGCCAGTCCGAGGGACGTGTCCAGGGCACTGGAGATCACCACGGGAAGGCCCACCCGTCTGGCCACCTGCAGGGTCCGCCGGACCCCGCCGAGCGGCGCGACCTTCAGCACCGCCACATCGGCAGCAAACGCGACGTCGTCGAAACGGCGGTCGATGCGGATCAGTTCGTCTGCAGCCAGCGGAACATCGATGCGTGCCCGCAGCGCCACCATGTCCTCGAAACTGCGAACCGGCTGCTCGGCGTACTCGAGGTCGAACGACGACAGCTCCTCGAGCTCCTCGACCGCCTGCTCCAGCGACCATGCACCATTGACGTCCACTCTCAGCGCAGCATCCGGCATCGCGTCACGGACCGCGGCGACCCGGTCGCGCCCAAGCACGATCGCCGACCTTGATCTTGATCGTCGTGCACCCCGAAGCCAGGGCCATCCCAGCGGCGACCACGGGTTCCACGGCCGGGACGATCGCGTTGACCGCCACCCGGCGCCGAACCGGTTGTGGCCACAAACCGTCGGCCTGCTCGATCGCACTGGCGAGCCATCGCGCGTCGGCGTCGACGCCATAGTCGGAGAACGGCGCGAACTCCCCCCACCCGTGCGACCCCGAGATCAGACATCCCCTGCGCTCGGTCAGGCCCCGGAACTCGGTGGCCAGGTCCAGCCGGAACGGCAACAATCGGCGGTCGCCGAGGTTCACGGGCGTTTCGGGAACTTGTCGAACTCCGGACGACGGCGTTCGGTGTAGGCGTTGCGGCCCTCTTGGGCCTCCTCGGTCATGTAGAACAGCAGCGTCGCGTCGCCGGCCAGTTGCTGGACGCCTGCCAGACCGTCGTCGGCGGCGTTGTGCGAAGCCTTCAGCATCCGCAGCGCCAGCGGGGACAACTCGAGCATCTCCCGGGCCCACGCGACGGTTTCCTTCTCGAGGTCGACCAGCGGGACGACGGCGTTGACCAGGCCCCAGTCGTACGCCTGCTCCGCACCGTACTGCCGGCACAGGAACCAGATCTCCCGGGAGCGCTTCTGACCGATCTGCCGGGCCAGCAGTCCGGACCCGTAGCCGCCGTCGAAGGATCCGACCTTGGGCCCGGTCTGCCCGAAGCGGGCATTGTCCGCCGCCACCGTCAGGTCGCAGACGATGTGCAGGACGTGCCCGCCGCCGATGGCGTACCCGGCGACCATCGCGATGACCGGCTTCGGCAGTCGCCGGATCTGAATCTGCAGATCCAGCACGTTCAACCGCCCGATGCCCTTGGCCGCGACCTCGTCGTCGCCGATGTAGCCGTCGTTGCCGCGGATCTGCTGGTCGCCTCCTGAGCAGAACGCCCAGTCCCCGGCACCGGTCAGGATGATCACACCGACGGTGTCGTCGTCGCGGGCCATCGTGAAGGCACGTTCGAGTTCGAACAGGGTCTGCGGGCGGAACGCATTGCGCTTGTGGGGACGGTTGATGGTGATCTTGGCGATTCCGTCGGCGGTCTCGTAGCGGATGTCGCCGAAGTCGCCCTGCGGCTTCCAGTCGGCCGCGGGTTCGATGCTGGAGTGCGAGGGATCGGTGTACGCCGGGCTGTCCTCGGCGACGACCGGCGGCAGGGGGTAGCGGGTGCGACTGTCCATGCGTCAAGGCTAGATGAAAGCGAGCAAACCGGCGCCCGGGACGGGGTACGGCGCACAATAGGTCGGGTGATCGAGTTGCCGGGGAACCTCCCGCCCGCACAGATGGCGCGCATGGTGTATCGCCTGCTCGACGAACGGACGCAGTTCGCAGCTCCCGGCGCCCCGACCAGCGATGACGCCGACATCGTGCTGCGCACGTCCGGCAGCATCGACACCGCCAAGTCGGTGGCCCACAAGTACGCGGCGGTCGACTGGGCGGTGGCCACCTCTCGCAGTGTGTTGTCGGCGCATGACTGGCGGTGGTTGCTGCTGCTGTCGCCGGTCTCGGCTGGGGGCTTCATGACCCTTGCGCGGTCCGATCGCGAACCGCTGATCTGGCCCGGTCTCGGCGGGCGTTTCGACGCTCGCGCGGTGACCGACTGGTACTCCGGCGGCGCGGATGCGACGGCCCTGGTCAGCACGCAGGTGGCCAGGATGCTCGATCTCCCGCAAGGCGTCGAGATGTTGCAGCGGATGAAGGTGGTGCTGGTGGGTGGCGGACCGTTCCCGCCCGCACTGCGGGACAGGTGCCGCGACGTCGGAGTCCGGGCCGTCGCGACGTACGGCTCGACGGAGACCTTGGGCGGCTGCGTGTACGACGGAGTGCCCTGGCCCGGCATCGAGGTGGAGATCCGCGAGGACCAGATCCATCTGGATGGGCCCAACCTGTCGGCGTCGTACGTGCCGGGACCGTTGATTCCCCGGCCATGGCCCACCGGGGATCTGGGTCGGTGGACCGACGGCCGGCTCGAGGTCGTGGGCCGGGTCGACGACCTCGTTCCGGTCAAGGGCGTGAACCGGCATCTGCGGGAGTTCGAACGGGAGGCCCTGCGCCGCCCCGGGGTCCTCGAAGCGGTGGCCGTGGCGGTTCCCGACGAGGTCGACGGATACCGTGTGGTGGTCTTCGTCGAGGATGCCGAACAGCGGCTGCCCCGACTGGAAACCGGCAAGCCGGACCGCCGAGAGCTACTCAGGAGGGCACGTGGCCAGCGTCGCTGAGTGGATCGAGGGCGCCCGACCGCGCACGCTGCCTGCGGCGATCGCCCCGGTCGCCGCAGGTCTGGGCGTGACCGGTTACACCGGGACGAGCCTTTCCGCGATGCAGGTGACTGTCGCCGCGGTCTCGCACTGCTGGTGGCTCTTGCCCTGCAGGTCGGGGTCAACTACTTCAACGACTACAGCGACGGGGTCCGTGGCACCGACAGCGTCCGCGTCGGCCCGGTCCGCTTGGTCGGCCAGGGACTGGCCCCTGCCTCCCAGGTCAAGCGACGCAGCTCTCCTGAGCCTGGGGATCGCGGCCGTTCTGGGCAGTGCGCTGGTGCTGGTCAGCCGGCAGTGGATCCTGCTCCCGGTCGGAGTGGCGGCGGTCCTGGCGGCGTACGGCTACACCGGCGGCAAACACCCCTACGGGTACCTCGGTCTCGGAGACGTGTTCGTCTTCGTCTTCTTCGGACCAGTCGCGGTATGCGGAACCACGCTGGTGACCGGCGGTGGTCTGTGGCCGGTGGCCGTGCTGACGTCGATCGCCATCGGCATCTTGACCGTCAACATCCTGGTGGCGAACAACCTGCGCGACCGGGCTTTGGACGAGCAGGCCGGCAAGCGGACATTGTCGGTCCGCCTTGGCGACGAGCGCACCCGGCGCCTGTTCGCGGTGAGCAACATGGTGGCCTTCGTCATCGTCGCGTGGCTCGCGATTCTGGCCACTCCCTGGGCACTGCTCGGGATGACCGGCGCGATCCCCGCGGTCAGGGCCTCACAGGACGTCCTCGAGCACGCCTACGGCAAGGGCCTGATCCCGGTGCTGCAGATGACGTCCCTGGCGCTACTGCTGACCGGACTTGGGCTCGGAGTGGGACTCACCCTCTAGCTCCGCGGTGTCATCGTCGCGATCGTCGGTGACGTCGACCTCTTGCAGATCATCCTCGGAGGCCGCAGCGGCGTCGATGCGCTCGTTGACCCTGCCGATGGCCCTACCCACACCGGCACTCATCTGGGCACGCGGCCGGTCCAGCCACACCAGGCTCAGCGCGCCGCTGACGAGGAAGGACAGCAGGATCAGCAGAAGTCCCCTGGCACCGGTCAGATAGAGCAGCCCGCCGACGGCCAGCAGCAGGATGATACGCAGGCCCGTATAGATCACGAAGGCACGACCGGTACTCACCGTTCCAGGGTACGTCAGGGCTTTCCGTCGGGGGCGTATGCGCCCACGCCCTCGCCGGATCCCAAAGTCTCGGGCCTGCCGAATTGCGTCGAGGGGCGTACGATTGTTGCATGGGAAAGGTGTTGTTGGTCATAGCCGCTCTCGGCGTGATGATCTTCGCGCTGATCGACCTGTGGCAGGTGCCGGCCGCCGACGTGCGGGGCGGCAGCCGCTTCCTCTGGACGCTAGCGATCCTGCTTCTGCCCGTCGTGGGTGCCGGCCTGTGGCTGTTCTTCGGCCGCGAACCCGTCGAGGGCCCGAAACGGCGCTATCTGCCGCCCGACGACGATCCGGACTTCCTGCGCCGGATGCGTTCTCAGTAGGTAGTTCGGTCGTGCTCCCCCGGCCGAGCAGCGCCTTGAGGGCGGTGTTGTTGGGGTCGGTCGACAACCAGGGCGGTGTTGTTGGGCAACTTCAACCCCGCACACGCCCAACAACGTCGCCCTCAAGCCGAAGGCCACCGCCCTCACCAACCAAGGGCTACTACGCGCATTTCGAGGGCGGTGTTGTTGGGGTCGGTCGACAACCAGGGCGGTGTTGTTGGGCAACTTCAACCCCGCACACGCCCAACAACGTCGCCCTCAAGCCGAAGGCCACCGCCCTCACGGACGAGGGGCTACTACCTACACTCCCGCGTAGGAATGCAGCCCGGTCGCGAAGAAGTTCACCCCGAAGTAGTTGATCAGGAACGAGACGAACCCGACGAGGCCGATGATCGCGGCCTTGCGGCCCTTCCACCCGGCTGTGGACCGTGCATGCAGGTATCCGGCGTAGATGACCCACGTGATGAACGCCCAGGTCTCCTTGGGGTCCCAGCCCCAGTAGCGGCCCCAGGCGTTCTCGGCCCAGATGGCGCCGGCGATGACCGCGAACGTCCACACCGGGAAGACGAAGGCGATCGTGCGGTAGGACAGGGCGTCGAGGCGTTCGGCACTCGGCAGGCGTGAGGCCAGGCCCGAATCCGCTCGTCCCGGTCCTCGGCCCGCTGCCGTATGAGGTAGGCGCCGATCAGACCGGCGCTGAGCGTGAATGCCCCGCCGGAGATCGCCGCGGCGCTCACGTGGATCACCAGCCACCAGGACTTCAAGGCCGGGACCAGTTGGGCCGACTCGGTGTAGAGCAGAGTGACGGCCACGCCGAGGGTCAGCAGAACCGCTCCGATGACCCAGACGCCGAGCCAGCGCAAGTCGGTGCGGGTCGAGGCGATCAGGTATGTGAGAGACACGGCGATGGCCGCTCCCAGGGAGAACTCGTACATATTGCCCAGTGGGAAACGCTCGGCTGCCAGACCGCGTAGCACGAACCCGACGATCAGGAGCCCCGTGGCCAGCCAGGACAGCGACAACGCGATGTTGCCGCTGCGGCGACCGGGTTCATCGGCGATGGGCGTCTGTGTGTCATGAGCACCGGCAGCACCCACCAGGACCGGGTTCTTGGAGGCCAGCGGCACCCGTCGGGCGGCCAGCGAGGCAGCGAAACCGAAGAGGGCCAAGGCGTACACCAGCATCGAGGCGTACACCGCAGCGTTGCTCAACTGTGCCATTCTCAGCTCTCCCTCTTCGACAGCATCGTGGCGATCTCGCGGACATCATCGTGCACGCGCCCGCCGCCCGAACGGCTCAGACCCGCCACTTCGGCCACTGTATCCCCCTGCGGCGACAGCCGGATCCAAACCCGGCGCCGGTGCAGCAGCAGTGACATGCTGACCCCGACGATCACCAACGCCGACGCGATCAGCGCCAGCCAGCGGCCCGGGTCGTGGGCCAGGGAAAGGTTCGCGAAGTCCCGGAATCCGACGAACTCGACGGTCGTGCCGTCGGGCAGTTCCCAACTCTGGCCCGGCCGCAGCGCCTGGTTGCCGATCAGATCGAGGTCCGTGGTGTCCAGCTGGTACACGCTGCCGCCGATCTTCACGTCACCGGTGAACGCCCCGAGGAACAGTTGCGGGTCCTGGGCGGCCGGAAAGGTGGAAATGGGCCCTCGCACGGGGTCGATCGAGGCGGTCGGAAGGAACAGGCCCTGCAGGGCGAAACCGGGCTCGACATCCGGAACCTTGACCACCCCCGAGGAGGTCAGGTTGCCGTCGCGGGGCAGGAAGACCACCGCGTCATCGAAGATGACGGTCCCGTCCGGCCGGGTGACCTTGATCTCGGGCGCATACCCGTGGCCGGTGAGGAACACTTTGACACCGGGCAGCACCAGCGGTGAGTTGACCTGGAACTCCTGCTCGGTGACAGGATCCCCTGGCCGCTCGCTGACCAGGGCCCGCGCCTCGAACTGCCGTGGCGCTCCGGCCTGTTGGCCCGACTCCTGGAAGGTGGCGGCGAAGTCCTGGAGGATGACCGAGAACGGCGCGATCTGATCGGGATTGACGAGCCGACCCTTGCGGAACGAGTCGAACTGCGTCAGAGAGCCCGTGAAGCCCTTGCCTTCCACCACGATGACCCTGGCCGACCATCCGAACAGTCCACCGACGCCGACGGCCAGCAGCAGGAAGATGAAGCAGAGGTGGAACAGCAGGTTGCCCACCTCATGCAGGTAGCCCTTCTCGGCGCTGACCGCGTCGCCGTCGCGACGCACCCGCCACTTGCTGGCACGCAGGTAGGCTTCCGCATCGTCGAGCAGTGCCTGATCCGCGGCGACGTCGTGCACGGCGGTGTACGCGGGCATGCGCGACAAGCGCGAGGGCGCCGGCGGCGGGGGATTGCGATAGGTCCGTATGAAGTCAGCGGTCCGGGGGATGATGCATCCGACCAAGGAGATGCACAGCAGCAGGTAGATCGCCGCGAACCACGCCGAGGCGAAGACGTCGAACATGCCGAGCCGGTCCAGCCACGGCCCGAGGGTCGGATTTGCCTGCAAGTAGTCGTTGACACGCGCCGCGTCGGTGCCCCGCTGCGGGAACACGGAACCGGGAATACTGGCCAGCGCGAGCAACAGCAGCAGGATCAGCGCCGTGCGCATGCTGGTGAGGGTCCGCCAGCCCCAGCGCAACCACCCCACCGCGCCGAGCTGCGGACCGCTGCTGCGCGGACGTTCCACCGTCGTGGTCATAGGCCCACCTGGAACTCGTTGGCCCAGACCCGCATCCAGACGGACACGTCGTTCCAGAAGCCCGTCACCAACAGCACTCCGATGAGGATCAACGTGGCGCCGCCGAAACGAAGCACCCACAGGGAATGCTGGCGCAGCCATTTCACCGCCCCGGCCATCCGGCGGAAGGCCAGCGCGATGATCAGGAAGGGAACGCCCAGCCCGATGCAGTACGCAAGGGACAGCAGCGCGCCCGCGCAGCGCAGAGCCCTCCGTGAAGACCAGCGCTTGCACCGCCGCCAGGGTCGGGCCGATGCACGGCGTCCAGCCGAGGCCGAACAGCACACCCAGCACCGGAGCGGTCCAGATCCCCAGGTTCGGGGACACGTGCCAGCGCACCTCGCGCTGTAGCCACGGGAAGGCCCCCATGAAGCCGATCCCCATCACGATGATCACGACGCCGAGGACGCGCTGTATCGGCTCCTGGTACTCCAGCAGCACTCCCCCGGCGTAGCCGAGCAGAGCACCGTAGGAGATGAACACCAGCGAGAAGCCCGCGATGAACAAGCCCACGCCGGTGAGAATGCGGCTGTGTCGGGGGGTCACGGGCTCGGTGAGTTCGGCGCCGGTCACACCGGTCACGACCCCCACGTAGCCCGGAACCAGCGGCAGGACGCACGGCGAGGCGAACGAGACGAAGCCCGCGAGCAGCGCCAGCGGGATCGCCAGCAGCAGCGACCCGCCGGTGACGGTCTCGGCAACGCTCACCCGGAGGCTCCGCCCGAGTCTTCGGCAACGAGGTCCTGCAGGGCCGCGTCGAGCTCACCGGCCTCGACGGCACCGAGGAACCGCCCGGCCACTCTGCCTTGCGCATCGACGAGCAGCGTGGACGGGATCGCCTGCGGCGGCAGGCTGTCCGAGAACTGCAGCACCAGTTGCCCGTCCGGGTCCGGCAGGTTGGGATACGGGATGTTGAACTTCTCCACGAACGCCCGTGCGGGGGCGTCCGAATCTCGGGTGTCCAGTCCCAGGAAGTTGACGTCCGGGTTCTGCTGCGCGACGGCAACCAGTTCCGGCGCCTCCGCCCGGCACGGCGCGCACCAGGAGGCCCACACGTTGATGACCCCGGGACTGCCTTCCCAGGTGGAGGTGTCGACGGGTTCACCGTTCAGGTCGGTACCGGTGAGGACAGGAGCAGGTTTGCGCTGATCGACCGGCAGGATCACCGATGTGCCGTCACCTTCGACGAAACCGGCCGAATCACCGGGGTCCGCCGCCTCCTGCGAGCAGCCGGCCAGCGCCAGGGCAGCCAAGAGCGCGACCAGGCCGAACCGTTTCCCTGCCGTACGCACTTACGCCCCGACCCCCTTGGTCGACCGCGGATACAGCGACGCCGCGGGTTCGGTGTAGACGATCGACACCAGTTCGTCGTCGTCGAATGTGAAAGACGTCAGAGACGCCAGGTTGCACTGCCGCTTGCGGGGGTCGTGCATGAACGGCCGTCGTTCGGCGTCCAGCCGGGAGATCCATACCGGCAACTGATGGCTGACCAGCACCGTTTCGTGACCGCGGGCGCTGCGGCGGGCATCGGTGACAGCCGCACGCATGCGGGCGGCTACATCCTTGTAGGGCTCCCCCCATGAGGGCCGCGCCGGGTTCCACAGGTGCCGCCAGGCCCGGGGCTGGCGCAGGACGCCGTCACCCACCGAGACCCGCTGGCCCTCGAAGACGTTGCCGGCCTCGATGATCCGCTCGTCGATCAGCGGCGTGAGCCCGAACTTCTCGGAGATGGGCGCGGCCGTTTCCCGGGCCCGTTCCAGCGGGGACGACCGCACCTCGACCAGGTCGCGCCCGGCCAGTGCCTCTGCGGCGAGAACAGCCATCTGCTGTCCCAGTTCCGACAGGTGGAACTCCGGCAGCCGACCGTAGAGGATCTTGTCGGGGTTGTACACCTCGCCGTGGCGCAGCAGGTGGACCGTCGTGCGCTCGGTCATGACGTGGCTCCTTGGGACGCGGCGGCGCGGGCTGCGCCGGGCAATGCTTGTTCGATCAGTCCGAGCGCCTCGTCATCGTGCGCACTGCTCACGAACCACGCTTCGAACGCCGACGGCGGAAGACTCACACCGGCATCGAGCATCGCCGAATGGAACGCAGCGAACGCGCCGGTGTCCTGCTCGCGGGCCTGGTCGTAGTTGGTGACCGGTTCGTCCCGGAAGAAGAAACTGAACAGGTTTCCGGCACGCTGCACGACGTGGGGTACACCTGCCTTCGTGAGCGCCTCGCCGGTCATTGCGATGACCTGCTCGGCGGCGGCATCCACCGCGGCGTAGTCGGCGTTGCGCAGCATCGCGAGCCCGGCCGCGGTGGCGACCGGGTTGCCCGACAAGGTGCCCGCCTGATACACCGGGCCCTGCGGGGCCAGCATCTGCATCACATCCGCACGGCCGCCGAAGGCCGCCACGGGCAAGCCGCCTCCGATGACTTTGCCGTAGGTGTAGAGATCTGCCGGGACGCCCTCAACACCGAACCAGCCCGCCGGGGAGACCCGGAAACCGGTCATGACCTCGTCGCTGATGAGCAGAGCGCCGTTCTCCTTGCACAGTCCGGCGAGGCCCTGGCTGAACCCGGGTGCAGGGGGGACGACCCCCATGTTCGCGGGGACCGCCTCGGTGATGACCGCGGCCACCTCGTGGGCTTGCAGCGCATCAGCCACGGCTGCCAGATCGTTGTAGGGCAGCACGACCGTGTCGGCGGTCTGTTCCTTGGTCACGCCGGCGCTGTCGGGCAGCCCGAGGGTGGCCACTCCGCTACCCGCGGCGGCCAGCAGACCGTCGGAGTGCCCGTGGTAGCAGCCGGCGAACTTCACGATCACGTCACGTCCGGTGAAGCCCCGAGCCACCCGGATCGCGCTCATCGTGGCCTCCGTACCGGAGTTGACCAGGCGCACCTGATCCACCGGGTCTACCCGCTCGACGATCAATTCGGCGAGTTCGACCTCGTTGGGGTGCGGCGCACCGAAACCGAGTCCGGAGGCGGCGGTCTGCTGCGCTGCTTCGACAACCGCGGGGTGCGCGTGGCCGAGCAGTGCCGGACCCCACTGACCCACCAGATCGACGTAGGTGTTGCCATCGACGTCGGTCACGTACGGTCCCTGGCCGCTGGTGAAGAAGACCGGATGACCGCCAACGGCCCGGAACGCCCGGACCGGGGAGTTGACCCCGCCGGGGGTGACCGCCCGCGCCCGGTCCAACCACCTGGCCGACGTGCTGCGCTCCATGCCTCCGATCGTCGCATGGGCGAACCCGGCCGGCGATCCGTGGTCCCGAGATCGTGGCCCGGGTCCGCGGCGATCCAGCGGAGCCGGGCTCAGACCGGATCCTCCGGTGGCCGGGCAGGCATCCGGCCCAGCAGGAACCCCGCGAGCCCCGCACCTGTCGGCCACCACAGCACCGCGAGGGTGGGCGAGATGAACGCCAGGGGGATGGAGGTCAGGAACACGACGATGGGTGACAACGAGCCCAGCAACTGAACCCTGGAGAACGCGGGGTCGGGCTGCACGACGAACAATCCGCCGCGCAGCGCCAGTGCGAACAGAACGGTCTCCATGCCACTGACCGCGCTCGCGTACACCGCGAACACCGCGATCGCCAGCGGATTGTTCCAGTACTCCCCCAGAACCCCCGCGGGTATCGGCAGCAGCGCGATCAGGGCGAGGAAGACCAACGTGCCCACCACGTATCGCGAGTCCATGGCCCGAAGTGTCATCACGAACCGGTGATTGGCCCGCCAGTAGATGGCCACCCAGACGAAGGCCACCAGGAAGGCCAGGAGCACCGGCCCCTTGGCGGTCAGTGCTGCCCACAGATCCGGGACGGAGTCGGGGTCTCCCTCAACCTCCGGGAGTCCGATCTCGACCGCGGCCAGGGTCAAGGCGATAGCGAAGACCGCGTCCGAGAAGAAGACCACGCGATCGAACGCGACCCCGTCGCCCCTGGGATAGACCGTCCGTGTCCACACCGATGCCATGACCGGCACAGGAGTGGGCAGGGCGCCCGGTGGCGGGGATCCGCACGTTGGGGGATGGCGGCCGGGCCAGCCGATTGGTAGTTTCCGACCATGGTCCTGGGGCTCGCGAGCGCTGCCGGTGCGCTCGCCGCCGCCGCTCTGCTCATCCGGCTTCATCTGCTGCCGACCGGGCTGAATCCACTGCGGGATGCGGTCAGCGACTACGGCTGGACTCCTTACCACCGCAACTACCGAGCCATGGTGACCCTGTTCGGGGTCGCCGGCGCGCTCCTGGCGCTGGGTCTGAACAACGACACCGACGCCACCTCGCTGTATTGGCTGTGGCTCTTCGCGGCGTGCCGGGTCGCTATCGCATGGTTCATGACCGACGAGAACCCGCCGCCGGTCACCAGAGAGGGCCGGATTCACGCGCTCCTCGCGGTGGGAGCGTTCGCAGCGATCGCTCTGGCGGGAGCCACCGTGCAGTGGACCGGCGAGGTGGCTGCCCTCGCACCGCTGGGTACGGCCGTCTGGATCACGGCGCTCGTGACCCTCGGCGCCCGGCTCATCCCGCGCGTGCGACCGGTCCTGTTCGGCGCGGCGGAGCGGGCCCTCTACCTGGCCACCATCGCCTGGCTGCTGACGGCCGCGCTGACCTTCTGGTGACGAAGTGGCACGGGCCAGTCAGTTCTCCACCGACTGGCCCGCCGGCGTTGCGCTGGCGGCGCAGGGCCCGACCCCTGAGGGCCGGCCCCCGCGCCAGGACTGAGCGGCCTACAGGTACTGCTCGCCGCGGTCGGCCCGCGCCACCAGCGAGGCGGGGACAGCGAAGCGTTCACCGTACTTCTCGGCGAACTCGCGTGCCCTGGCCACGAATTCGGCCAATCCGTAACCGTTGATGTACTGCAGCACACCCCCGGTCCACGGCGGGAACCCGATCCCGAAGATGGAGCCGATGTTCGCATCCGGAACGTTGCGCAGGACGCCCTCGTCCAGGCAGCGCACCGAGTCCAGTGCCTCGACGAACAACATCCGCTCCTGCAACTCGGTGAGGTCGATCGACGCGGGATCGATGTCCGATCCCCAGGTCTCGAGCAGGCCCGGCCACAAACCGACCCGCTTGCCGTCCTCGTAGTCGTAGAACCCGGCACCGGCCGCGCGGCCGCCGCGGTCGAACTCCACGACCATCTTGTCGATGACCGGGTAGGAGGGATGCTCGGGGAAGTCCCAGCCCTCGGCAGCTGCGGCCTCCCGGGAGGCCTCCCGGATCCGACGGCCCAGCGTCAGGCTGACCTCGTCGAACAGCGCCAGCGGTCCGGTCGGGTAGCCGGCCTGCAGTGCTGCTTGCTCGATGCTGGCCGCCGGGATCCCCTCGGCCAGCATCGCCGCGGCCTCGCCCATGAACGTGCCGATGACGCGACTGGTGAAGAACCCGCGGCTGTCGTTGACGACGATCGGGGTCTTCTTGATCTGCAGGGCGACGTCCACGGCTTGCGCGATCGCCGCATCCGAGGTCTGCTCCCCGACGACGATCTCCAGCAGCGGCATCTTGTCCACCGGCGAGAAGAAGTGCATACCGATGAAGTCGGCCGGCCGGGTCACCGCGTCAGCGAGCCCGGTGACGGGCAGGGTCGAGGTGTTGGAGGCCAGCAGCGCGTCCCAGGCCAGGAACGGCTCGATCTCCGCGTAGACCTTCTTCTTCAGCGCCGGGTCCTCGAACACCGCCTCGATCAGCAGGTCGGCACCCTTGGCGTCGGCTGGGTTGTCGGTGGAGTGATCCGGGCCAGCACCTCATCGGCGGCCTCCTGGGTCATCCTGCCCCGGCTCACGGCCTTGTCCAGCAGCTTCTCGCTGTAGGCCTTGCCCTTCTGCGCCGACTCCAGCGTGACATCCTTGAGTACGACCTCCATGCCGGAACGCGCCGACACGTAGGCGATGCCGGCGCCCATCATGCCCGCTCCGAGGACCACGACCTTCTTGGCCGTGTACTTCTCGTGGCCCTTCGGGCCGGCTGCTGCCCTTCATGATCCCCTGCAGGTCGAAGAAGAACGCCTTGATCATGTTCTTGCTGACCTGGCCGGTGGCGAGACTGACGAAGTACTGCGTCTCGATGCGCAGTGCGTTGTCGACGTCCACCTGGGAACCCTCGACCGCCGCGGCCATGATGGCCTCCGGGGCAGGCATGGGTGCGCCCTTGATCTGCTTGCGCAGGTTCGCCGGGAACGCCGGCAGCATCGCGGCGAACTTGGGATTCGACGGGGTGCCACCGGGGATCTTGTAGCCCTTGACGTCCCACGGCTGTACCGCATCCGGGTTGGCCCTGATCCAGGCCTTCGCCGCGGCGATCAACTCCGCCGGGTCGCTGACGAGTTCGTCGACCAGTCCCACCTCGAGTGCGGCCGCGGGCTTGCGGCGCTGTCCCTGCAGGAGGACCTCCATGAGCGCCTTCTGCAGCCCGAACATGCGCACGGTGCGGGCCACGCCGCCGCCGCCGGGCAACAAGCCCAGACTCACCTCGGGCAGCCCGATCTCACTGCCCTTGACGTCCAGCGCGATCCGGTGGTGACAGGCCAGGGCGATCTCCAGGCCACCGCCGAGCGCAGCGCCGTTGATGGCTGCCACGACGGGCTTGCCCAGCGTCTCGAGTTGCCGGCTCAGGCCCTTGAACGTCTGCAGTTGCTCGGTCAGCGCCTGCGCGTCCGCGGGCGTGGCCTGGCTCAGCAACGTCAGGTCGCCACCGGCGAAGAAGGTCTTCTTCCCCGAGGTGATGACCACACCGGCGATGTCGTCCTTCTCCGCGAGCAGGCGCTGCATCGTTTCGGCGAAACTCGACTGGAACGTCGCGTTCATCGTGTTGGCGCCCTGGTCCGGGTCATCCATCGTCAGCGTGACGATCCCGTCGGCGTCCGTGTCCCAAGCGATCATGTTCGTCATTTCCTCAGACCCTTTCGACGATCGTGGCCAGACCCATGCCGCCACCGATGCACAACGTGACCAATCCGTACCGGCCGCCGGAACGTTCCAGTTCGTCGACGACGGTCCCGAGGATCATCGCGCCGGTGGCTCCCAGCGGGTGTCCCATGGAGATCGCCCCCCCGTTGAGGTTGACCTTCTCCATGGGCAGGTCGAAGTCCTTCACCCACTTGAGAACGACCGCGGCGAACGCCTCGTTGAGTTCCCAGACGTCGATGTCGTCGACGGTCAGGCCGGCGGTCTTCAAAACCTTGCGGGTGGCCGGCGTGGGGCCGGTGAGCATGATCGTCGGATCCGCGCCGGACACCGCCGTCGCGACGATCCGGGCGCGCGGCGCCATGCCGAAGTCCTTGCCGACCTGCTCGTTGCCGACGACCACCAGAGCGGCGCCGTCGACGATGCCCGAGGAGTTGCCCGGGGTGTGCACGTGGTCGATCGACTCGACCCAGTGGAACTTCTGCAGCGCAACCGCGTCGAAACCACCCATCTCACCGATGCCGGCGAACGACGGCCTGAGCTTTGCCAGCGACTCCATCGTCGTGTCGGGACGCATGTGCTCGTCGTGGTCGAGCAGGGTCACACCGTTGCGGTCCTTCACGGGCACCACGGACTTGGCGAAGTTGCCGGCACTCCACGCGGCCGCCGACCGCTGCTGGGACTGCACGGCGTAGGCGTCGACGTCCTCGCGCGTGAAACCCTCCGTGGTGGCGATGAGGTCGGCACTGATGCCCTGCGGCACGAAGTAGGTGTCGTAGGCGGTCTCGGGATCCATGGCCCACGCGCCGCCGTCGGAGCCCATGGGCACGCGGCTCATGCACTCGACGCCGCCGGCGATGATCAACTGGTCCCATCCGGAGCGGACCTTCTGCGCGGCGATGTTGACGGCTTCGAGCGCGGAGGCGCAGAACCGGTTGACCTGGGTACCCGCGACGGTGTCGGGGAGACCGGCGAAGATCGCGGCGGTCTTGGCGATGTCGGCACCCTGGTCGCCCACCGGGGTGACGCAGCCGAGCACGAGATCATCGATCGCGTTCGGGTCCATGTTCGGATGCCGCGTGCGCAGTTCGTCGATGAGTCCGGTCACCAGGGTCACGGGCTTGACGCCGTGCAGCGAACCGTTGGCCTTTGCCCCGGCCGCGGGGGGTGCGGATCGCTTCGTAGATGTACGCTTCGTTGGCCATGCCACTCCTTCGATCGGGCTTGGCCTCAGACTAAGCGGGGGCTACGTCATCCACATCAGCCGGTTGTGGATGCGCGCCCGAACGGCTGCCGATCGCGGTGGCGATCTGCGGGAACAACATCACGGACACTACGCCGGCGCCCACCAGCGTCGCCGCGTCCCCGTTCGTCATGAGCCCTGCCTCCTGGCCCACCTGGGACAGTGCGACGAGCAGTGGCAGGGCCGTTGACGTGTAGAAGACCATCTGCCACCGCTGGTTGACGGTGAGCACTTCCGGTACATGTACAGTGCCGGCAGGCCGCGGATCGCCAGCATGAGGGCCGCGAAGACAATCGGCTTCCAGGGGGCGGCCAGGATCGACGCGATGTCGAGGGTCATCCCGGAGTTGATGAAGAAGATGGGGATGAACAGACCCCAACTGACGGCCTCCAATTTGCGCTCGAGGCTGTCGGTGTCGCCGGGCGCCCACCGCCGCAGCACAACGCCGGCCAGGAAACCGCCGAGCACGATGTCGAGGCCGAAGTCCTCGGCGAGCATCAGCAGGAACACCAGCAGGATCACCGTCCAGCGAAGGGTGATCTGTCCGGTGGCGTGCTCCTGCAGACTCAGCCGGACGGCGACACCGCGCCGCTGCGCCCGTATCAGCACTTGCAGCACCATGAACACCGCGATCCCCATCGCGACCAACGCGATGATCCCGCCGATGGCCCCCGTGGCGCTGAGGAGCAGGGCCATGGCGACGATCGGCAGGAATTCGCCGACCGCACCGGCGGCGAACACGAAAGGACCCAGCGCGGTCTTCAGCGTCCCGTTGTCGCGCAGGATCGGCAGCAGGGTCCCCAGCGCCGTGGTGGTCAGCGCGATCGTCACCTCCACACTTCCGTCGACCACCTAGAACTGCTGGAACACGAGCACCGCAGCCAAGCGCCATCACCGCGGTGAGCAGCCAGGATCGGATGGCGAGTTCTGCCCGGCAACTGACTGAACAGGCGCGTCTCGAGTTCGTAGCCGGCCATGAGGAAAAGGAACCCGAGCCCGAGTTGCGACAGCGCCTCGATCTGATCCGGGCTGGCCCAGTTGAGTGCTTCCGGGCCGATCAGGATCCCCCCGAGGATCAGGAAGACGACCTGCGGCAGCGACGGACCCGGCAGCAGTGCTGTGATCATCGGGGCGATCCCGGCGACGACCGCGACCGCGAACAGGGACTCCAGCAGAGAGGGCATGGCGTCAAGCATGCCCGGCCGTGATGCGATCCGCTCGCATCACGGCCCTACCGGCCCTCAGTTGGCCAAGGCCTCCTGCAGCCTGGTCGTGCACTCCTGGACCTTCGTCGCCTGCGACGGATCGTTGATCAGCTCCTGGGTGAGCTGCGACGCGATGTCCTGCAGTTCCTGGGCCTTCGCCTGCAACGCAGTGGCGTCCACCGACGTCGGATCATCGATCAGTTTCTTGGCCTCGGCGGCGTACTCATCGACCTTCTGGCAGTACTCGTCGACCGCACTACCGGCCTCCATGGTCCCGTCGGTGGCCTCCATCGAAGCGCCCTCGGTCGGCTCCATGGCCTCGGTCTCGGCGGGGGTGGCCGCGGCGGTCGTCTCAGTGGCAGTGGTGGTGTCGTCGCCGCCGCACGCGGCCAGGCCACCGAACAGCAGGGGCACCACGACAACAATTCCCAGTAGTCTCTTCATCGGGCCCTCCCAGGCATCGGATCGGGCGACTCTACCGGAGGAAGCGACGTTGCCATAGGGACCGAACGGCCGAACCTCGATCTCCGGTGTCTCCGCACATGTCGAAGCACCTCGCGAACCTGACCGAACCCCCTGCTGGCGCGACTCAGCGCGGCCGCCGGTGCTCGGTCCACTGCCGCCCATCCCACCACCGCAACTGGTTCGGGTCCTCGGGGTCGGGGTACCAGGAGCCGATCTGGTCGGGGTTCTGGATCGGGGCCGACGGCGCCGAATGACCCGCAGCCGGTGCCATCCCGTAGTAGCCAGTGGCCGCGGCCGGTTCTGGCGCGCGCCGGCCCAGGACCGCCGCGACGATCAGCCAGACCACACCGACCACCGAGAGGAACCCTCCGAGCATGGCCAGTCCCGCACCACGGAACGCACCCAGCAGCGTCTGCGAGACGGACGGGCCGAGCACGAGGGTGGCACCGGAGTCCGTGGCCGAAACGGTGTAGGAACCGGCGGTGTCGGCGGTGAAGGAGACCACACCGACATACGTCGCGTCGCCGAGCGTGACGGTGGTCTTCGTCGATCCGCAGGAGATGCAAGTGACCGGGACGGCGCCGGCGGGGCCGGTGACCGTGATCGAATCCGGGTCGATCGTCACCCGGGCCGAGGTCGCGTCGGTGATTCCCGCGGACTCATACACGACGTAGCCGCCGGGTTCCAGCTGCGAGGTGCTCTCACCGGGGGTGCGCCATTGCTCCCCCACCGTGTTCAAGGACGACGCGACGCCGCTGACCGCGTTCACCACCCCGACGGCGAACACGACCACTCCGAGCACGATCAGCAGGATGGGCAGCACCTTGCGCATATCCCCAGCCTGCCACGTTCCTGGCCCAGGAGGCACCGAATACAACCACGACGAACCGGCGCAGAGGGCGCCTGCACAGGCGTAGGCTTGATCGGTGTGAGCGACTTCGACGACTTCATCGACGGTTTCTATCCCTACCGCAAGGAAACGGTCAACTACCGTCGGATCCCCGACGAACCACGCGACCGCTCCGAGATCCTCTCCGAGATCGCCTCCATGGCCAGTCGCGAGGATGCCACCGGCGATGAGGGCAAGGTGTCGGGCAGCCTCTACAGCGGCGACCACGAGCACTACGCCTACCTCGGGGAGGTGTTCTCTCAGTTCTCGCATGCGAACGTGCTGCAGCGCGACATGTACCCCTCCGCAACGAAGTTCGAGGCTGAGATCATCGCTATGGTCCTGGACCTGCTCAACGGCGACGCGAACGCGTGCGGAGTGGTCACCAGCGGCGGTTCCGAGTCACTGATCACCGCGTTGTACACCTACCGCGAGGCAGCGCGCGAGCGCGGAGTGACCAAGCCCAACGTCGTCATGCCGATCACCGCGCACGTGGCGTTGGACAAGGGCGCCTACTGGATGGACATCGAGGTCCGCCACGCACCGCTGACCGACAAGTACACCGCCGACGTCGCAGCGATGGCCGACCTGATCGACGACCAAACCATCGCGCTGGTCGGTTCGGCCGGTGACTACGGCCACGGCCTGATCGACCCCATCGAGGACATCGCGGCGCTTGCCGCCGAACGCGGGATCGGAATGCACGTCGACGGGTGCCTCGGCGGGCTGCTGTGGCCGTGGGCCGAGGAACTCGGCTACGACATCCCGCTGTGGGACTTCCGGGTCCCCGGCGTCACCTCGATCTCCGCGGACACGCACAAGTACGGCTACTCGATCAAAGGCACGTCCACGTTGCTCTACCGCGACAAGGACCTGCGTCGTCACCAGTACTTCACGTACCCGGATTGGCCCGGCGGCCTCTACCTGTCCCCCGGGCTGGCCGGTTCCCGCTCGGGCGGCCTGATCGCGGCCACATGGGCGGCGATGGTCACCACCGGACGTCAGGGGTACCTGGACGCTGCGCGCGGGATCATGGAGACCGCGGCCACCATCCGCGCCGGCATCGACGACATGAACGGGCTGCAGGTCATCGGCGACCCCAAGTTCCTCATCGCGTTCATGGCTGACCGCGACGACCTCGACATCTACCTGGTCAACGACGCGCTGAAGAAAGCCGGCTGGCGCATGAACGCCCTGCAGTTGCCGGCTGCGCTGCACTTCTGCGTCACCCGCCCCAACACCCGGCCCGGTATCGCGCAGGCCTTCCTCGATGACCTGCAGGGTGCTGTCGACTACGCGCTGGACAACGTCGGAACACCGGCTGCCAGCGGCGCGATGTACGGCTTCGGTCACACCCCGCAGGGCAACCAGACGATCAACATGCTGATGTCCGGGGTCCTGGACGCGATGCACGAGGTGGCTCCCGAGTGAGTTGGATCCTGGCCATCGACCTCGGCAACGGTGGCCCGAAGGTCGCCGCCGTCGACGTCGACGGTCGGATTCTCGCCACCGCCTTCCAGCCGGTATCGGTGTACGTGGGCCGCGACGGGACCGCCACCCAGGACGCCATCGAATGGGAAGTGGCCCTGCGCTCGGCCATCGCCCGGGTGACCGAGGACGTGTCACGCGACGAGTTGTACGCGATCGGCATCACCGGCCAATGGGCCTCCACCGTTCCGGTCGGCCCGGACGACACACCCGCGGGACCCGTCATGCTGTGGTCCGACACCCGCTCGCGGCACAACGTCCGCAAACTCATCGGCGGGCCGATCTCGTTCGGAGGATACGCACCGCAGAAGGTGCTGCCCTGGCTGCGGATCACCGGCGGCGCCCCCAATCCGTCCGGAGCCGATCCCACCGGGCACTCGCTGCTGCTGCAGAACGAACTGTCCGAGATCGGTGCGCGCTGCCGCGTGCTGCTGGAGCCGGTGGACTACGTGGCTTTCCTGCTCACGGGCAGGGCTGCGGCGACGCCCGCGTCCATGACCGCCTCCTGGTTGACCGACAACCACATCGGGGCCGAGCCGGTGTACGTCGACGACCTGGTGCGGCGTTCCGGGCGCAATCGCGACCTGCTTCCGGAACTGATCCCCACTGGATCGATCCAGGGCGCTCTGCTGCCCGAACCAGCCGAACGGCTCGGGCTCAAAGCCGGCGTGCCCGTCGCCTGCGGGATACCCGATGTCCACGCCGCTGTGATCGGCAGCGGCGCGGTCAGCGCCTACGACACGCACCTGGCGGTGTCCACCACGGCTTGGCTGTCCGCGCGGGTCCCGTTCAAGCGCACCGACATCCTGCACTCGATCGCGACCCTGCCCGGCATGGACCCGACGATGAACCTCGTCGGGAACAACATCGAGACCGGCGGCGCCGCGCTGTCCTGGCTGCGCGAGCAGATCATCGCCCCTTCCGACGGCTTGCTCGGCGGGGGCAGTGGCATCGGTGCCGACGGCGCCGCCCCGGTCTTCGAGCAGCCGACGTACGACGCCCTGACCACCTTGGCGGCTACCGCGCCGGCCGGATGCGAAGGTCTGATCTTCACGCCATGGCTGGCCGGGGAGCGCAGCCCGATCGAGGACAAGAACCTGCGGGCGGCCTTCGTCAACATGTCGTTCCGCACCGACCGGGCGATGATGGTCCGCGCAGTGCTGGAAGGCGTCGCGCTCAACATCGCGTGGCTGTTCGCCTATTACGAGAAGTACCTCAAACGCCCGGTTCCGAGCCTGCGCATCCTGGGCGGTGGCGCGCAGTCCGACCTGTGGTGTTCGATCATCGCGTCCACACTGGACCGGCGCATCGAACAGGTGGAGGACCCGCTCAACGCACAACTGCGGGGGGTGGCCATGTGGGCGCTGGTATGCATGGGCGAACTGACTCTGGAGCAGGCGGCAGCGCGCGTCCCGGTGGCACGGACGTTCGAGCCGGTGCCCGGGGAGCGCGAGGTCTACCAGCGCCATTTCACTGAGTACAAGAAGCTCTACCCGGCCCTGAAGGGCTTCTACCGGCGGATGAACGGATAGCCGCGACTCTGACTCACCTGGGTCAGAGTCGGGTTGGGCCCGCGACCCACCCGACGAAAACTGAATCACCTCGCAATGGGCTGCCTCAGGCGTAACCTGGAAGCGGATAGGAGGTGGGCGAGATGTCCGACCTCGAGTCTCTCGACGTTGCCATTCGCGACCTGAAGGAGGGGTTGCCCTCCTGGCTGGAGACGCCGCTACCGGCGAAGATCCGGCTGCTGGAATCCGTCCGCCATCGGCTGGGTGAAGAAGCCGAGGGGATGGTGGCGGCCGCGTGCGACGCACAAGGCACCGCGCCTGACGGGCCGTGGATCGGCCATCAGTGGTCGGCCCTGTGGCCCTTCCTGCAGCATCTGCGTGCATTCGAGGAGGTGCTGGGGCGGATCGCGGCCGAAAAGCCGCCGCTGCCGGACAGCGCCGTTCACACCCTTGCGAACGGGCAGGTGGCGGTGGACGTGTTTCCCGTCACCTGGAGTGAGAAGGTGCTCTACTCGGGGTTCCAGACGCAGGTGTGGATTCAGCCCGGGGTGACAGCCGAACAGGTGCGAGCCGACGCCGCCCGGGCCTACCGCGGTGACGGGTTCGAGAGTCCAGGGGTGGCCCTGGCGCTGGGGGCGGGCAACGTCGCGTCCTTGCCGGCCATGGATGTGTTGTATCTGCTGTACGCCGAGGGCTGCGTGGTCGCGCTGAAGATGAATCCGGTGAACGCCTACCTGCGCCCCTTCTTCGAGCGGATCTTCGCCGACTTCGTCGACCGGGGATGGCTGCGATTCGTCGATGGTGGCGCGCAGGAGGGCCAATACCTGGCTCACCACCCGAACGTGGACCGCTTGCACATGACCGGGTCGGCGGCGACCTACGACGCCCTGGTCTGGGGCACCGGCGAGCAGGGGGACCGCAACCGGGCCGGTGGAAGGCCGCTGCTGGACAAACCGTTCACCTGTGAGTTGGGCGGGGTGAGCCCGATGATCGTGGTGCCTGGGGACTGGAGCGCCGCGGACGTGCGGCGGCAGGCCGACAAGATCGTCGGGTCCAAGTTGCTCAACTGCGGCCACATCTGTGCTGCTCCGCAGATCCTGATCCTGCCGCAGGACTGGCCCCAGGCCGACGAACTGCTCGAGCAGGTCCGCGAATTGATGCGCACCCTGCCACCCAATGCGCCCTACTACCCGGGCACTGATGAGAACGTAGCGCGGGCTCTCGCCGGTCAGCCGGGTGCCGAACCGCTGCAGGGTGAAGGTCGGCGGGTGCTGGTCACGGGTTTGGACCCTGCGGAGGATGCCAGCCTGTTCAGCGACGAGGTGTTCGCCGACGTCCTCGGGGTGGTTCGGCTGCCCGCCGCGACGGTGGCCGATTACCTCGCCGCTGCGACCGAATTCGCCAACGGGCGCCTGGCCGGCAGCCTCGCCGCCACGATGCTGGTGCACCCGGCGACGATCAAGGCCCATGCGGGCGCGGTGGAGCGCGCGGTCGCGGATCTCAGGTACGGCGCCGTCGGGATCAACGAGTACGCCGTCATGGTGGACGGGCTCGGGTACGCGACGTGGGGCGGCTACCCGGGGGCGACGCCGGCGGAGGTCAGCAGCGGGATCGGCGTGGTGGGCAACGCTTTTCTGCTACCGAAGCCGCAGAAGTCGGTTCTCACGGGCGAATTCCACCCTCTGATGAAACCCACCACTGCCGCGAGCCATCGGACGATCGCGACCGTCTTCCGTCGGGTGGTGCACTTCGAGGCCACCGACCATGTGACGGATCTGCCGGGGATCTTCCTGGCAGCCATGCGGGGGTGACCCCGTTCGAGGGTCCGGCCCTGCCGGGCTGCAGGCCGCCCTAGGTTGCCGTCCGTGCACTTCGCCGGTGTTGGTCTGCGCGTCCGGTGTGATCGACACCAGAGGAGTGGACACTGTCAGTGTCAGAATCCGCGCGTGAGATCAAGCAGGCGGTCGCGCAGCGCAGTCGCCACCGCCGGCAGCTCACCGGCCGCGAGGTTGAGCAGACCACGATCACGCACTCGCACGGCGCCTGTGGCATTGCCCCGCATGGCGTGGGTCAATGCCACAGCCAGTTGCGCCATGCCCTTCCACGCGGTGCGCTCCGGTTCCGAGGACACCTTCCAAACCGCTTCCAAGACCTCGTGCGCTTGGAACGGCAGCCCTTCATCCAGCAGATGACCGGCATGAGCGACCACCGCCGCCGGGCTGGTGTCGATGTCCTCGGGCAACGGGTGCCACACCCGGGCGCCCGGGCGGCAACGGCCTGCCCAACTCGTCCCGCGGCCGGGCATTGCGGGGGCGTCCGGACGTGTCGCGGTCACGCATCCGGTTGCCCCTTGGCACTGAGATACGCACGCCTGACATCGACCGCCTGTTGCAGCGACGCGCCCACATCCTCGGAGAAGGAGGCCCGGTACACCGGGTCGCTGGCTGCGTAGACGGTGGTGTAGAAAGCGGCGAACGCTCCCAGGAACGTGGCCACGCGGATCAGTGCGCGGGACAGCACATGGTCCTGGCCGATCGTCCAGAACACGTCCGCCGAGCCCAGGTCGCCCAGCCATGCCTGTTGCACGGGTGCGGTGATCGCGACCACGCCGAAGACGATGAAGAAAGCCCAGACCAGAAGCCCGATCAGAGCGGCCTGGATCACCTGGGTGGACAGCGCGGCGATGACCATCGCCCGTCGCTGCGGCCGGTGCAGGTCCGCCTCGCCCACCTCCTGCATTCCCTGCACGACCCCCTCCATCGGCGTGCGCGCGCAGGCGGCCCGCACCTCCTCGATCGGTGCGTCCAGCCGGAGGGTGGCGATCTGATCCCGCGTCCGGTCAAGGGTCACCAGCACCCCGAAGATGAGCAGCAGGCCGCTGCTGCCCCACAGGACCGGACCGTCGAGACTTCCCGCCACCTGCCACATCTCGGTGTTGATGAACAGCACGATCATGACGATCAGCAGCAGCGGCAGGGCCTTCGTGGCGACGGCGTAGAGGTCGCCGGCGGACCGGGCGGTCTGCCGGATCGCCCAACCGGCCATCGCCAGCAGCGCGAACCGCGTGACGAAGTAGATGACGCCGAGCAGCAGCACCTGGAGCAGCAGCGACGCGACGACCGTGTGCCAGGTGATGTCGACACCCTCGATGCGACGGCCGTACTGGATCGCGTCGGGGAGGGCCCCCGCCGCGACGAATCCCAGCAGGACCGGCCAGCCGACCCGTTCGGACGGAGCGAACCAGTAGCCCCGGCGGCGTTTCGACCACAGTCCCACGAGAACGAGGGCCAGGACGGCCACCAACACCGTGAACACCGGCAGGACCCGGCTGCCGCTGTTGAGAGCACTCCACAACGCCGACGAGAACTGGACCGCCAGGACCACGATCATCGCAGGCACCGCCCTGGTCCAGATGTGCTCGCCGGAGTTGTAGTCATCGACGAACCGCGGTAGTCCGTTGCGCGCGAACCAGGTCTCGGTGCGCCGGATGGGATCCACGGGAGAACGCTAGCGCCGACCGATGCGGCGGCGTGGATCCTGCGGGTGATCCGGCCGGATCAGTCGGTCCCCGTGGCGGTCAACGGTGCCGCGGCCGAGGCCAGTTCACCGGCGAAGGCCGCCACGGATCCATCCAACCGGTCCAGTTGGCGCTCGCCGAGCATCAGTACCAGATCAGTGGCCGTCCGGGCCAGGACCACCGGGCTGCCGGTGGTGGAAACCATGGCCGCGACGTCCGCCGGCATCTCGTTGAGGTGGTAGCAGGCGGAACGGCACGCCGAGCGAATCAACGAAAGCGTCCCACTGCTTCTTGCGGCGCACCGGGGAGTGGGTGATGTCGCACAGGGAGCAGTGGGTGCGTCCGAGGAGGTGCCCCAGCACGTACTTGGCCTCGCCGACGAGCCCGCCGTCCGCGTGATAGACCCCGATGTACTCCGTGATCGCCATGGTTCCAGCCTGCGGCCCCCGGAGCCACGCCGCAACTAGACTCGGACGGGTGAAGGCGTGGGTGGCTGCGGTTCTGGACTTCGTGTGCGTTCTGGTTTTCGTCGCCGTGGGGATGCGGGCGCATTCCGAATCCGATTCGGTGGTGCAAGTGGCGGCGCCGTTCCTCGCAGCGCTCGCGCTCGGCTGGATCATCGCGATACCGCTGCGCCCACCGGAGTCCCTGCGCGCCGGCCTGGTGATCTGGATCATGACCCTGGTCGGCGGCATGCTGCTGCGGCGCACGTTCGGCGAGGGCACCGCCGGCGCGTTCATCGCCGTGGCCACCGCGTTCCTGGCGCTGACGATGATCGGGTGGCGCGGGATCGCGCTGCTGGTGGTGCGACGGCGCGGCGGCGACTCGGCCCCGGCGACCTGATCGCCGCCACGATCACCTCAGCCGGGATCGCGGACGTCGATGTGCACGGTGCGTCCCACCGCGGGCACGCTGCGGGTGTCGGTCACGTACGACACGGGCTGCCCGGCCACGGTGCCCGACACCAGGAATCGTCCGTCGTCGAAGGTCCGGCCGGTGACGCGCAGTTCCCACCTGCCCCCTCGCCTCTGCTGCAAACGCTCCGGCGGATATGCGACGTCGTCGAGGACCGAGAGGCCGACCAGCCGGGCCACGTAGTCGTCGACGGGCGCGTTCCACAACTCGTCGGCTGTGCCGACCTGGACCAGTTTTCCCTGCTTCAACACGGCCACCCGGTCGGCCATCGTGAACGCCTCATGCCGGTCGTGCGTCACCGCCAGGACGGTCATCTCGCGATCGCGCAGAAGCCGTTGGACGTCCAGTACGAGTTCCGCCTTCAGCACCGCGTCCAGCGCGCCGAACGGCTCGTCGAGCAGCACCACCGCCGGCGCTGGGGCCATCGCCCGGGCCAGGGCGACACGTTGTGCCTGGCCACCACTGAGCGTGTCCACCGCCCTGTCCTGGAAGCCGGCCAGGCCGACCAGATCCAGCGTCTCGTCGACCCGACGGGCATCGGCGGGCCGTCACTCCGAAGCCCGACGTTCTCCGCGACGTTGAGGTGCGGGAAGAGCAGGTCGTCCTGGAACATCATTCCGATCGCCCGGCGGTGTGTGGGGACACCCTCCAAGGGGCGGCCCGCCACCTCGATGCGACCGGTGTAGTCGACCAGCCCCGCCACCGCCCGCAGGAGCGTGGACTTGCCACCGCCACTGGGCCCCAGGATGCACACGATCTCGCCCTGCCCCACCTCCAGGTCGACGCAGTACAGGACCGGCTGGTCGTAGGACACCGAAACGTTCTGAAGGTGCAGCATCAGAAACCTACCGCCCGGTTGAGGCGCACCCGGTCGATCGCCACCACGACCGCGACGGTTACCAGCATCAGCAGGGCGCCCGCCGCGTACGCCGCGGCGACCGTCACCGCACCCGGCCGGGCCAGCAGGCGGGAGATGGCCACCGGCAGGGTCGGGTCTGCCGGACTGGCGAGGAAGATGGTCGCCCCGAACTCCCCGATGGTCACCGCGAACGCGAACCCGGTCGCCACCAGCACCGCCGGCAGGACCAGTGGTACGGCCACCGATCGCAGGGCGTTGACCGGCGACCGCCCCAGGACCGTCGCCACGTGAAGGTACCTCAGGTCGAAACCCTGCAGTGCCGGCGTCAACACCCGCACGACGAACGGCATGGCCACCAGCGACTGCGCGAGGATGATCAGCAGGCCGGTGTTGCGCAGGTCGATCGGGGGCCGACCGAATGCGAGCAGCATGCCGAGGCCGACGGTGACTGCGGAGGTGCCCAAGGGAAGCAGAAGCATCGCGTCGACCGAACGCAGCCACCTGCCGCGGCCGCTGAACGCCAGGCCGAACGCCGCCATCCCGCCTATCGTCACCGCGATCAGGGTGGCTGCGGCCGCGGTGCGCAGGGAAGCGACTACGGCCGACCACGGATCGACCGAGTTGGTGCTCGTCCCCTGCGCGAACAAGGTCTGCCACCCCAGCGTGGTCCACTGCCCGTCGATCGTCAGGGATCGGACCAGCACGATCAGCAGCGGTGCCAACACCGCCACGCAGGTGAGGGACACGACGACCACCACCGCGATGCGCTGCCGCCACCCGCGCGGGGGTCGCGCGACATCCACGACCGGTCCGGTGACCACGGACGCGGTGTTGCCGACCACCGCGAGCATGGCGACGACCGCGAGTAACTGCAGCAGTGACAGCGCGGCGGCGGCAGGCAGGTCGAGCAGGTAGGCGGTCTGCCGATAGATCTCCACTTCGAGCGTGCGCAACTGTCCCGCGCCGAGGACCTGCACGACGCCGAACGACGTGAAGCTGAACAGGAAGACGATCAACGCCGATGAGCGCAGCCCGGGCCGCAGCAGCGGCCAGGTCACCCGCCACCAGGCCTGCCAGCGGGAGGCCCCCAGCACCTGTGCGGCCTGCTCCAGACGCGGGTCGATCGTCGACAGCGAACTACCCACCACTCTGATCACGACGGCGATGTTGAGGAAGACATGTGCGATGACCAGCCCCCACAACGAACCCGAGAGGTCCACGGCCAGCACCCCGCCGGGACCGATCATCGCCAGGAAGGCGGCGGCGACCACCACCGTCGGCATCACGAACGGAACCAGCACCAGCGCCCGCACCAGTGCCCGGCCGGGGAACCTGAAGCGTGCCAGGACGACGGCCGCGGGCATCGCCACGATCATCGTCGCGGCCGTCGACAGGGCGGCCTGGGCGACGGTGAAACCGAGGATGCGCCAGGTGCGACCCGCGCCCACCACCGCGAGCATGGCCTCTGGACCGTCTTGTGCACCGACCCGGATGACAGCGGCGACCGGGATCACGAAGAGCAGGACGAGGAACAGCAGGGGGACGGCGAGCACGACCCGCAGGATCACTCCATGATTGCGGACCACTGATCGATCCATTCGTCACGGCCGGCCGCGATCTCGTCGGGCTGCATCACCACGGGATCCGCAGGTTGTGGCGCGTACTTCCGGAAGGCCGGCGGAACCTTCGCCCCTTCGATCACCGGGTAGACGAACATCTGCCCGCCGATGTCGTCCTGGAAGGCCTTCGACAACATGAAGTCCACGAACGTCTTCGCCCCCGACTCGTTGCGCGCGCCGGCCAGGACCCCGGCGTATTCCACCTGCCTGGAAGCACTGGGCGTCGACATTGGCGGTGGGCGGCGGGGCCGCGGGATCCTCGGAGAACATCACCTCGGCAGCCGGACTCGTGGAGTAGGACACGACGATCGGACGGTCACCTTCGCCGGATCCACCGGAGAACTGCCGGTAGTAGGCGTTGTCCCACCCATCGACCACTTTGACGCCGTTGGCCTTGAGGTCGCGCCAGTACTGCTGCCAGTCCTGCTGGGTCGCGACGGTGCTGAGCAGAAAGGCGAGCCCGGGGGAGGACGTGGCCGGGTTCTGCACCACCGCGAGGTCCCGGTACTGGGAATCGATCAGGTCCGCGGGGCTGTCAGGGGCCGGCCTGTTGGCGAAGTAGGCGGTGTCGTAGTTCAGGCACACCGCACCGGTGTCGATCGGCGTGACACCGGGTGCGTCCTGCGCGAGAGCGGCCGGCGCGCCGGAGGCCTGATAGTCGACGAAGACGCCTGCTTCCTGGGCCCGGCTCAGGAAGGTGTTGTCGACCCCGAACAGCACATCACCTTGTGGGGCGCCTGCCGACAGGATCGCCGAGTTGACGACCTGGCCGGCGTCACCGTTCTGCACGATCTTGACAGTGAGGCCACTGTCCCGGGTGAACTCGTCGAGCACGTCCTGCGACACGGCGAAGGAGTCGTGGGTCACCACCACCACCTCGGAGACCGGCTCGGATTGGGGCTCCGCCTGGCTCGAACAGGCCGCGAGAGCGATGGTCAGGGATACGATGAGAAGTCGCACGTTTCCTCCGCTGGCATTACCCAGATCAGGTTGTGTGGGTCGGCCACGCAGACGGTGACCCTCTCAGCCCGGCTGACCCGAGCTCCCCATGTGACCCCAGGCTACCGCCGGATGTCAGGCTCCGGACACCGGTACCTTGGGAAGCCATGGATGCGGAGTGGTTCGGCTACGCCGGCGCGGCACTGATGACGGCCATGTCGCTGCCACAGATCGCGCGCATCGTGCGTGACCGCAGCGCGGCGGGGGTCAGCCTTCTGACGTGGACGATCTTCGCACTGTCCGGCACCAGCTGGCTGGCGTACGGACTGATCCTTCAGGCACCCGCGATCATCGTCGGCAACGTGACGTTCATCGCCACGACAGTGCCGGTGGTGGTCCTGCTGCTGCGGCGGCAGCACGCGTGGCCGCTGCCCGCGGCCGTGCTGGTACCACTGGTCGCGGTGGCGGTAGGGGTCGCGGTGCTGAGCCTCCTGCCCGGTGCGGTGGCCTCCAGCCTGGGGGTGGTGTGCGGCATCCTGACCACAGTTCCGCAACTGCTCGAATCGATCAGCCGGCGCAGGGCGGGGGCTACTTCCGAGGTGTCGTTGGCCACGCTGTTCCTGCTGCTGGCCGGGCAGTCCCTGTGGCTGACGTACGGGCTCACCCGCCCGGACCTGCCGATGATCGTGACGAACGTCGTGGCGGTCACGGTGACAACCAGCCTGATCGCCGTGGAGTCCCGGACTCCTGCGAGAGTGTGAGGGGCCGTCGCGACGGGTCCTGATCCGTTGGACTTGCGTACGGACGTTGGAGATCGGTACAGACGTTGGACAGGCAACGCCCGTGCAACTCCAACCCCGGTGCCCAAGTCCAACATCTGTGCGCAACTCCAACGCCTGGTGAAATACCCCCTGGGGTATAGTGAAGTCATGCCAACCTGCCCCTTCACGGCCTTTCTCAGTTGGCCCCTGCGGCGGTGGATCGTCGCTGCGGCCGTGGCTGCAGGCACGTTCCTGCTGCTCGGCCTGAGCACCGCGGTGATCCCCAACCCCGTCTTCAGCCGAAGCATCCCGCCGACGAGCTGGGCGATGAACGTGCTGATCGTGACGTCGGTCCTCACCGGGCTGCTCACCGCCACATACGTCGCCGCAACCACCCCGTCCGGACTAGACCGCAAAGGCACGGTCGGTGCCCTGCTGGCATACCTGGCCATCGGCTGCCCCGTGTGCAACAAGTTGGCACTGATCGTTCTCGGCGCGTCCGGTGCGGTGCAGTTCTTCGCCCCGATGCAGCCCTATCTGGCGGCCGCGGGGATCATCGCGCTGCTGTGGGCCCTTTCGGTGCGGCTGCGCGGTGAGATGACGTGCGGCTGGTCCCCGCCGGTCGAACAACCCACTGAGGCCGAACGGCTGGGATCGTGAGTTTCCGCCTGGACTCGTTCGCGCCCAATTGGGGGGCGTCGGTGATGGGCACCTCCGTGGTCGCAGTCGCGACCGCCGCGATCGGCTGGCCGGTGTGGATCTCCCGGACGCTTCTCATCCTCGCGTCCCTGGTGGCCGTCGTGGTCCTGGTGGTCACCGGCGCCCGGTGGGTCCGGCATCGGGAGCTGGCTCTGGCCGACCTGCGCCATCCGATCAAGGGCGGAATGACGGCCACGGTCGCCGGCGGCCTTCTCGCCTGGGCCGTGGCGATCGGGCGGATCGGAGCCGGTTGGCTGCCCGACGACCTCGTGACCGTCGCCGTTGCCGTACTGACCGTGTCGGGGGCTGTGGTCGCGCTCATGATCGGCTGGGCGTTCATGACCAACCTGTTCACCAGTCAGAGCACCCCCACCGAGCACATCAGCGGCGCCTGGTTCATCCCGCCGGTGGTGACGATCATCATCCCGCTCGCTCTGGTTCCGCTGGCCCTCGAACTGCCCGACATCTCCGCGGACCTGTTGGCACTCGGATGGGGTTTCCTTGGAATGGGCGCAGTTCTCTACTTCGTGGTGACCGCGGTGCTGTTCCTGCGCACCGTGTCCCATCCGTTGCCTCCGGACGCCCTGGCGCCGACGTTGTTCATCGGGATGGGTCCTGCCGGGCTCATGGGCCTGGACATGGTGCGCCTCGCGCAAGCCTCCGGAAACCCTGGACTGGTCGAGGCGATGACGCCGCTGGCCACCATGATGTGGGGCTTCGGCTTCTGGTGGATGATCGCGTCCCTGCTGGTGATCCGGCGTGGCTACGGACGACTGCCGTTCTCGCTGTCCTGGTGGGGTTTCGTGTTTCCGTTCGGTGCGTGGACGGTCGCCACGAGCGTGCTCGCGCAGACCTGGGATGCCGGCCTGTTCGACGTGCTGGCCTGGATCGCCACCGTGGTCCTGGTCGCCCTGTGGCTGATGACCTCCATCAGCACCCTCGCCGGGATCCGGCGCGGGACCATCTGGGCGCACTGACCGGGTCAACTGCGCTGACCCGACCGCTGTCGCCTCACTCGGTGGCGATGGCGTCCAGGATGTCCAGACGGGCCGCACGGCGGGCGGGCAGGGCGGCGGCGAACACGCCCAGCAGGACCGCCAGCACCAGGATGACCACGACCGTCGCTACCGGGATCACCAGGATCTCGATCCCGTCGCCGGACAACGCTTGCCGCAGACTGACACCGGCGATCAGCCCGACCACAACGCCGACCACGGCTCCGGTCACCGCCACCAGTACCGCTTCCCAGCGGATCATGCGCCGCACTTGTCGCCGGGACAGGCCCACTGCGCGCAGCAGGCCGATTTCACGGGTGCGTTCCAGCACCGACAGGGCCATCGTGTTGACCACCCCGAGGGCGGCGATGAGGATCGACAGCCCGAGCATCCCGTAAATGAGAAACAGCAGTTGGTTGATCTGGGAGGTGTTCTGCTCCTTGATCGACGCCTGGTCCAGCACCTGCAACAGCGGGTTCTGATCGGTCACCTGCTCGACCTCCGGGAGAGCGGTTTCCGGATCGGCGTCGGGCTGCAAGGTCACGTACAGGAGCGTGTCCTGGGCGGCTCCACCCACCGATCGGTAGTCCTCCTTCGGAATGATCAGTCCGCTGAGCAGGCCGGCATCGGTCTGCTCGAACGTGCCTTCCACGGTGAACCCGCGGGTCTGCCCGGAGGGGAACAAGACGCTGACGCGATCCCCGACGGACACCCCAGCGGACTCCGCCCACTCGACGTCGGCGATGGCTGTGCCCTGGGTCAAGTCATCGATGGTTCCTGAGGAGACCTGTAGATCGAAGGCCGAGGTCACCGGTCCCCCGCCCATGGCGGTGATGAGTTGGTCCTCCCCGTCCACCCGGGCGGGGCCCTGCGACTGGGAGACCACGTATTGCACATCGGGGACGTCCCGCAGCTGGTCGGCGATCTGGGTGCTGAACGGGTTGCCGGTCTGGGTGGCCACGATGTAGTCGGCGCCGAACGCCCGGTCGATCAGATCGTTGATGGATTCGCGTGCGGACGCGACGACGACGGCGACGGTGGTGACCAGGGCCAGCCCGATCAGTAGCGCCGATGCGGTGGCCGCCACCCGCCGCGGGCCACGTGCGGCGTTGCGCCCCGCCAGTTGACCGGAGACACCCCCGGCTTGCATGACGGTCGTGGCCATGCGGGCCGCTCCCATGGCCAACACGGGGGCAAGGAACACCGCGGCGACCAGCAGCCCGAGGGCCGCGAAGGCGACCCGCGCGACGTTGGGCGTGTCGGAGAACGCCCCCACGAGACCCACCACGGACACGAGCAGCAGGATCAGGCCCACGATCGTGCGAACCTTCCCGGGCCGTTCGACCGGCGTGGTCGAGTCCCGCAAGGCGGCAATCGGCGGGGTCCGGGCAGCGCGCAATGCAGGCAGCAGGGCTGAGGCGACTGTCACCACGACAGCCAGCACGAGCGCCCACACCACAGCCTGCGCGGTCAGGACGACCCCCGATGTCAGCGAGAGACCGATCTGCGTGAGCAATGCGGTGAGTCCCAGCGCCAAGCCGTAGCCCAGGGCGATGCCGATCGCCGCGGCCACCAGGGCCAGGACCACGGCCTCCAGGAGCACGGAGGTGAGAACCTGTCGCTGCGACGCGCCCACCGCCCGCAGCAGCGCCATCTCCTTACCGCGCTGGGCGACCAGCATGGCGAAGGTGTTGTAGATCAGGAACGCGGCGACGAACAGCGAGATCCCGGAGAAGCCGAGCAACACGTAGGTGATGAACCCCAGGCCCTGCCGCAACGCCGAGGACTGCTCCTCGACCTGTTGATCGCGGGTCTTGACCGTCCAACCCGTGCCGAGTTCGGCGGCGATGGCGTCAGCCACCTCCTGGTCGCTGACGCCGTCGTCAGCGGCCACTTCGACCGATTGCCATTGGCCGGGCTCGCTGAACAACTCCTGAGCGCGCTCGGGGGTGAAGGCGGTGATCGTGGCCCCGGCCAGCCCCCCGGTCTCGCCGAATCGGAACACCCCCACCAGGGTGACGGTGAGCGGCCCTGTCGGGGTGACCATCCGGACCTCGTCGCCGACCGGGATCTCGAGTTTGGGGAACGTAACCTCGTCCACGACGATCTCGTCATCGGCCTGCGGCGCACTGCCCTGCGTGATCGTCACAACCGACAGCGCGGGGTCCGGCTGCCAGTTGACGCCGAGAGCCGGCGGACCATTGCCACCCACCACGTCGCCCTGCGCGTCCAGCAGGTACGCCCCATTCTGGGTGACCGCGCCGGCGGCAGCCTGCACCCCGGGCACCCCGGCCACCTCGTCGACGGTGTCCTGCGAGATCAGCAGGGTCGCGTCGTCGCCGGTACTCTGCGTGATGTCCTCGGAGACCGCGGTCGTGCGTGTGACCAGCACATCCTGGGAACCACTCTCGAAGATGTCAGTGAAGGTGCGGTCCAGTGCGTTGGTCAGCATCAGCATCCCGGTGATGAAAGCCACACCGAGAAAGACCGCCGCGGCGGTCAGCAACAGACGCAGTTTGTGCGCACCGAGGCTGCGCAAAGCGATTGTGAACATTGCTTCGAGAGTAGTCGTCCTGGTCGGGCCCGCCCGTCGTCAGGGCAATCGGGCTCAGGGCTGCGATGGGGTCCCGTCACCCTTGAGGGCCTCGCGGATGGTCGCCACGTAGGCCCGGATGCCCTCAGTGGTGAGGTGGGTTCCGTCGTAGACGAAGTACTCGCGGTGCCCCTCGGAGGCGGCCTCCCAGTCGGCGATCCGTACATTGTCGAACTGCTTGGCCATCCCGTTGATGTTCCGGTTGGAGTCGTCCATCCAGGAGTTCGGCGTGTGGACGGTCACCAGCACCACGTCGCGGTCCTGCAGGCCGTCCAGGGTGGTCTTGAGCATGTCCCAGTACGCCGTGCCGTTGGTCCCGGGGTGGATGACGACGACGTCCTGCAGCTGGCCGGCGGCCTTGCGGGCGTTGATACGCTCGACGATCTGCGGGAACTGCCGGGAGACCGCGGCATCCACCGTGACCTTGAAGGCGCCTTCCAGCGCCCCCGTGGCTCCCAGCATCACAGAGTCGCCGATGGCGGTCATGGGGCGCTTCGACAGGTCCGCGCCCGAGACCCGGGGCTGGTCATCCGACGGTTGCGGTTCTTCATTCGTGGCCGCGGCCGGTTCGGCCGTCAGGTCCTGCCCCACCTCGGTGCGGCCGCCGAGGTAGTCCGAAGCGTTGGGCGCCGGTATCGCGGCGAGCGCTGCGCCGGTCGCGAAGATCAGCCCGGCCGCCGCGGCAACCGCTCCGGCGACCCGGACACTGGCAGTGGCCACACCGGCCTCCCGCCAGCGATGCCACGTCGCCGACAACGCCCCACGCCGGATCGGGATCTCCAGGTAGCGGTAGGACAACTCGGCGACCCCGAACGTCAAGGCCATCCGCAGAATCCAGGCGGGCACCCCGTCGAAGGGCAGGTCGATCCCCGGGCGGGTCACCACGAAGATCGGCCAGTGGTAGAGGTACAGCCCGTAGGAGCGCTCGCCGATGTAGCGCATCGGCTGGGTCGCGAGCAGCCTGCCGAACGAGATGGCCGGGTGACACGCCAGCGCCACGATCGCCGCCGAGGCCGCGGACACGACGAGGAAGCCGCCCCGGTACAGCCACGCACTGTCCTCGCCGACGCGGTGGAAGATCGAGAACAGCACGAACACCGCGCCGAGCGCCGCAGCCCAGAGCACGACCTTGGCTGGGGCGGCGACGGTTCGAGGAAGTGCTCCCGGCCGCCAGACGGTCGCCAGGGCGGCTCCCAGCAGCAGACCCATCATGTGGGTGTCCGTACCGAAGTACAACCTGCTGGCGTCGCCGGCCTCGGGAACGTTCCAGATCAGCGACCCGAGCGCCATCAGCACGGTGGAGACCAGCGACACGATCAGGGCGACCCGGCCGACCCCCGGGCGACCGCGCCACCGGTAGAGGAAGACCAGGATCAGTGGCCACAGCAAGTAGAACTGTTCCTCCACGGCCAGTGACCACAGGTGCTGCAGCATCGGCGGCCGGCCCATCGCCTCGAAGTACGACAGATCCTGGACGACGTACCACCAGTTGGTCACATAGAGCATCGACGAGATGGCGTCCTGACGGAACTGCGCAGCGGCGTCGCGGGCGAACACCAGCACCAGCACCGAGGACAGGGCCAATGTGGCCAGCAGAGCCGGCAACAGGCGCCTGGCCCGGCGCAGGTAGAACTGTCCGAACGAGACTGCTGAGGTCCGTTCGATCTCCTGCAGCAGCAGGCTGCTGATCAGAAAGCCCGACAGGACGAAGAAGACATCCACCCCGAGGAAACCCCCGGGCACCCCCGCGACCCCCGAGTGGTAGAGCAGGACCGCCAGCACCGCGATCGCACGGATTCCGTCGAGGCCGGGGATGTACCCCATGGGTGGGGCGACGCGACGCATGTCGGATTGGTGCCGGGGCACAACCGCAACTGACACCGCAACCTCTTCCGCGAATGCTGAGACTTCATGGTAAGCAGCAGATTCGGCACGACGGCGGAGAACTCGCCCGTGGCGTCCGGGCGGAATCCGCGGATCGGCCGAACGGACACTGTGCACGGGGTGTGCGATGCAGTTCAATACCCCCATGTCTGTTCGACTACCGGTCATCGTGTCCGTCATGGCGATCGCCGTTCCGATCGGGGCTGGCCCGGTTGCCGCTGATCCTGTGGCGGATGGACGGTTCGCGGTCAGTGGCGTCGGCACGAACAACCAGATCACGATCGGTCCCGACGGCAATGTGTGGGTCACGCTGGACGCGACCAACGACGTGGCCAGGATCGCCCCGGACGGGACCGTCACACAGTTCAACCCCGCTGGCCTGACCAGTCCCACCGGGATCACGGCAGGTCCGGACGGCAATCTCTGGGTGACCCAGGCCGGCGCCGTCGCCAGGTTCTCACCGGCCGACCCCGACGCCGCGGTGGCATTCGCCATCGCCGACATCGCCGATCCGCGGGCGATCACCGTCGGACCCGACGGCAACCTCTGGACCGCGTCCGGGGACAAGGTGATCACCTTCCCGGCCGCGAACCCCGCAGGGTTCACCTCCTACGGTGCGACCGGAGTCCTGGGCGCCCGCTGGATCACCTCCGGCACGGACGGCAACCTATGGGTGGCGGACTTCGGCGGGCAGCAGATCGTGCGTGTCACGACCGGCGGGGCCGGCACCGCCTTCCCGACCGGTGGGGGTCCGCAAGGTGTCACCGGTGGCGCTGACGGCCAGGTGGCCTACAGCAACCCCACCGCCGTACCCCAGACCGTCGGTCGCATCCAGGCACCGGGATCACCGCAGAGCACCGACACCCCGTTGTCCGACCCGTTCGGCGTCGCGTACGGCGGCGACGGCGCCTACTGGTTCGCGCAGTTCGCGACCAACGACCTCGGCCGGTTGACGCCCGGCGGGGCGTACTCACGGCTGCCCCTGGATGCCGCCACCGGCCCCCGGCAGATCACCGCCGGACCGGGCAACACCTTGTGGGTGACCCTCGACCTCACCGAGCAGGTGGCGCGGGTCCGCGGTGTGTCGGTGGCACCGCAGCCGCAGCCCGCAGCCGCAGCCGATTGTGCCTTTGCAGACCCGCATCACCAAGGCGCCGAAGAAGTCGTCAGGACCAAACGGGCCAAGGCCCGGGTGAAGGTGCGGTTCTCGGGAACGCCGGGTGCGAGCTTCCAGTGCCGACTGGGGAAGAAGCCTGTGAAGAAGTGGCGCACGTGCTCGTCGCCGAAGGTGCTGAAGGTCAAGCCGGGTCGCTATCGGTTGCGGGTACGAGCGGTCCTCGACGGGGCCAAGGACCCGACGCCGGCCAAAGCCCGGTTCCGGATCGTGCGCCGCTGACCTTTCAGGCGCTTCGGATTTGAGGGCGGAGTTGGCGAGCGCTGTGCTGGGGACTGGATGGTCGGCTTCGACCGCCCACACAGATGGGACCCGCACTTCCTTTCGGTGAGAATACGACCAGTCACTGGTCGTGATTTTCACCAGAAGGTTCCCTCGGATTCCTAGGGGTGGTGGGATTCACCCCACGGGCGCTGAGTGAGGTGCCGCACCTGCCACAACGACCTGCTCGACACAGAAGGCGTCACCGGGCTGATCCACCCATTGACTCCACCTGAAGATCCCGAAGACCCCCCTTTTTCAGGGTCTCGCGGCGGAGGTGTACGCCCCCAATCTCAGGTGATGACCTTCCACTTCAGCCGGCCCTTGGCCTCGTTGCCCAGACGCACCTGCACGCGCGCCTTCGAGCCGTCCTTGGCCTTGACGCGGCAGAAGAAGATCTTGCCCTTGGCCCATTTGACCTTCTTCGGGCACTTGACCTTGACGGAGACCTTCGCCTGCTTCTTGATGCCTTTCTTGATGTTCTTCTTCAGGACGTCGATCTTCACCGTGCTGGCGGCCTGGGCCGGCGCGCTGGTGAGAGCCGGGGCGGCCAGTAGAGGGACGGTCACGGCCACAGCGATGGTCTTGCGCATGGCAGACCCCTTTCGTCGAAGGTTTCCCAGCGTACGCCGTGCAGCGACCCCCGATCCAGCCTCCAGCCGGACGGATCGCGATCCCTACGCGAGCCAGTCGGCGGCTTCCAAGGCCCAGTAGGTCAAGATGACGTCCGCACCGGCCCGCACACATCCGGTGAGCGATTCCAGGATCGCCGCCCGCCGGTCGATCCAGCCGTTGGCCGCGGCAGCCTCGAGCATCGCGTACTCGCCAGACACCTGGTAGACGGCCACCGGCACGTCCGAGATCTCCGCGACCGCCCGCACGACGTCCAGGTAGGCGGGCTTGACCATCACGACGTCGGCGCCCTCTGCGAGATCCAGGACCGTCTCCCGCAGCGCTTCGCGGCCGTTGGCCGGATCCTGCTGATAGGTGCGGCGGTCCCCTTGCAGGGAACTGTCGACGGCTTCTCGGAAGGGTCCGTAGAGCGCCGAGGTGTACTTCGCGGCGTAGGCGAGGATCGCGGTGTTGACGAACCCGGCGGAATCCAGCGCCTCACGCACCGCACCCACCTGACCGTCCATCATGCCGCTGGTTCCCACCATGTCGGCGCCCGCCCGGGCCAGGACCACTGCCATTTGCTGGTAGCGGACCAAGGTCGCGTCGTTGTCGACCTCATCACCGGCGAGTACTCCGCAGTGTCCGTGGTCGGTGAACTCGTCCAGACACAGGTCCGCCTGCACGACCAGCCGGCCGGCGGCGGCGGCTTTGGCGACCTCGACCGCCCGACTGAGGATACCCTTCGGGTCGGTGGCCCCGGAACCGATCGCGTCCTTGTGCTTCGGCACCCCGAACAGCATCACTGCTCCGAGCCCGGCCGAAGCCGCCTGCTCGACGACGGCAGGCAGCGTGTCGAGGGTCTGCTGATACACCCCCGGCATCGAGGTGATCGCCCGCGGCTCGGCCAGGCCTTCGGCCACGAAGACCGGCAGCACCAGGGCGGCCGGGTGGACCCGGGACTCCGCCACGAGCCTTCGGATCGCCGGGTTCGACCGCAGCCGGCGCGGCCGCATCATGACTTGGCTGCGGACCGCCGACGGCCGGCGCCGCGCCGCTTCGACGGCCGCCAGGTGCGCTCGCCGCTGTCCAGCGCGGTCTGGCGCATGTGCTCACCGTGCGCGGCCAGGGCTGCGACCAGCGGCTCGATCTTGGATTGCGCCGGCTGCACCGCGACCTTCAACCCGTGTTCCACCGCGGTGTTCGCGGTCTCCGGGCCGATGGCGGCGATGACGGTGGTGGCGTGGGGTTTGCCCGCGATCCCGACCAGGTTGCGCACGGTGCTGGACGAGGTGAAGACCACCGCGTCGAAACCGCCGGTCTTGATGGCCTCGCGGATCTCCGCGGCCGGCGGCGCTGCCCGGACCGTGCGGTAGGCGGTGATGTCGTCGACCTCCCAGCCGAGTTCGGTGAGACCGGCCACGAGCTTCTCAGTGGCGATGTCCGCCCGGGGCAGGAACACCCGGCCGATCGGGTCGAGTTCGGGGTCGCGGTCGGGCCACACCTCCAGCAGGCCGGCAGACGACTGGGCATCGGCCGGTGGCAGCAGGTCGGCGCGCACCCCGAAGTCCTGCAGGGCCGCGGCGGTGGCCTCGCCGATCGCGGCGATCTTCAGACCAGCCAGGTGCCGGGCGTCGAGGCCGCGCTGCTCGAATCGCTCGCGGATGGCGCGGACCGCATTGACGCTGGTGAACGCGATCCACTGGTAGCGACCGGATTCGATCCCCTCGATCGCACGTTCCATCTGCTGAGGGGTGCGCGGGGGCTCGACGCTGATCGTGGGCACTTCCACGGGCACCGCGCCGAACAGCCGCAGTTGTGCCGACAACTCGCCGGCCTGGTCCTTGGTGCGCGGGACCAGCACCCGCCAGCCGAACAGCGGCCTGCTCTCGAACCAGCCCAGGTTGGTCGCCGAACCGACCGCCTCGCCGATGAAGACGTCGCCGTTGCCGGTCAACTTCGCGGCCTTCAGGTCGGCTGCCGCGTCGCCGAGCGTGGTGACGATCGTCTGCTGCTCCACCGTAGTTCCGCCGCGGACGACCACCAGGCCGGTGGCCGGCGTGCGACCGGCGGCGAGCGCGGCTTTGGCCAATCCGGCCGCGGAATCGGCAGCGTTGCGGATCACCAGGGTGGACGCCGTGTCCGCCAGAGTCTGCTCGTCGACATCCCCGGACAGCAGGTCCACGACGTGCAGTCGCTTGGCCCGCGAACCGACCAGGCCGATCCCGGCATAGGCGGCGATGCCCGAGATGTCGCTGGCACACGGGGCGATCTCGAACGGGATCCGGGAACGGTGCAGCGCCTTGGCCTCGGCCAGCACGCGGCCGTCGAGGACCGGGTCACCGGCGAATACCCGCACTGCGTGGCGTCCGGCGCGGGCCTGTTCGGCCAGCGCTTTCGCCACCGCGGCTGCATCGGTCGGCGCGGTCGCCACATCGAGCACCTCGACCTCACGCCCGGCGATCAGCGAGTTGACCTCCGGGTCGCAGATGACCACGTCGGCCTGGTCCAGCAGGGCCGCCCCGCGCACCGACAGCAGTTCGGGGTCGCCGGAGCCGGCTGCGAGCAGGGCAACGGCGGGTACGGTCTTGCTCTTCTTCATCTGTTCTCTCCCAATAGTCGACCGGCGCCTTGTCCGATCAGGTCTTCAGCTGCGCGCTGTCCCACATCGGGATCCAGCAGCGAGCCGGTCGTCGTGCATTCGTACATCTGCGAACCGTCGCGCGACAGCACGGCGGCTCGAAGCTCGAGTGTGTCTCCAGTGGCATCGGCCAGCGCCCCGACGGGCGCACTGCAACCGGCCCGCAGTCCGGCCAGCAACGCACGTTCGGCCGTGACCGCCGCCAACGTCGCGGTGTGGCTGATACCGCCGACGGCGTGGGCCGCGGGGTGGTCGCGCAGCATCTCGACACCGAGCGCACCCTGACCGACCGCGGGCAGCATGACCTCGAAACCCAGCGGGAATCCCGGCGGCCGCAATGACAGCCGGTTCAGGCCGGCCATGGCCAGGACGACGGCGTCGAGGTCACCGCTGGTGACCCTGGCCACCCGGGAGTCGACATTGCCGCGGATCGCGATCACCTCGAGATCCGGCCGGGCACGCAGCAGATAGGCCACCCGCCGGGGGGAACCGGTGCCCACCCGTGCGCCAGGGGGCAGGTCCTGCAGGCTGTCGGCCGAGGTGACCAGGAAGTCCCGGACGTCTTCGCGGGCCGGAACCGCCGCGATCATCGTCCGTGGGTCGTCGGCGGTCGGCATGTCCTTCATCGAGTGGACGGCGACATCCGCCCGCCCGTCGATCAGTGCCTGTCGCACCGCGGCAACGAACACCCCTTGACCGCCGAACGAGGTGAGGGCGGCTGTGGATGTGTCGCCTTCGGTGGTGATGAGCACCTCGCGGACCTCGTCACCGGTCACGCGGCGAATTCGCTCGCGCACCCAACCGGTCTGCGCGCGCGCCAAAGCACTGGCCCTGGTGGCCACCCGGATTTCAGGCACGCGGCTCTCCGTCAGTGGGAGCATCGTCGGCCAGCGCGGCGGGATAGCCCGCGCCGAGGTCCTCGGGGGTCTGGGTCAGCGCAGTGACCGCGGCCGGATCCAGATCGAACAGGGCGTGCAAGGCAGCGGCGTAGCGGTCCCCGCCGGGATCGACCGCGAACTCCTTCATACGCACCGTGGGGGTGTGCAGCAACGTGGCCACCAGGCGGCGCATGGCCCGCGCGATCTCGTCGAACTCCTCGGGCGTGAGTTTCGGGTTGCGCAGGCGCAGACGGCTCAGCTCCTGCTCGACGACCTCTTCGGCGCGTGAGCGCAGAGCCACGACCACAGGCTGGACCTTGGCGCTGGTCTGCCGCGCGACGAAGTCGGTGGTGGCCCGCAGAACCAGGGTTTCGGCGGCGGTGACCGAGTCCGTCGCCACGTGCGCTTCGGGAAGGGCGGCGATACCGGCCAGGTCGAGTCGGTGGACGCCAGGGATCTGCGCGATGTCGGGATCGGTGTCGTGCGGCAGAGCGAGGTCACACACGAACAGGTCCGGGCTCACCCCGGCCAGAACCCGCTGGAGGTGCTGCCGGGTCACCAGCAGACCGGTCGCGCCGGTGGCGCTCACCAGGATGTCGGCGGTGCGCAACTGAGCGTCGAGATCGACCAGCTCCACACCCACGCCCCCCACCGCTTCGGCCAGTCGGTGGACGGAGGCCGCTGTGCGACCGACGATCGTCACGAGCGCTCCTTGTGCCGCCGACACCGATGCGGCCAGGGACGACATGGAGCCGGAGCCGAGGATCACCACATGCCGGCCGGCCAGCGTGTCGAAGTGGCGCCGGGCCTGGGCCAGCGCGACCTCCACCACCGAGGCGCCGTGCCGGCCGATGGCGGTGTCGGTCTGCACGCGCTTCCCGACCCGCAGCGCGCTCTGGGCAAGTTCGTGCAGGCTGCGACCGGCTTGACCGTGCTCGACGGCCACCTTGAACGCCTCCCGGAACTGCCCCAGGATCTGCTCATCGCCGACGACCATCGAGTCCAGGCCGCTGGCGACCCGGAAGGCATGCCGGACCGCGGCGTCCTCGTAATGGACGTAGAGGTGGGCGGACAGTTGGTCCGGTGACAGCCCGGCGCTCTTGGCCAGGATCGCCGTGATCGATTCGACGGCGGCGTGGAAACGGGAGACCTCGGTGTACACCTCGATGCGGTTGCATGTCGACAGCAGCAGAGCCTCGCCGACGGCTTCGCCGGTGCCGACCATCGGCAGGGTTTGTCCGACGTCGACAGCGGCGACCTTCTCCAACACATCCAGCGGGGCGCTCTGGTGGCTGACCCCGAGCACCAACAGGCTCATCGACCGACTCCTTGCGCCGCGTGCACAGCCAGGATCTGGATCTCGGTGGCCAGGTCGACCGGACGCACCACCACCGAGTCCGGCGTGGACAGGTGGACAGCGGAGAGGTTGAGGATGCTCGTGACACCCGCTGCCACGAGCAGGTCGGCCACCGACTGGGCGGCTTCGGCCGGGGTGGCGATCACGCCGATGGCCACCCCGTTGTCGGCCACAAAGGTCGGGAGCTCGGCCAGCGTCATGATCTCCAGGTACTCCCCGGCGGGGCTGCCGGCCTTCGAACCGATCAGATCGGGATCGACGTCGAACAACCCGACCACCCGCAGACCGCGCTCGCCGAAACCGGTATAGCCGGCCAGGGCACGCCCGAGGTGACCCACGCCCACGACCACCATGCGGTGCTCGGTGGCCAGGCCGAGCGCCTGGTTGACCTGCTCACGCAGCTGCGCCACCGGGTACCCCACGCCGCGCGTGCCGTAACTGCCGACATAGCTCAGGTCCCGTCGCACCACGGCGCCACTGACGCCCACATGCGCGGCTAGATCCACGCTGTGCACGGTCTGCAGTCCGGCGTTCTCCAACTGCGACAGGCAGCGGATGTATTGGGGCAGGCGGGCTATGGTGGCGTCCGGCAGCGAGCGTCGCCTCAGTCGCACGATGGGAACCTGTCACCTGTCTGTCCGGGGCCCGGCGCCCCACACTGATGTCCATGCTACCGATTTCACAAGCGGGGCCAAACTGACATTCGGATGCCACCGTTCGGTTATCGGAGGACTGGGTGGGTGCTGCGCGTTGACCGCGCTCGGGCCCGGCGTGCTGCGCTTGCTGCCGGGCGATCCGGGTGCGTCCATGCGAGCCGCGAATCGTCGCGGGTTTTCGTGGCTGCGACGAACTCTCCCCGATGCTTCGCGGGGCGGGGAGATTCTGCGGGGTGCAGCATGCGCCCCACGCCATCGACCGACGATATGACCCCCCGACCTCAGACCAGCGCCGCCCGCAACCGCTGTGGGTTCACACGGAAGACGTCGTGCACCGCCCCGTCGACGAGGACCACAGGGACCTGGTCTGCGTAGCGCGCGGCCAGTCGGGGGTCGTCGTGCAGTGACACCTCGATCCATTCGGTGTCGGTCTGGGCGCACACGGACTCGATGACTTCCCGGGCCACATCGCACAAGTGGCAGCCCGGTTTGCCGACCAGGATGACCCGAGCGTTCAGAGCGACGTCACCCCTTGGGACTGCCGCAGGCGGCCCTTGCTCACCTTGCCGGTCACCGAATGGGGCAGGTCGCCGACGACCTCCACGACGGTGGGGCATTTGAAGCGCGCCAGGCGCGTGCCCACGAAGTCGAGCACCTCGTCGGCGGTCAGTTCCGATCCGGTCTCGACCACGATGAACGCTTTCACGGCCTCGCCGGTGTAGGGGTCGGTGACGCCCATGACCGCGGCCTCCAGCACGCCGTCCATCGACAGCAGCACGTCCTCGACCTCACGTGGATAGACGTTGAAGCCGCTGACGATGATCAACTCGCGGCGCCGGTCGACCAGGCGCAGGTCACCCTCGTCGTCCTCGATGGCGACGTCGCCGGTCGCGAACCAGCCCTGCTCGTCGGGGCCTTCCGACCCGTCCGGCCAGTAGCCGGCGAACACGTTCTCACCGCGCACGAAGATCTCGCCGGGATCCCCGTCCTCGACGACGTCCCCGTCCTCGTCACGCAGTTCGAGTTCGATGCCGGGCAGCGGTTGCCCCACCGATCCCGGTTTGGGCCGCCCGGAGACCAGTGAGGCGGCGATGACCGGTGAGCACTCGGTCATCCCGTAGCCCTCCCAAATGGGTTTGCCCGTGCGCGACTCGAAGTGCTCCATGACGGAGATGGGCAGCGGGGAGGCTCCAGAGATGAGCAACCGCACATCCTGCAGCGCCTCGGCGAGGCCGTCGAGGCCGGCCCACGCGACGTACATAGGAGGAGCGCCGGCCACGTTGGTGACCCTGTGCCGAGCGATCGAGGCGAGTGCCGCGGCGGCGTCGAACCGCTCGGTCAGCACGATGGTGGCGGCATGCCGGGCCACCATGCCCAGCGTGGCGTTGAGCGCGTAGATGTGGAACAGGGGCAGCACGCACATGACCACGTCGTCGCCGGTCATGGCCGGCGGATCCTGCACCGCGCTGAGCTGGTCGAGGTTGGCCGAGAGGGCACGGTGGGTGAGCATCGCGGCTCTGGGGCGGCCGCTGGTCCCGGAGGTGAACAACAGCACCGCCAGCGAATCGGGCTCGGTGGGCTCCACCGGCAGCGGACTGCTGCCGACCGTGAACCGCCGCCAGTCCTCGGTGCCGGTGAGGATCACATCGATGCCCGGGACCTGCTCGAGGACCGGCGCCACCCGCGGGTCGGCCACGACCAGGCTCGCGTCCACGTCGGACAGCATCTGGCCCAATTCGGCAGCGGTGTACCCGGTGTTGAGCGGAACCGCGCACATCCCAGCGCGCAAGATGCCGAAATACGTGGTGATGAATTCGAGGGTGTTCGGCTGCATGAGAGCGATTCGACTGCCGGCCGGCAGGCCCCGTGCGATCAAGCCGCTGGCCACCGCCCGCACCTGCCAGTCGACCTCACTCCACGTGACGACCCTCTGATCGGTCACCACAGCAGGATGACGGGGCCTGGATTCGGCCGCCGCACTGACAAGATCGGCAAGGTTGGCCACCACGCCCCGAGTCTTGCATATCGGCCGCTGGGCTAGCCTGCACAGGTGAACGGTGACCAGCACGAACCGGCGTCGCAGAGCGCTGACGAAGCAACCGCGGATCAGGTGGTCTCGCAGCCTCCCGCCGAACCCGACCTGACGGCTGCGGCGTTCTTCGACATCGACAACACCCTCATCCACGGCGCCTCGATGTTCCACTGGGCCCGCGGCCTGGCCGCCCACGAGTACTTGTCACGGGGCCAGATCCTCGACTTCATCTGGAAACAGACCCGGTTCGTGATCGTCGGCAAAGAGGACGCCGAGGACATGCACGACATCACTGAGGAAGCACTGGCCCTGGTCAAGGGTCGCAATCAGGACGAGTTGGTTGAGCTGACCCGGGAGATCTTCGACGAGTACATGATCGACCGGTTCTGGCCCGGCACGGTCGCGCTCGCGCAGGGCCACATCGATGCCGGGCAGCGGGTTTGGCTGGTGTCGGCCGCCCCGATCGAACTTGCGGAACTCATCGCCGAGCACCTGGGCCTGTCGGGAGCACTGGGCACGGTGTCCGAACAGGTGCACGGGGTGTACACCGGCCGTCTGCGCGGCAGGCCGTTGCACGGCGAGGCGAAGGCCGAGGCCATCGCCGAACTCGCGGCACGGGAGAACCTGGATCTGAGCCGGTGCGCCGCCTATTCGGATTCGGCCAACGACATCCCGATGCTGTCCATGGTCGGCACCCCCGTGGCGGTGAACCCGGACCGCGCACTGCGACTGCATGCCCGGCGCAACGGATGGACCATCCGCGACTACCGGACCACCCGCCGGGTGGTGAAGATCACGGCGCCGGCGGTCGGGATCGCCGGGCTGGTCACCGGGATCGCCGTGGGCACGGTCATGGCCCGGCGCGCGATCCGGGGCTAGTGGGACAGGGCCCGCCATCATTTGGGGGCCAGTGGCCCGTCTCCCGGCCCCGATTTCATGGATATTTCGTCCGATACGTGGGTTCTGTGCCATTTCAGGCCATCAGATCCGGGCCTCGTCAGCGTGGATCGACGCGTTCCGGCCCCCAAATGATGAGCGTTTAGAAGAACACCGACCGCCGCGCGACCAGCAAGCGGTACAGCGTCTGCTGGATGGTCTCGCGGACCTGATCGGTCAGGTCGAAGACCAGCATTGGGTCATCCGCGGCGCCCTCGGGAAACTCGTCGGTGCGGATCGGCTCGCCGAACTCGATGATCCACTTGCTGGGCAGCGGCACCAATCCCAGCGGACCCAGCCACGGGAACGTCGGGGTGATCGGGAAGTACGGTGCCCCAAGCAGCCGGGCCAGGAGCTTGGCGTTGCCGATGATCGGATAGATCTCCTCGGCTCCGACGATGGAACACGGGATGATCGGGGTCTTCGTGCGCAGCGCCGCCGCCACGAACCCGCCCCGACCGAAGCGCTGCAGCTTGTACCGCTCGCTGAACGGCTTGCCGACCCCCTTGAAACCCTCGGGCCACACCCCGACCAGCTCGCCGGAGGACAGCAGGCGTTCGGCGTCCGGCGCACAGGCCAGTGTGTGCCCGCCTTTGCGGGCGAGTTCGGAGACGATCGGAAGCTGGAAGACGAAGTCGGCGCCGAGCATGCGCAACCGCCGGTGCTCCGGGTGGTTGTCCCAGATCGCCAGTTGGGTCATCATCGAGTCGACGGCCACGGTTCCCGAGTGGTTGGCCACCAGCAGGGCACCACCGGTGTCCGGGATGTTCTCCAGGCCGCGGGTCTCGATCCGGAACCAGCGCTTGTAGAGCGGCCGCAGCGGTGCGAGCAGGATGCGGTCGGTGAGTTCGGGGTCGAAGCCGAAGTCGTCGACCTTGTAGTCGCCGGTGATCCGCCGGCGCAGGAACGCCAGCGCCCCGGCGACCCGGGTGTCCCAGTCGACATGTTCCTCGGCGCCGGGCAGCGGCGCACTGTCCGGCATCACATCCTCCGCCGGAGCGGTGCTCGAGCGGCTGGCCCGGGCCCCGCGGGGAGCGGAGGCCTTCTTGGTCGCCGGCTTCTTCTTCTTCGGATCCTTGCCCTTGAGTGGGATGACACGCGCATCAGGCACCGGTCGACTCCTTTCCGGTCAGCAGCGACAGCAGTTGGTCTTCGATGTTCTCGACCCGCTCCGGGGGCAGCAGCCGGTTGAGGTTGTGTGCCTCCACGAAAGCGTCGAACGTCTCCGAGGTCGTGTGCTGGGGGATGAAACCGAACTCGGTGCGCATCCGGGACGTGTCGATGCCACGGCCGTAGGTCAGGAAGCGCACCTGCTCCGGGGAGAAGTCGGCCAGCCCGAGCCGGCGGAACAGTGCCCCGACTCCGAACGCGAACGGCCCCGCCACCGGCAGAACCGGCCGACCGGCCCGCCGTGCCGCCTGTGATACCAGGATCACGCCGTCACCTGCGACGTTGAACGTCCCCGGGTGATCCTCGACGGTGGCCCGGCGCAGCGCATCAAGGCCGTCGTCCTCGTGGATGAACTGCAGGCGCGCATCGAAGCCGAGCACCACGGGGATCACCGGCAGCGAGAAGTACGTGGCCATCGGCGTCTGCACCCGCGGGCCGAAGTAGTTGGCGAAACGCAAGGTGGTTACCGCGACATCGGGCCGGCGGCGGGCGAAGCCGCGCACGTAGGCCTCGACCTCGACGCTGTCCTTGGCCCAGCCGGAGGTCGGAGCGTGCTTCGGCTCCATCTCCTCGGTGAACATCGCGGGGTCCTTGGGACCTGCCCCGTACACCGACGAGGTGGACTTGACGACCAGCTTGCGCACCGTCGGCGACTTCTGACATGCGGCGAGCAGTTGCATGGTGCCGATGACGTTGATCTCCTTCATCGACATCCGGCCGCCGGCCTGCATGGGCGTGGCGATGACGCCCATGTGGACCACCGTGTCCACTTGGGCCGCGTCGATGACCTTCGCGATGATGGGGTTGCGGATGTCGGCGCGCACGAACTCCGCGCCTCCGATCTCCTGGCGCGGGGCGACCACGTCCACCCCGATCACCCGATCGACGTCGGGATCCTGGGTGAGGATCTGCGCCATCCGTCCCCCGAGGTAGCGGGAGACGCCGGTGACCAGAACCACGCGTCCCATCGGCGCCTACTACTTCTTGTTGCGCCGCTGGACGCGGGTCTTGCGCAGCAGCTTGCGATGCTTCTTCTTCGCCATGCGCTTGCGCCGCTTCTTGACCACCGAACCCATTAAGGCCTCCTACGACCGTCGTCGACTACTTCCCCAGGGTAGTTCGTCGGGCTAGAACATGGGATCGGGGTCTGGGTCGATCCCCAGATGCGGAAACGCCGCACGCCGGGAGGCGAGCACAGCCGCGTCCACGGGGTCGTCCGGGTTGTATCCCATCTCCCAGCTGCGCACCCAGGGATCCCGGTCATTGCCCATCGTCAGGGGCGGGTCGCGCTGCAGGACGTTGCTCACCAGTTCCCGGAACGCCTCCGGAGTAGCCTCCGTGGGCTCGATGGGCCGTTCCAGTGCCTCGGCCAGCAGGTGCGTCCACGCCAGCGGGACCACATCGACCCACTCATAGCCACCGCCACCGGTGGCGATCCACCGTCCCTCGGCGTGGGTATGGGCAAGTCGGTGCAGCGCCCGGTACGACATACGCTGACCCTCGATGCTCAACGACATGTGCGCCAGCGGGTCCTGGAAGTGGCTGTCACATCCTTGCTGACTCACCAGGTACTGCGGCTCGAAGGCCTTCAGCGCCGCGGGCACGATCGCGTCGAACGCGCGCAGCCAGGCGTTGTCCGCCGTGCCGGGCGGGAGCGCCACATTGATCGCGCTGCCCTCGGCGCCCGGTCCCCCGATCTCGGTGGGCCAACCGGTTCCCGGGAACAACGTGCGCGGGCTCTCGTGCAGCGAGATGGTCAGCACCCTAGGGTCGTCCCAGAAGTGCTGTTGCACCCCGTCGCCGTGGTGAACGTCCACATCGACGTAGGCGACCCGTTCGACACCCTGGTCGAGCAGCCACTTGATCGAGGTGGCGACATCGTTGTACACGCAGAAGCCGGAGGCGCGGTCGGGCATCGCGTGATGCAGCCCGCCTGCGAAGTTGACGCCGTGGTCGGCCTCCCCTCGGTACACGGCCTGGGTCACGGCCAGCGTCGCCGCACAGACCAACTCGGAGTATTTGTGCATGTCGGGGAAGGTCGGGACATCGTCGGTGCCCAGCCCGTGTGAACCTTCGGTCTCCTGCTGAACCGCCTCGATGAACTCCGCGGAGTGGAGGCTGGCCAGCAGCCCCTCCGGCATTGCCGCCGGTGGGATCACCGTGAGGTTGGCGTCCTCGAGCAGGCCGAAGTCCCGCGAGAGCCGATACGCCAATTGCACCCGGACCGGCGCCAACGGGTGACCCGGACCGAAATCGTAGTGGCGCAGGTCGTCGTGCCAGACGAAAGCCACGCGATGACTCATGACAGCCACGCTACCCATGAGGGGCGCTGTCGGTCGCGCACACCGGGGCAAACGGCCCACAGTCGACGGTGTCGCCGCACTCCAACGCAGGCCACTAGCCCGTGCACGCCGCCCGCACCGGGGACCCGCTCATTGTTACGGTTGCGCTCATGGGTGTAGTTGCGGTCGTAGGGGCCGGCGTCATGGGTGAGGCACTGCTGTCGGGGTTGTTGCGCGGTGACCGTATGGGTGACACGTTCGTGGTCGCCGACAAGCGCCACGACCGGGTCATCGAACTCCACGAGCGCTACGGCGTCGACATCTCCACCAATGTGGAGGCCGCCCGGGAGGCCGACGTCGTCGTGCTGGTCGTGAAGCCACAGGACATCTTCGGCGTGGTCGAGGAGATCGCCGAGGAGCTCAAACCTGGCGCCTTGGTGGTTTCGCTGGCCGCCGGTGTCACCACTGCCTCGTTGGAACAGCGACTGCCCGAGGGCACACCGGTGGTGAGGGTGATGCCGAACACTCCCGCACTGGTCGACCAGGGCATGTCGGCGGTATCACCGGGGTCGCACTGCAAGGCCGAGCACGTGGCCATGGCCGTGCGGCTGATGGGCTGCGTGGGCAAGGTGGTCGAGGTCCCCGAGCGGCAACAGGACGCGGTCACCGCGATCTCGGGTTCCGGACCGGCCTACATCTTCTTCACCGTCGAGGCCATGATCGAGGCCGGCGTGGGCTTGGGGCTCCCCCGCCGATTGGCTACGGAGTTGACCCTGCAGACGGTGTACGGCGCCGCCACGATGCTGCGGGAGACCGGCGAGCACCCGGTGGTCCTGCGGGAGAACGTGACCTCTCCGGCCGGCACGACCGCGGCGGCCCTGCGGATCCTGGAGGATCACAAGGTCCGGGCCGCGTTCCTGGCCGCCCTGGAAGCGGCGAGGGATCGATCGGTGGAACTGGCTGCCGGCGGCTGACCTTCGGCTGCAGCAGACTACGCAGCTGCCAGCGCCTGCTCCGCCCCGCCTGAGCGACTGCGCGCGATCCACTTGCCCGCCTCCCACAGGACGAGCAGGACCACCGCAGGTGCGGCGCCGATCAGCCACTGGGTGTCGGTGAGCGCCTGCGAGTTCAGCAGCGACGTCAGCGCCCCACCACGGGCGATCAGCACCGCCAGCACGATCTCCACAAGCGCAACGATGTTCAGCGTCATGTTGTCGAAAGTCGCGGTGGTGAACACGGTCGCCTTCTGGTCGCGGCTTTCGAAGGCCACGATCACCAGCATCAGCGAGAACGCCACCAGCCCCATCGTGCTCCCGATTTCCACCTTGCCGTACTGGTTCTCCCCGAACACGATCACGGCGTTGATGACGACAGCCATGAACAAACCCACCAGGCCGACAGTGGTGATGACCGGCCCGGACATGATCGAGGCGGCCCGCGGGCGCGGCTTGCGCTTCATGAGCCCCGGGGTCTCCTTGTCCAGGCCCAGGGCGATGCCGACCGGCGCGGTGATCAGGAAGTTGATCCAGAGGATCTGGGCCGCGGAGAACGGCTCGCCCGACGCGATGTTGAGGATGCTGGCCATCAAGAACGTGACCACGTAGGTGACAAGCGCGATCAGCATGAAGCGGATGTACTTCAGCATGTTGTCGTAGAGCTTGCGGCCCTCCGACACCGCGCGCACGATCGTGGCGAAGTTGTCGTCGGTGAGGATCATGCGACTGGCGTTCTTCGCGACCTGGGTGCCGCTGCCCATCGCGATGCCGATATCAGCCGCCTTGATCGCCGGGGCGTCGTTGACACCGTCGCCGGTCATCGCCACCACCGCGTCCTTCTTGCGCAGCGTCTCGACCATGAGCACCTTGTGCTCAGGCGCCACCCGACCGACCACGCCGATGTTGTCGATGCGCTCGAGGCGCTCGGCCTCGGACATCGCGGCAAGTTCGGTGCCGAGGATGGCCTCGCCGGGGATTCCGAGTTGATTGGCCACCGCCGCGCCGGTGACCACGTCGTCGCCGGTCACCATCCTTACCCGGATGTTGGCGTCCTGGGCGGCCCGGACAGCCTCATGTGACTCCTCCCGCGGCGGATCGATCATTCCCACCAGTGCGGTCATCTGCAGATCCTGCACCATTGCCAGCAGGTCACCCTCGGGGTCGAAGTCCTTGGGGTCCATGTCCTTCATGGCTGCCGCCATCACGCGGAGGCCCTTGCCGCCGAGCCGCTCCATCTGCTTGTTGGCACGATCCGTCTCCGGCTCGCCCCACGGAACGGTCTGCCCGCCGGACAGCGCTGTGGTGGCCCGGGAGATGACCGCCGGCCCGGCCCCCTTGACGAACACCCGCACGACGGCTTTGCCAGACTCGTCGGTGGTTTGGCAGAACCGCGCCATGAGTTTGTAGGTGGGGTCGAAAGGAAGAGTCGCAAGGCTGGGAAAGGCCTCGATCGTGCTCTCGTGGTCGATCTTCGCCTTGGAGCCGAGGACCAGTAGGGCACCCTCGGTGGGATCTCCGACGACCTTGCCGTCCACCAGTTTCGCGTCGTTGGCGATGAGGAACGGCAGAATCGCGGCTTCGATCGTGTTGGTGTTGCCCGCGGTGTGGTGGATTTCACCGTCCAGGCTGTAGCCCTTGCCGGTGATGGAGAACCTGTCGGTCACGTCGATCACCTCGACAACCGTCACCTGGTTCATGGTCAGGGTGCCGGTCTTGTCCGAGTTGATCGCGGACGTCGACCCCAGGGTCTCCACCGAGTCGAGGCTCTTGACCACCGCACCGTGTTGCGCCAGTTTCGAGGAACCGGTCGAAAGGATCACCTGCAGGACCGTCGGCATGGCCATCGGGACCGCGGCCAGCGCCAGCGCGATGGCGGTGGTGAAGATCTGCTGGGTGGAATCCCCGCGGGAGATCCCCAAGGCGAACATGATCGCAATGGTCAGACCGGCGGCACCGGCGATCCACAGGGTCAAGGTGTCCAGCTGTTTGGTCATGGGCGTCTTCAACGTGGGGGTGGACTTCAACATCCCGGAGATCTTTCCCACAGCCGTATCAGCGCCGGTCCCGGTGACGATCATCACCCCAGCACCGTGCGTCACGGGCGTGTTCATGAACGCCATGTTCGACTGGTCACCGAGCACCGGGTCCGGTTGCGTCACGATGTCGGCGCTCTTGCCGGCCGGGACGCTCTCGCCCGTCAGCGCCGACTCATCGATCTGCAGCGACGAGGACTGGATCAACCTGCCGTCAGCGCACACGTCGTCTCCGGCCGCCAGCAGGACCACATCGCCCACCACCACCTGATCGGCGTCGATCTTCACCTCGGTGCCGTCACGACGGACCCTCGCCGACGTCTTGAGCATCGACTGCAAGGCGTTCATCGCACTCTCGGCCTTGCCCTGCTGACGCATTCCCCCCAGCGCGTTGAGCGCCGTGATCAGCAGGACCGCTATGCCAGTGGATATCTCGCCGATCACGATCGACGCGACCGCGGCAGCCACCAGGATGATCTGCATGTAGCTCTTGTACTGCGCCAGGAACATCTTCCAGCCCGGCGGCGGGCTCTCAGCGGGCAGCGCGTTCGGCCCGTTCTTCTGCAGGGAGGCGGCGGCGCCTGCTACCGAAAGGCCCTGATCGGGATCGACCCCGAGTTTCTCGGCGACCGCCTCGGCCGACATGGCATACCACTGCTCTGTCACCGGCGACGAATCCTGGGGGGCTGGTGCGCTCTTGTCACTCATGGCTGAATCCTTTTTGACGCGAGGTCGAAACACGGGCTCTCGGGCGAGACATTCCGCTCGATTGTGGCGCTAGAACGGCGTAGGGATGTGGTGCAGCGGGGCTGCCTCGGACATCGCATAGCCACGGGGCGAGGGCTTACGCGGCATCTTCACGTCACTGGGGGGAAGCGGCTCGTACGGGATCTGACTGAGCAGGTGCGAGATGATGTTGAGCCGACCGCGCTTCTTGTCGTCGTTGTCGACGACGAACCATGGCGCCCAGGAAGTATCGGTGGCGGCCAGCATCGCGTCGCGAGCACGGCAGTACTCGTAGTGCTTGCTGTACGACTTCAGGTCCGTCGGCGAGAGCTTCCAGATCTTGCGCGGGTCGGTGATCCTGTTGGACAGCCGTCGGGTCTGCTCTTCGACACTGACATTGAGCCAGTACTTGATCAAGATGATGTCGTTGTCGACCATCGCCTTCTCGACCGCCGGCGTCATGTCGAGGAACCGCTGCGTCTGCTCCTTCGTGCAGTAGCCCATTACCGGCTCCACGCCGGCGCGGTTGTACCAGCTGCGGTCGAAGATGGCCACCTCGCCCGCCGACGGGAAGTGGGCTATGTACCGCTGGATGTACATCTGCGACTTCTCGCGTTCGGTCGGTGTGGGCAGCGCTATGTGTTTGAAGACCCGCGGGCTCGTGCGTTCGGTGATGCGCCGGATCGTGCCGCCCTTGCCGGCCGAATCCAGCCCCTCGAACACGATGCAGACCTTGGCGCCGGTGGCTTTGACCCACTCCTGCATGGCCACCAGCTCGCCCTGGAGCACGCGCATGTGCTGCTCGTACTCCTTCTTCTTCATCTTGGGCTTCGTCACCGTGGGCTTGGCGTCGCCGACGGCGACGTCAGTTGCGGCCTGATCCGCACGCTTGGCTTTGCCGTCCTTGTGGTGTCGCTTCGACTTCTTCGCCATCTCATCCCATCTCGTCGGACATCTCCGCCATCACGATCGTCCGTAGCAGCGCTTGTCAGTCACCCTAGACTCGACGCGGCGGGCACGGGATCACCCCCGCCGGGTGGGTTCCGGCGGCAGGCGGGCCGAGCCGCCGTCAGGACTTCGACGTCATCGACTTGACGAACAGCGCCAGGTTGGCGGGCTTCTCGGCCATCCGGCGGACCATGTACCCGTACCATTCGGCGCCGTAGGGGATGTAGACCCGAACCCGCTCGCCGGCCTTCGTCAGCCGCCGTTGCTCATCCGGGCGCACCCCGTAGAGCATCTGGTGCTCGTAGGTACCCTTGGCCTTGTCCGCCCGGGTGGCCAGCGCGCCGGCGATCTCGACCAGTCGCGGGTCGTGCGATGCGATCATCGGGTAGCACGGGGAGTCGAACAGGATCCGCATGCAGCGCACGTAGGACTTGTCGACATCCTCCTTGGCCTGGAACGCCACCGACTCCGGCTCCTTGTACGCGCCTTTGCACAGACGGATCCGGGAGCCCTCGTACGCGAGGTCGCGGCAGTCCTGCTCGGTGCGGTAAAGGTAGGCCTGCAGGACCGCGCCGGTGTCGGGGAAGTCGGCACGCAGCTCCCGCAGGATGCTCAGCGTCGAGTCGGTGGTCGTGTGATCCTCCATGTCGAGGGTCACGGTGGTCCCGATCGCGGCAGCGGCCTCGCAGATGGCGCGGGCGTTGTCCAACGCGAGCTTCTCACCGTCGCCAGGCAAGGCCTGGCCCACTGCTGACAGTTTGACGGACACTTCCGCCGCCGCTGCGAGTCCGGCTTCATCCAGACCCTGCAGCAGTCGCAGGTAGGCCTCGCGGGTGTAGTCCGCCTGCCCGCGGTCCTCGGTGTCCTCCCCCAGGTGGTCGATGGTGCTCAGCAGCCCCTCCGAGGCGAGGTCGCCGGCCGCCCGGACGGCGTCCTGCTCGGTCTCTCCGGCGATGAAGCGGGAGACGACCGACCGGCTGATCGGTGCGTTGGCGGAGATCTCCTGGATCTTCTTCTGTCGCGACAGAGTCAACAGCGTTCGCCGGATCACCTAGGACCTCCCTGGAAGACGGTTCCCGGTCAGGTTATCCGCCGTTCCCGGGCTTTGGCTCAGTGGCGTTGACCTTGACCGAGGGCTTCGGAGCCTGCGGCTTGGGGCTCTTCAACGGCTTGGTCGGATCCAGCCAGTTCTGGATCGTGGGGGCCACGAGTTTGACCAGGTCGTCCTCGGGCATCGACGCGATCGGCTCGAGCCGGATGATGTAGCGGGTGGAGGCGATCCCCAGCAGGTAGGACACGATCAGGTTCACGCGCAGCCGGGCATCGGGAACTCCCAGCGTGCGCACGAGCCGGTCGACGATCGATCGCTCGATGAAGTCCTGCATGCTCTTCGCGGCCTTGGTCGCGGAGGCGCCGGCCTGGAACAGCGCGATGAAGTCGTTGCGGCTGTCCTCGTCGGCCAGAAGGTCCAGCGTCGCCCGGGTGAGCCGCTCCCCCATCCCGTCGAGTCCGGGGGCCACCAACTCGGGTACGGCACTGGCGGGATCGAACGGCAGGCGCATCGCCGCCGCGAACAACGACTCCTTGGAGTTCCAGTACCTGTTGACGACCTCGGGCGCGACCCCTGCCGCGGCAGCGACGCCCTTGACCGAGGTCCGCACGTAACCGCGAGCGTGAAAGGCCGCGCGAGCCGCATCCAGCACGGCGTCGCGCACATCATCAGTACCCATGGTCATTAGCCTATGCGTCGTGGCACCCGGCCCCGAACACCTCACCGCCGGGCCGGCGATCGCGCCTCCGGCTACGGGACGTCCAGGTGCAGGCGTGCGAACGCCAGCGCCTCGACCAGGTCACGCTCACGCTCGGTGCGGTTGGCCGCCTTGCGCGTGCTGACCTCCACCACCACGACGCCGTCGAAACCGGATCCCGCGACGTTCTCGAGCACGTCACCGCAGGGCTGGTTGCCACGCCCGGGGATCAGGTGCTCATCGCGATTGCTGCCACTGCCGTCGGCGAGGTGGATGTGCGTCAGGGAACCGCCGAGGTCCCTGACCATGCGGTGCGCGTCGACCCCGCTGACCGCTGTGTGGGACAGGTCCAACGTGGTGTGCGGATAGTCCTCGTCGCGGATGTCCCAGCCGGGTGAGTAGGCGGCCAGTTCCCTGCCGCCGGCACGCCACGGGTACATGTTCTCCACGGCGAACCGGATGTCGGTGTCGTCCTGCATGCGACGCAGTCCGCGGATGAAGTCCCGGGCGTAGTCGCGCTGCCAGCGGAAGGGCGGGTGCACGACCACGGTGCTGGCGCCCAGCGTCTCGGCGGCGGAGCGTGCCCGCACGAGTTTGGCCCACGGGTCGGTGCCCCAGACCCGCTGGGTGATGAGCAGACAGGGTGCATGGATGGCCAGGATCGGCGTCGCGTAATGGTCCGACAGCCGCCTTAGCGCCTCCGGATCCTGCGAGACGGTGTCGTTCATCACCATGACCTCGACCCCGTCGTACCCGAGCCTGGAGGCCATCTCGAACGCGGCGGCCGTGGATTCCGGATAGACCGACGCACTGGACAGCGCAACCCGGACCTTCGGGTTCCCAGCGCTGCCAGTGCTCACGTCTCCAGTCTCGCAATCGGCGCGCGGCGTCCCGCAGGGCGGTGGGCCTAGATTGCGGGCTACCCGGCAACCCAGGGGCCATTTCGGGCCTTGGACCCTTCGCACGGTGGCCCGCGCGGCGCCAGCGGTTACTCCCACCCCGCCCGCACCGCGAAATGACCCGCTGGTTGCCCAATGACCCGGTAGTTGCCAGATGACCCCAAGATTGCGGGCTACCCGGCAACCCAGAGGCTATTTCGGGCCCTTGGACCCTCTACGCGGCTGGCCCGCGCCGGTGCAAAATGGCAGCTCCCAGACCCACCCCGCCCGCACCGCGAATAACCCGCTGGTTGCCCAATGACCCGTTTAGTCGCCGTCCGGCGCCGATCAGTCCACCGAGAGAAGGTCCAGGCGTTCGAGGATCACACCCTCGCGCAGTGCCCATGGGCAGATCGCCAGTTCTGAGATCCCGAGGATGTCCATCGCCGCTTCCGCGACGACCGCACCTGCCATCAGCTGGTGCGCCCTGCCCAGCGAGACCCCGGGCAGTTCGGTGCGTTGCTGGGCCGTCATCTCCGCCAGCTTCGGCAGCCAGGAACCGAGGTCGGCGCGGGTCAGCGTCCGCTTGGCGTAGAGCCCCTCGGAGCTCGGCGGCGCACCGGCGATCCTGGCCAGTTGCCGCAACGTCTTGCTCGTGGCCACGGACAGTTCCGGCGGTCCGAATCGGGTCAACCGGCTGGCGACGTCAGCTACCTGGGCGCGGACGTACTTGCGCAGTTCCTTGAGTTGTCGCGGTTCGGGCGGGTCGTCGGGCAACCAGTCCCGGGTGAGCCGTCCGGCACCCAGAGGCAGTGACAACGCCTCGTCCGGGCTCTCGTCGGCCCCACTGGCCAGTTCCAGCGATCCCCCGCCGATATCGACGACCAGCAGTCTCCCGCTCGACCAGCCGAACCACCGGCGCACCGCCAGAAATGTGATGCGGGACTCCCGCTCACCGCTCATCAGATCGATCTCGATCCCGGTGCGATCGTGGACCTCCTTGAGCACGGCCTTGCCGTTGGGCGCCTCCCGGATCGCGCTGGTGGCGAACGACATGATTTCGGTGACCCCCGAGTCCTCGGCCATCTGCAGCGAGTCCTTGATGAACTCGACCAGCGCATCGGTGGCGGCATCGTCGATGGTGCCGTCCTCGAGCAGGTGCTCGGCGAGCCGCAACTCGAGTTTGTGGGAGACCGCGGGAACCGGGGCCGCTCCCTGGTGCGCGTCCATCACCAGCATGTGGGCGGTGTTCGAGCCGATATCCAGCACGCCGAGTCGCATGGCTTCAGGGTAGGGCTCGTAGTCTGGGCCGGTGCCAGAAGTATCCCTAGATTTCCCCAGAGAATGGCTGGAGTTCACCGACCCAGCAGACGCCGAGCGTGTCTTCCGGTGCGACCTGACCTGGCTGACCAGCCGCTGGACGTGCATCTTCGGCAACGGCTGCGGCGGCATCTCCGCGCACATGCCGGACGGTGGGTGCTGCACCCTGGGCGCACACTTCAGCGACAAGGACGACCGCAAGCGGGTGGCCGCATGGGCCGAGAAGCTGTCGCCGGAGGACTGGCAGTTCCACGAGGTCGGCATTCAGGACGGGATCGTCATGAGGGATCCCGAGGGCAGCAAGCAGACCCGCGTGGTCGACGGCGCCTGTCTCTTCCTGAACCGCCCCGGCTTCGACGGCCCGACCGGGTGCGCCTTGCACGCCCTGGCCATCCGGGAGGGGGTATCGCCGGTCGAGACGAAACCTGACGTCTGCTGGCAACTGCCGATCCGGAGGACTTTCGACAAGGTCGAGCGCCCCGACGGTACACACGTGCAGATGGTGAGTATCGGCGAGTACGACCGCCGCGGCTGGGGACCGGGCGGGCACGACCTGAACTGGTACTGCTCGTCCAACACCGAGGCGCACATCGCCGCCGAGCCGGTCTACATCACCGAACGCGACGCACTGGTCGAACTCATGGGCATCGCTGCGTATGAGCAACTGGCCGAGGCGTGTGCGGTGCGGGAGAAGAACCGCAGGCGCGGTCGGGACACCGCACGGCATCCGGCGGATCCGCAGTAGGTGGGGCGCCTGCACGGCGCACGTGGGATTCGGTCTGAGCTACTCGCGTCTCATCGGGGGATCGTGACGCGGTGGATCACGGAGTCACCCTTGTGGCTGTAGATTCCCATTCCAGACGTTCGAGTCGTCGCACTCCCGTTCTGGGCAACGTCTGAAGAGTCCGATTCCTGCGTTTGTGGGGGCTCGTGCAGTTCGTTGATACTCGTCGCGCGAGGAACGGCAACAAACTGCACGAGCGCCCACAGACTGCCCGAACGGCGACGAACTGTACGCTCACGCTCTGCCCCACGCTGGCGAGTGGTCGGGCGGGACGGCAGTTCAGCATCGACTCCGTTTCAGCCCTGATGCCGCCGCAGAATCGGAAGCGCCACTTATCCCCACCCCGCGCGCGGCGGGGCGGATCTGTCGTACCCGCCACCTAGTGTGGCCAGCATGTCCAAGACCGAGTACCAGTGCAGCGAGTGCGGCAACCGAACGGCCAAGTGGCTTGGCAAGTGCCCGGCCTGCCAGCAGTTCGGGGTACTGACCGAGGTCGCCCCCAGCAAACCGAAGGCCGGCAGCAGGTCACGGGGGCCGGCGTCCACGCCGACACGCGCGGCCAGGCCGGTCGTCGACCTTAGGTCGGAGTCGCACAAGCGCCTCGGTACCGGCGTCGGGGAGTTCGACCGGGTGCTCGGCGGCGGCTTGGTGACGGGGCAGGTCGTCCTCGTCGCCGGTGAGCCGGGCGTCGGCAAGTCGACGTTGCTGCTGGACGTCGGACACCGTTTCGCCGAGCGCAACGGCACGGTTCTCTACGTATCGGGTGAGGAGTCGGCCGAGCAGATCGGACTGCGCGCCCAGCGCATCGGGGCGCTGCATCCACAGTTGCTCATCGCCGACGAGACCGAACTCGAGCAGTTGCTCGCCCACGTCACAGCGGTGCGACCACGACTACTGATCGTGGACTCGGTGCAGACCATCGCCACCTCGTCGATCGATTCCCGCGCGGGCGGCGTCGCGCAGGTCCACGAAGTGACCCAGGCGATCACCCAGTGGGCCAAGTCGCACGGCCTGCCGACCCTACTCGTCGGCCAGTCGACCCGCGAGAACTCCGTGGCCGGCCCTCGTGCTCTCGAGCACCTCGTGGATACCGTCGTCACGTTCGAGGGCGACCGCACCTCGGCGCTGCGGATGCTGCGATCGGTGAAGAACCGCTTCGGCCCGACCGACGAGGTGGCCTGTTTCGAACACGACGAGCAGGGTCTGCGGGAGGTGGCAGACCCATCGTTCTTGTTCCGCAAGGTCCGTGAGGAACCAGTGGCCGGGTCCTGCCTGACCGTGACGATGGAGGGGCGACGGCCACTGCTCGCCGAGATCCAGGGGCTCGTATCCGTGACCGGGGCGCCCGCGCCCCGACGAGCGGCGACCGGACTGGAGTTGAACCGGACGACCATGCTGGTGACCGTCACCGAGAAGGCCGGCAAGTTGCAGCTGAGCAACCGGGACGTGTACGCCGCAACGGTCGGAGGCGCCAAGGTCAGCGACCCGGGCAGCGACCTGGCGGTGTGCCTGGCCGTCGCGTCGGCCCGCCTGGACGCGCCCCTGTGGACGGACACGGTCGCGATCGGCGAGGTGACTCTGTCCGGCGACCTCCGGGTGGTCCCGGGCCTGGCCAAACGCATCTCCGAAGCCGCACGTCTGGGGTTCAAGCGGGTGATCATCCCCGCTGACGCCGGGAGCAATCCTGAGGTGGTGAGGGCGGCCGAAGGCTTGACCGTGCAGCCGATCAATCGCCTCAGCGACCTGCTGGGCACCCTGCACCGGGCTCCTGCCCTCGAGGCGGAACGACCGGACTTGCACGCGGTCAACGCGCCGTTCTGAGCTCGCCGGGCGATAATGCCTGAAGGCGGGGTGAGGAGAGACGGTATGGAACGAGCGGCCCGGATGCGAGCTGCCCTGACCCAGGTGGCTCCCGGCACCGACCTGCGGGAGGGACTCGAACGGATTCTGCGCGGCCGCACCGGCGGACTCATCGTGCTGGGAAACGACGACGTGGTGGAAGAGATCTCCGGTGGCGGATTCCGGATGGACGTCGAGTTCACCTCGACCGGACTGCGGGAACTGGCAAAGATGGACGGCGCGGTGATCCTGGACCGCAACGCCAGCCGGATCGTGCGCGCGGCTGTGCAACTGGTGCCCGACCCCAGCATCCCGACCCAGGAGACCGGCACACGGCACCGGACGGCCGAGCGGGCGGCGATCCAGACCGGCTTCCCGGTCATCAGTGTCAGCAAGTCGATGGAGACGATCGCGCTGTACTACGACGGGCAGCGCAGAGTGCTCGAGGACTCCACCACGATCCTCGGCAAGGCCAATCAGGCGCTGGCCACCCTGGAGCGCTACCGGCAGCGATTGGACGAGGTGGGCTCGACCCTGTCCGCGCTGGAGGTGGAAGATCTGGTGACCGTGCGCGATGTGCTGCTGGTCACGCAGAGGTTGGAAATGGTCCGGCGCATGTCCGCGGAGATCGACGAGTTCGTCGTGGAACTCGGTGTGGACGGCCGTCTGCTGGACCTGCAACTGCGGGAGGTGGTCAGCGGGGTGGGCGCCGACCAGGTACTCCTCATGCGCGACTATCTGCCGGATGCCGACGACTACGCGACCACGATCCACGATCTCGACGCCTCCGACGACGCGTCCCTGATGGACCTGATCTCACTGGCGGGGCGGATGGGTCTGGCGACCGATCTCGACGGGCTGGATCAACCGTTGAGCCCCCGCGGCTACCGGCTTCTCGGCCGAGTACCACGCCTGCCCGAACCGGTGGTCGAACGCATGATCGCCCACTTCGGAAGTTTGCAGAAACTCCTGGCGGCCTCCATCGACGACCTGCAGTCCGTGGACGGCGTGGGTGAGGCGCGGGCCCGCAACGTGCGCGATGCGCTGTCGCGGCTGGCCGAGTCCTCGATCCTGGATAGATACCAGTAGCGCAGCCCCGATGTGCAGGCACGCCGAAGCGATCAGCTCAGGCTGAACGTGACGGCTTCGCTCGTGACGTTCCCATTCGTGGCTTCGACCTGGTAGGCCCCGGCCTGCGCAGGGGTCGCGTTCGCGCCACAGCCGTTCGCGGTAACCGTCGCGTCCCAGGTGCCCTTCACCGCGAACGCTTCGCCGGCGGGGATCTCCTCCTCCTGCGACTCGCCGGGGTCGGTACAGGCATCCGAGGACCAGACATCGAAGCCGCCCGAGGTGACGATGAACGTGTTCGCAGCCGGTCCCACGTCGCGGACGCAGGCCTGCGTTCCGGTGTTCGCGATCTTCATGACGAACTCGGCCGGACCACCCACGGGATAGCTCTGCTGGGCCGTCGTGACGCTGACGGCGATGTCGGTATCGGCACAGGGGAGCCCGGACCCGGAGACCGATGGCGAGGCCGAACCGCTCACCGTCGGCGTCGGGGACGCGGTGAGTGTCGGCAACGGGGACGGACTGGTCGTGGCCGCGGTCGGAGCCGAGGAGCCACCGGGTGAGATCAGCCACCACAGCAGCGCCAATACGACCAGCACACCGAGGATCACGACGATACGCCTGCGCCAGTACACCTTGGCCGGTTCCGGACCCACCGGATTCAGCAACGAACTCATGACAGCAACGGTAAGCAGGTCACACATGCCCCGTTTGCCCGGGTCGCCCAAGCGGTCAGAATGTGGTCATGGCGCTGCTGGATCGCATCGTGAGCGACTGGTTCGCCGAGAACCGCCGTGAGCTGCCCTGGCGCGAGAGCGACCCCTGGGGTGTCTTCGTCAGCGAGATCATGCTGCAACAGACCCCGGTCAGCCGGGTCCTGCCGGCATGGAACCAGTGGCGGCAACGGTGGCCGACCCCGACCGCCCTCGCCGACGATTCTGTTGGCGAGGCGATCCGCGCCTGGGGACGTCTGGGGTATCCCCGCCGGGCCAAGCGTCTGCACGAGGCGGCGGTCATCATGCGTGAACGCTTCGGCGGCGAGGTTCCGGCCGATGAGGCAGTGCTGCGAGAACTGCCGGGGGTGGGCGAGTACACGGCCGCCGCGGTCACCGCCTTCGCCTACGGCCGGGACAGCATCGTGGTGGACATCAACGTCCGACGATTCCTGGTACGCGTCAAGACCGGGCGCGACCCCGCACTGACCTACTCCGCAGCTGAGCGTGCACTCGCGCAGGAGGTCTTCGAGACCCTGGACGTACCGCCACCCCTGTGGGCGGCCGCGTCGATGGAGTTCGGCGCGCTGATGTGCACGTCACGCAACCCCGCATGTGCTGTGTGCCCGCTCGCGACGATGTGCGACTGGGTGCCCGGGGAGCGAGTCTCCCGCACCCAGGCCTACGAGGGCACCGACCGACAGGCGCGCGGTGCCGTACTGGAGGTGCTGCGGGCCGGCCCCGCCGACACGTTCGAGTGGCACGACCAGGAGCAACTCGATCGTGCCCTGGCCGGGCTGCTCAGCGATGGGCTCATCGTCCGGACCGATCGCAGGTGGCGCCTGCCGCAATGATCGGCCCTTTGGGATCTTGATCGCGGTCGGTTGCCGCAGGTCGATGTGTTCGGATCCAGGAGAGTCTCGGTGGCCTGGCGGTCACCTTCTGATGCGTGAGGTGCGGTTTCACACCGTCGCCTGCCCCGGGCTGGAGCAGGCGCAACGGTGCGCCAAGGCGTGAGAGTTGGGTACATGCGTTGGAGATCGGTACACACGTTGGAGATCCACGCGCCGGCCAACTCCAACGCCTGTGCGGTTGTCCAACGCCTGTACACAACTCCAACGCCTGCGCTGGGTCGGGAGCAGGAACGCTACCAGGACGACCTAAGCGTGCGGTTTCGCTTTCCGCAACGACGGCATCCCCGCTCGGCGCAGCAGGCATCAACCCGAACCCTCTGCCAACTCCGACCCCCGTCCGAAGGACCGCAACGCCCCGTACGACTCCAGATTGCCGAGAAACGGGGAACCGGCCCCAGCAGCCTCCGCGCCGTGACCAGCGCTCACATGCAGACACGCAGAAGGGGCCCGACCACAACGGCCGAGCCCCTTCTCGGGTCAGTGTCAGCCTTCCGCAGCCTCAACCGGTGGGAGGTCCGGCGCGGGCGCGGCGTCGGTGCCTTCGAAGGTGAAGACCGCGTTGGTCCCCTCCCCCTCGGCGTCAACCAGCACGATCTGTCCGGGGCGAAGTTCGCCGAACAGGATCTTCTCGCTGAGCGCATCCTCGATGTCCCGCTGAATCGTCCGGCGCAACGGCCGCGCGCCCAGCACGGGATCGTAACCACGGATAGCCAGCGCGTCCTTGGCGGCCTGCGTCAACTCGATACCCATGTCCTTGTCACGCAGTCGCTCGTCGAGCTTCGCGATCATCAGGTCGACGATCGTCACGATCTGATCGCGGGTCAACTGATGGAACACGATGATGTCATCGATGCGGTTGAGGAACTCGGGGCGGAAGTGGGTCTTCAGTTCATCGTTCACCTTCGCCTTCATCCGTTCGTAGGACGTCTTGGTGTCGTCCTCGTTGGCGAAACCGAGGTTCACGCCGCGGGTGATGTCGCGAGTACCGAGGTTCGTGGTCATGATGATCACGGTGTTCTTGAAGTCGACCACGCGGCCCTGCGAATCGGTGAGCCGGCCGTCCTCCAGAATCTGCAACAGCGAGTTGAAGATGTCCGGGTGGGCCTTCTCCACCTCGTCGAACAGGACCACCGAGAACGGCTTGCGCCGCACCTTCTCGGTGAGCTGCCCACCCTCGTCGTAGCCGACGTATCCGGGAGGCGAACCGAACAGCCGCGACACCGTGTGCTTCTCAGAGAACTCACTCATGTCCAGGCTGATCAGGGAGTCCTCGTCTCCGAACAGGAACTCCGCGAGAGTCTTGGACAGCTCGGTCTTCCCCACGCCCGACGGGCCGGCGAAGATGAACGAACCACCCGGGCGCTTCGGGTCCTTCAACCCGGCGCGGGTCCGGCGGATCGCCTGCGACAGTGCGTGGATGGCCTGCTCCTGGCCGATGACGCGCTTGTGGAGTTCGTCCTCCATCTTGAGCAGTCGCTGCGACTCCTCCTCGGTCAACTTGAAGATCGGAATGCCGGTGGCGGTGGCCAGCACCTCGGCGATCAGCTCGTCGTCGACCTGCGCCACGACGTCCATGTCGCCGGCCTTCCACTGCCGCTCGCGCTCGACCCGCTCGGCCATCAGGTTCTTCTCGTCGTCGCGCAGGGACGCTGCCTTCTCGAAGTCCTGCGCATCGATCGCGGACTCCTTCTCACGACGCACGCCCGCGATCCGCTCGTCGAGTTCGCGCAGATCCGGCGGCGCGGTCATCCGGCGGATGCGCAACCGGGAACCCGCCTCGTCGATCAGGTCGATCGCCTTGTCCGGCAGGAACCGGTCGTTGATGTACCGGTCGGCCAGCGTCGCCGACGCGACCAGCGCGCTGTCGGTGATCGTCACGCGGTGGTGGTTCTCGTAGCGGTCGCGTAGCCCCTTGAGGATCTCGATGGTGTGCGCGAGGGTCGGCTCGTTGACCTGGATCGGCTGGAAACGGCGCTCGAGCGCAGCGTCCTTCTCCACGTACTTGCGGTATTCGTCCAGGGTCGTGGCACCGATCGTCTGCAGTTCACCACGGGCCAGCATGGGCTTGAGGATGCTGGCGGCGTCGATCGCGCCCTCCGCGGCCCCCGCCCCGACCAGCGTGTGCATCTCGTCGATGAACAAGATGATGTCGCCACGGGTGCGGATCTCCTTGAGCACCTTCTTGAGGCGCTCCTCGAAGTCACCGCGGTAACGGCTGCCGGCGACCAAGGCGCCCAGGTCCAGGGTGTAGAGCTGCTTGTCCTTGAGGGTCTCCGGCACCTCGTTGCGCACGATCATCTGCGCCAGGCCCTCGACGACGGCGGTCTTGCCGACGCCGGGCTCGCCGATGAGCACGGGGTTGTTCTTGGTGCGCCGGGACAGCACCTGCATGACCCGCTCGATCTCCTTCTCGCGACCGATGACCGGGTCCAATTTGCTCTCTCTGGCCGCCTGCGTCAGGTTCCGGCCGAACTGGTCGAGCACCAGCGAGCTCGACGGCGTGCCCTCCTGCGGGCCGCCGGCGGTCGCGGGCTCCTTGCCCTGATAACCGGACAGCAACTGGATCACCTGCTGGCGGACCTTGTTCAGGTCGGCGCCGAGTTTGACCAGCACCTGGGCCGCAACGCCCTCGCCCTCGCGAATCAGACCCAGCAGGATGTGCTCGGTGCCGATGTAGTTGTGCCCGAGTTGCAGGGCCTCGCGCAGGGAGAGCTCCAGAACCTTCTTCGCGCGGGGGGTGAACGGGATGTGACCGCTGGGGGCCTGCTGGCCCTGACCGATCATCTCCTCGACTTGCTGGCGCACTGCGTCCAGGGAGATGTTCAGGCTCTCCAGTGCCTTCGCCGCTACGCCTTCGCCCTCGTGGATCAGGCCGAGCAGGATGTGCTCGGTCCCGATGTAGTTGTGGTTGAGCATTCGCGCTTCTTCCTGCGCGAGCACAACCACACGACGGGCCCGGTCGGTGAACCTCTCGAACATCCGTTGACTCCCATCAGACGGTGATTACTCACTCTAGCCTCGACTTACGACAACGACGAGCGCTCTTATGGGCTTCCCCGATTCGCCCTGGGTGAACGCGGGGCCGAACATCCGGCGCCAGCCACCCCGGACCGCCGCCCTACTCCAAGGATGACCCCAGCCGGAGGTCGTGGCACGCGAGCAGGAACTCCGAGGCCGACCACGCCTGGTAGGCCTTGCCCATGGGCCGGCCGGTCTCGCCGTGGGCCCACTCGTTGAACTCCCACTCGTCGAAGATCCCGTCCTGGTTCAACTTGGCCAATTTGACCAGTTCCTGGTAGGCGATGTGGCGGTATCCCAGCCGCTGGATGAACCTCACCCACTGGGCTCCGATGAACGGCCAGATGCCGCCGTTGTGGTAGTGGTGCGGCAGGTTCAGCAGGTTGACCGTGTAGTACGGCCGCCAGTCCGGGTCGCCGGAATGGACCACCGGGTACAGGTTCTTGACCGGCCACGGGTCGTTGATCCCCACCCCCCACATGAAGCGGAAGGCGATCCGGGCGCGCGCGACGTCGAGCACGTTGAACAGCACGGCCAGGATGTTGCCGTACACGTCGCATCGCCAGTTGAAGTCGAACGGCGTGACCTGCGCGAGCAGGTAGCGGGTGTCACCGACGCCGAGTTGCCGCTCGGTGAACATGGTGCCCGCACCTTCGTCGCCCTTGGGCCGGGTGGTCGGCCAGAAGCGGTCCAGCAGCACCGACTTGATCGCCTGCGACCAGCGCAAGTAATCCGCGGCCCGATCGTTCTCACCGGCCAGTTCCAGCATCCGGCCGAACGCGACGTTGGCCCGATACCACAGCACCTCGTCGACCAGGATGTTGTAACTGCGGCCGAACAGATCGGTCCAGTCACCGGCCTCCGGGATCTCGAGCAGGGCATCGTTGTTGCTGTCGTGTGCGCTGAGCCAGTTCATCGCGGCCTGCAGACTGCGCAGGCGCTCCCGCAGGAAACCGACGTCGCCGGAATTGCGCACGTACTCGTACATGGCGATGACCGCCCACAACCCGGAGTCGATCGAACTGATCCCGCCGACCCCGGAGTAGTCCGGGATCCCGTCGTCGATGCTCACGTTCGCGGGGATCTGCCCGTTCGGGCTCATGTGCGTGAACAACGTCTCCAAGGTCTGACGTGCGCACTGCCGGATCTCCGGGTCGTCGAGGTGCATGGACCCGACCACGGCGATCGACCCATCGCGGGCCCACACGCTGCGGTAGTTCGCATCGGTGCCGCTGACCGCGTTGTCCTGCAAGGAACACGCGGAGAAGCCCAGCGGCGTGATGTTGCGCTTGAGCGCCTCGATCGCCTTCGCGTATGCAGTCTCCAGCAGTTCGATGTCCTCGGCCGTGAGTCCGTCGACCTGCTCCTCGTCGAAGATCCGGCGGATCGCGGGATCCATCTGCTCGGGCACTTCTTCGTCGAGATAGTCCGGGATCTCCCCGACCACTCCGTAATGCTGCAGACCCTCCAGCACGCCGTCCGCGAAGTGCTCCTGCGCCTGGTAGGTCGGCAGCGCCAGCGTCCGGGCGAAGAGTTCCGGCTGGGCGTTCTCCACGATGATCCCGCGCACGCCGGGGATGATGAACATGGCCGAGTCGTTGCCGGTGTCACCGGCGACCACGACCTCCTCCGCCTTGATCCCGAGTTCGTCGATCAGCCAGCGCAACGAGTTGCCCTTGTTGGCCATCTTCGGCAGCACGTCGAGGTCGCGGGAACTGGAGTACACCAGGTTGACGGTTACGCCCTCGGCGTTGAGCAGGTCCTCGAGCTGCTGGATCGCCTCGTCCTCGGCACCCTCGAGGTACCAACTGGACTTGTACCGGTGCTGGAACTGCGGCGGCTGCCGCACGGCGTTGGTGGCGGCTTGCACGATCGACTCGATCGTGGCCTTGTCCCACCCCTCCTCCATGACCTCGGAGAACTCCTTGAGCATCGTCTTGGCCCTGAAGTCGTAGATCATCGTGCCCACGCCGCAGATCGCGAAGTCGGGCTCGGGCAGGTCGGTGCTGGCTATGACCTTGACGGTGTCGTTCAGCAGCCGGCCGGTCGTGTAGCACAACAGCGGCCGCTCGTCGTCGGGCAGCGACTCCCACACACGTTTGAAGCGAAGGGTCGCGTCGGGCTTGCCGAGCATCGTGCCGTCGAGGTCGGTACAGAACATCCGTACAGTCATGCGCACCCTTTCGTTCCACCCCCGGCACGCACACTAGTCCGCGGCCGGGTCCTGTCGCCGATTGCCGACGGACCTACGAGACGAACGAGTCCGTCAGCTGGAAACTCGGGGTGCCGCGCGATTCCACGGCGCTGATGAGTTGCTGCGCGATCCCGGTCCATGTGAACAGCGCACGCACACGGTGCGCGCCTTCCCGGTGCAGACGCTCGCGCAGCTTCGGATACTTCAGCGCCTGCAACAGGGCGATGCCGAACTCCTCACGGTCGGTGGTGTCGGCATACAGGGCCTGCTGGCCGAAGTACACCGCGCGCCACAACCCGCCATGGGTGGTCATCACGGTGGGCGCACCGCAGGCCATCGCCTCCACAGCGGTCATGCCGAAGGGCTCGTAGCGGCTGGACAACGCGAAGACATCAGCCGCGCGGTAGAAGTCGGCCATCTCGTCGTCCTCGAGCGAATCGGTCAACTCGACGCGGTCCTCGAGGCCGTAACCGCGGATCTTCTCGACGATCTCGTCGAGGATGTCGTGGTCGCCGTGGTCGGAGGTCTCCGCGCCACACGCGATCCGCAGCCTCGCCTCCGGGACTCGCTCGGCCACGACACTGAAAGCATCCACGAGCAGGTCGAAGCCTTTGTTGCGCGCCAACCGGCCGATGGAGGCGATCACCAGACCCTCGTAGCCCAGTGTCTCGCGGATGCTCTGGCGGGTGGCACCGCTGACGGGGAAGAACCGGTTGTCGTCGTAGCCCGGGGGGATCATCGTGATTCGCTTGGCGGGAACGTCGTAGTGCTCCTTGAGCAGGTCGACCTGCGGCGGCGACGTGGCGATGACCATGTCGCACTCGCGGTACAGCGTCTGCTCGTGATGGATGCGCCTGCCGAAGTTGTACTGCTTCTCCATCTCCTCGGGGCTCTTGTCGGTGTCCTGCTCCATCTGGTGTTTCTTCCAGTACCCCAAGGAGTGCGGAGTGTGGATATGCGGCACGTCGAGAACGTTCGCCAGGTGCTGCCCGGCCAGGCCCGCGTCCCAGTAGTGACTGTTGATGAACTCGTACTCGAGGCCCTTGTTCTTGATGAACCGCAGGGCGTTCTCGCCCCATTCCGGGAGTTTCTTGTAGAGGTACTCCTTGGGGATGAACTCCGGACCGCCGCAGTTCATGCGAATGATGCGCACGTCCTCATCGACGACCTCGATCTGACGCTGCTTCTCGAAACGGCGCGTCCAGATGTCCACGCGGTAGCCGAGCTGGGCCAATTTGCGGGACAACTCGAGGACGAAGACCACCTGGCCGCCGGTGTCAGGAGCCCCCAGCGGGGGTTCGGCCGCCACGTATCCGTGGGTGGAGATCATGGCTATCCGTTGTTTGCGGCGCCGGGCGGCCAAAACAAATCACCTCGATGAATCGACGGAAGGCTATGTCCGATGTTACCCGGACGGCTGTGGATTCATACACCGGTTCGGACAAGGTGATGGTCCACGACGTCACTCGACATCCGGGAGTCGAACGGCAACGGGCCGACGCACGTTCACACTCCCCGAGCCCCGTTCAGCTCCCCGGTGTATTCGCGGCGGGCCACCGCACGACCCAGTCGCTGGCCGGGCTTGGCCGTCTCCGGCCGACTACGCTTCGCCGGGTGAGCGAGTACGAGCGGATGAAGCAATCGGGCGGGATGGCCGGTGGGCCCGAACAGGCGGGCCCCTGGTACCAGTGGGGGCCCTATCTGTCCGAGCGGGCGTGGGGGACGGTGCGCGAGGACTACTCCGCCGACGGCGATGCCTGGAAGTACTTCCCCTTCGAACACGCCCACGCCCGGGTCTTCCGCTGGAACGAGGACGGGTTGGCAGGCCTGAGCGATCTGTTGCAGGACACCTGCCTTTCGCTGTCGTTGTGGAACGGCAAGGACCCGATCCTCAAGGAGCGGCTCTTCGGGCTCGACAGTACGCAGGGAAACCACGGCGAGGACGTCAAGGAGTACTACTGGTACCGCGATGCGACCCCGTCGCACTCCTGGATGCGCTTTCGCTACCACTACCCGCAGGACGAGTTCCCCTACGACGACCTGCGCAAGGCAACGCCGAGCGCGACCGCACCGAGCCGGAGTACGAACTCATCGACACCGGCGTCTTCGACGAGGATCGCTACTGGGTGGTCGACGTCGACTACGCCAAGTCCACTCCGACGGACATCAGCATCCGCATCACCGTGACGAACGCCGGGCCCGACGAGGCGACGATCGACGTGCTGCCGACGATGTGGTTCCGCAACACGTGGGGGTGGGGCCGCGGGCACCCGGTGCCGGAGATGCGCGTGGACGGCGGAACCATGATGGCCACCCACTGGCGGTCGGGGACGTATCACCTGGATCCCGGGCCCTTGCCTGACGGCAGCATGCCCAAGCCCGCCCTGTGCAGCAACGAGACCAACGACGAGGCACTGTTCGGCACGCCCAACATCACCGACTACCCGAAGGACGGGATCGACCGGCACGTGCGCCTGGGTGAGCCCAGTATCAACCCGGAGAATCGCGGCACCAAAGGTGCTTGGTGGTACCGCCTGACAGTTCCCCCCGGTGAGTCGCAGGAGGTCCGGCTGCGGCTGTGGAAGTCGCCGGAGAACCATCGCAACCCCGACGCATTGGGCAGCGACTTCGACGAGCTGTTCGCCACCCGGCAGGCCGAGGCCGACGAGTTCTACGGCGACCTGGCACCGGAGAACTGCCCCGGCGACGAGCTCGTCGCGATGCGCATGGCGTTCGCGGGGATGATCTGGAGCAAGCAGTTCTACCGCTACGACGTCCAGCGCTGGCTGGCCGGCGACCCGGGCCAACCGGCTCCTCCCCCGCCGCAGACCCGGCGCAACCACAACTGGCGCCATGTCGACTGCTACGACGTCATCTCCATGCCGGATGCCTGGGAGTACCCCTGGTTCGCCGCCTGGGACCTGGCCTTCCACACCGTCGTGTTCACTCACATCGACCCCGCATACGCGAAGTACCAACTGTTGCTGATGTGCCGCGAGTGGTACATGCATCCCAACGGCGCGCTGCCGGCCTACGAGTGGAACTTCGGCGACACGAACCCACCGGTGCACGCGTGGGCGGCGCTGCGGGTCTTCGAGATCGACGGCACGAACGACTATGCGTTCCTCGCCGAGGTCTTCCAGAAGCTGCTCATGAACTTCACCTGGTGGGTCAACCGGGTGGACTCCGAGGGCAACAACGTGTTCCAGGGCGGCTTCCTCGGCCTGGACAATGTCGGGCCGATCAACCGCTCACAACTGCCGAAGGGCTGTGGGCTCGAGCAGGCCGACGGCACGGCGTGGATGGCCTTCTACTGCCTGTCCATGCTGCGGATCGCCCTGCGGCTGGCCGAGCACGACGCGGTCTACGACGCGATGGCGCTGAAGTTCGCCGAGCACTTCGCGGCGATCACCGACGGCATGGCCGCCAGTGGGATGTGGGACTGGCAGGAAGGCTTCTTCTACGACCAGTTGCTGCGCCCCGACGGGTCGAAGGAGCCGCTGAAAGTGCGGTCCATCGTCGGGCTGATCCCGATCCTGGCCGCTGCCTGGATCCAGACCGACGAAGCCCTCCGCCGCAACGCGCGACTGTTCGAACGGTTCGCGGACTTCTTGCGTCGCCGCGGCCTGGACACCATCGACTCCGGACGGGCCGGTTTCGTCATACCGCTCCCCGGAGGAGCACAAGTTGTTGCTCACGGTGCTGGACCCGGAGCGGCTGCGGCGGGTGATGCTGGAGGTACTCAGCGAGGACTCCTTCCTCAGCCCGCACGGGTTGCGCAGCTTGTCGAAGCGTCATCTGGCCGCGCCGTTCTCGGTGACGATCGACGGCCAGGAGTCCTTCCGCGTCGACTACGAACCCGCCGAATCGAGCACACCGATGTACGGCGGGAACTCGAACTGGCGCGGACCGGTCTGGTTCCCGATCAACCACCTCGTGGTCGAGGCCCTCGAGCGGTACTACATGTACCTGGGCGATTCGTTCCAGGTGGAGTGCCCGACGGGCAGCGGCGACATGGCCAACATGCGCGAGGTGGCCGACGAGTTGCGGCGGCGCTTGGTCAGCATCTTCCTGCCCGGCGAGGACGGCCGACGGCCGGTGTTCGGCGACACCGAGAAGTTCCAGACCGACCCGCGGTGGAATTTCGCACCGTACTTCTACGAGTACTTCCACGGCGACAATGGCGCCGGGCTGGGGGCAAGTCACCAGACCGGATGGACCGGGCTGGTGGCGGACCTGATCATCGGACGACAGGGGTAGGTCTCGGCGCCTGTTGCACCATTGCTTCCAGCCCCCGGCGACTGTTGCACCGTTGCTGGTTCTGGACCCCGGAAACCGACAACCGCGCAACAGTCGGCGGGAGGCCCGCCGACAACCACTGAACGGTCGTGACGCAGGCCCCACCGAGACCGTGATCCGCTCCGGCAGGTGGCCCCTTGCGTCGCCGAAGCTTCACCCCCTACCCCCACAATCCCGCGCCCAGGTACCACCCGGCGAAAGCGGCCAGCAGACCCACGGCCATGCTGGCCCCGACGTTCAGCAGGGCGACGAACCCCGATCCCTGCTCGACCAGCCGCACCGATTCGAATCCGAACGTGCTGAACGTCGTGAAACCGCCGCAGAAACCCGTGCCCAGCAGGGCCACGAGTGCGGTGGAGGAGGCGGCCCCGAGCAGCAGGCCGAGCGCCAGCGATCCGAGCACATTGATCACGAAGGTCCCCCACGGGAACACGCTGTCGTGGCGGGACTGGACGAACCGGTCCAGCAGCCAGCGACTCGGCGCGCCCAAAGCCGCCCCCAACATCACCAGTGCCAACGTCAAGGCGTGGCCCGTCCCGCGTACTTGATCACGCGCACCGGGTCCAGGATCACCAGACCCTGGGTGATCAACTCGTCGAGTTCCGGCAGGAACGCCTCGATCCGCTGCTCGGTGTCCACGATCACGATCGCGACCGGCAGATCCTCCGACAGACTCAGCAACCGCGTCGTATGCACCCGCGACGACGCGCCGAAGCCCTCGATCCCCCGCATGACGCTGGCCCCGGCCAGACCCGCCGCGTGCGCCCGGTGAACCACCTCGGTGTACACCGGGCGGTGGTGCCATTGATCGCTCTCCCCCACGAAGATGGTCAGCCGCATGGCCGGTCCCTGGAGTTTCATGCGTGCTCCTCTCTGGTCAGTGCCCGTGCCAGTCGGATTCCCGACCAAGCTGCCACCAATCCCACGGCGACACTGGTGAACAAGTACGTCAACGCGATCGGCACCTGGCCGTCCTGGACGAGTTCGCGCGTCTCGGAGGTGTAGGCCGAGAAAGTGGTGAACCCGCCCAGCACGCCGACGGCCAGGAACGGGCGCAGATATCGGGTCGGCGGCCACACATCGAGCAGGTAGATCATCAGGGCACCGAGCAGGAAGCAGCCGACGACGTTCTCCAGGAACGTCGACCACGGGAACAGGGTGTCCGGTGTCGCCTGGCTCAGCAGAAAACGAGCCGCACCGCCGATCGCCCCGCCGGCTGCGATCGCCAACAGCAGGTCCCAGGTCCGCTCGGCGGCAACGGGTGTCGCGACGTCGAACGGCGAGACCTCCGGGTCGACCGGCAGGTCCGGATCACGGTCGTTCACTGGCCCTCCCTGTCCCCCGAGGCTAGTGCCTCGAACCGGGCCACGCGGGGCGTTCCTTACCCCACGGAGACCGGATCGTGACGGTCTTCACCCATAGGCGGTGTTGATTACCTGGACGACGCGGGTGACACTGGAAGGGTGATCGATGCTCTGGCTGCCGCTGTGTTCCTTCTCCCCAGTGAGGACACGCCTGCCCCTGAGCCCACGCCCAACGCGACCCAGGTCGCCGAGCCGGACACCGCCAAGGCGGTGAAGAAGGCCCCGCCGATGAAGAAGGTCTACAAAGGCAAGGCCAAGATCCGCAAAGGGATGCAGGGGCGCTCGGTGCTGCGCGTGCAGATGCAGTTGAACGGCATCGGCAAGCCCGCCCCGATGACCGGGGTCTTCGACAAACCGACCGTCAAGGCGTACAAGTCGTTCCAGGACAAGTTCGGCTATTGGCCGACCGGCAACGTGTCGCAGAACCAGTCGTTGCGGCTCAAGAAGTTGTACGGCAACGGCAAACTGCCCCAGGCGTGCATGAGCGGCAAGGTCCTCTGCATCGACAAGACACAGTTCGTGCTGCGGATGATGGTCAACGGCAAGCAGAAGCTGGTCACCGACGTACGCTTCGGCGCCGAGCAGACGCCGACCCGCAACGGCAGGCACCGCGTCCACTCGAAGATCCGCTACCTGATCAGTGACCTCGCGGGGACACCGATGCCCTACTCGGTGTTCTTCAGTGGCGGACAGGCCGTGCATTTCTCGCCCGGCTTCCGCCGCGACGGCTACAACGGCGCCTCGCTGGGCTGCGTGAACGTACGGGTGTACAAGGACGCACGCACGATCTACCGGAACACCCCGGTGGGCAGTCTGGTGTACGTCTACCGCTCGTAGTCAAGGTGCTCGCGCACCGGCGCGCAAGCCACGGGCAACAATGGGCCAGTGCGGCGCGCGAACATCCTGGTCGACATCGGCCTGATCACATCGTGCGCGCTGATCGCGGCACTGCTCGAGCAGGACGCCAACTGGGATCAGCTCCAATACCACTTCTGGTACCCGTGGCAGTTGTTCAACGGCGGGTTCACCGACCCCGATCTGTACGGGGGACGCTTCCAGAACCCACTGCCGCAGGTTCCGTTCTTCCTGCTCGCAGATTCGCTGAACCCTCAGATCACACAGGCGCTGCTGGGCGCGCTGGCCGGTATCGCGGCGGTCCTGACCCGTCGGATCGCGATGCGCGTACTGCCGTTCGACGGCGGCTGGCAGGTCGCGGTCAGCACCGGCGCCGCGGTGCTCGCGATGGTTGGTGCGGGCTTCCGCAGTGAGCTGGCGACCAGCTACAGCGACGTGCTGCTGGCCAGTCTGCTGCTGGCCGGGCTGCTGCTGATCCTGCGGGCACAACCGTGGCCGGCATTCGCTGCCGGGCTGCTGACCGGCGCCGCCGTCGGGCTGAAGTACACCAGCGCTCCGTTCGCCGTGGCGGCCGTGGTCGCGCTGCTGGTCCTGCCGGCTCTTCGGGTCAGGCGGTTGGCCCTGTGGTGCGGCGGCGCCGTCATCGGGTGGCTCGTGACGGGTGCGGCGTGGGCGTTGAACCTGTGGCGAACCTACGACAGCCCGGTCTTCCCGTTCTGGAACACGGTCTTCGGCAGCCCGTGGTTCCCCGCCGAGAACCTGACGGACGACCGTTACGGCGTGACCGGGCTCGCGCAATGGCTGCAGTGGCCCTGGGCGATGGCCACCGGGTCGGCCCGGGTGCTGGATCTGCCGGTGCGCGATCCCCGCTGGTTGTTGCTCGCGGCGGCGGTCGTAGTGCTCGCGTTCTTCTTCCGGCGCATCGATTCCGCAGGCGCCGCCGTCCTGGCCTACACGCTCAGCGGACTGGTCGTGTGGCTCGCGGTCTTCGGCGTCATCCGCTACGCGATCCCGGCCGAGATGCTCGCTGCGGTGATCGTGGTGTGGGCGTTGAGCATGCTGCTCGGCGCACGTGCCGTACTGGCCTCGACGTTGGTGGTGGCGGTTGTGGCCGGCCTGCTGACCGTGTCAGCAGCGGGTCGGCGGGTGCCGTTCGGTGACCAATGGTTCCAGGTCGAGCCCGGCGGCTTCGAGGCGGTCCGGCCCGGTGACGCGGTGCTGGTCGACGGGCAGTATCCGAGCACGTTCCTGCTGCCGGGACAACTGCCCGACGGGGTCGAGGTACACGTGGTGCAGAAGGATTTCACCGGCACCCCACTTGCTCGGCTGGCTCACGGGCGAACTCGAACAGGCCCGAAGGGTGTGGGTCGTCACCGACGACCCCCCGTCGCAGGTGGATCCGGCCGTGGGAACGATCCACTACGACGAATGCACGCAGAATCAGGAGCAATGTGGTCAACAGATGGCT
>CAVPGV010000010.1:0-147067 GCA_963704075.1 uncultured Actinomycetota bacterium
GCAACTGCCAGTCACCGACGGTGATAGTTGGGCGCCTCGACGGTCATCTGGATGTCGTGCGGGTGACTCTCCTTGAGCCCCGCCGACGTGATCCGCACGAAACGACCCTTGGCATGCAACTGCGCGATGGAGTCGGCGCCGCTGTATCCCATCGCCGCGCGCAACCCCCCGATCAGCTGATGGGCCACAACCGACAGCTTGCCGCGGTAGGGCACCTGGCCCTCGATACCTTCCGGCACGAGTTTGTCGTCGCTGAGCACGTCGTCCTGGAAGTAGCGGTCCTTGGAGTAGGACTTGGCCTCACCGCGACTCTGCATGGCACCCAGCGAACCCATCCCGCGGTACTGCTTGAACTGCTTGCCGCTGACGAAGACCACGTCTCCCGGCGACTCCTCGCAGCCGGCCAGCAGCGACCCGAGCATGACGGTGTCGGCGCCGGCGACCATGGCCTTCGCGATGTCACCGCTGTACTGCAGTCCGCCGTCGGCGATCACGGGCAGCCCGATCGGCCGCAACGCCGATGCGACCTCGTGGATGGCGGTGACCTGTGGAACACCGACACCAGCGACCACCCGTGTGGTGCAGATCGACCCGGGTCCGACTCCGACCTTGACCGCGTCCGCCCCGACCTCGGCGAGCGCCAGCGCAGCTTCGGCAGTGGCGATGTTGCCCCCGACCACGTCCACGGCGGTGTCCCGCTTCAGCCGCGCCACCATGTCCAGCACTCCCTGACTGTGACCGTGCGCGGTGTCGACCACGACGAAGTCCACACCGGCCTCGACCAGAGTCATCGCCCGCTTGTAGGAGTCCTCGCCGACGCCCACTGCCGCACCCACGACCAGACGGCCCGCGGGGTCCTTCGTCGCATCCGGGAAGGCCTCCGACTTCAGGTAGTCCTTGACGGTGATCAGACCGCGGACCCGGTTCTCCTCATCGACCAGGGGCAACTTCTCGATCTTGTGACGGCGCAGCAGGCTCAACGCCTCGCCCGGATCGATGCCGAGGTGGCCGGTCACCAAGGGCGACTTGGTCATGATGTCGGCGACGGGGACAGTGCGGTCCTCCTCGAAGCGCATGTCGCGGTTCGTGACGATCCCCAGCAGCCGACCCTCGGCGTCGACCACGGGCAGGCCCGAAATCCGGTATCTGCGGCACATGGCGTCCACTTCGGCCAGGGTGTCGTGCGGGCCGCAGGTGACGGGGTTGCTCACCATGCCGGCCTCGGAACGCTTGACCATATCCACCTGCAGCGCCTGGTCCTCGATCGACATGTTGCGGTGCAGGACGCCGACGCCGCCGATACGGGCCATCGCGATCGCCATGCGGGCTTCCGTGACAGTGTCCATGGCGCTGCTGACCAGAGGGGTTCGCAGTCTCAGCGACCGGGTCAGCTGGGTGGACGTGTCGACCTCCGACGGGACCACGTCCGACGCCGACGGCACCAGCAGCACGTCGTCGAAGGTCAGGCCGATCGGGGCGAAAGGTTCGGGGACGCCGGGGTGCTCCATGGACCAAATCTAGTCGCAGGCGTCAAGGTCAACTGATCAGTCCTGCCCTAAGCCCCACAGCTACGGCCTGTGCCCGGTCTGCAGCGCGCAGTTTGCGGAACAAACGCCGGGCGTGGGTCTTGATGGTGTCTTCGGAGAGGTACAGTTCCCGGCCGATCTCGCCGTTGGACATCCCCCTGGACATGCCCGCGAGAACCTGGGTCTCGCGCTCGGAGAGCCGGAACTGCGGGGTCGGCGGCTCGTGTGGGCGGTCTCCCCCTCCGACATGATGGATCGCCAGGCCCATCTCCAAGCGGGTGGCGTCCTTGCTGATGTACCCCGCGGCGCCGTTGGCCACTGCCGTCGCGACCGCTTGCGGATCGTCGCCCGCGGTCAGCATCACGATCCGCACCGCCGGATCGAAGTGCAACAACCGGCGTGCACATTCCAGGCCGTTCATCCCCGGCATCCGCACGTCCAGCAGGACCAGATCCGGCCGCTCCGCGGTGCACCTGGCTATGGCCTCGTCACCGCTGCTGGCAAGGCTGACACTGGCCACACCGGGCAGCCCCGTGACCAGCCGGCGAAGGTTGTCACGCACCGCTGGCGCATCATCGACGATCAGCACCGATGTCATGCCAGCACCCCTTTTCCAAGTCTATGTCCCCCTATCGGCGGGTATCCGCAAACGCTTGAGGGGGTCTGGCTGGAAGCCGAGAGGGCCCGGGCAGGAGGTACACGTCGGTTGCGTTGCCATCAGCGGCACCCGTGAAGTGAACCGCGTCCTTCGGATTTCAGGGGATAGTCGGTGTTGGTAGTCGACGCTTCCTGTGCCGGGCATGGCGCATGTGCCGTTTCCCAGACTGCGGGCGTGGAGTCGGCTGAGCCCCCCACCGATTTGCTGCGCTGGCAAACCGAATTCCTGCGTTTGTTGGTGTTCGTGCAGTCGGTTGCTGCTTGTCGCGCGACGAACACCCCCCAACTGCACGAACACCAACAAATAGGGCCCTTCGGATTTCAGCAGTTCTCCGTAAATCCGAAGGACCAGAAGACTGCGCATCAGTTGGGCAGAGGGATCAGGAGGCCTCGCGGCGCAACGCGACGATGTCGTCGCGCTCGTCCCAGCGCTGCGCGAGATCACCGGTCAGACCTTGACGCACCGTGTCGGTGATGGAATGGGCCGCCCCGAAGTGTGCACGTGCCGCTTGCGGGTCGCTGCCCTTCAGCAGCGCGGCCAGCACGGCATGGGTCGGCCACTCCACCGCCAGCAGCCCCATCGAACCGCTGAGCACGAGCGAACGTCGAAGGTCGGGAACGGCTTGTTCGCGCTGCCCCGCCTCGATCTTCGCGACCGCGAGGAAGAGCAGGCTCTTGGCCACGTGACGCGGTGCGTTCGCAGATTCCGCGGCGTCGAGGGCGCTCGTCGCGTACGTCACGGCATCCGGGTAGCGCGACTCCAACAGCGCCACCTCACACTCGACCCAGGAAAGCCGCACGGAGTGCCGCCACCAGATCTGTGCGTTGACAGGATCCGCCGCGACCTTCTGCAGCAGCGAACGGGCTTGACCCAGCATGGTGGCAGCCGTCAGCGCCTCCTGCAGGCCGACGGCATCCGCGGCGAGGCCGGTCATCGCCTCGATGGCAGCACCCGGAGTGGCAGCGTTGGCCATCGCCTCCCGGTCGGCCAGGACCGCGAGGTCATGACTTCCCAACTGACGCAGCAGGCTCGCCCGCAGGGACCGCGCCATGGAGTACTCGGGGGTTCCGCGCATGATGCCTTCGACGACCTCGAGGGCTTGCCCGTACCGGCCACACGCGCCGAGCGCAACGCCCTTCAGCCATGCCGCGTAGACAGCCGACCGGCCCGACAGGTTCTCCGCGCCGTCCAACAACGGGATGGCCTCGTCGATGGCGCCGTGGAAGACGAGCCACTCAGCCCGTTCGAGACCATCGTGAAGCGCCACCATCCCAGACTATGACTCAGACGTGGCTGCGGACGAAGTTCACCGCATCGGGTAAGCCGGTCAGGCGGACCGCCGGCGCACCGTCACGCCACCCCGGTCCTGCCACCGCCAGCGCCGGCTTGGGCCGCAGCCCAGGCAGAGCGCCGAAGGCCGCCGGGTCCGCGTTCTCCGGCAACTGCGCCCACAAGATGATCACGGCCGCGTGCATCCGCCGGGCGGCCTGCCCCAGGGCTGAAGCGGGGGTGCGGGCGGTGAGCAGCTCCGCCCCTATCCCCTGCTCGGCCAGCGCCGAGCGCAATGCGTACAGGGGGAGCACGTGGTCCTCGGTGGCGGTGGCGGACAGGAGAACACCTTCCCGCCTGACCGGGACGTCCACCGTGAGACCTGCCGTCACCGCGTCGGAGATCACATGCTCCACATCGATGCCGACTTGTTTGTTCTCCCATTGATCTCCGGCCCGCTTCAGAACCGGGCGCACAAGGCCATCCCAGGTCGGCAGAACCCCGATGTCACGCACACTCGCCGAGACCATGTTGGCGCAGCGTTTTCCGTCCAGCGCGCACGCGGCCTCCCACAATGTCCGTACCGCTCGTGGACCGGTGACAACGTCTTCGACCGGATGTGCGGGCTCGATCGAGGGAATATCCCGCAGGACCTGTCCGGCGGCCTCGGCCACGGGCACCCCCGCACGCATCAGCCGCTGCATGGCGACCAGTCGTTCCACGTCTTCGGGGGTGTAACGGCGGTGCGAACCTTCACTGCGGGCCGACGGCTCAAGGCCGTATCGGTGTGCCCAGGTTCGCAGCGTCGCCGGAGAAATTCCCAAGTTGGCGGGCGACCGCCCCCGAGGACAATGTCACTGTCTCTTCAACCACTTCACTGAGTGTGCCGTCGATTGCGGCTGTCCGCACTATTTCGCTGCAGGAGAAAAGGGGCTTGACACGCTTTTGAAACGATATTAGGTTGGGGGCAACGACAACGAAGGAGTCATCATGGCGGAGCTCTCCCGGCTTCCCGGTACCAACACCGATCATTGGAACTGGCAGATGGACGCCGCCTGCCGAGGCGAGGACTCCGCTGTCTTCTTCCATCCCGAGGGTGAGCGCGGAGCGGCACGTGTCGTACGCCAGAACCGCGCCAAACAGATCTGCGCGTCCTGCCCGGTCCGGCAGGCCTGCCTCGACCACGCACTGGCCGTCCGCGAGCCGTACGGCATCTGGGGCGGTCTGGGCGAGGACGAACTGGCCACGCTCTACCAGAAGCGCAAGCTGCAGATCGCCGTCTGAACCACCATCCGGTCGCACCCCAGCCCCCTCCCCTGGCCGCGACCACGACGAAGGCCCCGGGCGCTACGCCCGGGGCCTTCTCGTATCCGTCTGCCGATCAGACGTGACCGTGATGGTGGGAGTGACCGTGACCGTGGTCGTGGTCGTCCTCCTCCTCTTCCGGCTTCTCGACGACCAGCGCCTCGGTGGTCAGCAGCATCGCCGCGATCGAACCGGCGTGCTCCACCGCAGACCGTGTGACCTTCACCGGGTCGATGATCCCGGCAGCGATCAGGTCGCCGTACTCGCCGGTGGCTGCGTCGAATCCCTGACCCAGCGGCAATTCCGCCACCTTGGCGGTGACCACATCTCCGGACACCCCGGCATTGGCCGCGATCCAGTACAACGGTGAGGTCAACGCCCGCTTGACGATGCGGATCCCGGCTGCCTCGTCGGTGTCGGAGACGGCCGACTCGTCGAGCTGAGCTGCTGCGTGGATCAGCACGGAGCCACCACCGGCGACGATGCCCTCCTCGACGGCAGCACGCGTAGCCGCGACTGCGTCCTCGACGCGGTGCTTCTTCTCCTTGAGCTCGACCTCGGTCTGGGCACCGACCTCGATGACGCACACGCCACCGACGAGCTTGGCCAGGCGCTCCTTGAGCTTCTCGCGGTCCCAATCCGAGTCGCTCTCCTCGACCTCCGCACGGATCTGCTCGATCCGGGCCTTGATGGCGTCGGGCTCGCCCTTGCCGTCCACGATGGTGGTCTCATCCTTGGTGATCACCACGCGGTGAGCCGTGCCGAGCACCTCGGTGCCGACCTGGTCGAGCTTCATGCCCAGTTCGGCCGATACGAGTTGACCACCGGTGAGGATCGCGATGTCCTGCAGCATGGCCTTGCGTCGCTCGCCGAAGGCCGGAGCCTTCACCGCAGCGGAGTTGAACGTGCCGCGGACCTTGTTCACGACCAGGGCGGACAGAGCCTCGCCCTCGACGTCCTCGGCGATGACGACCAGCGGCTTGCCGGCCTGCATGACCTTCTCCAGCAGCGGCAGCAACTCGTTGAGAGCCGCGACCTTGCCCTGCACCAGCAGGATCAGCGGGTCGTCGAGAACCGCTTCCATGCGCTCGGGGTCGGTCACGAAGTACGGCGAGATGTAGCCCTTGTCGAACTGCATCCCCTCGGTGAAGTCCAAAGACAGCGCGGTCGTCGTGGCTTCCTCGACGGTGATCACCCCGTCCTTGCCCACCTTGTCGAATGCGTCGGCAATGAGCTGCCCGATCTCGGCGTCCTGCGCGGAGATCGTCGCGACCTGCGCGGTCTCCTGCGTACCCTCGACCGGGCGGGCGGCATCGGAGAGGTACTGCGAGACCTGCGCAACGGCAGCGTCGATACCCCGCTTCACGCCCATCGGGGAGGCACCGGCGACCACGAGCCGGACACCCTCGGCGACCATCGCCTGGGCCAGCACCGTGGCAGTCGTGGTGCCATCACCGGCGACGTCGTTGGTCTTGGTGGCAACCTCTTTCACCAGTTGCACGCCGAGGTTCTCGTAGGGATCGGTCACCTCGATCTCACGGGCGATGGTTACCCCGTCGTTGGTGATGGTCGGAGCGCCCCACTGCTTGTCCAGCACGACGTTGCGCCCTTTGGGTCCGATGGTCACGCGGACCGCGTCGGCGAGGATGTTGACGCCTCGCTCGAGCGCTTGGCGCGCCTCGGAGTCGAATTCCAGAATCTTGGCCATGTTCTTCCTTTGCTAATAGATGCAGGCCCCCGCGACCACCCGGGTTCCGGGGGTCCCAGGGGCCTACACGCCGATCGGGACGACTACTTCTCCACCACTGCCAGCACGTCGCGTGCCGACAGGATCAGGTAGTCCTCACCGTCGAACTTGATCTCAGTGCCTCCGTACTTCGAGTACACGACAACATCGCCCACGCTGATGTCCAGCGGGATGCGCTTCTCGCCCTCGTCATCGAAACGACCAGGACCCACCGCGAGGACCTTGCCCTCTTGCGGCTTCTCCTTGGCCGTGTCCGGGATGACCAGGCCTGAGGCCGTGGTCTGCTCTGCGTCCAGCGGCTGCACGAGGATACGGTCCTCGAGCGGCTTAATGGCGACCGACACGGTCTACCTCCCTATTGGGATCGAAAACGGACAATCTGATGTGGTTCTTGCACTTCGGCCTTCTGGTGATCCAAGCGTCGCGGTCCCGGATCAACTCCAACCGAGTTAGCACTCCTAGCGGGTGAGTGCTAAGTCAGACACTAATGGGGATTAGCACTGTCGTCAAGAGAGTGCTAATCGCGGCGGAGGGATGTCGGCGGACCCAGCCTGTCCGACCTTGCTGCGATCATCGGGGATGCGCGAACTCCCCCTCGCCGAGCTTCCCGGGCACGGATGGCTCGAACGACCACACAACCTCGCAGACTCCTGGTGCAGCCCGCTTCAGGTCATGTCCGGAGATTGGTCGATCATTCGACCAGCGATCGAACCGAGGCCCAGCCAGGTGTGCGGCGCTCCGGCGAAGCACCACCCGAGCTTGGGGGCGTGGTTACTGATCCACAGCGCCGGCACCCGCTTGTCCCCACGGCTGGACCCTGCCAGCGAGAAGCACTTGTTGCGCTGCAGGCACGCCGGGTCACTGGCGAAGACAGCCAGGCCCTCTTCGATGGTCATCGGGAGCCGACCCCGCGCCAGCACCTTTGGCAGCGCGTCACGCGGCGGGACGTTGAGGTATTCGATACCGGGCTCGAAACCGTGGATCAGATATGGCCGGTCGCGTGGCACGCAGGCATCCACGGGGCGATACCGCTCCGGGTCCTCGAAGTTCCGATCGAAGATGCCAGGCCGGCGCCCGTCGGCCAGATGCAGTCGGGTGATGAGTTCGTGCACCGGAACCAGTGCGTGCGGGAAAACCAGAACGGCTGCGTCCAGCCCGTCCGCAGCAGCCTGCAGTCCCGTGAGGTCGACATCCGGGACGTCGAATCCCAGGTCCGTGTACACCTTCACTTGCTGCATCACATCCATCACGGTCCTGGTCAACACTCACGGTCGGCGCTGGATTCCATCAAGGGCCTCGGCTACCCTCAACCATGCTCTCGATCTGCGCTTCAAGGACGCCAGGTGCGGCAGATCCGTCCACGCTGAACTGCTCAGGTTCCGCCCGGGTGATGCTCACCAAGCGCCGGTGACCCACAGTGATGAGACCGTCGCCTGGCTGACCACCGACGAGGGTCGCGACGCGGTACGTTCACTGGCCGACGTCGACCCCCTACGCGCCGGTTCGATCCTGCCGGGACTCGACCGGGATCGGCTGGCCGCCGCCCTGACGCAAGCGCGGCACCGACCAGCCGACTACCCGCTCCCGCTGGTCACCGTCGACGGGGTGCAACAGGCGAGTCCACCCGAGGTGGCGATCCGCCGGGCGCGACAGAATCGCGGCGTCCGGCGTCCGGACGGTGATCGACGCCGGCTGCGGCATCGGCATGGACGCGTGGGCCTTCGCACATGCCGGCCTGCAGGTGATCGCGTTCGAGGTGGACCCGCCCACCGCGCAGATAGCGCGGGCCAATCTCGCTGGACTCGACGTGGAAGTCCGATGTGAAGATGTCACCGCGCACCCGCTACCCGACGGGCTGCTCTTCGTGGACCCCGCACGTCGGCAACTCCATCAGGACTCCCGGGGACGCCCGATCCGGGTACATGACCCCGAGCAGTGGCGGCCCGCATGGTCGTGGGTGATGCAGCAGGTCGACTCCGGACGTCCGGTGGTCGTCCGCACCAGACCCGGGCAACGCGACGTGCCCGGAGTCGCCGAGTGGCACTGCTCGTCGATGGGCCGACGACTGGTGGATGCCACGGCATGGTTCCCACCGCTGGCGCAGACGGACCGCCGGGCCAGCGTGCACGACGCACAGGGCTGGCACGAACTGTCCGGACCACCCCTGGCCAAGGTGACAGGTCCGGCCAGCCGGTACATCGTCGACCCGGACCCGGCGATCGTCCGATCTGGCCTGGTGATGAACGCAGCGGCAGTCACGCAGAGTCACCTTCTGGACGAACGGCTCGCTTTCTTCACCTGCGACGACCCACCGCCGTCCTGGTTGGGACGCAGCATGCGGGTCGTACAGCAGGTGACCCTGAAACAGGTACGGACGGCGTGTCTCCAGAACGGATTGCACAGCGCAACAGTGTGGGCGCGCGGTTTCCAGCAGACGCCCGACATCGGCGTGCCCCATGGGCAGGACGCGATAGTAGTGGCAGCCAGGCTTGGCGACCGACGCACCAGCACCGCGTGGATCGGCACACCCGCCTGAACTTCGGTAGCCCAACAGCGAGGACGTCTGGCTACGGTCACGTGCCATGATCATTCCTCGAACGACCCCTGATCTGCGGGCCATCTGACAACCAGTGGGCCATCTCGTCGGCAGACCCTGCCCAGTGCCGCAGCCCGCTACCGGCGGCCGTCCGTGGGCAACACCGCACCGGCCCCCACCCCGCTTGACCCGATGAACCAGCCCGATAGTTGCCGAATGACCCGTAATCTGCGGGCCATCTGACAACCAGTGGGCCATCTCGTCGGCAAGACCCTGCCCAGTGCCGCAACCCGCTACCGGCGGCCGTCTGTGAGCAACACCGCGCCGGCCCCCAGTGCTGCGACCCAATGTCGTCGCGGCGGGATGACCAGCAAGCCGCCAGCCGCGCCTGCCCACTGCTCGTCGTCGGCTCTTCCGGGCCCGCTTGGGCCCGCAGAAGGGTAGATGCGCGTCCCGAAGCCGATCGGCATTCGTTGCGTGTGTTTCTGACCCCCAGCAAGGCCGATCGGCTCTTGGGATGCCGAAGGAGGCGGTTCGCAGCTCGCGCCTACCAGAGAACCGCGATCACGACGTTGACGATGGACAGACCACCGATCAAACCCCACACCGCGGTCGAGATCTGGTCCTTCTTGCGGTTGGCCAGGATCAAGCCGAGCACCACCAGCAGGATCACGAACTTGACGCCGATCTTGGCGTTGTCGGGCAGGGCCCACTCATCGGGGTCCGAATCGTGCAGCGGGTAGCGCAGTCCCACCAGTAGCACGCCGGTCACCAACTGGGTCAGGGCGCCGTGCAGCATGGCCGGGTTCACCACCCGCGGGGACGACTTGATCTGGACCAGGAAGCCACCGATCAGCGAGGCGAGGCCGAGGAAGTGCAGGATGACCAGGAGGTTGTAGACGAAGCTCACCGTTCGATTCTCGCCTGCCGGACCGCTGCCCGCGACAACGGGGCAGATGTCAGCCGACGAGCGGCTCGTTCACCGGCAACGACGAATCGGCGCCCAGCAGCCAGCCCGACGCCGGCCTGCCGCGGGCGACCATCTCGGCACCCAGTGCCGCGACCATCGCGCCGTTGTCGGTGCACAACGCCGGGCGCGGCACCCTCAGCCGGATCCCGGCCGCCTCGCACCGCTGCTCGGTCAGCGCCCGAAGTCGCGAGTTCGCAGCCACCCCGCCGCCCAGGATCAGGGTGTCGACCCCGGTGTCGCGACAGGCCGCCAGGGCCTTCGACGACAGGACATCGGCAACGGCCTCCTGGAAGGACGCGGCGACGTCTGCCACCGGCGCCTGCGGGTTGGCCTCAAGCCACCGCTTCACCGCCGTCTTCAACCCCGAGAACGAGTAGTCGTAGACCGCGTCGCGGGGTCCGGTCAGCCCCCGCGGGAAGGCGATTGCCGATCGGTCCCCGTCGCGGGCTACAGCGTCGATCACCGGCCCCCCGGGAAAACCGAGTCCGAGCATGCGGGCCACCTTGTCGAAGGCCTCACCGGCGGCGTCGTCGATGGTTGCCCCCAGCGGTTCGACATCCTCGGTGACATCCCCCACCCGCAAGATGGAGGAATGGCCGCCCGAGGCCAGCAGCGCGATGCACCCCTCGGGCAGCGGTCCATGCTGCAACTGATCCACGGCCACATGGGCGCTGAGGTGGTTGACCCCGTACAGCGGTTTGCCCAGGGAAAGGGCCAGGGCTTTGGCCGCGGCCACTCCGACCACCAAGGCGCCGACCAGTCCGGGGCCCGCCGTGACCGCGATCGCGTCGATGTCCGCGAAGCCCGCGTGCGCCTCCCGCAACGCCCTCTCGATGGTGGGCACCATCGCCTCGACGTGCGCACGGCTGGCCACCTCGGGGACCACCCCGCCGAATCGCACGTGTTCGGGCACGCTGCTGGCCACGGCGTCGGCGAGCAGCGTGGTCCCCGACACCAAGCCGATGCCCGTCTCGTCGCACGAGGTCTCGATTCCCAACACCAATGGGCTCACAGGTCCAACCCCATCACGAGCGCGTCCGCGAGGTCGGGGTAGTACCGCTCCCGGACCCGAACCCGCCCGAACCCGACATCCTCATAGAGCCGGATCGCGGCGTGGTTGTCGGCCCTTACCTCGAGGTGGATGCGCCGGCATCCGCCCTGTGCGGCATGGTCCAGCAGGTGGTCGAGAACCCGACGCCCGAGTCCCCGGCCCCGCGCACCGGGCGCCACTGCGATCGTCTGCACGTCCGCGTCCGGCGCCGCGATCCACAGGCCCCCGTACGCCTGGACCACCCCGTCGTCGGCGACCACGTAGTACCGATCCGCACGGGCAAGTTCCCCCCAGAAGGACTCCGGAGGCCAGGCCGTCGGCCCGAACACCTCGTTCTCGATGGCGATCACCTGCTCCAGATCCCACCACCGCATAGGTCGCACCGGAATGCTCACTGCGGTTTCGCATCGGGGTCGCGCAAGTACCAGGGCCGCACCGGCAGATCGGCAGGCACCTCGAGCAGGTCGGCGGCGTCGATCTGCTCGGCGCTCGCCGAGTTCCGGGTACCGGGTCAGCGCCGGGCCCAATCACCGGCTGACCCGGCCACCGCAGCGGCACCTGCGACGGCGAGAGCACGACCGGTCCGTCGACGCGGCGACCCTGTGCGTAGAGCGCAGCGAACACCTCGCGCCGTCGTGCGTCCGTGACGACCACGCCGTCGCCCACCCGACGCCCGAGTCCGTCCAGGGAACAGACCCCGGCCACCGGAACGTTCAGCGCCTTCGCCATGGTCAGCGCGGTGACCACGCCCACCCGCAAGCCGGTGTACGGGCCGGGGCCGACGCCCACGACGATCGAATCGATCCGCGACACGTCGTCGACCACCTGCCGGATCAAGCCGGCCAGGTGTTCGGCATGTCCGGTGGGCGCCTCGATCCCGGCCGACCGCAGGCCGAAAGCCACACAACAACGCGACGTCGACGTGTCGATGGCCAAGATGTGCCCGCTCACAACGGCACCGTCCGACCGATCCCGGCGATCCTGACTGTCCGACCGTCGCCCACCGTCTCGATGTCGATCTCCAGGCGGCGCGCCGACAACTGCTCGGCGCGGTCGCGGCCCCACTCGACGCACACCACGGCCTGTTCGTCGGCCAGGTCGAGGTCCTCGAACTCCCCTGCACTTCCCAGACGGTACGCGTCGGCGTGGATCAGGTCGGGGCCTCCCACCAGCGAGGGGTGTCGGCGGGCGATGACGAACGTGGGGCTGGTGACCGGGCCCCGAACGCCCAACCCCTCGCCCAGTCCCCGCATCAACGTGGTCTTGCCGGCGCCGAGTTCCCCGCTCAACAGGACGACGTCCCCGGCGCGCAGTCGCATGCCGAGCAGCCTGCCCAGTTCGACCATCGCCGCGGGCGAATCGACCTCACGAACGATCGCTGAAGGCAAGGCGCCGGATCCCTTCGGTGACCTGCTCATGGCGTTCGAGCTGGATCATGTGGCCCGTGTTCTCCAAGATCTGCATGTCCGCCTCGGGCAGCGCCTCGCCGATGCGCAGCGTGTGCGACGGCGGGGTCAGGACATCCTCGTCACCGCAGATGACCAGTGCCGGGATTCCGTCGAAGGCTTTCAGAGCGTCCACCTTGTCGTGGGCGAACAGGGTCGGCAGGAAGTCCACCACCGTCTCCATCGGCGTCGCGTTGAGCATCTGCACGGTGAACTCGTTGAGCGAGTTGGGAACCCCCCGGCCGAAACTGGCACGTTTGGTGAGCGCGAAGTTCAAGTCGGTGTAGCGCACCTGCTGGACCAGCGGACCGGTGCGGATGCGCCGGCCGTTGGCTCCGGTCAAGGCGGTCTGGGCACGCCCAACGATGCCCGCCGGCAGTCCCAGGAAGTCTGCGGAGACATCCCCGGCGCTGGTGGCCACGAAGCCCACGCCGGTGACCCGGGACCTGATCGTCGCGGGGAACTGGTCGGCGAGGGCCATGATCGTCATGCCGCCCATGGAATGACCCACGAGGGTGATCGGACCCTCGGTGAAACCGTTGATCACCCATTGAAGGTCGCGGCCCAACTGATCGATGGTGTTGTTCTCCGCGGGCCCGCGCTCGCTACGCCCATGGCCGCGCTGATCCCAGAGCACCAGCCGCGCCCGACCCTGCAGCGCCTTGCGCTGGAAGTGCCAGCTGTCCTGATTCAGGCAGTACCCATGCCCAATGACGATCGTCGGCGCGTTCGGATCACGGCGCGGATGGACCTCCACATACAACTGGGTGCCGTCGTCGGCCCGCAGCCAATGGGACTCCCCCCGGACGAAGCCGAACGGTTCGTCCTTGGTCGGGTCCGGTTGCCAGGGTTTGCGCACGGCCAGTTGCTCCGCGGCGACGCCCAGCGCGAGCCCGCCGAGCACAGCGAGTGCGGGTCTGATCACGTGTCGCCGCCGGAATAGATGCGGGGCACCCGCGGCCCGAGCCGGGTCACGATCTCGTAGCCGATGGTGCCGGTGACCTCCGCCCAGTCCTCAGCCAGCGGGACGCCACCCTCACCGCTGCCGAATAGGATCACTTCGTCGCCCTCCGACGCCGTGTCTGCCCCGAGGTCGAGGACGAACTGGTCCATGCACACGCGCCCGGCGATCGTGCGGCGTTTCCCGGCGGCGAAGACCGGGCCGACGTTGGTGGCGTTGCGGGGGATGCCGTCGGAGTAGCCCAAGGGGATCACCGCGGTCGTCGCTGCGTCGGCCAGTCGGTATTTGTGACCGTAGGAGAGCCCCGACCCGGCGGGTAGGTGCTTGACCAGGGCCATGCGACCCACGAGTGTCATCACCGGACGCAACCCCAGGGACGCCGGAGTCCCCAGCGCCTGGCCGGGGGAAACACCGTAGGTCGCAATACCGGGTCGCACCAGCGTGAAGTGCGCCTCCGGCAATGCCAGGGTCGCGGCCGAATTCGCCAGGTGCAGGTGTTCGGGGTCCACACCCAGAGACCGGGCTGCCTCGACGGCCTGTCCGAACCGCTCGACCTGAACCGTGTTCAGCGGGTCGCGCGGGTCGTCGGCCACGGTGAAGTGGGACCAGATCGCCACGATGGCCAGCGCTCCCGCACTCTGGAGCGCTTTGGCGTGCTGAACGAAAGCCTCCCATTGCGCAGGCGGGCAGCCCGCCCGGCCCAGTCCGGTGTCGACCTTCAGGTGGATGCGGGCGCGCCGCCCCGTGGTTCGGGCAGCAGCCGCCACCCGATCCAGGGCCGCCTCGCTGGAGACCCCGAGGTCGACGTCGGCGTTGAGCACCTGTTCCCACGGGTCGCCCGGTGTCGCCAGCCAGGCCAGTAGTCGACCCGTATCGCCAGCAGCCCGCAGTTCCAGAGCCTCACTGAAGAGGGCCACGCCGAGCCACGGCGCACCGGCCACGCGGGCCGCACGGGCCATGGGGATCAGGCCATGGCCGTAGCCGTCGGCTTTCACCACAGCCATCTGCTCACTGCCCGGGGCGGCGGCGCGCAGCCTTTCCAGGTTATGGGCGAACGCATCTAGGTCGATGCGGGCCTCAGCGCGGGTCACAGACCCGATTCTAGGCGGCGTGCGATCGGTCAATCGCAGCCTGAAGTCAGACGGCTTCGGCGCAGGCCCATGCCACCGCATCGCGGACCTGCTCAGCGATGTCGACGCTCGTGGCGGGAAAGGCTGCCCGCTTGCCCGCCTCCCCGTGGACCAAAGCCGCACACGCGGCGATCCGCGCGATCTGTCGAAGGTCGGGGTCGGTACCGACGAAGTGCCGGGCCAGCATGCCGCCCAGCAGTCCGGAGAGCACATCACCACTTCCCGCTGCCGCAAGATGGGGGCTGCTGTGGGTGTTGATGAAGACGTGGCCGTCAGGAGTCGCCACCACGGTCACCGAGCCCTTGAGCAGGAAGACGACCCCGAGGTGTGCCGCGGCGTGGCGCACCGCAGCGATCCGATCGACGCCCAGTTCGAAACCCATGCGCGCGAACTCCCCCTCATGCGGAGTCACGACGACCGGTCCGGGTGCGACCTTCGACAGCGCCTCGGCGTCCAGGACGACCGGCCTGCCCGAACCCAGCGCAACATCCACCGCATCCTGAAGCCGCGCCTCGTCGGCCAATCCCGGTCCGACCACGTAGGCGTCGGTGCGCCCCCGCGAGGCCACCACGTCGGGGAATCCGGCCACTGCCGACCGGACCATGCCCACGTCGGCATGGCGGGCACCCGAGGTGCACAACTGCCCCGCGCCGGGGTACTGCCGCGACCCGGCCTCGATGCTGACGACCCCGCGTGTGTACTTGTTGTCCCGCCAGTCCGGCGGGGGGAACAGGACCCCGGCGTCGGCAGGCTCCACGACCTCGACGGTAGCCACGGGCAGGGTCTCAGCCAGGCCGATGTCGACCAGATGCACCTGCCCGCACACGTCCGGACGCAGCACCACACCGGGCTTCAACGTGCCGAAGGTCACGGTGTGATCGGCGTTCCAAACCTCCCCGGGAACCTCCCCGGTGTCCGGTTGCAGCCCACTGGGCAGGTCCACGGCGATGCTCAACTCGGCCTGGACGGCGTCGCGGATGGCCACCGCGTTGTCGCGCAAAGGACCGATGCCGCCTATACCCACCACCGCGTCTAGCACCACGTCGGCTCGGCGCGGCGAGCCGACCCGGGCGCCCTCCCGCACGGCCGCCGCGAGCCCCTCGGGGTGCAGTGTGTCCGAGGTTGCGACGATGTCCACCGCCACCCCCCGGCGGGCCAGCTGGGAGCTGGCGAACAGGGCGTCTCCACCGTTGTTGCCCGACCCGGCGACGACGCACAGCCGGATCCCGCTGATCCGGCCGAAATGCTGCTTGATCAGACGCGCTGTGGTCACGGCCAACCCGGTCGCGGCGCGCTGCATGAGCGCCCCAGGTGGCATCCGGGCCATCAGGGCTTCTTCGGCCGTGCGGATCGTGGAGACGTCGTGGACCGGTCGCATGAACCCATCGTGTCCGAAGCCGGCGAAGTGTGTCAGCGCGGCCGGGGGATCGTCGGATCCGACGGTCGCCTACGCGGACGTGCAACTCCACCGGTCGTGCATGCGGCTTCTGCGACATCTACCCGCCGACAGCAGGCGGACGGCACTACCCCTTGAAGCGCGGGAATGCCGAGCGACCGCTGTACACGGCGGCGTCGTCGAGTTCCTCTTCGATCCGCAGCAACTGGTTGTACTTGGCCACCCGTTCGGAACGCGCCGGCGCACCGGTCTTGATCTGCCCGCAATCGGTCGCGACGGCGAGGTCGGCGATCGTGGTGTCCTCCGTCTCACCGGAACGGTGACTCATCATGCAGGTGAAACCGGCGCGGTGAGCCATGTTCACCGCGTCCAGCGTCTCGGTGAGGGATCCGATCTGATTGACCTTGACGAGCAGCGCGTTGGCGGCGGCCCGCTCGATGCCGTCAGCCAGTCGCACGGGGTTGGTCACGAACAAATCGTCACCGACGAGTTGGACCCGGTCCCCGATGTGCGAGGTCAGGTCGATCCAGCCTTCCCAGTCGTCCTCGGACAGCGGGTCCTCGATCGACACCAGCGGGTAGTTGTCGAGCAGGGAGCCGTAGTAGGCCGCAAGCTCGGCGCTCGTCTTCGAGGAACCCTCGAACGTGTACGTACCGTCGCTGTGGAACTCGGTGGCCGCCACGTCCAGGGCCAGGGCGATGTCGCTGCCCAGCACGAAACCAGTCGACGCCACGGCCTCCCCGATCAAGTCGAGGGCATCACGGTTGCTGGGCAGATCGGGGGCGAAACCGCCCTCGTCGCCGAGGCCGGTGGACAGACCGCGCTTCTTCAGCACCGCCTTGAGGGCGTGGTACACCTCAGCACCCATGCGCAGCGCCGTGTTGAAGTCCTCCGCGCCGATCGGGGCGATCATGAACTCCTGAATGTCGACCCCGGTGTCGGCATGGGCACCGCCGTTGACGATGTTCATCATCGGGACCGGCAGCACGTGCGCCTGCGGTCCGCCGAGGTAGCGGAACAACGGCAGGTCAGCGGACTCCGCCGCGGCGCGGGCGACCGCGAGGGAGACGCCCAGGATCGCGTTCGCCCCGAGGCGACTCTTGTTGGGGGTGGCGTCCAGGTCGATCATGAGCTGGTCGATCAGGCGCTGTTCGGACGCCTCACAGCCTTCGACCTCCGGGGCGATCACATCCTCGACGGCGGCGACTGCCTCCAGCACCCCCTTGCCGAGGTACCGCTGCCCGCCGTCACGCTTCTCGGAGGCCTCGAAGGCACCGGTCGATGCGCCACTGGGGACAGCAGCCCTTCCCAGAGACCCGTCGTCGAGACCGACCTCGACCTCCACCGTCGGGTTGCCCCGGGAATCCAGAATCTCCCGCGCGATGACTGCCTCGATAACCGCCACAATTCCTCCTTGGGTCGCCTGCCCCGAGCCTATCGGCAACCCCTGTCGGGCACAGACCAGCGGTTTGTTGTTACCAGCGCAGCGCCGGTTTGCGGTTGAACATGACCTTGCCGCTGCCGGCGGCGGTGCGCGTGATGTTGTCCACCCCGGGGTCATCTGGAGTCACCGCGCGCAGGGTGACCTTGGAGCCCTTCAACCTGCCGGTCATGTCCGCGTAGACGTACTCGCTGGACGACTCGTTCTGAGTCTCGGTGTGGCATCCACCGAAATCGTCCTGCCGATTCGTGGTCTTGGTCACCGGCACGTAGCCCTCGGCGCTGACCAGGACGGTCTTGTCCTGGAACTTGATCTTCCGGCCTTTTCGAGAGTTTGCGGAAGTCGCGGGTCGGGCCGCCGATTCCGATCTTGACCTTCGCATTGAGGGTGCCACTGCCCTGCCAGTCGATCGCGGTGCAGGGATTCCACGACACGGCGGGAATGCTCCCGGTGACCGTGTAATTGATCGACACGGTCCCGCGGGGAGCTTTCTGCCACCCGTACGCGTCACCCGGACCCAGGTAGAGTTTTCCACCGCGACCCGAGAAGTCGACCGTGTACGTGACCGTTTCGCCCCCGCCACTGTCATAGGTCGTGATCTCGGTGAACGTGTAGGTGCCGGCGGTGTTGGCGCGCACCGGTTTGTACTCGGCGGGACCATGCTTCTTGCCGGCGTGCGCCGGTGCTCCCGACGAGCCCCACCGCACACACTGTGGATACCACCGCAAGACCGACGGGACGCAACATGATGATCTCCTTGCTCGCGATCCCATTAGTCCACCAGGACACGCCCACGACAAGTCATCCCTTCGGTCGACACGATACCGTGGGACGGCCTGTCGTGAGCCATAACTCGCCCATGCCGCCGGGCACATCAGCCGCCGCGGACCTGCCGCATGTCGAGAATCTCTCACGCGCTGGGAGCACGGATGCGCCCTCCTGAGCAACGCCGCCACTCCCGTGAGGTCGGGGCATCCAACCACCTGCAGCAAGTCCTGCACCCAGCACGTCACGCATGAGCTACGCGGTCCCGCCGTTTGAACCCCCGCCCGTGAGGTCGAGGTAACAGAAGTCAGCCGTCGAGCAACCACCCCCAGCAAGACCTGAGCCCAGCACTTCACGCATCAGAACGTGGCCGGCAGGCCATCGAGACTCTCCCGGATCGGGGGTGCGAGGCGGCGGATTGCTGTGGCCGTACCCGTTCAACCCCCGCCTGACTCCTGAGCCAGCAAACCGTCGCGCAGCTCGACAGCGGCCCGCCGAGTCGCCTCGTCGGCATCCACCCCGCGAAGTCGGGCGGCGGCGACCATCGCCAGGATCGCCTGTCCCACGTCCACCTCATCCAGCAGGGCGTCGATCCGCGGATCAGGTGCGGGCACCTCCACCCCGCCCTTCTCCGCCCGATGAAGCAACTTCTCGATCAAGGGAATCGCAGGCATCGCCATGGGCACGCCATCGGTGACCGACGTGCGCCCCTTCTCGCGGCGCTTTGCGCTCGAACCAGGCCGCCTCCACGTCCCCAGCGGTCTGCGCGGTCTCATCACCGAACACGTGGGGGTGGCGCGCAACGAGCTTGTCCGCGATGCCGCTGGCCACGTCGTCGATGTCGAACGGCGCATCGGACTCCTGGCCGATGCGGGCATGGAAGACCACTTGCAGCAGCAGGTCGCCCAACTCCTCGACCAGCGCATCGCGGTCACCGGCGTCGATGGCCTCGATGGTCTCGTAGGTCTCCTCGACGAGGTACTGGACCAGGCTCTCGTGGGTCTGCTCGGCATCCCACGGGCACCCACCCGGGGAACGCAGGCGATCCATCACGGCCACCAGTTCCAGCAGCCGGGAGCCCCGCGTCACTGTTGCTGCTGCGCCAACTGGCTCAGAGCCTCGCCGCCGCCGGCGACCGGCGTCGACAGGTCATCGGGTAGCGATCCGACGGACAACTGCTGGGCGTCCCAGGTGCCGAACCTCGGGACTCACCTCGGGCTGCACCTCGTCGCTGAGTTGCTGCACCTGGACCAGCAGACCCGGACTGACCGGTCGGGTCTTCACCGGTGATGGTCGTCTTGCTGATGGCCTCGACGAGCAGCGAGGTCCTCACAACGTCAGGAATCTGGTCGGGTAGCACACCGGACTGCAAAGCACCCTGCTCCAGCGCCTCCCGGCCACCGGCCCGCTCTTCCTCGTCGGCGATCGCCGCGTCGACCTCACCCTTGGTCACATCGACGCCCCGACGGGCCGCCAGTTCGTCGACGAGTTCGGCCACCACCCAGCGCGAGATCAGGGCCTGCGACACCTGCGGGCTCTCCGGAATCCCGAGCCGCTGCGTCAACGTCGTGGCCGCGTCGGCCAGTTGCGAATCGGTCAGTCGTTGCTCACCGACGACCGCTGCCGAGCCCGCCAGGTTCTGCCCGCAACCGACCAGGGCGAAGCCCGCCACCAGCAGAAGGGGGATCCATCGCTTGACCGCCACGCCTACTCCCTCGAGGTGTCCAGTACCGACTCGATCAGACTACGCGCCCACTGGATCAAAGCGTGGTCGGCCAGGGGTTTGGCGCCGAAGCCGCCCTCGGTCGGCCGCGGCACGAGAACCGTGCCGGAGGCCGCCTTGTAGAGGCTGCCCGGATACAGCCGGCTCAGTCGCATGGTCCTGCTCTCCGGGAGATGGACCGGCGCCATCCGCACGCGGGTCCCGGCCATGACGATGTCGGTGATCCCGGCCGCCCGGGCCAGCAACCGCAGTCGGGCCACCTCGACCAGCACGGTCACCGCTTGCGGCAAGGGACCGTACCGGTCGGTCATCTCTTCGACGAATTCGGTCACCTGCGATTCCGAGTGCGCCTGCGCCAAGGTCGTGTACGCCATCAGCCGCAGCCGCTCGTCCGGCACATAATCGTGCGGGAGGTGGGCGTTGAGCGGCAATTCGATGCGGACCTCGGGGATCTCCTCCTCTTGCTCCCCACGCACCGCGGCCAGCGCCTCCCCGACCATGCGCACGTACAGGTCGAAGCCGATGTTCGCGATGTGCCCGGACTGCTCGCCGCCGAGCAGGTTGCCCGCGCCCCGGATCTCCAGGTCCTTCATCGCCACGGCCATTCCGGAACCGAGGTCGGTGTGGGCGGCGATCGTCTCCAGCCGGTCGTGCGCGGTCTGGGTCAACGGCTTCTCCGGCGGGTACAGGAAGTACGCATAGGCACGTTCCCGACCGCGTCCGACCCGGCCGCGCAACTGGTGCAACTGCGACAGGCCAAAGGCGTCGGCACGCTCCACGATCAGGGTGTTGGCGTTGGGGATGTCCATCCCGGACTCCACGATGGTCGTACACACCAGGACGTCGACGCGGCCTTCCCAGAAGTCCACGACGGTCTGTTCGAGGGCCGCCTCGGGCATCTGCCCATGTGCGTAGGCGATCCGAGCTTCCGGAACGAGTTCGGCCAGTTTCGCCGTCGCCCGGGCGATCGACTCGACCCGGTTATGGATGAAGAAGACCTGACCCTCGCGCATCAGCTCTCGGTGGATCGCCGCGGCGATCTGTTTGTTGTCGTACGGCCCGACGAACGTGAGCACCGGCAACCGGTCCTCGGGCGGGGTCGCGATGGTCGAGATCTCACGGATCCCGGTCACCGCCATCTCCAGCGTGCGCGGGATCGGGGTGGCCGACATGCTCAGCACGTCGACCGAGGTCCGCAGGGCCTTGATGTGTTCCTTGTGCTCGACACCGAACCGCTGTTCTTCATCGACGATGAGCAGCCCGAGCTCCGGAATCCGGGTCCTGGGGCTGAGCAGGCGATGGGTGGCGATGACCACGTCGACCTTGCCATCTGCCAGGCCCTGCAGGATTCTGTCGGCCTCCGCGTCGGACTGGAAGCGCGACAGGGCCTCTACCCGCACCGGGAAGGAGGCGAACCGCTCGGAGAACGTGTTGAAGTGCTGCTTCACCAGCAGCGTGGTGGGCACCAGGACGGCGACCTGCTTGCCCTCCTGGACCGCCTTGAACGCCGCCCGCACCGCGATCTCGGTCTTGCCGAAACCCACGTCCCCGCAGATCAGGCGGTCCATCGGAACCGGCTTGCGCATGTCGGCCTTGACCTCGTCGATGGTGACCATTTGGTCCGGGAGTCTCCTGGTAGGGGAAGGCGTCCTCCAGCTCCCGCTGCCACGGGGTGTCGGGGCCGAACTCGTGGCCCCGGGTGGCCTGCCGCGCCGCGTAGAGCTTGACGAGTTGGGCGGCGATCTCGCGCATCGCCTTCTTCGCCTTCGACTTGGCCTTCTGCCAGTCGGCGCCTCCGAGCCGGTGCACCGAGGGCGCTTCTCCCACCGACGTAGCGGGTGACCTGGTCGAGCTGATCGGTGGGCACGTAGAGGCGGTCGGCGGGCTGCCCACGTTTGCTCGCCGCGTACTCCAGCACCAGGTACTCGCGCACGGAACCTGCCACGGTGCGTTGCGTCATCTCCAGGTACCGCCCCACGCCATGCTGGCTGTGCACGACGAAGTCCCCGGGTTTCAGGGTCAGTGGATCCAGCGCCTTGCGGCGTTTCGCGGGCAGTTTGGTCACCGCAGTGCTGGAGGTGCCGGTGATGTCGCGTTCGGTCACCAGCACGACCTGCCCGGTGCTGAAACCGCTGATCAGGCGTGCCTTGACGATGTGCACGATCGGGTCGAAGTGCGGAATCGGTGAGCAGACGCACGGCGACGTCCTGCGCGGCCAGTTGCTCGGCCAGGCGCTGCGCCGGACCGGCCGCTCCCATGGCGATCACCACCGGTATCCCGGCCGCGACCGCCGCGCGGCAATCCGCGGCCAGGGCGCTGACATCACCGCGGTACGCCGGGGCCGGCTTGAGACCGGCTGCCACCGCGCCGAGGGTTCCCATCGCGCTGACCGGCAACTGGCGCTGACGGGCCTGGTCGCGCAGTTGTTCGGTACTGCGGTAGGCGGCCTGGGACAGGTCCAGCGGCACGGAATTGCCGACCGCGGCGTTGTGCCATCCGGCCTGCAGGAACTCCTCGGAGGTGCGCACGAGATCCACGGCGCGGGCCTCGATGCGTTCGGGGCCGACGTTGACGACCGGCGTTCCGGCCGGTAGCAGATCAAGCAGGGTGATCATCCGGTCGGCGAGGACGGGGGCCAGCGACTCCATGCCCTCGACGGGCGTCCCGGCGGCGATGTCGCCGAGCACGTCGGCGATGTGCGGGTACCTGTCCACGAGCGCCTTGGCACGCACGCGCACCTCGTCGGTGAGCATCAGTTCACGGCAGACGGGGATTCTCAGCGGCTTCTCTCGCACCGCCAGCGTTCGCTGGTCCGAGACCGCGAACACGCGCAGTTCGTCCACCTCGTCGCCGAAGAACTCGATACGGCTGGGATGCTCCTCGGTCGGCGCGAAGACGTCGATGATCCCGCCACGCACGGCGAACTGGCCGCGGCGCTCGACCATCGGCACCCGCTCGTAGCCGGCTCGGGCCAAGGCTGCGACCAGGTCGTCGAAACCGGGGTCGTCGCCAGCCGACACCACGATCGGCCGTTCGTCGGCGAGCTCTGCGGCGAAAGGCTGCATGAGTGCCCTGACCGGCACCACCAGCACCTGCGGCAGGGTGCCCGCCGCGACGTCGCTGATGACAGCCATGCGCCTGCCCACGGTGTCGGCGGTCGGGCTCAGCCGTTCGTGCGGCAGCGTCTCCCACGAAGGAAAGACCGCCGTGCCGAATCCGAGGTCGGCGATCGCGTTGGACAATTCTTCGGCCTGCCGACCGGTGGCGGTGATCGCGATCACGCTGCCCGTGACCCCTTGCTGCAGGGCAGCAGCCAGCACGAACGGCTCGACCCCGGCCGTGACGGCCAGGTCAGTACCGCCCTCTGGCAATCGGGACAGCCACTCGCTGATGTCGGGGAGGCTGCCGACACGCGTTATCACGCCGGCAAGAGTCACGGCTCCAATCTACGTCGGGGGAATCGGACGGATGCGGGCCGGGAGTTTGCGCTGGCCGGGGGAAGGGTTGAACATTCACGTGCACCTCGGTACATCAACTGTTCAACCCTTTGCGAGCCGTGGCCCGCCGGTCCGTCAGCGGATGTAGTCGATGACCTCCGGACGAGCGATCACGATGTCGTCGACCCACGGCGGGCGCTTGTTGAACTCGATGGTCCGGCCGTCGAGGTGGCCGGCGATCATGCCATGGTCCACGGCCACGGCCAGTGGTGCTGCGGCGTCCCACTCCCAGAATCCGCCTTCATTGACGTAGGCGTCCACCCGACCCGCGAGGATCTCCCCGACCTTCGCCCCGGCCGATCCGACGTACACGAATTCGACGCCGTGCGTGGTCACCCCGTCAGCGGCCAGTCGGTCGCCGATCTCCTCGGTCCGGGCCACGAACCGCTCCGGCGGCCGGGAACGGGACACCACGACGCGCAACGGGCGGTGCGTCAACGGCTCGACCCCGGAACCGACCGACTGACCCGTCGTGTAGATGGCTTCCTGGGCAGGCAGGCTGAAGGCAGCAGCGGTGAAACCGCTCCCCGGGGCGTCGCGCTCCCACAGCGCGATCTGCACGGCCCAGTCGCCACGACCCTGGCTGTACTCACTGGTCCCGTCCAACGGGTCGATGATCCACACGCGGTCGGCGTCGTCACGCTCATCGGAGTCCTTGGCCTCCTCGGACAGGATCGCGTCACCGGGACGTTCTCGTGCGAACTGCTCGGCGAGGAACGCCTGGCTGGCGGCGTCCGCGACATCTTTGAGTTCACTGCGACGTGCCTTGTCGCCCGGATCCACCGGGCCGAAATCGGCTCGCAGGTCCAGCAACAGGCGACCTGCCGCCAGGGACAGTTCCTTGGCCAGTTCGGCATCGTGGGTGTTCACCGTCGGTGTCCTATCGGTTGAAGCGGGATTGGGTGGCTTCCAGACCATTGGCTAGCAGGAATTCGGTGGCATCGGCGGCCTCGGAGACCATCAGCGCGACCTCTGACCGTTCGGCGGCGCGGAAGTCGGACAACAAGTAGTCGGCGGGGTCCTGGCGTCCCATCGGGCGCCCGACGCCACACCGCACACGGTAGATAGTCGCCTTGCCCCAACGACTTCCGCAGGCTGCGCAGGCCGTTATGACCGTTGTCCCCGCCGCCGTGTTTGACCCGCAGCGCCCCCAGCGGGATGTCCAGTTCGTCGTGGATGACCACGAGGTTGTCGGTCTTGGTGAAGTCCAGCACGGCTTTCACCGGCCCACCGCTCTCGTTCATGTACGTCCGGGCTTTGACCAGCACGACGCGACAGTGCTCGGGGGTACCCACGAATGCGTGCCCTTCGGCGACATCCGCGTGGGCACGTCGATGCCTGGCGAATTGCAGTCCGAGCCGCCCGGCCAGCTCCTCGACCACCACGTAGCCGACGTTGTGACGCGTGCGTTCGTACTCCCGACCCGGATTGCCCAGCCCGACGACGACCCAGCTTTCGGTCACTCGTCGCTGGAGGCCTCGTCGCCCCCGGCCTCCTCGGCCTCACCCTCGGTCTCACCGGCAGCCTCTGCGGCATCCTCGGCGGCGGCAGCAGCAGCAGCGGCCTCGGCCTGTGCCTTGAGTTCGGCCTCGAGACGCTCGACCGCGGCGTCGATCACGCTGTCCGGATCGGCTCCCTCGCCCAGCATCTCGCTGACGATCTCGGACAGGGCTACAGGGTCGAGTTCCTTCTCCGCCGCGACGTCCTCGGCGCGCCCCATGATCTCGGCCTCCACTTGGCGGGCACGCAGCGCGGCCCGGTCCAGGGTGATCAGGTCGAGGTGCTTGAGGTCCTGTCGCACAGGGTGGCGCTGGATGTCACGGGGGGCGGTGGGGATGACATCGCCATCGATGTCGATCTCGAGGATGACCTTCGTCTGCTTGAGGGCTTGACTCAGGTCGTGGTCGTCGAGACTGATGTGGCGGGGCTCTTCACCGTCGCCGTAGAGCACCGCGGGCACCTGCCCGTCGCGGCGCAGTCGACGTGCGGCACCTTTGCCGAACTCGTTTCGCGGTTGTGCGGTGAGGCGGATCTCTGCCATGTGTGCTCCCGGTCGTTGATCATGGGGAACCGGAAGGGCTCGTCGATAACGGGGCCGCAAGGCCACCCTCGCCGGGTCTCTCACCAGTGTACCGGTGACGGGACTGGCGTCTGGGTCCGGGCACCGACCATCACATGTGGGCCGGAGAGTCAGCGCAGCGCCGTCCTCGGCCCCGCTCTGCAGGCTCCAATCTGCACATAGCGGGCGAAACGGCCGGCTCGGCCATCAGAACTGGGCGCCGCAGGCTGGATGCGGACCAGTTGTGATGGTCCCCTGTCTACCCTTCGAACAGGCTGGTGACCGAACCGTCCCTGAACACCTCGTTGATCGCTCGGGCGATCAACGGCGCGATGGGCAGAACGGTGAGTTTGTCGAAACGACGTTCGCTGGGGATCGGCAGAGTGTCGGTGACGATCACCTCAGTGATCCGCGAATTCTTCAACCGCTCCGTGGCCGGGTCGCTGAGCACACCGTGGGTGGCGGTGACGACGACCTCCGCGGCCCCCTCGTCGAACAACGTCTCCGCGGCCTTCGTGATGGTGCCGCCGGTGTCGATCATGTCGTCGACGATCACGCACACCCGGTCCTTGACCTCGCCCACGACCTCGAGCACGGAGACCTGATTCGGCACGTTCGGGTCGCGGCGCTTGTGGATGATCGCCAGCGGGGAGCCCAGGACATCGGTCCAACGCTCGGCAACCCGCACCCGGCCGGCATCCGGGGACACGATGGTCAGCCGGTCGCGCTCGACGTTCGCGCCGACGTATTCGGACAGCAGCGGCAGCGCGAACAGGTGGTCGACCGGACCGTCGAAGAACCCCTGGATCTGCGAGGTGTGAAGGTCCACCGACATCAGGCGATCGGCACCGGCTGTGGCGAACAGGTTGGCCAGCAGGCGCGCCGTGATCGGTTCGCGTCCGCGGTGCTTCTTGTCCTGCCGCGCGTACCCGTAGAAGGGGATCACCACGGTGATTCGTTTGGCCGATGCCCGCTTCAAGGCGTCAACCATGATCAACTGCTCCATGATGGCCTTGTTCAACGGTTCGGCATGGGACTGGATGACAAAAGCGTCACTTCCGCGCACGCTCTCCTCGAACCTGACGAAGATCTCACCGTTGGCGAAGTCATAGATCTTGGTCGGCGAGACCTCACAACCGAGCTCGACGGCGATGTACTCAGCGAGTTCCGGGTGCGTACGCCCCGAGAACAACATCAACTTCTTCTGAGACGGCGTAATCAGTTCCGACACGAGTACCCCTCGCCGATGTCCAGCACGAACGCCTTCAGCGTAGCCCCCGCACCCGCCTCACCGATCCGGAAGTCCCGGATTGGAGCCGGCAGTTGCGTCAGTGCTCTCACCGGAGGCTGCTGCCCGAGCCGAAGACGTATCCGGACGGTTGGCCACGACCCATCCCTCGACGTTGCGCTGCCGTGCCCGACCCACCGCAAGATCACCGGGGCCCACGTCGGACGTGATGACCGAACCGGCCGCCGTGTAGGCCCCATCACCGATGGTCACCGGCGCGACGAGCATGCTGTCCGAGCCGATACGCGCGTGCTTGCCGACAACCGTGCGGTGCTTGGTCACCCCGTCGTAGTTGACGAAGACGGTGGCGGCCCCGATGTTGCTGCCTTCCCCGATCTGCGCATCCCCCACGTATGACAGGTGGGGGACCTTGGCGCCTTCCCCGACCTCGGTGTTCTTGATCTCAACGAATGCGCCCGCCTTGCTGCTCGAGGCCAGGCGGGTGCCCGGACGCAAGTAGGTGTAAGGGCCCGACGGTGGCACGAGGGCCGATGCTCGCACTCAGGCAGTGACTCTTCAGCACGGTGGCTGCTTCGCCGACCTCACAGTCCACCAGCGTCGTGTCCGGACCGACCACCGCACCGCCAGCCACGGTCGTGCGACCAGCCAACTGGGTGTTGCGGCAGATCAGCACATCGGGTTCCAGCACCACATCGGCACCGATCCACGTGGTCGATGGGTCCTCGATCGTCACCCCAGCACGCATCCACCGCCGTGCCACCCGATCGCGCAGGACCGCACCGGCTGCGGCGAGCTGCACCCGGTCGTTGATGCCGTGGATCTCTTCCGGGTCGTCGGCGAGGTACGCGGACACCGGCTTGCCATGGTCGACCAGCCACCCGATCACATCCGTCAGATACTCCTCGCCCTGCGCGTTGTGGCTTCCGATGTTCTGCAGACCATCGCGCAAGGCGTCGGCGGCGAAAAGGTACAGACCGCTGTTGATCTCGTCGATCTCGAGCTGTTCGGCAGTTGCGTCCACGTGCTCGACAATGCTGCGCACGCCGCGGTTCGTCGCGCACGATACGCCCGTAGCCGGTGGGGTCGGGCATCCGAGCGGTCAGCACCGTGGCTGAGGCGCCCGACTCGCGGTGTTCGCCGATCAGGCTGCTCAACGTCGCGCCCGTCAGCAGAGGGGTGTCACCTGCCAGCACCATGACCGTGTCCGCGTCCGCTGGGATCTGCGGCAGGGCTTGCCGAACCGCATCCCCGGTGCCTCGCATCTGCTGCTGGACCGCGGTGCGGGCGGTCGGCGCCACGGCGGCCAGGTACTCCGCGACCGCTTCCCGCTGGTGCCCGACCACGACCACGACCTCCTCGATGTTCGCCGCGTGGACGGCCCGCAAGACGTGCCCGAGCAGGGGTTCACCGGCTACTTCATGCAGCACCTTGGCCTTGGTCGATTTCATGCGGGTGCCGAGACCGGCAGCCAGAACGACAGCAACTGGATGAGTCACACGATGGACTCTAGTGGCGCTCCCGACGTGATCCCGCGGACACGGCGTTCTTGTCGCTCGTCGCGCTGGCTACGACCCGCGTTTCCGCGTCGTCGAGCGGTCAGGACCGGCCTTGTGCACGGCCTGGGGTGGCGGTCGCCGCCCTGTCACCATGCGCCCGACCTGGCTCACGGCCGGCCTCCGAAAGTGGGCATCCACAGGTCCGTCTTGCCCAGTTTGCGCTGCACATTTCGGTCATATCACACCCAAACGTCACCGATTCCCTCTCAAACTGGGCAAAGAGACGAAGTGCACGTCGGGTGATGCCCACTTTCTGCGGAAGGGACGAGGCGGCCTCACTGATAGCAGTGTGGTGACCTCGTCCGATGCCGTGCGGGCGGAGGCGGATCGGCACGGGTGTGGCCCAGCCCACGCCTAGCTCCCCGCCCAGGACTCGAACCTGGAATGACTGGACCAAAACCAGTAGTGTTGCCGATTACACCAACGGGGAATCTCCTCCGAGGTTAGCGTGCACAGGCACTTGCCCTCGCCTGGCCTCACGGCGTCCAGGTCACCTTGACGATGCCTTCGAACTGAGTCGACAGGAAGATCGTGCGTCCGTTGCCGCTGATGGCCGCGTCGCTGCTGAGCATGCCCCACAGGTAGCCCCTCTGGTACCCCACGTGCTGATCCGGAACGTAGCCGGCATCCGCGAGGGCCGCCTCGAGGTCGTAACTGACCCCCAGCGTCCGGTCGCGCAGTTGCAGTGGATCCGACGGGGTCCGCCGCCAGAACACGTACCGGCCGTCGGTGGAGGCGTTGGCGCGGCTCATGCGCATCGACGCCGGATCGGCTGGCGTGCTCGTCCCTGTCGCGACGTCGAACCAGACCACGTCGTCCGGGGTCCCGTAGCCCGATCCGGTGGGTCCCCCACTGATGCTGATGATCCCGCCGTCACGGGTGATGACGTTGCCCGCGCCACCGATGTCCACGAGCCGGCTGCGGTCGAACAGGGCCCGTCCAGGACCCCACGTGGTCTCCGATTCGTAGGAATCCAGCCGCCCGGGGATGAGGATCACCGAGCCGTCGTGGGAGATCGACGGCGCCTGCACGTACTCCGCATCGCCTTCGGAGTTGAGCATCCGGCCGACGCCCTTGAAGATCCGCAACTTCCCGGTCTTCAGGTTCGTCAGGTACAGGTCGATCACGGCGGGCTTGCGGAAGTTCGCACTGAAGACCACATAGCGGCCGTTTCCGGAGATCTGGCCGCCGCGCAGCTGCGGCTCGTCGGTGAGTTTCTGATCCTCCTCACACCGGGCAGGCGTGCACGTACCGCTCCACGAGGGGACGAGGATCTTGCCGTTGCTGCGACGGGTCACGTTCCTGGTCCGGTCCTTCTTGCGGTCGTAGACCAGGATCTTGCGACGCGCCCACGGGCCGACCGGCATCGAGTAGGCCAGGTACCGCCCGTCCTGGCTCAGGGATGCGGCAGTGGCCGCCTTCGGCAGCCTCACGAGGCGCTTCCCCTTGCGCAGGTCACGCAGCAACAGGCGGGCCTTCGGGCCGCTGGCGACCACGTAACGCCCCGTGTAGGACACGTCCTCCACGGACGCCAGTGTGGTGGGCGACACGGTGATACTGACCGGCACCACCGGTGGGTCGGCAACCGCCGGCCCGAACGGCAGCAGTGCGATGCATCCTGTGATGAGTGCAGTCCGTCGGAACATGACCCCTCCCTGGCACCAACTCACACGGACGCCGAAGGCGAGTCACTCCGCCGGGCCCGGGCCGTCGAGCGTGCATCTCCAGCGTACGCCTGACGCGGCCCTTCCCGGAAGGCTCGCGCCGCCCATTGCTCCTACGGGATGATCGTCGTGATGCGAGCGCCGGGAACCGGGCCGGTGGCGATCTTCGCGCTGCGACACAATCCCGTGCCGGACAGGGCGACCGCGAGTTCCATGGCGTGCTCGGGGTCCTTGGCCAGGAACACGCAGGTCGGACCGCTGCCACTGACCATCGCCCCCAGCGCGCCGTAGTCGATCCCGGCCTCGAGCAGCAGATCAAGCTCGGGCCGCATGGAGATGGCCGCCGCCTGCAGATCGTTGTGCAGATGTGTTCCGACGGCTTCGTGGTCGCCGCGCCGCAGGGCGGCCAGCAGCGCCCGGGGCACGGCCGGCGCAGGTACGTCGCGGGTGGCGTTCAGTCGGTCGAACGTCGCGTAGACCTCCGGGGTGGACAGGGAAGTGAACGATGTCGCCACTACCCACACGAACGTGCCGGTGGTGAGCACCGGCGTCAGCACCTCCCCCCGGGACGCACCCAAAGCGGTACCACCGTGCAGGCCGAACGGCACGTCCGAACCGAGTTCGGCACCCAAGTCCGACAAGTCGTCCAGAGCCACGCCCAGTCCCCAGAGGGCGTTGCACGCCACCAGGGCCGCGGCCGCGTCGGTCGACCCGCCGGCCATGCCCCCGGCCACTGGGATCGTCTTGCTCAGGATCAGTCTCGCCCCCTGCTTGACCTTGTACCGCCGCTTGAGCAGACGAGCCGCCTTGAGTGCCAGGTTCGTGCCGCCTTTGGGCACACGGCCGCTGCCCGGGGCCATCTCCAGGCTCACCGACGTCCCCGGGTCGGCGACAGCAGTCACGTGATCGACCATGTCGAGAGCCTGGAACACCGTGGCCAGTTCGTGGTAGCCGTCGGGGCGCAGCGGACCCACACCCAGGAAGAGGTTGATCTTTGCCGGGGAATCGACGCCGACAGAGGAAGGGACCGCCACGCCCACAGGCTATTGCGCAAGCAGCACGGACTTCGCGCTGGCGAGCGCCCGGAACTCCTTCACGGACAGCGATTCACCGCGTCGTCCCGGGTCGATCCCCGCCCGTTCCAGCACCGAGCGTGTATCCAGCGGCTGCGCCCACCCCCGCAGCGCGCCGCGCAGCATCTTGCGGCGCTGGGCAAACGCCGCATCCACGGCGGCGAACGTCTCGAGCCGCAGCTCCGGCGCCGTCTGTGGCTGCCTGCTGAAGCCGACCAGGCCGGACTGCACGTTGGGGACCGGCCAGAAGACATCCGCTGCGACCTTGCCCAGCCAGCGGGTGGTCGCCCACCAGGCTGCCTTCACGGTGGGAATCCCGTAGTCACGGGAACCGGGCTGCGCGGTCAGCCGGTGAGCCACCTCCGCCTGCACCATGATGACCCCGGACCTGACCGCGGGGAACCGCTCAAGCACGTTGAGCAGGATCGGCACGCCGGTGTTGTAGGGCAGATTGGCCACGAAACTCGTGGGCACCAGTTTCGACGGGGCCATGGACACCGCGTCCTCACATCGCACCTTCAGTCGCTGTGCGGCCTGGTCGTCGATTTCGGCCACGGTCTGCGGCAGGCGGGCGGCGAGGCGGGGGTCGATCTCGACGGCCTCCACCGCCGCGCCCGTCTCCAGCAGCGCCAGAGTCAGCGAACCCAGGCCGGGGCCCACCTCCAGCACCAGGTCGTCCGGGCCCACGCGAGCCAAAGCCGCGATCCGACGCACCGTGTTGGGGTCGATGACGAAGTTCTGCCCCAGCCGCTTGGTCGGGCGCAGATCCAGCTCGCGGGCGAGTTCCCGGATGCGCGCCGGACCCAACGAGGCCATCAGAACGCGCCGAACGCCTCGAAGGTGTTGTCCCGCACGGTCTGACACAACTCGTCGAGGTCGGCTCGCAGGTGATCGGCCATCACGCGCATGGTCCAGGGGATCAGGTAGGAGGCATTCGGCTGACCGCGATGCGGCATGGGCGCGAGGAACGGGGCGTCGGTCTCCACCAGCATCCGGTCGCGGGGAACCACCGCCAACGCGTCGCGCAAGGACCCGGCGTTCTTGAAGGTGACCACTCCTGCGAACGAACAGAACCAGCCACGCCGGGTGACCGCCTGTGCGAACGCGGCGTCCCCGCTGAAGCAGTGCATGACAACGCGGCGCGGGGCACCTTCGTCGTCCATGATCCGCAGGATGTCGGCGTGCGCGTCACGGTCGTGGATCACCAGCGTCTTGTCGAGGTGCTTGGCGAGATCGATGTGCCGGCGGAACGATTCCTCCTGTGCTGCCCGGCCGGGCGGATCTGTGCGGAAGAAGTCCATTCCGGTCTCACCGATCGCGACGACCTGGTCGTCCGTGGCCAGTTCGGCGATCTCCTGCCATGCGACCTCCAGGTTCGGCCGACCCTCTTCGGCATCGATCCGTGGGGCCTCGTTGGGATGCAGGGCGACCGCAGCCACCACCTGCGCCCAGTCGTGCGCGATCCGTACGGCCTCCCGGGAGCTCGCGACGTCAACCCCGACCTGGATTACGGCATCCACACCCACGGCCTCGGAGGCTGCGAGTGCTATGTCCACCGGCAGGCCCTGTTCGCCGTCGCGTCCGGCAGCACCGATGTCCAGGTGGCAATGGCTGTCGACCACCGGGCTGGGTAGCGGGTCCGGCAGTGGCGGGTAGCCGACCGGCAGCGTCACTTCGTGTCCAGTCGTGGGAACAGCGACTCCCCCTTGGTCACTGCGCTGCCAGGCGCCAGTTGCCCCCAGCGACTTACTGTGACCACCGACTGCTGCGCCAGGTCGCCGGCGGCGCCGAGGCTGTCCCACATGAGCCGGGTCGCGGCGGGCATCACCGGGTGGTAGAGCACGGCGATGGCTCGCAGGGATTCGCAGATCGTGTAGAGCACGGTGTCCAGGCGCTGCGCGGTCGCCTCATCCTTGGCCAACACCCACGGCTGCTGCTCAGTCACGTAGACGTTGACCGCATCGACGAACTCCTTGATCGCCGCAATGCCGCCGCTGAAGTCCAGCCTGCCCATGGCCGCATCGGCCTGTTCCGCACACGCGACCAGCAACTCCTGCAGGGCGAGGTCCGCGTTCGCGTAGTCGCCCGGCGCGGGAAGCGAACCGTCGCGGTAGCGCACGACCATGGCGGTGGCCCGGGATGCGAGGTTGCCCAGGCCGTTGGCCAGTTCGGCCTGGTAGCGGGCGGCCATGTCCTCCCAGGAGAACGAGCCGTCCTGGCCGAACTGGATCGCCCGCAGGAAGTAGTAGCGGAATGCATCGGCACCGAAGTCGTCGGTGATGCTCTCCGGGGAGATGCCGGTGAGCTTGCTCTTGCTCATCTTCTCCCCGCCGACCAGCAGCCAGCCGTGCGCGAACACCTTGTCCGGCAGCGGCAGTCCGGCGGCCATCAGCATGGCCGGCCAGTACACCGCGTGGAAGCGCAGGATGTCCTTGCCCACAAGGTGCACGTTGGCCGGCCAGATCGATGCGAACTTCTCCTCGTCGTCGCCGTAGCCGATGGCGGTGATGTAGTTCAGCAGCGCGTCGAACCAGACGTAGACGACCTGCGTGTCGTCCCACGGCAGGGGGATGCCCCAACCCACGCTGGAGCGCGACATCGAAATGTCCTCGAGCCCGCTCTTGATGAAGGAGACGACCTCGTTGTAGGCACTCTTCGGTTCCACCGCGTTGGGGTGGCGCTCGTAGTGTTCGAGCAACGCGTCCTGGAACTGCGCCAGACGGAAGAAGTAGTTCGACTCGTGCAGCATCTCGACGGGTCGGTCATGGATGGGGCACTTGCCGTCGACCAGGTCACCGGGCCGCTTGAACTCCTCGCACCCCACGCAGTAGGGGCCCTCGAAGTCGGCCTCGTAGACGTGCCCGTTGTCCCGGACGGTCTCCCAGAACTTCTGCACGCCCTTGCGGTGGCGTGTGCTCGTGGTGCGGATGAAATCGTCGTTGGCCGCCTCGATCGTCTCGAGCACGGGCTTCCAGGAGTTCTCGACCAGCCGGTCGCACCAGTCCTGCGGCTCCATGTTGTTCTCGCGCGCGGTGCGCTCGACCTTGGTGCCGTGTTCGTCGGTACCGGTCAGGTAGAACACCGGCGCCTGGCGTTGCCGGTGCCACCGGGTCAGCACGTCCCCGGCCACTGTGGTGTAGGCGTGGCCGATGTGGGGGGCGTCGTTGACGTAGTAGATGGGCGTCGTGACGTAGAACGCCTTGGTCATGTGGGATCTCCCGGGAATGGTCGATCTTCAGTCTAGAAGCAACCGGCGCCTCGGCTGACCCAGGACAGCATTTGACGCCACCGCGCGTGCGCCGCCTACCGCTTGACGACCAAGGCATAGAGCTCCCGGCGCGACACCCCGGCGTCCGCGGCAACCTGCGCCACCGCCTCGCTGCGTCGCATGCCAGAATCCACCCGCGCCTCAACCTCGGCGACGAGGTCGGCCGGGTCCACCTCCCGGGCGGTCGCGCCTTCCACCACCAGCGTGACCTCACCCAGGATGTCCGCCACCTGCGGCGCCAACTCACCGACAGTTCCGCGCAGAACCTCCTCGTAGGTCTTCGTGAGTTCCCGGCAGACCGCGATGCGACGGTCAGAACCGAGAATCTCGGCCATGTCGGTCAGGCAGTCCACCAGTCGCCGCGGGCTCTCGAACAGGACCATGGTCCGCGGTTCGGCGGCCAGCGCGCGCAGCCGTTGTCGTCGCTGGCCGGCTTTGCGGGGCAGGAACCCCTCGAAACAGAACCGTTCGGCGGGCAGCCCGCTGAGTACCAGCGCCGTGGTCAGGGCGCTGGGACCGGGCAGGCAGGTCACGGGCAGGCCGGCATCGATGCAGCGCCGCACCGCGGCCAGCCCGGGGTCGCTGACAAGGGGCATGCCCGCATCGCTGACCACCAGGACCGTCAGACCTTGCGCCACATACTGCGCCAGAGCCTCCGAGCGCTGCGCCTCCACCGCGTCGTAGTGGGAGACCAACCGCCCGCCGATCCGCACCCCGAGGTCCGCGGCAAGCCTGCGGGTGCGGCGGGTGTCCTCGGCCGCCACGACGTCCGCGCTGGCCAATGCGTCCCGCAAACGGGCCGATGCGTCTGCGGGATTCCCGAGAGGCGTGGCGGCGATGATCAGGACGCCGTTGGGACCGGACACCGGATCCTCCTTATGCTGGCCCGCGTGAGCCTAACAACCGACGCTGGTCCCGCGCAGTCCGCATCCGCGCACCCGCGTCAGGCTCCCGGACCAGCCGGCGGCTGGCGGGGGTGGATCGGCCCGCTGTCGATGGGGCTGGTCGCCGCAGCACTACGACTGCCCGGGCTGGACCGGCCCCACGCACTGGTCTTCGACGAGACCTACTACGCGAAGGATGGGCTCGCGCTTCTGCTGTTCGGCCACGAGCGCAACGCCGAGGACAACGCCAACGACCTGCTGCTGGCCATGGACGGGAACAACCTGGAGGCGGCCGGAAGCATCTTCAAGGACAGCCCCTCGTACGTGGTACATCCACCGTTCGGCAAGTGGGTGATCGCTGCCGGGCAATGGGCATTCGGCGCCAATCCGTTCGGATGGCGGATCGCCGTGGCCGTACTGGGGATCCTGTCCGTCATCCTGCTGGCCCGGATCGTGCGTCGCATGACGGGCTCCAACCTGCTCGGGACGATCGCAGGGCTTCTGCTGGCCATCGACGGCATGGGCATCGTGATGAGCCGTACCGCACTGCTGGACGGGACCCTGGCATTCATGGTGCTGGTGGCCTTCGGAGCCCTTCTCCTGGACCGGGAACGGACCCGGCGGCTTTGGCCCAAGCGCAGCCTGCGGCCATGGCGGGTTGCGGCGGCGGTGGCCCTCGGTCTCGCGTGTGGCGTGAAGTGGAGCGGCCTATGGTTCGTGGTGGCCTTCGGGCTGCTCACGGTGTTCTGGGACCTGGGCCTGCGCAGGCAACACGGCGAGTCGAATGCCTTGCTCAAAACGTTGTTACGCGACGCTCTACCGGCGGCACTGGTGATGCTGCCGATCGTCTTCGTCACCTACGTCGCGACCTGGTACGGCTGGTTCACCAGTTCGGGCTACCTGCGCACCTGGGCGTTCGACAACGGCGGCTACACAGGGATTCAGGGCGCCCTGCGATCACTGGCCCACTACCACTCCGAGGCCTACAACTTCCATACCGGACTGACCACGGAACACTCGTATCAATCCAGCGCCTGGGGCTGGCCTGTGCTGGCCCGGCCCACCAGCTTCTTCTACGAGTCCGATGGGCTGCAATGCGGCGCCGACCGGTGCTCCCAGGAGGTCATCGCCCTGGGCAACCCGATCATCTGGTGGGCAGCTGCCTTGGCGTTGTTCCACCAGGTATGGCGTTGGGTGGCCGTGCGCGACTGGCGTGCCGGCGCAGTGCTGTGCGGCTTCGTGGCGGGGTGGGCCCCCTGGCTGTTGTTCCAGGAGCGGACCGTATTCAGTTTCTACTCGATCGTGTTCCTGCCCTTCATGATCATGGGGTTGGTGCTCTCCCTGGGGTCGCTGCTCGGCTCGCCGACCGACACCACGGAGCGCCGCGGGAACGGCGCAATCGTGGTCATCGCCTTCCTCATCGCCGCGGTGGTCGCGTCGTGGTGGTTCTACCCCATCTGGACCGCCCAGATCATCCCGTACGAGCAGTGGCAGATGCGGATGTGGTTGCCGACCTGGGTGTGAGGGCTCCGGCCGGCGGCGCCGTTGCGAAATGACCCGTTGGTTGCGAAATGACCCCTAGATTGCGGGCTATCTGGCAACCAAGGGGCTATTCGGGCACTTGGCCCCGTTGCGCGGGTGGCCCGGCCGCGAAATCGGGATTCGCCCGGACGCAGGCGCGGACCGAGATGACCCCGACGGCGCGCACAACAAACAGATCCCCCGGACCGATACGGCCCGAGGGATCTGGCGACGGGGTGGAGCTGAGGGGATTCGAACCCCTGACCCCCTCGATGCGAACGAGGTGCGCTACCGGACTGCGCTACAGCCCCGCGTGGGATCAGGGTAGCAATGCCGGGACACCTACTCGTTGACCGCCCGGGCCGTCTCGTACCCCGACGGATAGGCATACTCGTCGAGGCCGAGTTCGTCCTCCGCGTCCTGTCCGGAGCGCAGTGCCGCCGCCTGCTCGAGCATCCGCTCGGCAGTCCAGGGACCGTTCTCGTCGGAGTCGATCTCGCGGGGGACGGCCGTGGCCCGCGGCGCCCGCAGGTAGGAGGGAACCGGCGCCTCGACCGGATCCCACGTGTCACGCCGTTGCGCCGAAGGAACACCGGTGGCTGCACGGGCGTCGCGACGGCGCCGCGCTTCTTGGGCACGCGCGCGAGCCCGGGACTGCGAGGCCAGCAGGTACACGTACCCGGCGAGCGCGGCGAGGGCCAACACGGCAACGGGCATCGGTACGAACCCGGCCACCAGGCCCAGCAGCGACACCAGGCTCACCACGGCCAACCCGGTGAGGATCCGCTTGCGACGAAGTGCGGCCGCGACACCGGCAGCTTCGCGGGACTCATGGTGCCGGGCACGCCGGCGGTGACCGTCCTCCGGGGAACCGACGAAGGGATCGATGCCGAGGTCAAGGTGTTGGTCGATCGCGGTGTCGGCCGGAGCGGTGTCCACCCGACCCGCCTGTGCACCGGGCATCGCGGCGACGTCGTGGGAGCGGTGGCGGCGCGCGGATACGGATCGCAATGACCGGCGGAAGCGCTGCGTGGTGCGGGCGTCGCGGTACCGATCCGACGTCCCGAGCCAGCGGGGAAGGAGAACTACCGCCCACATGGCGATGACTGCAGCGTAGAGAAGGCCTGTGAGCACGGCCTCAGCCTATGGTCCCGGACCTAGCCAGACCCGGGATTTGCCCGGCGTGTTCCGTCCGAGCGCGCCCCCGGGATCCCGAACCGCTGCTCGTACCGGTCGGCCAGCGGCGCATCGAGTTCCTCGGCGGTCAAGGCGTAGCTGACGTGGTCGCGCCACTCGCCGTCGATGTGCAGGTACCGCTCGCGCACTCCCTCGTAGCGGAAGCCCAACTTCTCGACCACCCGGATGCTCGGCCGGTTCTCGGGCCGGATGTTGATCTCGATCCGGTGCAGTCCACCCATGAAGCAGTGATCGCTTGCCATCGCGACTGCCAGCGGCATCACCCCCGAACCGGCCACGTCACGGTCGAGCCAGTAGCCGATGTGCGCGCCGCGCAGTGAGCCGAGATGAAGCCCTCCGACGGTGACCTGACCACGGAACTTGCCGTCCACGTCGAGCGCGAACGGCAAGGTGGTCCCGGCCCGGGCGGCGGATCTCAGCGACCGCACCATCCCGCGGAAGGTCGTGGCCGCGTCGGTGGCCCCCGGCGGAAGCGTCGCGTCCCAAGGGCGCAGCCAGTCCATGTTGCGCGAGCGCACGGATTGCCACGCGTGCCGATCCCGGTACGACAGCGGACGCAGGCGAACGCCATGCCTGGCAAGGGTGGCCGGCCATAGGGCGTTCACAGGGCACTCACCACGGCTGCCGTCACCACGTCGCCGCGCTCGTGGGCGGCCGGTCCCGGCGGAATCACCGCCAGGGCGTCGGCACGTGTCATGGCGCGGATTCCCGTGCCGATCGGGGTGGCACGCTCCCCGTCCAGTTCAACGGCCACGATCCTGGTGCTCTGCGGATCGGCGGCGACCGATTCGGTCAGTGTCACCTGCCGCCGGGCACCGAAGACATCGCCGTGCCCCATGAGCCTGCGGATCACGGGACGCACGAACAACTCGAACCCGACGAAGGCGGCCGTCGGCTCCCCGGGCAGTGCGATCAAAGGCACATTCGACGTCCCCAGCGACCCGGTGCCCTGAACCCGGCCGGGCTCCAGCGCGACCCGGGCGAAGTCGACGGTTCCCATCGTCGCCAGCACGGGCCGGAGCACATCGTCGGCCCCGTCTCCGATTCCGCCGGTGGTCACGACCATGTCGGCCCGGCCGAGCTGGTCGTCCAGGATCTTGCGCAGCAGGGCAGGATCGTCGGCGACGGGGCCCACCCGGTAGGACATCGCCCCGACTTCCACGACCGCGCACGCCAAGGCGACTCCGTTGACGTCCGGTTTGAACCCGCCCGTGGGGGCACCGCGCAGGCGGCCGGTGTCGACGAGTTCGCTACCGGTGGTGATCACTGCGATCCGGGGCCGCGGATACGCCGGGACCTTGCCGACCCCGATGGCCGCCAGCAGGGCGATCTCCCGGGAACCGAGCACCTGACCCGAGCGACAGCAGAGTGGCGCCTCGTTTGACCTGGCTGCCCGCACGCGCGATGTTCTGGCCCGAGGCCACTGACCTGCCCACACGCACGACCGGCGCACCCTGATCGGTGTTCGCCACCGGCAGGACACAATCGGCCCCGTAGGGCAGCGGGTCACCGACCCCGACGCGGATCAGCGAACCTGGCACCAGGGCGGAACCGGCCGGGAACTCCCGCAGGGATAGCACTGAGGTGGGCGAGGCAATGGCGATGTCGCCGGACCGGGCTGCGTAGCCGGCCAGGGAGGCGCTGTGGAATGCCGGGATGTCCGAGGGCGCGGTGACGTCCACGGCCACCACGCAGCCGTTGGCATCCAGCAGGGGTAGGGCCAGCGGCTCCAACGGCCGGACCCGGCTCAGCACCACCTGCAGGTGCTCGGCAAGGCTGCGCATCAGTCGCCCGCGAACTCCGCGGACACGACGAAGTCCCGCAGCCACGCCCGAAAGTCAGGACCGAGGTCGTCACGGGCACAGGCCAGGCGCACGGTCGCCTGCAGGTAGGACTGCTTGTCACCGGTGTCGTAGCGGCGCCCCTTGAAGATCACGCCATGCACTCCCCCGCCCTCACTGGCAGGCATCTGGGCCAATGTCTTCAACGCGTCGGTGAGCTGGATCTCGTCACCGCGTCCAGGCGGCGTGTTCCGCAGGACCTCGAAGACCGCCGGATCCAGCACGTACCGGCCGATGACGGCCAGGTTCGACGGAGCCGACTCGGTGTCGGGCTTCTCGACCAAGTCGTTGACCGTCACGGCCTCCGAACCGATGACCGGGGTCACCGCAGCACATCCGTACAGGTGGATCTGGGACTCGTGCACCTCCATCAGGCACAACACACTGCCGCCGAACTCCTCACGCACCGCCAGCATCTGCTCGAGCACGTAGTTGCCGGTGTCGATCAGGTCGTCGCCGAGCAGGACCGCGAAAGGCTCATCCCCCACGTGCATGTCGGCACACAGGACCGCATGACCCAGACCCCGCGGCTCGCCTTGGCGCACGTAGTGCACCTTCGCCAGTTCCGCGGCCGCCATCACCGACGCCAGCCGATCATGGTCGTTCTTCGTGAACAGAGTGCGTTCGAGCATGGGGTTGCGGTCGAAGTGGTCCTCGAGGGACGACTTGTTCCGCCCGGTGATGATCAGAACATCGTCGAGACCGGCGTCCACGGCCTCTTCGACCACGTACTGGATGGCTGGCCGGTCGACGACGGGCAGCATCTCCTTGGGGGTGGCTTTGGTCGCCGGCAGGAAGCGGGTACCTAGACCGGCGGCCGGAACAACGGCCTTCGTCACACGATTACTGGACATGCGCCGAGCGTAGTGCGACCGGGTGGTCGCGGTCGCATCAGGCGTCGCGGCGCCGCAGTAGAACCAGTCCGACCAGCAGCAGGCCCACCATCCAGGCAGCCCACACTCCGGCCGACAGGGCGACATCCACGCCGGAGAACCACGACTGCATGGAGGCCAGCGGCAGGACCGACGGCAACCATTCGAGCCGGGCCCCCAACAGACCGATCACGGCCTGTTCGAGCAGCAGCAGGATCAACGGTCCGATGATGCCCAGCGGGTGATTGCGCGTGATCAGAGTGATGCTGAAGGCCAGCAGTGCGTACGTCAGGGCGAACACCGCCACCTGCCAGGCGACTGTGGCCCAGGTCTGACCCCCGGAAGCTGTCTCGCCGAGCAGGACGAGCAAGGCGTATCCCGCGGCCGCGGCGAGTGCCACCACGATCAGCGTCAGCACGACAGTGGTGAAGAGTTTCGCGAAGAAGACGCCGAACCGCCCCGGAAACGCGGTGAGGGTCAAGCGGATCGTGCCGTACCGGTACTCGTGGCCGAATGCCATCGCCCCGAGGCTTGCGACCAGGACGATCACGATCGGGTTGCCGAGCAGCGCTCCGGAGACCAGGTCGGTCGTCGGAATCTTGTCCAGGCCCTCGTCGAAGTCGTCGGCGAACGTACCGAGGTAGGCGAAAGCGGCGGCGGCGAGGATCACGAACAGGGACGTGATCCAGGTGGTCCGGATGCTCTTGGCACGACGCCACTCGAAGGTCAGCAACTCCATCAGGCGACACCTCCGCCGATCCGGAAGTCCTGACCCGACTCGGTGAGTTCCAGGAACGCCTGCTCGAGACTGGCCGTGCGCTTGGTCAGTTCGGAGACGGGCAGGCCGTGGCGGAAGGCGATGTCACCCACCCGGTCGGTGCTCGCGTCACTGACGGCGAGTGCGTCGGACGATTCCAGTCGTACCGCGTCAGCGCCGAGTTCCTCGGTGAGCGCGGCGGCCAGTTCGTCCACCCGTGGCGAGCGGACCAGCACGTCGTTGGTGGTCGAGCGGTTGACGAGATCCTCCGACGGACTCATCGGCCAACAGCCGGCCCTTGGCGATGACGACCACGTGGTCGGCCATGACCTCCATCTCGCTGAGCAGATGGCTGGAGACCAGAACCGTGCGCCCCTGGGAGGCGTAGTACTTCAGGTAGTCCCGCAGCCAGTGGATCGACTGCGGATCCAGGCCGTTGGCGGGCTCGTCGAGCAGCAGCACGTCGGGTTCGGCCAGGATCGCGGTCGCGAGCCCGAGGCGCTGCCCCATCCCCAGCGAGAAGCCCTTCGGCTTCTTCTTCGCCACCGACTCCAAGCCCATGAGCGAGATCACTTCCTCGACCCGGGCCCGACTGGTCCGACTCGCGGCAGCCAGCATCCGCAGATGCGCCCGTGCGCTGCGGCTGGGGTGGAAGAACTTCGCGTCGAGGTGTGCACCCACCACCTTCGGCGCATGGGAGTGCAGTGCCAGGGGTTTGCCGTCCCACAAAGTCACGCCGCGCCCCGAGTCCAGGCCGAGCATCAACCGCAGAGTCGTGGACTTGCCCGAACCGTTCGGACCCAGGAAGCCCGTGACCTGCCCTGGACGGACCTGGAAACTCAGATCATCGACAGCCACCGTCCTCCCGTAGGTCTTGTGCAGATTGGACGCAGTGACGATCACGAAGGGACCCCTCGGTCGATGCAGAACGGACAGCCCCGAAAATAGTCGATAGGCCCGACAGAATCCGCCAGGAGGCACCGACATGCCGACATACCTCTACAAGTGCACCGAGTGCGGCCACCGCTTCGAGCACGCGCAGGGCTTCCACGACGACCCGCTGGAGATCTGCCCGGACTGCGGCGGGGTGGTGCGACGCGTGATCGGAAATGTGGGTGTCTCCTTCAAGGGCTCCGGGTTCTATCGCACGGACTCGCGGGCCGAGAGCCGCAGCAAGTCGACGAAGAGCCCCTCGTCCAGCGACACGAAATCCGACGCCGGCGCGAAACCGGAGAAGACAGCGGCCAAGGAGTCGTCGAGCGGGTCCACGTCCGGTTCGTCGTCGTCGTCGGACAGTTCCAAGAAATAGCCGGGAAGGCCTTTCTTCGACTCTCGGGTGTGCATGGTTGAGGGCGGCGACCCTCGCCTGGTGGGCGACATTGTTGGGCACTCACAAGGCCGAAACCCCCCAACAACACCGCCCTGGTCACCGGGGGACCCCAACAACACCGCCCTCACCGTGGGCGTCCACCCGACGCATCAACCCCCGCCGCAAACGGTGAGCTGTGGATGACCAAAAACCTCAGTGGCCGAATCCGCCTACCGTCGTGGGGTGGCGATTGATTCCTGGCGACTTCAGCGGCGATGGCGGCGCATCCAGCGCCCCTTGGCCGCATCACTCATCGTTGTGGGCGGTGTTCTCGTGTGGGTTCAGCAGCATGGTCCGGCACCCACTGTGGCGACGGTGGTGGCGACGGTCGACATGTCGGCCGGACATATCGTCGGCTCCTCGGACCTGCAGGTCGTGGGGTGGCCGGCGGACGCACACCCCGCCCCGGCGGCGAGTTCGCCGGAGATGCTTCTCGGTCGTCGCGCAACGGCTCCCATCAGAGCCGGCGAGCCCCTGACCGATCAACGTGTGGTCGGTCCCAGTGTGCTGGCGGCGACCGGACCCGGCCTGGTCGCGATCGCGCTGAGACCCGATCCGCTGACGTCCTCCGGGGTCATACGGCCTGGCGACCGCGTGAACCTTGTCGGGCAGACCGACACCGGCCCCCGCACCCTCGTGCAGGGCGCATCCGTGCTCACGCTGACCGAGGAGTCCGGGACCGTGCTGGCAGTGCCGGGCACATCAGCGGCCGCAGTCATGCAGGCAGCCGCGACGGATTCGATCGCAATGGTGTTGCTCGCCGACGACCAATAGGCTGGTCCTCGTGCCCCTCACAAGTGTCAACAGACTCCTGATCGAGCAGATCGAACACGAGTTCACGGCCTCGCAGCAGTACACGGCGTTCGCTGTCTGGTTCGACCAGCAAGCACTCCCGCAACTTGCCCAACGGTTCTACGAGCAAGCACTCGAGGAACGCAACCACGCGATGATGATCGTTGCCTACCTGCTCGACCGGGACATCGACGTCACGTTGCCGGCGATTCCTGCACTCGCGCCGATCCCGGACTCCGTGACCGGCATCCTCGAGTTCTCCGTCGAACAGGAACAGGCGGTCACTCGCCAGTTCGAACAGATCATTGCCGCGGCCCGGAGCGACCAGGACTACCTCGCCGAGCAGTTCACGCACTGGTTCCTCAAGGAGCAGGTGGAGGAGGTGTCCAGCATGTCGACTCTGCTGCAGGTGGCCACCAGGTGCGGCGACAACCTGATGCTGCTCGAGGACTACCTCGCCCGCGAGGTACTGGACTCGGGTTCGGATCCGACCGCACCGCGGGCGGCGGGCGGCGCTGCGGCCCTGCTGGCCTGACCGCGGCCGAGCACAGGAAGCCCTCAGTCCCGGTCGTGGTGGGGTGGTCGCGCAGCGAGCAGATCCGCGTCGGTCGACTCGTGCCCCCCTGACTCGTCCTGGGTGATCTGCGGGTCGAGGTCGATCTCGAGGTTCAGTTTGCGTGCCACCGTGCCAGGATACGCCGAGTGCGGGGCACGGCCGTGGCGCGAGTCGCCGCCGGGTTACCCTCGAATGGTGCGCCGGAGTTTCTCAGCTGTCTGCTTGGCAGCCCTGATCGCGGGTCTTCCCGCCGCGGCCTGGGCCGATGACACGGTCACGGACCCGACCCCGACGGCCGAGCCGACAGCCGAACCGGACCCGACCCCGACGCCGAGCCGACAGCCGAACCGGAACCGACAGCCAAGCCGAAGAAGCTCCCCCGACGGCTGGTGATCGGTGAGTCCCGCCGAGGTCTGCCGATCGTGGCGAAGCGACAGGGCCGCGCCGACGCCAAACGGGTCCTGCTGGTCCTCGGTCAGATGCACGGGGATGAGCCGTATGGCCGCTACGTGGTGGATCAGGTCCGCAAGCTCAAGCCCCGCAAGAACACGGCGGTCTGGACCATCCGGACCATGAACCCCGACGGTGCGAGGTTGCGCACCCGCCGCAACGCCAGCCGGGTGGACCTGAACCGCAACTTCCCGGACAACTGGCAGGCCGGCGATCCAGGATCTCTGTTCTACGCCGGTCCGCGGCCGGCCAGTGAACCGGAGACCCGGGCGTTCATGGCGGGTGCCCAGCAGATCCAGCCGGATGCGGTGGTTTCCTACCATCAACGTGCGAATGTGATCGATCGCGGAGCCCGCAAGAAGACCCGCAAATGGGTTAAACGCCTCAGCCGTGACCTTCGGCTGCCGATCAGCCGGGTCTCCTGCGTCACGAAGTGCGTCGGCACGATGTCGGGCTGGTTCAACACGCAGTTCCGCGGCTGGGCCGTGACCGTCGAATTGCCGGCCCGGGTGTCTGTGCCACGGCAGAGGTCGATGGCCCGAGCGATGATCCGGCTGGCACCGGACCTCAAACCCACTGCCAAGCGCTAACTGCTTCCATCAAAGCGGGGCCGCGAACGGGCCCTCCGGCCCCGGTCTGTTGGCAGGCGACTGAATTTTGCCCCTTTTGCGAGGTTTCGGCCATCAAAGCAGGGCCGGATATGCGATTTTGCGCGGTCGGCGGGCCAGTTTTGATGGCGGCCACCCAGCCCACACCACGACGAAGCCCCCGGTGCGCAGGTTGCGAACCGGGGGCTTCGGACGGTCGAACGGTGGATCAGGCTTCGGACTTCACCGTGGTCGGGTCATAGCCGTAGTAGGCGGTACGGGCGTCGCGGCGCTCGTGGGCCTCGATCTCGGCGGCCTTCGCGAACTCCGGGTCGAGGTCGATGTCGTTGACGTGGAAGCGCGGGTTGTTCTCCCACAGCCACTTCTCGATCTCCGGTCCGGATTCGAACGAGGTGATCAGGCAGTAGCGAGGCTCGTCACCGTTGTGCCACACGGAGTGCCACAGCCGCTCGGAGTCCACCATCAACTGCGCGCCGGCGGGGAGGTTGATCCGGACCTCGGTGCTCGGGTCGTTGATGTCCTCACGCAGGACCATGTAGGTGTCTTTGTCGTCGGTGAGGTTCATGAAACAGCGGATGACCCATCCCTCGCCGTCGGGGTTGAGACGGTTGTTGTCGTCCTCGTGGGAGTTGTACAGGGCGTCGGCGTAGGAGTTGGGCTGCAGTTCGATGACACGGCAGCGGCCAACGTTGGCGCCGGATTCCAGGGCACGCTTGACCAGGGTCGGAGCCTTCTCGACCTGACTGTCGATCCACACGCCGTCCTTGTCGGGCTTGGGCGGGTCGAAGTGCCAGAAGCCGTTGCACTCGATCTCGCCGTACGCACTGGCCAGGGGCGCGAAGCGGGTGTCGCCGCCGGACTTCCAGTCGACGTATTCCAGCGACAGCCATTCCTGCGGGTCGATCGGGTCGCCGTACATGTCGAGGACCGCGTATCCGGTCTCCTCGAGCATCGGGAGTTTGTAGTGGGCCATGGGACCTCCAGACGTTCTTGTGCCACATCGGTGCAGTGGCTTCCGTAACATCATCCCCTACTGAGCCCCCATTTACGCGTGTCCTACGTCACATGTCGCAGCTATACCGCCGGAGGGTACTTCCGCCGTTCATGTGACGCTGCAGTGCCGTCAGCGGCATAGTGGAATGGCGCGAAGGGAGGTTGAGGTGCCCCTATCACCAATTCCGGAAGTCCAGTCGATGACAATCCACGGTCACCAACGAGCGTTCGTCATGGTTGGCCGCGGCCCCGCCTTGGTGCTGCTGCACGGGATCGGTTGCGACCACCGAACCTGGATCCCTGTGCTGCGCCCGCTCAGCCGCCATTTCACAGTGATCGCGCCGGATCTGCTGGGCCACGGGCAGTCCGACGCGCCGCGCGCCGACTACAGCATCGGCGGATACGCCAACGGCGTGCGCGACCTCCTGGCCCTCAACGGCATCACCTCCGCCACCGTCGTCGGCCACAGTCTCGGCGGCGGGATCGCCATGCAATTCGCCTACCAGTTCCCGCAGAGCACCCAACGACTTGTCCTCGTGGGATCCGGGGGCCTTGGACGTAGCGTCAACCCGCTCCTGCGCGCGATCACCCTGCCCGGCGGTAGCACCGCGCTCAAGGCCGTCGCCCAGCCGCCCATCCGGATCCCGGCCGCTGCGGCCATGCGTGCGCTGCATTCACTCGGCGTTCCCGGCGGGATCGACTTCGCCGGCCTGGCGCAGGTCTACGACTCCCTGGGCGACCGCGGGCGGCGCCGGGCCTTCCATCATGTACTGCGGGCGGCGGTCGACTGGCGTGGACAAGTGATCACCATGCTGGACCGTGCCTACCTGGCCGAATCCATGCCCAGCCTGATCGTATGGGGCGAGCAGGACACCGTGATCCCGGTCAAGCACGCCTACGCGGCTCACGCGGTTCTCCCGGGTTCGCAGCTGGAAGTCATCCCCCACGCCGGACACTTCCCTCATGAGGACGACCCCGAGCACTTCTCCGCCGCGCTCATCGACTTCATCCTCGACACGAAACCCGCCACGTACGACGGCCGCGGCTGGGTGCGAGCCCTGGCTAATGGTCCCCGTCCGCGCAAGTTCTGGGCATCTGCGCGTACCGAGGCGCAGGAGCAGTGACCGTCGCCTGGGATGCCGAACTCGTCGCAGCCGCCCAAACCACGATCGATGCCGCCGGTGATGGAAAGCTGCACACCGTCGCGGCGGCGGTGCGGGATACGGCCGGCGGTGTGCACACGGGGATCAACCTGTTCCACTTCACCGGGGGGCCTTGTGCGGAGATGGTCGCCCTCGCGACCGCGACCAAGACCAGCAGCCGGCCGCTGAGTCTGATCGTCGCGGTGGGCGATGCCGGCCGAGGGGTGCTGGCACCATGCGGGCGCTGCCGTCAGGTGATGCTCGACCTGTATCCAGGGATCCACGTGATGCTGCCCGACTCGACCGCGGTGAGCGTGGCGGATCTGCTACCTGAGTCGTACCGCTGGAGCGAGGCCTGACCGGTTCCACACGAGGCGCGCGGTTGTTTCGTGAGCGGGCATCCGTGGGTGCCGCATGCCGGTTGCCGCCGGCGCGGCCGCATGAGCAACGGCGATCGCGACCACGTCGCGGAATCCGATCCTCCCCCGAGCCCGAGGCGGGGCATTCCGTAGCCGAGCCCTCCTGCGCCTGACGGCTGCGCGAGCGGGCCGTCTGGCCCGAAGCTCCCGGGATATCGGCGATGTGGTTCATCGAGGGAACACCCGATGGGGAATACTCATCCGCAGGGCCGTGTGGCCCTGCGCCCCCGTAGCTCAGGGGATAGAGCAGTGGTTTCCTAAACCATTTGTCGGAGGTTCGAATCCTCTCGGGGGCACGGTGTCTTCGGCGGACCGCCCGGTCCGTCGAGGACACAGCCCCGCCCGGCTGTCCACGCCCCAGGTCCTGCCGGCCCGCACGAACACCGGACAGCCGACCCAGACTTCAGGACGCGTCGGGCCATCGTCTGCAAGGCTTGCCCACATGAAGACGGTGTTTTGGCTGTTCGCCGGCTTCTGGGCACTCATTCTGGTCGCCGGATCCCTCAACCCCGGATACCGCCATTACCGCGAACACGTCAGCCTGCTGGCCGCGCAGGGCAGCCGGTACGCATGGATCACGATCCTCGCCATCGTGCTGACCGCAGCGGCGCAGTGGGTCGCGGCCAGGCACTTCTGGGAGGTCAACCGCGCGGTGGCCTATCTCTTGCTGGTCGCAGGATTCGCCCTGCTGGCTGTCGCCGTATTCCGTGTTCCATGCCCCGAGAAGGCCCGCTACTGCGCGTTCGTCGAGGATCACACCGCCTCGGAGACCCTCCACGCCGCCGGAGTGATCACCTACGCGATCGTGACCATGGCGGCTATGGTGCTCCTCGGGATCACAGCGCTGACCCGCGGACACCACAGTCTGGTCGGGGTTCCCGGCCTGATCGCGTCAGTCGTCTTCGCCCTCACCTTCAGCGGGCTGCTGCTGTTCCCCGCTGGTCTGGCGCAACGCACCTGGATAGCGGTCGGTCAGATCTGGTTGGTCGCCGCGGTCTTCGAGGCTCAACTCCACCGGGAGCGTTTGGCGGGCGCAGCCCGGGCTGGCACCTGAGCTCCTGCCCGTCTTGACTCGAGCCGGAAATCCTGCGGGTGCTACTCGTGGGACCACGGCCAGCCGATGGAGCCGCTCGGCGACAGTCGGAGCCCTCGCTCCCCCTCAAACGCCTGCCCCGATTCAACTGACCATCACCCAGAACTTTCGCAGCGGCTCGCTGACATGCCAGACGGTCCGGACGCCTGCCTCGAGCTCGACCACGTCGCCCGGGCCGACCTCGAGATCGGTCTGCCCCTCGATCTCGATGCGGGCGCGACCGCTCAACACGACGAAGACCTCATGGACCTCTACGTCCGTCGAGACCCCTGCGGTGTGCTCCCACAACCCGCAGGCCACATCTGCCACCGGAGCCTCCCAGACTGCAGTGGAAGGCGCGCCTTGCCGGACCTGCTCTGCGGGAAGCGGAGCGTGGACCAGGGACTCGCCGTCGAAGAGGATCGTGGATGCCATGGAGCAAGCCTACCGACCACTTTGACTGCACTGCTTTACCTGAATTGTGCTTGACTTTTCAGTCGCTACCGGCAATGCTGGTGTCACGCGAGGGGAGTACCCCACTCACTCGCCGATCGTCATTACGGTAGCTGCCTCAGCAACCCGGTCGGCGGGGGTCCGCACGGACCGGGAGAGACCTCTGGAAATCACCAGGAGTCCTTGTGAACGACCTTCTCGATCCCCCACGTCCCACGCTCTCGCGTCCCGATTCCGACGATCTCGAATCGCTGATGAGCGCGCGCGGTCTGTGCATCTCGATCCTCATCAACACCACCCCCGGCCCCCGACTGGCGCAGCCCGACCGGCAACGGCTGAACGCTCACGCCCGCGATGTTCTGCGCAGACTCGAGATGGAGCCGGATGCCGAACACGCGAAACGGATGGCCTCGCGCCTGCAGGACGGCCTGGACCTCACCAATCGCATCGCCGCTGACGAGGCCCTGGCCCTGTTCGTCAACGAGACGGTGGTCCGCGTGTTCCACCTGCCGGTGGGCGTTGAGGACCGGATCGTGATCGACCCGACCTTCGCGACGCGCGACGTCGTGCGGGCAGTGCAGTCCAACCCCCGCTTCCTGCTGTTGCACATGGACTCCCGTTCGGCGAACCTCTTCCGCTACAACCAGAAGTACCTGGAACCGCAATTGTCGCCATCGTTCCCGGCATTGCGCGAAGGCCGGGTCCGGGCAGGACAGGACCCGGAGGCTCAGCGGGTATTCCTGCGCAGCGTCGATGCAGGTTTGAGCCGGCATCTGGCCCAGGAGAACCTGCCGGTGGTACTTGTCGGCGGCGAACGGGTTGTCGGGGACTTCCTGCGACTGACCCGGAATGGCGCCCGGATCGCCGGAATGACTCGCGGGATCCACTCGCGCCCGGCGCTGGGTGAGCTCGAAGACGTCGGGCGCAGCGTCATGACGGATCACGTCGACGATCTCAGCGCAGCCGCGCACGACACGCTCTATGCAAGACTGCGGGTCCAACGCGCGGTCACGGGCCTCCTGGGCTGCTGGCATGCAGCGGCTACCGGGAAGCCCGAACTGCTGGTCGTCGAACAGCACTTCGCGATGCCCGGGAGGATGGTCGCCGAAGGACGCTACGTCGAGCCCAGCGACGACGACGAGCACCCAGAGGTCATCGACGACGTTGTGGACGACCTCATCGAGAAGGTGCTGCAGTCGGGCGGTTTCGTCTCGGTGGTGCCGGATGGCTCGCTGCGCGAGCATGGCCGCGTGGCGATGACTTTGGCCCGCTGAGCAGGTCGCGGCAGCACTGGGCTGCAAGCGCGCAAACCTCTGTGGAGCCAATGGCGCGATATCCACAACCTTGCCTCAGCGATGACGCAGGCGGCGTCGGGGCACAATGAGCCCATGAACCTGTTGCAGCAACCCGACCCCACGCTCCTGCCCGCCGACCCCGCTGTGTCAGCCCTCGACGCAGGCGGGGACCCCGCAGCGGTGGCCGCGCGCTATCCCGCCTCAAGCCTCGCCTGGGCGACGCTGGCCAAACGAGCCCGTGAGCGCGGAGAAACCATCGAGTCCTACGCCTTCGCCCGGGTCGGCTACCACCGCGGTCTCGACGCTCTGCGACGCAACGGGTGGAAGGGCCACGGTCCGATCCCCTGGTCCCACGAGCCGAACCGGGGATTCCTCGAGTGCCTGCACGAGCTGTCTTTGGCCGCCCAAGCCATCGGGGAGACCGACGAGGCCGAACGCACCCGCACGTTCCTGCGCGACAGTTCGGCTGAGGCCGCAGACGTGCTGGGGGTCTGACTGACCGGACCCTGCCGGGGTACGTGTGGGCCGACACCGCGCGCGGACTGGCGCACGACAATGACCTCGTGAACAGTCAGCCTTCAATGCCAGGCTGGTGTGATGAACAGATCCGACTCGCCGAATCCGACCCGGCGTGGCCGGTCTCATTCCAGGCCGAATCAGCACTCCTCGACGCGGCGATCGGAGCATGGATCACCGGCGGAATCCACCACGTGGGCAGCACCGCTGTGCCGGGGCGGGCAGCCAAGCCCATCATCGACATCCTGGTCGGGTTGCGGACCTCGACGGTTCCCGGCCGTGCATAGACCTGCTCGCCCCGCTGGAATATCACTACGCGCCCTACGGACCCGACGTCATGCATGAGTTGTGCAAGCCGGACCCCTTCCGTCGGACCCACCACATACACCTCGTGCCCACCGGCTCGCAGCGTTACCTCGACGAACTGACGTTCCGCGACTACCCACGGGCGCATGGGGAGACCGCGCGCGCCTACGAACAACTGAAGCGGGAGCTCGCGGTTCGCTACCGCAACGACGGCGAGGCGTACACGCTGCGCAAGGGCGATTTCGTGCAGGAGGTGCTGACTCGGGCAACTAGCGCGTAGGCGCGTTCCAGGCCGCACGCATCATCGGGATCTGCAACGGCACGCGGGCCCATGTCGCGACCTTCTGCCATACGGGCCGGCGGCTGCGTTGCATGTCGACAGCCATCTGCACGTTGCCGACCAGGATCACGGCCAAGGTCGCTGTCGTTGCCACCGGCGCCCACTTCTGCCCTGTCGCAAGACCGGCCGCGCACGCGAGTTCGGCCACACCACTGCCGTACACCCATGGCCTCGGGTTGCCCAGTTGCCGCGGGATCAGCGGCTCGAACACCTGCGGCCGGACCATGTGGACCACCCCGCTGAGCGTGAACGCACCGATGACGGCTTTGACTCCCAGGTCCATGCCGAGCACGCTACCTCGCAAGAGGCTGAACCGGGGAAGGGTTGAACAGTTGGCACCCTGGGAGGGCATTAGCTGTTCACACCAGGAACGCGTGGCTGAGCGCATAGATCGTCAAACCCGCGAGTGCACCCACGAGCGTCCCGTTGAGCCGGATGAACTGAAGATCCCGCCCCACCTGGATCTCGATCTTCCGCGAAGTCTCCTCGGCGTCCCAGCGATCAACCGTTTCCGTGATCAAAGCGGTGATCTCGTCGCGGTTGTTCTTCACCACGTGCACTGCGGCGTCCTCGACCCACGTGTTCACCCGGTCGCGGGTCTGCTCGTTGTCCACGAGGTTACGGCCGATCGAGACCAGGGAGTCGACGATCCGCACCCGCAGGTCGGAGGTCGGATCGTCGAGGGCACCCAGCAGCATTTCCTTGGCCACGGTTCCAGTGGTCTGTAGCGTGCGCGTGACCTCCGGGTGGTCCAGCATCCGGATCTTGGCCTGCTCGGCGCGGAACTGCATGTCGGCGTCGAAACGAAGGTCGTTCGAGAGCTTCAACAGGGCCTCGTCGATCGACGTGCGCAGTGGATGGGTCTTGTCGTCGCGCACAGCCTGGGCGAACTTGACCGCCTCCCGGTACACCTTCTGCGCGACAAGATCGTCCGCCCACTTGGGCGACCAGCCGGGCGCTTGGCGTTCGACCACGTCGACGACTCGAGTCTGGTTGTCGTGCAGCCAGTCGTGCAGCGAGCCCGCGATCAGATCGATCAGCGGTACGTGCGCCTTGTCGGCCACCACTTCGCCGAGAAGATTCCCGGCGGGTTCGGCGATCGGGAACTCCTCAGCACGTCGGCGAAGGAACTCCTCCACCGCTGAGCGGACCTGTTCGTCGTCCAGCAGCCCGATTCCGGCCTTGATGCCTACGGCGATCTCCGCCGATACCCGCCGGGCATTGTCGTAGTCGCTGATCCATCCCCCGACCCGCAGACCGACGTCGAGCACCCGGATCCGCCCGCGCACGACGTCCTCGGCCAGGAAGTTGGTTCCGATGAAGTCCCCGAGGTTGCGACCGATCGCGTTCTTGCGGGTGGGGATGATCGCTGTGTGTGGGATGGGCAGCCCGAGGGGCCGTTTGAACAGCGCAGTGACCGCGAACCAGTCCGCCAGCGCGCCGACCATCCCCGCTTCGGCGGCGGCTCGCACATAGCCGGCCCAGCCGACTCCGTCGCGCTCGAGCAGGAAGGCGAACACGTAGATGATCGCGGCCAGCACCAGGGCTCCGACGGCCACGACCTTCATCCGGCGCAGCCCCTGGAGTTTCTCTGCGTCGGCGGTCACGGAAAGGGCGCTCATGGGGGCATCTTCCCCTGCGCCTAGGGGCGCCCGCCGATCGAGGGCGGTGATGGCGCCATCCAGGGCGACGTTGTTGGGCGTTCGCAGGCGTCAGAATGCCCAACACCACCGCCCTCACGCCGGGGGGACCCCAACAGCACCGCCCTCGCGGGTCAGGCGACCTCTCGCGGTGGGTTCACGTGCCACAGAACCGCAATCCCACCACTGGCCACAGCGAATGCCACGACCGGGGTCACGCTGACTGCGAAGACCAAGGTTTCGGATGAGCCGCCGACCCGATACAGACCCCACGCGGTGCCTACGGTGGCCCCAAGCGCCGCGCCCAACACGGTCCCGCGGGCAGCGATCTTTCCCAGCGTCGACGGCTGTCGCTGCAGCGTGCGGACCGGAGCCGCGGCGAACCAACCGAACGCCCAGTTCACCAGGAGTACGAGACCGACGACGGACAGCGCGATCTGCAGGAAGTAGTACAGCGGCATCCCGGCCACGTCGATCTGGAACACCGTGAACCGGTCGGTGAGCACCGTGCCCGCGTGTGTGAACCAATCGAGGACCTGGTGCGTCAAGCCGCCGAGCAGCAGCGAAGTCAGCACCGCCAGAACCTGCGCCGGGGATGACAGCCGCATCCGCAGACCGGGTTGCTGGGCGGGTGTCAGCCGCTTGCGGATCGCCGACGGGGCGAACCAGTCAGCGGGCCGGGCGAGGAACCCGTGCCAGATCACGAAGAGCGCGAAGCCGACCGCCGGGTTGGTGACCAGCGTTCCGAACACGGTGTGGGTGGCATCAGTCGTATAGGGCAGGAACGGCGCGAAGAGGGGAAGGTCGGGAGTCATGGCACCGATCACCAGCGCGGATGTCGACAACCAACGTGCCCGGATGGGCAGGATGGCAGCCGCATGGCTGACGGTGAAGGGCATAGCGCCAGTATCACCGCGGATCGCCGCGACGAAACGGATACTTGAGCAAGGTCACACCGGCGCCGCTCGGTATCCTTGGAGCCATCCGCCCCGTTAGCTCAGTGGTAGAGCACTCGCCTTGTAAGCGAAAGGTCGTCCGTTCAATCCGGACACGGGGCTCCAGTCGCGACTGACGGGCTTGACCGCAGTTCTCCGGCGCCGGTTCGCGATCGCCATGAACGCCATCGCCTGCGCGAGCAGCACGCCCCGCTCGCCGCCGCCTCTCCTCGAAGGCAGGAGGACCGTTGCGCGACGCGATAGCCTCCCCAGCATGTCGACACGAACGGTTCTGGAGATCTTCGGCTGGATAAGTTCCGGTCTCATCGTGCTGTCGCTGGCGCAGGCACGGGTGTGGCGATTCCGGATCATGAACTTCGCGGGTGCGGCTCTGGGCACGATGTACAACGCCCTGCTGGGGATCTGGCCGTTCGCGGCGATGAACGCCGTCATCACGGTGATCGACGCCTACTGGTTGGTCCGGCTGAGCCGGGAGCGCCGACCGGAGTCCGCGGCCTACGAACTGCTCCAGGTGGACGGCGACGACACCTACCTGCGCCATTTCCTGAAGGTGCACGCGCGCGACACCCAGCAGCACTTCCCGGAGTTCGACCCGGCTGAACCCACCGAGTCCAACGTGCTGGTGATGCGCGGGGATGAAACCGTCGGTGTGGTTCTCATCGCCGATACCGACGACACGACCGCCCGGCTGAGCCTGGACTACGTGACCCCGCGGTTCCGCGACTTCACACCCGGACAGTTCGTGTACGAGGACTCCGGGATCTTCGAGAAGCTGGGCGTGCAACGGATCCAGGCACCCCGCTGCAACACCGACTATCTGAAGAGGATGGGCTTCCGGCACGAGCCGGACGGCTGGGTGCGCGAAGTGCGGGCCACGCCCTCGGCGTAACCCGGCTTCGGTGGCCCTGGCCGCGTACCCTCACTTCAACGCCACGCAGGAGGACAGATGAGCACGGCTGTAGCCCCGAGGTCGCAACGGACCTTCTTCGGGCACCCCGCTGGCCTCTCAACCCTGTTCTTCACCGAATTCTGGGAACGCTTCTCCTACTACGGTATGCGCGCCCTGCTCGTCCTGTACCTGGTCGCACCGCCCAACGGCGCCACACCCCCTGGCCCTGGACTGGGCCTGTCCACCGCTACCGCCTCCGCGATCTACGGCACGTACGTGGCCCTGGTCTACTTGTTCCCCCTGCTCGGCGGCTGGATCGCCGACCGCATGTGGGGTTTCCGTCGCGCCGTGCTGGTCGGAGGGATCGTCATCGCGTGCGGCCACTACGCCATGGCCGTGCCCAGCGAGATCACGTTCTGGGTCGGCCTGCTGCTGATCGCCCTGGGCACAGGGCTGCTCAAACCGAACGTCTCAGCCATGGTCGGTGAGCTTTACCACGACCACGACACAAAACGCGACGCCGGATTCTCCATCTTCTACATGGGGATCAACCTCGGCGCTTTCATCGCGCCGTTGGTCACCGGATTCCTGATGGACAGCTACGGCTGGCACTACGCGTTCGGAGCCGCCGCCCTGGGCATGACCGTCGGAGTGGTGCAGTACGTGGTCGGTGGCCGCAAGACGCTGACCGGAATCGGCTTGACCGCGCCCAACCCCGCCACGCCGAAGGAGAAGCGGACCTTCATCGCGCTGGTCGGCGGATCGGTGCTTGGCATCGTCGTGATCGCGCTGATCGACGCGTGGCTGTTCGGCTTCGAGATCTCCGACATGGTCGACATCCTGGGGATCTTCATCTTGATCGTGCCGGTCGTCTACTTCGTGAAGATGTTCCGGCGCCCGGGCCTGACCGGCGATCAGATGTCCCGTCTGCACGCATTCCTCGGGTTGTTCATCGGAGCAGCCGTCTTCTGGATGATCTACGACCAGGCCGGATCCACGCTGAGTGTCTTCGCCGAGCAGAGCACGGATCTCACGGTGGACGGTTTCACCATCCCCGTACCGTGGCTGCAGTCGATCAACCCGATCTTCATCATCATCTTCGCCCCCATCTTCGGGGCGATCTGGGCGAAACTAGGCGATAGGGCGCCCTCGACGCCGCTGAAGTTCGCGTGGGCACTGTTGGGCATCTCGATCAGCTTCCTGATCATGATCATCCCTGCACTGAGTGCCGAAACTGGTGCCGAAGTGGCCGTGTGGTGGCTGGTCGGCGTCTACCTGATCCAGACCTGGGCCGAACTCCTGCTCTCGCCCATCGGGCTCAGCGCGTCGACCCGGCTCGCGCCGCCCGGGATGGAGGGGCAGATGCTGGCCCTGTGGTTCCTCGCGGTGTCCGTGGGCGACACCATCGGCGCCCAGATCCTGTCGCGGATCGGCGACAACTACGTGCGGGTGTTCACCATGTTCGGTCTCATCGCCCTGGCGGCGGCCGTGATCGCCTTCCTGTTCGTGCCACGACTCAAGCGCATGATGGCCGGAGTTCACTAGCTGATCTGCGCCGAACGATCGGCAGGGTCGGTAGGGCAGTGGATTATGTATACATTTTGACACTCATGTATACAATCGAGTCCTACCCCTGGTGGAGGTGTACCTGTGACTGGAGCGCTCGACGGCATCCTCGTCGCCGATTTCACCCGCGTGCTGGCCGGACCCTACGCCACGATGCTGATGGCCGACGCCGGCGCAACGGTGGTGAAGGTCGAACGGCCGGGGACCGGTGACGACACCCGGGCATGGGGCCCACCGTTCGCCTCGGACGGGCAATCCACCTACTTCCAGTCGGTCAACCGCAACAAGAAGTCCATCGCGCTCGACCTAAGCGATCCCGCGGACCTGGACATCGCGCACAGACTGGCGCGCAGGGCAGACGTGTTCATGGAGAATCACAAACCCGGCGGCCTCGCGCGCTTCGGTCTGGATCATCCGAGTGTGGTCGCCACGAATCCTGAGGTCGTGTACTGCTCGATCAGCGGATTCGGCAACGACTTGGGCAGGGACCTTCCCGGGTACGACCTGCTGGTGCAGGCGATGGGAGGACTCATGAGCGTCACCGGCGTGAACGAGCCGACCAAGGCGGGCGTGGCGGTCGTCGACGTGCTCACCGGCCTGCATGCGGCGTTCGCCGTGACCGCAGCCTTGACACATCGAGCACGGACTGGCCGGGGCCAACTGCTCGAGGTCAGCCTGCTCGGCAGTCTGCTGTCGTCGCTGGTCAACCAGTCGTCGGCGTTCGTCGGCGCCGGCACCATCCCCGGACTGATGGGCAATGCCCACCCGTCGATCGCTCCCTACGAAGTCTTCGCAACTGCCGACCGTCCAATGGTCATCGCGGTCGGCAACGACGCACAGTTCAGCCGACTCGCCAACGCCCTCGGTGAGCCGACGCTTCCCCACGATCCCCGATACGCCACGAACAGTGCCCGCGTGGAACACCGGGCCGAGTTGAAGCGGAATCTCGAAGCGCGACTGACGAACGAAAGCGCCGACCACTGGCAGACGGCGTTCACGGCGGTGGGCGTTCCCTGCGGACCGATCAACGACATTCAGCAGGGTTTCGCCCTCGCCGCACGCCTGGGGCTGAACCCGGTCGTCACCATCGACGACTCCCGCCGCGAGGCACCGCTGCCGCAGGTGGCGAATCCCGTCGCATACTCGGCCACACCGCCTACCTACCGCAATGCGCCACCCACGGTCGGAGAGGACCGCGACCAGGTGCTCGCGCTGCTGGAGCACGACCACCGATGAGACCTCAACACACCTCGGAGAAGCAATGACCGCCAAGAAGACGCCGTTCGAACTGTTCGCCATCGATTCCCTGCTGTCAGAGGAGGAACGCGCGATCCGCGACGTGGTCGCTTCGTTCGTCGACACCCGGATCAGGCCGGAGATCGCCGGGTGGTTCGATCGCGGAACCCTTCCCGCACGCGACCTGGCCGCCGAACTCGGGCAACTGGGTGTTCTGGGCATGCACCTCGAGGGGTACGGGTGTGCCGGCACGTCGGCTGTCGCCTACGGCCTGGCCTGCCTGGAACTGGAGGCCGGCGACTCGGGAATCCGGTCATTGGTCAGCGTCCAGGGTTCGCTGGCAATGTTCGCGATCCACGCCTTCGGGTCGGAGGACCAGAAGCAGCAGTGGCTGCCGGCGATGGCGCGCGGGGAGAAGATCGGCTGCTTCGGTCTCACGGAGGCGGACTTCGGCTCCAACCCGTCCGGGATGCGCACCAACGCCAAGCGCGACGGCGACGACTGGGTGCTCAACGGGTCCAAGATGTGGATCACCAACGGCAACGTCGCGGACGTCGCCGTGGTCTGGGCGCGTACCGATGACGGCATCCGGGGATTCGTCGTCCCCACCGACACCGCCGGCTTCACCGCCAATGAGATTCACCAGAAGATGTCCCTGCGGGCATCGGTCACCAGTGAACTGGTCCTGGACGATGTGCGACTGCCCGCCGAAGCGGTACTGCCCGGCGTCGTGGGCCTGCGCGGGCCACTGTCGTGCCTGAACGAAGCCCGGTTCGGCATCGTGTTCGGCACCCTGGGTGCAGCCCGCGACAGCCTGCAGACGGCCATCGACTACAGCATCTCCCGCGAACAGTTCGACAGGCCGATCGCGGGTTTCCAGCTGACCCAGAAGAAGCTCGCCGACATGACTCTGGAACTGGGCAAAGGCATGCTGCTGGCCCTGCATCTGGGCCGGTTGAAGGATGAGCATGTCATCACGCCGGAGCAGGTCAGCGTGGGCAAACTCAACAACGCGCGGGAGGCGCTGGCGATCGCCCGGGAGTGCCGCTCGATCCTGGGTGGAAACGGCATCACGCTGGAGTATCCGGTCATCCGGCACATGAACAATCTGGAGTCGGTGTTCACCTATGAAGGCACCAACGAGATGCACACCCTGGTCGTCGGGCAGGCCTTGACCGGGATCGCCGCCTACCGCTGATCGAGCGCGCGGAAGTGCCCCTTAGGAACTACGCAGGGGTTCTGCTTGACGCCGGTTCGGACGTCCCGCGACGCCGGCCGAGCAGCCCTTGGACCATCGAAGCACCGAGCAGCACGATCGCCGCTCCCACCGGTTGATTCCACGTCACCGCCTCACCCAGCAGCACTATCCCCAGCAGGGTGGAGACCACGGGCGTCGCATAGGTCACCGACGCGCTCACCACGGAACCCGCCAATGAGATGACCCGGAACATCCAGATGAACGCGAGGCCGGTGGCCAGCGCGCCGAGGACGATGACGGCGAGCACCGGGCCAGGCTGCACGGTCGGACGATCGGTGAGCGCGACCATCAGGACCCCGGTGATCAGCGTCGCGCTCAGCAGTTGCGCCCCCATGATGGACGGCCCGCCCTCGGGCCGGTCGGCAAGAAAACGCCGGGTCCACGGCACGCCGATCCCATAGCAGACAGTTGCCCCAAGGCAGGCGAGCGATCCGACGAGGTCGCCGGACAGCCCCTGCCAGACCCCCATCACCAGCATCACACCGGCGAACCCGACGAACAGACCCACGAGGCGTTGTCTCGTGAGCCGCTCCGCCGGGACGATGGCTAGGGCGAACAGGGCGGTGAACAGTGGAGTTGCCGCGTTGAACAGGCCAGCCAGCACGCTCGAGACACGCATCTCGGCCCAGGCGAACAAGGCGAAGGGGATGACGTTCATCATGAGTCCGGAGAACGTCACATGCGCCCACACCACACCCAAGGCCGGTAGCCGACCACGCCGAAGAGCCAGCACGGCCAGCACGGCCAGCAAACCGAAGAACACCCGCCCGAAGGTGATCTGCAGCGGTGCGAAGGCGTCCAGGCCGATCTTGATCAAGAAGAAACTGGATCCCCACACGACCGCAAGCGCCCACCAGTAGGGCAGCCATGAGGACAGCCGAGCGGTGGACACCACCAAAGTCTGCCCGCCCGTGTCGCACACCCCCGCGCCAGCCCGGCCGCAGCATCCTTGGAACATGCGCACCGAGGCCCGATACCAGGCCTACCGCCGCCTGGCACGATATCCGCTGTTCCTCGCTGGGCTTCTGTTCCTCGTGGGCTTCACCCTGGCCTTCGACCCCCACCTGGACACGATCGACCAACACCACCATGTGGGCCGGTATCTGACCCTGTTCGCCTGGGCGGTATTCCTGGCCGACTACCTGATCTCGCTGGCCCTGGCGCCCGACCGGCCGAAGTACATCAAGACCCACGTCCTGCAGGCCGTGGGCGTGATCTTCCCGCCCTTGCGGATTCTGCTGATCTTCCACGTCACGTACGTGGTCGTCAGCAAGTCGCGGGATCGTTTCGGGGCGAGGGTTCGCGAGTACCTGCTGTACACCTCGACCCTGGTGATCCTGGTGGCCAGCATGGCGGTCACCATCGCCGAACGCAACGCCCCCGGCGCCCGGATCGTGAGCTACGGCGATGCCCTGTGGTGGTCGGCTGAGACGATCTCCACGGTGGGCTACGGCGACATGTATCCCGTGACGGTCCTCGGCCGGGTCATCGCCGTCGTGCTGATGATCAACGGTTTCGTGATTTTGTCAGTACTCACTGCGACAGTGGCTCAGAAGTTCGTCAGCGCCCAGCAGAACGCTGCCGCTGACGGACAGCAGACCGACCCCCTTCCGGAACCGGAGGTATGAATGAGCCAGCTCACCGACCGCGACCGCGCGATCCTGGAATTCGAGAAGCACTGGTGGCGTTTCGAGGGCGCCAAGCAGCAGGCCATCCGCGAACAGTTGCACCTTTCGCCGACCCGCTACTACCAGGTTCTCAACGACCTGGTCGACGACCCGGCAGCACTACTCGCCGAACCGGTGGTCGTCAGGCGGTTGCAGCGCCAGCGGCAGTCCCGCCGAAAGGCCGTTTCGGAGCACGTCTGAGCCGACGCAACGGGTTGTCGGCGTAACCGCCTGCCACCAGCCCCGCCCGCCGCTCGAACACGTTGCGAGACCACCAATCGCCGGTGCGCAGCAGCGAATAACCCGGCAGCCAGCCCGTAGGCGGGCCAGAACAGCGGACCGAGCAGGGCGTACTGACGCATGTGCGACTTCTCATGCTCCCAGACCGCGGCCGGCACCGGCTGCCTGCTGATCACGAGGCAACCGATGGTGAAAGCCCCTGCATCGGGGAATCGCCAGCGGTATCCGGTGGCCTCCCAGTACCCATCGCGGGCGCTGACCGGGCAACGGGCGGCGCGGGCCACCAACCAGCCGGTCGCAGTGGTCAGATTCACCGCGTTCAGCACGACGACGGGATCCATCACGGGGCGACCGTGGAATCCCTCAGGTCCACTCGCCGACCGGCGCGGTCACCAGCGGCGGCCTTTCGACATCGGCCAGTGCATGCCACGTTCCCACGAAGTCGTGGCCGACCCGATCGAACTGGGCCATGGCCTGCCCGACGGAACGCGAACTGTGCAACTGCGGGTCGAGCCGACGCAGTGCGGTCTGCAGGATCTGGGCGGCCATCCGGCCGAGTTTGCGCTCGTCGTGATGACGGTGCAGGCGCACCCCGAGATCCACTTGAGCAATCGCGTCCACCCCCAGCATCTCGGCGGTGTCCACCAGCATGGCGAATTCGACGCCGTACCCGATGGGGAAAGGCAGTTGTTCGAGCAGGCTGCGCCGGGCCGCGTACTCGCCTGCCAGCGGCTGGATGACGCCGGCCAACTGCGGCCAGTACAGGTTGAGCAGCGGACGCGCGACCAGCTCCGTGACCCGTCCGCCACCGGCCGGAACGGTGGACTCGCCCTCCACCAGCGGCCGTTCGTAGACCGCTTTCACCAGATGCACCGAACTGTCGGTCAGCACCGGGCCGAGGAGGCCGGTCACGTAGTGCGTGTCGAACGACCGCAGGTCCGCGTCGACGAACACGATCAGGTCGGCATCGGTCGCGGCCAGGGCCCGCCACATCGCCTCGCCCTTCCCGCGCAGTGGCGGCAGCCCCGGGAAGACCCCGTCCAGCGGCACGACCCGGGCACCGTTGTCCGCGGCCACCCGGGCGGTCGCATCGGTCGATCCGGAGTCGAGCACCACGAGGTCGTCGACCAGGCAGCCGTACAACTCGTCGTGGATGGTTCTCACGATCTGCCCCACGGTCTCGGCCTCGTCGAGGGCCGGCAGGATCACCGCGACACTCTGCTGCTTGACCAGCAGGAGGTCCTCGATGCGCCAGTCATCGGCCGTCGAGGTGCGGTTGCGCAGCCAGGTCTCAACGTGTTCGCTCACATGCCCCCCAGGACACCTCGGTTACAGTCGGGTGCGACCAGCGTGTCACAATTCCATAGACCTCATCCAGAGGGGCAGAGGGACCGGCCCGACGAAGCCCCGGCAACCTACCGCGACACGGCGGGAACGGTGCCAACTCCGGCCGCGTCAGCGGGAAGATGTGAAGGATTGCCATGACGATCGACCTCGGTAACGCAGTCGGACTCACCTGTCGGGAGTGTTCGGCGACCTACGACCTCGGCGCCGCCTACGCCTGTGTCGAATGCTTCGGGCCGCTGGAGGTCGCCTACGATTTCGGCACCATCACGCGGGCAGACATCGAACAGGGCCCGAGTTCCCTGTGGCGCTACCGCGCACTGCTCCCGGTGCGTCCCACCGCCGCCGACGAACCCAACCTCGCCCCCGGCTGGACCCGACTGCACAAGGCCGACAACCTGGCGGCCGAACTCGGTATGCGCAGCCTGTGGGTCAAGGACGACTCGGGCAACCCCACGCACTCGTTCAAGGACAGAGTGGTGGCAGTGGCGCAGTCCGCCGCGCGGGCGCTCGGCCTGACCACGCTGGCGTGCGCCTCGACGGGTAACCTCGCCCACGCTGTGGCCGCCGCCGCGGCCCGAGGGGGTCAGGACTCGGTGGTCGTCATCCCCCACGACCTGGAGGCCGGCAAGACCATCACCACCGCGACCTACGGCGGAATCCTGTTGGCCGTGGAGGGCAACTACGACGACGTCAACCGGTTGTGCTCGGAGATCATCGGCGAGGACTTCTCGCAGACGTGGGGATTCGTGAACGTCAACATCCGGCCGTACTACGCCGAGGGCTCCAAGTCGGTGGGCTACGAGATCGCCGAGCAACTCGGATGGCGCACCCCTGCGCAGGTCGTGGCTCCGGTCGCCTCCGGGTCCCTGCTGACCAAGGTTGACAAGGCCTGGCGCGAGATGGCCGATCTCGGCTTGATCGAACAGTCCGAGTACACCGTCTTCGGCGCCCAGGCCACGGGCTGCTCACCGGTCGCGCAGGCCTTCGACGCCGGCTGGGACGTCGTGAAGCCGGTCAAGCCGGACACGATCGCGAAGTCGCTGGCGATCGGCAACCCGGCCGACGGTCCGTACGCCCTGGACGTGGTCCGGCGCACCGGGGGATCCATCGGTGCGGTCAGCGACGACGACGTCGTCGACGGCATCCGGCTCCTGGCCCGCACGGAGGGCATCTTCGCGGAGACCGCCGGCGGCGTGGTGGTCGCCAACCTGCGCCAGATGATCAAGGACGGGGCGCTTGATCCGGAGGCCGAGACCGTCATCCTGAACACTGGGGATGGACTCAAGACCCTGGACGCGGTCATGGGCTTCGCGAGACCCACGGCCACCATCCGGCCCGACGTCGACGAGGTCCGGGCGGCCATTTCCTGAAGCCCCGTGCGCCTCTTACGGCGGGTCTGTGGACAAGCGCGGCCTACACCTGCGTAGACTGGGCATGATCACATCGTGATCCCGAGCGGCCGACGGTCGTACGGAATTCAGAAACACAGCAAGGACAACACAACACATGAGCAGTGTCAGCGGAACCGTTAAGTGGTTCAACGCCGAGAAGGGCTACGGCTTCCTCTCCCTGGACGACCAAGAAGGCGATGTCTTCGTGCACTGGAGCGCTATCCAGTCCGACGGCTACAAGTCGCTTCAGGAAGGTCAGCGAGTCGAGTTCACCATCGTGCAAGGACCGAAGGGCGCGCAGGCGGACACCGTCGTGCCGTTGTCCTAACACGAGACCTCCACGAAGGCCCGGGTGAGCGATCACCCGGGCCTTCGTACGTCGCGAGGCACGTACGGGGTCAGCGGAACGGTTGTGTCGCGCAGACGTGAGCGCGTCCAACCGCGCAACACTCGATGAGGCGCGCGTGCCGAGATCGTGTCCGCCCCGTATTCTGGAGTAGTGATCCAAACCGTGACGTGGGCCCTGAACCTCATCTTCCTCGCCCTTGCGGTATTCGCCCTGGTGGATGTCATCCGACGGCCGCAGGAGGCGTTCCCGGCGGTCGAGCGCCAGTCGAAACTGGCCTGGGGGCTCTTCACCGGTATCGCAGCCGCGATCATCTTCTTGTTCGGGGCCATCAATTTCCTCGGCATCGTCGGGGTCATCGTGACCATGTTCTACCTGGTGGATGTCCGTCCCAAGGTGCGCGAGATCACCGGGAGTCGATGAACCGGCCGGTCGGACGGGTCACCCGCGGCACTACCGGCAGCAACCGCCTTCGCCGGGTCGATCGCTGGATCACCCACCTCGCCGGCCGTGAGATCCGCTCAGCGGACTCGCCGCTGAGCGTCGATCTCGGATTCGGATCGGCGCCCACCACCACCACCCAGTGGCAGCACACCCTGCGAGGCATCAATCCCGCGTCGCAGGTCGTGGGGATCGAGATCGACCGGGACCGGGTGGCTGCTGCGGCCGGGATCATCACCGCCATCCACGGCGGCTTCGAGATACCCACACGGCGCCGCCCGCTGCTGATCCGCGCGGCAAACGTCCTGCGCCAGTATCCGCTCGACGAAGTCGCGTCCGCGTGGCACCTGATGTCGTCGCGACTGGCGGCAGGAGGCTGGCTCATCGACGGCACGTGCGACGAACAGGGCCGGCTCGCCGCGATGGTGAGCATCGACGCGACCGGGCGCCCCGTCTGGTTCACCGCTTCCGTGCGCCTGGCGGGCCTGCGAACGCCGAGCCAGGTCGCCGCGAGGCTGCCCAAAGCACTCATCCACGACAACGTCGCAGGCTCCCGCATCCACGAACTGCTCGAGGCGATGGACCGGAACTGGATGGCCGCACCGCGATGGGGCGCTCGGCAGCGCTGGATACACATGGCGCGGACCGTGCGGGAGCAAGGATGGGCCGTTCGCGATTCCCAGAACCGGTGGCGGCTCGGGGAGCTGACCGTGGCCTGGGGGCAGGTGGCCCCGGCCTGAACACGACGAAGGACCCCCCGCTGGCGGAAGGCCCTTCGTCTTGGTGGACGGCTGATTACCGGCCGATGGTCTCACGAACCTTGTCGACAGCGGACTCGGCGCGCTTGCGCAGGTCCGCAGCGGTGTCCTCAGCGCGCTTGCGCAGGTCGGTGGTGGAGTCCTCGACACGCTTGCGCAGGTCGGAGGTGGAGTCCTCGACCCGCTTGCGCAGGTCGGAGGTGGAGTCCTCCGCGCGGTCGCGCAGGTCGACGACGATCTCCTCGGCGCGGTCCTGCACCTCGTCGAACTTCGGGAGCTCGAACTTGGGCAGCTCGATCTTCGACAGGTCGATCTTGGGCAGGTCGAAGGGCAGCTCGAACTTGGGCAGTTCGAACGGCAACATGGCGATGAGACCGTTCTTGGCCTCGGTCGCCTTCTTCTCGACCGGCTGGGCGGCCGCGGTGGCCTTGGTCACGGCGGGCTTGGCGCTGGTCGTGACCTTCTTGGCGGCGGTCTTGGCCGGAGCCTTCTTCGCCGGAGCCTTCTTGGCGGTGGTCTTGGCCGGAGCCTTCTTCGCCGGAGCCTTCTTGGCGGTGGTCTTGGCAGTGGTGGTCTTGGCAGTGGTAGCCATTTACTTGTCCTTTCGTTGTTTTGCGGAACGCCGGGTCTCGACGCTGGAATCCGTCCCGGCCTGCCCCTCAAAGGCCGGCCCCGAATCCTCTCCGCGGTGGGTGGCGTTCTCGGATTGGAACGCCGCGTAGATCTCCAGCAGCGACTGCCGCTGACGCTCGGTCAACGTCACGTCACTTGCCAAAGCCGCCGTCACCGACGGGTCCCCGAGCCGTGGCTCGAGGATTCCCGCACGGACGTACAGGGACTCGGCGGAGATCTTCAGTGCCTTCGCAATCTGCGCCAGGATTTCCGCGCTCGGCTTGCGAAGACCCCGTTCGACCTGGCTGAGATACGGGTTGGACACATCCGCGGCCTGCGCGAGCTGCCGCAGCGAAAGCTGTGCGGCGGCGCGCTGTTCGCGGATGTATTCACCCACACTCGCTATGTCGATCCGAGCCATGTCTCCACAGTGACATCGCCTGCTTGCAATTGCAAGCAGCGAGCAAGCAGTTTCGCGGTAATGCGTCGCAGATCACAATTCGGATGGCGCTGCGCGATTGAGGAGGGATCGGCGGAGCCCGTGTTGCGGCTGCAGCCGCCGGTGAAGATGGTGTCCGCGCCTCGAATGCCTCGGGATAGCGAAGGCTTGTACGGATCACCGCACAGGTTTCCGGGCCCGAATCCTGGGTCCGCTCACCCTCCTGCACGTCCAAGTTCCTTCTCGGAGACGATCCGGACAACAACCTCCGCCTCCGAGCGGTCCGCACCTCGCGAACCCGTGCTGGCGCACTCACGCCCTGAACCCCGGCTGCTGTCACCCGCAGATGCCAACGCAGCGCGTCCGACAGACGTCAGTGGCTCGCGACCCGCAGTCCGTCCAGGACCGCGGAGGGCCGGATCCATCCCACGGGCCGACCGCCGCCCAGGACCGGTTGCCGCCGGTGTTCGACCGTCACCGGCGTCACGACTCCCAGGGCCCCGAGAGCGGCCGCAGCCACGACCGACCGGGCGCGCTGTGCTCCGTCCTCGATCTTGACGCCGACTCCGAACCGGCGACCGTCCACGTCGACGACCATCGCCTGCACCGCCTCGGCCCCGTCCTTGGCAACCAGTCCGGGCACCCCGCGCATCACGTGGGTGACGTCGCGGTCGGTGCCCCCGACGAACTCCGGATACGCCCGCATCGCCGCCCCGACCCGCACGCCGGCCGGCGTGGAAGGCATCGCCTGCAAAGCCCGGGCAAGACCCACCAGGGGAAGCCCGTACAGCGGAGCCCCGCAACCGTCGGTGCTGACCGGCTCGGCCGGGGCCCCGGCCAGCGACGCGATGGTGTCGCGCAGGTACCGCTGCAATGGGTGGTCCGGCAGGAGGTACTCCTCGGGGGTCCAGCCGTTGATCACGCAGGTCCACAGCATCGCTGCATGCTTGCCCGAGCAGTTCATCACGACCGGGGCCGGATGCGAGCCCGCCGCCAGGAAGGCATCGCGGGCGGCGGCGCCATAGGGCAGGTCCGCCGGGCACTGCAGAGCGCTCTCCGTCAGCCCTGCCCGACGCAGGAGTTCGCGCACCCCCTCGATGTGGAAGGGCTCCCCCGAATGGGAGGCAGCCGCCAGGGCCAGGGATGACCCATCGGTGTCCAGACCCAATTGGACCATTCCGGTGGCCTGCAGCGGCTTGACCGCGGATCGGGGATAGACGACGCGGTCCGGGTCGCCGAGGTGGGCCACCACTGCAGCGGACTCGTCGACCACGACCACATGCCCCCGGTGTTGAGACTCGACCGTTCCGCTGCGCTCGACCTCGACGAGCACGGGGGCGTCGGTCACGTAGTGCCTTTGAGCGCGCTGTCGGGTTGCGCCTCTCCGCTGCGATACCGTCGTGCGAGCTCTTCAGTCAACTGGCCGTGCACCTCATGGACGCGGTGGCGCACGTCTGATACATCACGTTCCATGTCGCGCAACTCATCGAGTCGGCCGTCGAGTTGTGCGTCACTCATGGTCGAGTACTCATCCAGACCCGCCCGCGCGATAAGCCGCTCGACCGAGCGCCGGCCGGCGCCCGGCGACTCGACGACATCCATCCCGACCGGGTGTTTGCCGGGTCCCATCTGGGTCGCCAGCGACGACACCAGAGCAGCGATGTCCAGGCCCCGGCTCTCATCGCGGCCGTCGCGGCGCATGGCGACTGTGGCCTCCAGGATGTCGATCCGGCCGTGCAACATGCGTCGCAAATAGGACAGCCAGGCCTCTTCGTGGTCCACGAGCAGCCTGCGCTCACGCAAGGTTGCCAACGGGATGGTCGTCAAATCGGCCAGGAATCCGTCGGCCAGGATCCGATCCAAAGCCCGCTTCCCCTGTGCTTTGACCAACGACACGTCCTTACTGTACGACTTGCGCACCTCGGGAAGGGTGGAAGTAGCCCACTCGGATGAAATCCGTGCCCGGCCCCACGACTGACAAGCCTGCGGCGTTCAACCGGAGGCGGACGACGACCGAAAACACCGGTATGGATGTCGCTGCCGAACTCCTGGCGCAGGCCGAGCGTGACGCTACCGGTGCGCTCGACATCGCCTCGAGCGACAACCGAGCGCAGATCGTTCTTCGCGACGGGAGGGTGGCCACGGTGTCGACTGCCGGCCAAACCCGCCCTGCCCTCGGCATGCGCTTGGTGAGCGGCGGGTGCCTCAGCCTCACCAATCTGGGAGCCGCCCTGAACACCGCACGTCAGCACCCGCGCATGCGACTGGGCGACGTTCTGGTGCGAATGGGCCTGATAGAGCGCCACGAGGTCGAGGCGGTGGCCTGGGAGCAGATGAGTGACGACGTCGCGGCCATCCTCACATGGCCCGATCCGACCGCCACCTTCACCGCGATCACTCCCGACGCGGCGCCTCCGGCGGGACCCAGCGTGCCGGAACTACTCTCGGCGGCCGGGGAACGCCGACTGCGTTGGCAACAGATCGTGCGCGAGATCGGAGGCGCCGACACGGTTCCGCGCCTGGCCGACGATGCGTTGGGGGGCAAGGATGCGGCGCTGCGACCCACGGACTGGGCAGTGCTGTGCCGAGTCGACGGCCGGCGCAGCCTGCGTGCCATCGCCGAGCAGAGCGGGTTCACGCTCATGGAAGCGGCATCGATCCTGCGCGGACTGATGGCGGCCGGCTTCGCCACGGTGCCTGGCATGCATCTGCCGGCGACGAGCACGCGGCCTCCGGTGTGGCCGAGTCCCGCGACGACAGAGGCCTCCCACCAGTCCTCGCCCCTGCCGCGGACACCTTCGACACCGCCACCGCAGCCGGCCCCGCCACCGCCTCCCACTGCCCCGGCACAATGGCCGGTCGAGGAGTTCGACGATCCGGCCGACCTGCTGCGGGAGTTGTCCCAGCTCGGCGGTCCAGAGCACACCCCGCGGCGACGCGGGTCGCACTGACCGCGGGCCGATAGCCTGCTGCCTATGCCGCCCAGGCCACTGACCATAGCCGCCGACGATGACAACGCCGCGTTGATCGCGGCCCTTGCGCAACGGCTGGAGACCGACGAACCGACCGCCGGCGCGCCGGTGGACCTCTTGGTGACCTCGCGACCACCGGAGCAACCGGCCCACCACATCGCTTTCACCGGTGAACTGAGCGCCGAGGTCGATGCGTGGGACCAGGCCGCGCCGCCTCAGACCGTGGCGGGCGCGCTGTGGATCCCCGCTGGATGCGAAGCTGCGGAATCGATCGTCGCATGGCTTGCGTTGCGCCGTCAGACTCCCACCACGCCGTTGAGTGACTTGACCGACGCGAACGGCCGGGCCCTGCGCTGGTCGATCATGTCCGCGACCACGGTGTCCCTGCCGGTCGTTGCGGCTGCTGACGTCGATGAGACTGAAGTCCGGGCCTGGCTCGACGAGCGGCCTCAGGTGCGAGAGCTCGGCGACGCTGTGGATCGGGTGGGCGGGGACACAGCTGAGACGGTCCTGAAGTCGGCACAACGCTTCCGTGATGCCCTGAATGGCCTCGAAGAACTGACGGATACACCTGACGCGGCACCGACCCCCACGTTCGACGCCGCGCTCGCCGACCACCTGCGCCAGGTACAGCTGTCGGGTTTGCGTAGGTGGCGTTCGGGGCGAGCCCGAGCCCAGAGCGCCGAAACCCTATCCACGGCTGCCCGGTCAGTGGCTGGGGACCGACTGCGCACACTGATCCAGGCCCGGCAAGAGGTCGTGGCCGATCACCGGAGCGCCGAGGTCGCCGAGCAGACGTCCGCAGCCGTGCGGGACCTCCTGCAGGAGGCTGTGACAGGTCTCGAACTGCCGGTCGCTGTCGATTTCGCCGCAGTGCCCCGCTCGTGGCCGGGCGAGCCGGCGCCCCCGCGGCGGTATGTCCTCCTTCACCCCGATCAGGAACTCGCCGGCAGTCTCGATGGCGCCGCGGCCCGGGCCAGCGAGGACGTACCCGAGGGCCAAGCCATCTGCATGATCATCCGGTCGGGTTTCAGCCTCCCCGGACTGCGCTGACCAAGCGACAGCGTTTGCGCGCTGAGTCGCCGGGGGCCTCGTTGCCGCGTCGAGAAGTCCGCTGGCCGACCACCTTTCGAATAGCCCGTGTTGCACCCGATTCTGCGTTGCTTCGCGGTTCTGCCGGGGAGGTTGGTCACGCAGAGCCTCATCCCCCGGCCCACCGCAGCCCGACCGACCTCCCTGCCCAGCGCCCGAACGTCAACGTCAACCGGAGACTCCGCTGCCCCGCATCCCGATTCGTTCAGACCCCAATATGAAGTAGTTGACCCTTGAAATAAATTACAGACCGTCGGCGTTGAACCTGACATGACGACCACAAGCATCGCCATTGACCCCCTGTTCTCGCAGGCCCACACCGCCTACTCCTTCGGGCCACAGCCGGTGTCCGACACCGAGTTGGCAGCGATCTACGAGACGGTCAGATGGGCCCCCACGGCCATGAACAGCCAGCCCCTACGGGTGGCCTACGTGCGCAGTCCCGACGCGAAGGCCGACCTCGAACCCCACCTCGCCCCCGGCAACGTGGAGAAGATGCGTTCGGCGCCCGTCACCGCGGTTCTCGCCTTCGACAGCGACTGGCACGAGCACCTGCCGGCGCTGCAACCCTTCGCGACGGACCCACACCTGGCCTGGCAGGACCGGGACAAGCGAGAGTCGATGGCACGGTTCAACGCCAGCCTGCAGGCCGGATACTTCATCCTCGGCGTTCGCGCCCATGGCCTCGTCGCCGGTCCCATGGGCGGCTTCGACAAGGCAGGCGTGGACGCCACATTCTTCCCGGACGGCCGCTGGCGCTCGCTGCTGCTGGTCAACGTCGGACATCCCGGTCCGGAGTCGTTCAAGCCGCGCATGCCGCGACTGGAGTTCGACCAGGCCGCTGTGCTGCTGTAGCTGGCCCAGCGCTCCTGCCGCGAGGCGACCTGCTGCGTTCACCGTCGGGAATCCCCAGCGCGGTTGCCGCCTCGGGCGAAGTATGACGCATCGGGGAGATGCTGTCGTCTTGCGAGCGGGAAACTCAGCTACCGTGAACGGCTTGCGCCTGCTCATAGACCTCGACGGTGCGCGCCGCAATCCGATCCCAGCCGAAGTCGGAAATGGCCCGCTCCCGACCTGCGCGCCCCATCTGCCGCGCGCGGGACGGGTCCTCGATGACCTTGTTGATCGCCGTGGCGAAGTCCGCTTCGAACTGTCCCGGCTCATCGGCGTCGTAATGGACCAGCCGACCGGTCTCGCCGTCGACGACCACCTCCGGGATCCCGCCCACGTCACTGGCCACGACCGGCGCCTCGCAACCCATCGCCTCCAGGTTCACGATTCCCAGCGGTTCGTACACACTCGGGCACGCGAAGACCAGCGCATGGCTGAGCAATTGCCTGACGTCGCTGCGCTCGAGGTGGCCGTTGAGCCAATGGACGCCATCACGCTTCTCGCGTAGCGCGTCGATCGCTGCAGACACCTCTGCGCCGAGTTCCGGAGTATCCGGCGACGCGGCACACAACACGATGGGTACCGACTCGTCGAAGTCCTGGGCGGCACGCAGCAGGTGCGCGATGCCCTTCTGCCGGGTGATCCGGCCGACGAAGAGCACGTAGGGCTTCTCGGGATCCACGCCGTGGCTGATCAGGGCATCGACCTCGTCCACCGGGCGGTAGGCCTGAGTGTCGATTCCGTTGTGCACCACATGGACCCGCTCGGGATCCACGAAGGGGTAACAGTCCAGTACGTCCGCGCGCATCCCTGCACTCACCGCGATGATCGCCTGCGCGTTGCGATAAGCGGTGTTCTCAACCCACGACGAGATCGCGTACCCGCCGCCGAGTTGCTCACGCTTCCACGGCCGGCGCGGCTCCAGGGAGTGTGCTGTGATCACGTGCGGGATGTCGTTGAGCAATCCGGTCAGGTGACCGGACAGGTTCGCGTACCAGGTGTGGGAGTGGGCGACGTCGCAGTCGGTGACCGCATCGGCCATACCCAGGTCCGCTCCGATCGTCTGCAACGCCGGATTGGCGTCCAGCAGCGAGTCGGGCACCTGATGTGCTTGGGCGTCCTCGCGTGGTTTGCCCAGGCAGTGCACGTCGACGTCGATGATCTTCCGTAACTCCGGCACCAAGTGTTCGACGTGGACGCCTGCTCCGCCGTAGATGAAAGGGGGCCATTCACGGGTCAGAATCGCTGTTCGCACGGCTTCAGGCTATTGGCATTGTCTAACGTGTTGCATGTGAGAGAAGGACCAAGCGTTCTGGGAATCGTGCTCGCCGGCGGGGAGGGCAAGCGTCTGATGCCGCTCACCGCCGACCGGGCGAAGCCGGCGGTACCGTTCGGCGGGGCGTACCGCATGATCGACTTCGTCCTGTCGAATCTGGTGAACGGGGGATTCTCACGGATCGCCGTACTGACCCAGTACAAGTCGCACTCGCTGGACCGCCACATCACCACCACTTGGCGCATGTCCAACCTCATGGGCGACTACGTCACGCCGGTTCCGGCGCAGCAGCGCCTGGGCCCGCGCTGGTACATGGGATCGGCCGATGCGATCTACCAGTCACTGAACCTCGTGTACGACGAGCGTCCGGATTATGTCGCAGTCTTCGGCGCCGATCACATCTACCGCATGGACCCCGGACAGATGCTCGATCAACACATGGACTCCGGCGCAGGGGTCACCGTGGCGGGGATCCGCATGCCCCGGTCGGAGGCGACCCCGTTCGGCGTCATCGAGACCGACGTCACCGGACAACGCATCACCGCCTTCCACGAGAAGCCCGCGGACCCGCCGGGGATCCCGGACAGCCCCGACGAGTCATACGTGTCGATGGGCAACTACATCTTCAGTACCGATGTCCTGGTCGAATCCTTGAAGATCGACGCCGGCGACGAGGGCTCGGTGCACGACATGGGCGGCAACATCATCCCGATGCTCACCTCGCAGGGACTGGCCCACGTCTACGACTTCTCCGACAACGAGGTGCCCGGCACGACTGATCGTGACCGGGGTTACTGGCGCGACGTGGGAAGCCTGGACGCCTACCACGACGCCCACATGGATCTGGTCAGCGTGCACCCGGTGTTCAACCTCTACAACCGCAAGTGGCCGATCCTGACCTATCTGGCGCCGCTGCCACCGGCCAAGTTCGCACTGGGCGGCAACGCCCACGAGTCGATGGTGGGCGCCGGTTCGATCGTCTCCGGCGGCCATGTGCGCCAGTCGGTGCTGTCGTTCGACGTGCGGGTGGCCGAGGGTGCCTTCGTCGAGGGTGCGGTGATCATGCCCGGCGTCCGGATCGGCCGGAACGCGGTCATCCGGCGGGCAGTCATCGACAAGTACACCGACATCCCCGACGGAGCCCAGATCGGAGTCGATCTGGAGCGCGACCGGGAACGGTTCACCGTCAGCGCCGGCGGCGTGGTGGTCATCGGCAAGGGTGCGACCGTCGAATTGTGACGACCTCCGGCACGGGTTGAACGGGTGCCTCCCACGCATTGATCTGCTCACCCCTGCGGCGGGAAACCGCCGGCCTTCGCCACCAATCCCGGCGTCGGACGCCCCAGCCGCTCCCCGAGCCAGTCACTGGCGCGACATAGGGCGTCGAGGTCGAGTCCGGTGTCGTACCCGGAGCGCTCGAGGGCGAAGACGAGGTCCTCGGTGGCGATGTTGCCGGTCGCCCGTGGCGCGAAGGGGCAACCACCGATCCCGCCGAGTGAGGCGTCCAGCACGGCGACACCCGCGTCTGCTGCGGCCAGTGCACTCGCGTAACCGGTGTTGCGCGTGTTGTGCACGTGTACCCGCAATGGCACGTCGACGGCATCGCGGACCGCGGAGAGCCGCCTGTGCACGTCGAGCGGTACCGCAACGCCGATCGTGTCAGCGATCGCCAACTCGTCGATGCCGGCAGCGGCCACCTGCGTGGCCACATCCACCAACCGGGACACGTCGACCTCGCCCTCGTAGGGGCAGCCGAAGGACGCGGAGAGGGTCACACTCACGGGCAGTCCGGCCGCCCGGGCGCGCGGCGCGATGGCCTCGACCGCGGCGATCGCCTCGGCGGTGGTCGTGCCCTGGTTCTTCTGCGAGAACGTGTCGGTGACCATGACCACGAGGTTGACCTCGTCCACAGCGGTGGCACGCGCCCGTTCGAAGCCGCGCTCGTTGAGCACCAGACCGATATAGGAGGCGGCATCGGGTTTCAGCTGCTCGAGTACCGCTTCCGCATCGGCCATCTGCGGCACCCGCTTCGGGTTGACGAAACTGGCGACCTCGATCCGCTGCACCCCGGCCTCGACGCAGCGGTTGATGAAGTCCACCTTGGTGGCGGTGTCCAGGACGGTGGCCTCGTTCTGCAGTCCGTCGCGGGGGCCGACTTCGACGATCTGGATCATTGCGCGTCGACCACCGCCCGGTCGGCCAGCCGCGGACGCAACCAGGCCAACAACTCCTGGTGGACCGGGTGCTCGAGGTAGCCGATCAATCCGTGCTCGTCAGTGTGCGTCGACCGCAGGACCAGGTCGAAGCAGCCGTCCCGGCCCAGGGAGTCGATCAGAACCTCCACCGAGAGCAGGTCCGGGATCTGGCCCTGCATACTGCGCAGGCGGGTGGCTGCCTCGACGCGGTCGGCCGGATCGTGCAGTTTCATCATGACGACGTGCGTGATCACACCTCAATCGTAGGACGCACCACATGAGGTCGGGGATGACGTATCCGGGGTGTCAGCCGAAGCGGCCGGAGATGTAGTCCTCCGTGGCCCGCTCCACCGGTGAGGTGAAGATGGCTCTCCGTCGGCCCGGACTCGACCAGCCTGCCCGGCTGGCCGATGCTGGCGAGGTTGAAGAACGCCGTGGTGTCCGAGACCCGGGCGGCCTGCTGCATGTTGTGCGTGACGATGACGATCGTGTAGTTGCGCTTCAACTCGTGCACGAGGTCCTCGATCGCCAGCGTCGAGATCGGGTCCAACGCCGACGCCGGTTCGTCCATCAGCAGGACCTGCGGTTCCACCGCGATGGCCCGCGCGATGCACAGTCGCTGCTGCTGGCCACCGGAAAGCCCCGCGCCGGGCCGGGCCAGGCGGTCCTTGACCTCTTCCCAGAGGTTCGCGCCCCGCAGGGACTTCTCCACGACGTCGTCGAGGTTCTTGCCCTTGCCCTTGGCCCGGTCCAGCTTCAGCCCGGCTGCCACGTTGTCGTAGATCGACATCGTCGGGAACGGGTTCGGCCGCTGGAAGACCATGCCGATGGTGCCGCGGACGTTCACCGGATCCACATCGGGGGCGTAGATGTCGTCACCCTCGAGCAGGATCTCGCCGTCGGTGTACGCGCCGGGAATCACTTCGTGCATGCGGTTGATGCTGCGCAGCACAGTCGACTTCCCACATCCCGACGGGCCGATGAACGCCGTGACCGACTTCGGCTCGATCGCAATGTTGACACCCTCGACGGCCTTGAAGTCTCCGTAGTAGATATCAAGGTCCTTGATGTCTATGCGCTTGGCCATTTCTGTCCTTTCCTAGGTCTATTGCCGCGCGGGGGCGGTGAGTTTGGCCACGAGCCGGGCCAGGGCGTAGAACATGACGACAACGATGATCAGGACCAGCGCACCGGCCCATGCCCGGTCGATCGAGGCGGGCGTGCCCGACGAGATCTGGTCCCAGATGAACGTCGGCACCGAGGCCTGCGCCCCGGTGAACAGGTTCGGGTTCATCGACTGTGACAGGGACGTGGTCAACAGCAGCGGCGCCGTCTCACCGGCCACACGGGCGATGGACAGCATGACTCCGGTGACGATGCCGCCGAACGCCGTCGGGATCACGATCCGCACGATCGTCTTCCATTTGGGCACGCCGAGCGCGTACGACGCCTCCCGCAGATCGTTCGGCACGATCTTGAGCATCTCCTCGGTCGACCGCACGATGACCGGGATCATCAGGATCGTCAGCGCCAGGGAGGCGGCGAACCCGGAGCGCTCGAAGCCGAACGTCAGCACCCAGAAGGTGTAGATGAACAGACCCGCGACGATGGACGGGACACCGGTCATGACATCCACGAAGAACGTCACGAACGTGGCCAGCTTCCCGCGGCCGTACTCGACGAGGTAGATCGCGACCAGGATGGACAGAGGCACCGCGATCAACGCAGCCATTCCCACCTGCAGCAGGGTGCCCACCAGCGCATGCGCCAGACCGCCGCCCTCGCGCAGCGGCGACACGTTGCGCATCGTGCCCGTGAGGAAGTCCCACGAGAAGGCGCTGAGCCCTCGGATCGCCACCGAGATCAGGATCCACACCAGCGCCGACAGCGCGATGAGGAAAGCCGTCCAGACCAGCGTGGTGGCCAGCCGGTCGACCGCGAAGCGGCGGCCCTCGACCCGGAAACTCCAGACCGTCTGGACCAGCATGTACATGAGGTACCAGATCACCAGGCTGCCGGCGATCCCCGCGGCCGGAGTCACCACCACGATGACTGCGGTGAGACCAGCGCCGATCAGCGCCGAGTACAACGTCCCCAGCCGTGGCAAGGTGCGCATCGCCAACTGCGAGCTGAGGCCCTCCAGGACCTCCGCGTCGTCTTTGTCCATCACGCTCATGAGTTCGCTCCGGAGAATTCCTTGTGCTTGGCGATGATCGCGCGGGCGATCATGTTGACCACCAGCGTGATGATGAACAGAATCAGACCGCTCGCGATCAACGCGGAGAGCCCGATCGGTCCGGCCTCGTTCCACTTCAGCGCGATGTTGGCCGCGAACGTGTTTCCGCCGGGCTCGGTGATGTGCCAGTTGATCTCGAAGGCCGCGGAGAGGATCAGGGCGACAGCGATGGTCTCACCGAGCGCCCGCCCGAGGCCCAGCATGGTGGCCGAGATGATGCCCGGGCGACTGAACGGCAGCACCGCCATGCGGATCATCTCCCAGCGGGTGGCACCGAGCGCCAGCGAGGCCTCCCGATGGTCGCGCGGGACCTGGATGAACACCTCGCGGGACAAGGCGGAGATCGTCGGCAGGATCATGATCGCCAGCACGACCGACGCGATGAAGATCGACTTGGTGTAGATGCCGATCTCGTTGCTGAACAACGGGATGAATCCCAAGTAGTCGTTGAGCCACTTGGTGATTCCCTCCATGTGGTTCATCAGGACCTGCAGGCCCCAAAGACCGTAGATGATCGACGGCACGGCGGCCAGGACGTCGATGACGAAGCCCAGGGACGTCGACAACCGTCGCGAGGAGAAGAAGGCGATGAACAGCGCTGTGCCGATCGCGATGGGCACAGCGATGAACATGGCGATCACCGAGGAGATCGCGGTTCCGAAGGCAAGCGCCGCGATTCCGAACACCGGCGGGTCGGCGTCCGGGAACCACTCCTGTGTGGTGAAGAAGTTGCCAGTGTTGTTCTGGAACGCCGGGATGGCCTTCCACACCAGGAAGGCCCCGATCGAGGCCATGATGACCAGGACGAAGATCCCCGCACCCCGGGTCAGGTTGGTGAAGATCCGGTCCCCCAGCCGGACCGAAGACCCCCGGACGCTAGGGGTAGGTGCGTCCGGGGGCTTCAGGTCAGTACTCATCGGTTATGCGTCGATTCCTCAGGACAGTGAGGTGACGGCGTCGGCGACCTGGGTCTCGAGCTCGCCGGGCAGCGGCACGTAGCCGATCTCCGAGAGCATGGACTGAGCGTCGGTCGAGGACGTGTAGGTGAGGAAGCTCTGCACCAGGGGCAGCGTGTCAGCGGCGTTCCCGGACTCACAGGCGATCTCGTAGGTCAGCAGGAGGACCGGGTAGGCGGCCGGGTCTTGCACCGCGTAGTCGATCTCCATCGTCAGGTCACCATCGCCGGCATCGGCGTTCGGGGATCACCTTCGCGCTGGCCAGACCAGCCGTCGCGGTGTCGGCGTTCGGAGCAACCGCTCCGCCACCGTTGTCAACCGAAGCGGCCTTCAGGCCCTGCGTCTCCACGAAGGAGAGCTCGACGTATCCGATCGAGTTCGGGGTCGACTTCACCGAGGCGGCGACACCGTCGGAACCCTTGGAGCCCTGACCACCCTTGGCGGTCCAGTCCGAACCGGGCTCGTACGGCCAGGCGTCGGGGGCGGTGGCCGCCATCCACTGGGTGAAGTTGTCCGTGGTCCCCGAGCCGTCCGACCGGTGGAACTGGGCGATGGGAGCGTCGGGCAGGCTGACCTCCGGGTTGACCGCGGCCAGCGCCGGGTCGTTCCAGTTGGTGATCTCGTTGTTGAAGATCTTGGCGGTCACGTCCGGGGTCAGCACGAGGTTGTCGACACCCTCGAGGTTGTAGGTCAGAGCGATCGCGCCACCCACCATCGGGATGTTGATCGGCGGGTTGGCGTCGCAGCGGGCCGCGGCCTGCTGCAGTTCGTCACCCTCCATCGCCGAGTCGGATCCGGCGAATGCGACCTGGTTGTTGATGAAATCGGCACGGCCGGCGCTCGAGCCGGACGGCGAGTATTCGATGGTGGCACCCTCGCAGGCGATCTGGTAGGCGTTGATCCACTCGGTCATGGCGTTCTTCTGAGCGCTGGAACCCGAGGCCTTGATCGTTCCGGTCGCGCATTCGGCGCCGCCGATCATGCCGTCCGAAGAGCCGGAATCGCTCGCTGAATCGCCGGACGAACAACCGACCAATGCCAGGGCACCGGTTGCTGCCAGAGCAGCGAACTTGCTAGAGCGGGCGAGTTTCACCCTTTCCTCCCAATGTGTAGTCATATCTGACGTTCGCGACGCTACGGAGCGGCAGTGGACTGCCACTGAGCGTTCGGTGACCTGAAGGTGAACAGCGGTCGACGGCAACTGGAAACATTCCAGGCGACAGGTATGGATCACGAACGTGTCGCCGTCCGGTGAGCAAAACATGACCAGTTGTAGAACAATCCGCGGTTTCGGTGCCGCATGCGGATCCGTGAGGACCACTGCGGCGCCCGACTCCCGCCCAGGGGCAGGCGTTGGAGTTATGCACGGACGTTGGACAAACGCACAACCGTTGGAGTTGCGCGGCCCGCGGATCTCCAACGCCTGTACCGATCTCCAACGCCTGTACCCAACTCTCACGCCTTGGCACCAGATGCGCCCTACTCGGCGCCCACGCCAGTTCCGCCGGGCCGAATCGGCGGCAGTCAGGGCTCGATCCGTTCGACCACGACCCGGTCGTCGGCGCGATGGAAGATCACGGCCTCACCTGTGGCCAGGCTCGTTTCTGGGACCTGGCTGAGCCCCAGCCGTCCTGCGACGTGCTCGAGCAGTTCGGGCAGAACGGGTCGATGCGTGCAGATCACAGCGGGCGCCGGATCCCCCAGGATCTGGTCGATGCGCTTCAGGGCCGCGGTGGGCGAGGAGGAGAAACCCCTCCTCACTGAGTAGCGGTTCGCGGGCGATCGTGGCGTGGGTGGCGTGGGCGAACGGTCGAACCGTGTCCAGACAGCGCAAGGAGTCCGAGGAATAGACCTTGCGGACACCGAAGGCATCCAGGACCTGTGACACCCGATAAGCGACTGCCATTCCGGACGAGGTCAGAGGTCGCTCGGCGTCCACCGCCCCCGAGTAGTCCGAGCGCCGCATCGCGTCGGTGTGCCGCAGGACGACCAACGGGTTCGTCGCAGGGGCTGCCAGGGCGTCGCGCACGAGGTCACCGTCGCGTGGATAGCTCAACATCGCGATGGCCGGCTCCGGGCGCAACCACCGGAGTTCATCGATCTCCTTGTTCGGCCGGAAACCCGGACCGCCCGGGCGTTCCCAGCCGACCCAGTAGTGCACAGTCTTGGCGCGGGATTCCACACGGTAGTGCTGGGTCTCCAGCGGCATGCCGAGCACGACATCGCAGCCAGTCTCCTCGATCGTCTCCCGGCGCGCCGCTTCGATGGTGTTCTCACCGGGATCCAACTTGCCCTTCGGAAGGGACCAGTCGTCCTGGCGCGGGCGATGCAGAACACACACCAGTGGGCCATCCGCCTCCTTGCGGAGCAGCACCACCCCAGCCGCACGGATGGGCGACGTCGACTTGGCCATCAGGCCAACCGGGCCTTCTTGTGCGCTCGCTTGACGCTGGGCCACAACTCGACGAAGTCGTTGCGCGCGAACAGTTCCTGCTCGAACTCGAACTCGTGCAGACAGTCCGAGACTGAAGCCCGACAGACCGTCGATCTCCGGGGCTGAGGCGAGCTCCTTCAGCGTCTGTTGCGCGACCCAGGCGTCCTGATGCTCCCCCAGAACCTCGGTGACTCCCGACAGCGCCTTGGCGAAGCTCTTGACGTCCTCGCCCATCACGGGGGCGACCGCTTCCGCGGCGTACCGGGCCTTCTTCGCCCTGATACGCGCCTCGTGCCACGGGTGGGCTTCGCCATCGAGTTCCAGGAGTTTGACCTCCTTGCGCAACTTCTTCCACGCCTTCTCGACCAACGCCGGCAAGACGTCCTGGGCCGGGGCGTCGGCGGAGGCGTTCAGGCGCGGAGTGCGCGCCGCATCCACGAGGTTGTCGAGGAAGTCCCGGTAGCGCTGCGAGACCATCGCCTTCAACGCGTGGTCGCGCGCGTCATGCCAGCGCTCGGACAACGCCGGATCAACCACCGCTCGGATGAGAGGTGCGAAGTCCTCGCCCACTTCGTCGGCGTGATGGTCGATGCGGGCCTGCAGGACCTCCGTGTCGCGGCTCACGCCCAGTTCGCCGGCAATCCAGCCCAGCTCGGTGCGCAAGGCCTCGGCCCATTCGACATCGAGCATCGGTTCGAAGACCTTGAGCCCGCTGCGTAGCCGCCGGGCGGCCACGCGCATCTGATGCACGCTGTCGGGCAGGTCGCGTCGCACGCGGACGTCCTGGGTCAGAGAAGGCCCGGGCTGTGGCGGCGGATGTGGGCGGTGACCGCCGCTCCTGCCGGGTCCTGCGGGCCGACGATCTGCGGGGCGGGCACGTCCGGCGGTTCCTGGGTGACGGGACCGAGCGTGGTCACCGCCTTGGGGGTTTCGTCGGGCCGGGCACCCAGCGCCACGAACGAGGCCACGAGCGGCTCCAGCTGCGCGTCGTGCGTCAAAGCCACCAGCTGCAACTCGCGGAAACGGGCAGCGATGTGCTCACCGTCGAGCACCGAGACCGTGTCATCGAACAGTTCCGCGAAGGCCCGCCCCTGGGCGTCGTACAGCACGTACGGCGTGCGCTCGGTGCGCAGTTCAGCGACCGGCTTCACATCGACGTTGCGCGCGTACGCCAGGACCAATTCCCGCATCTCGTGGGGCACATCGCCGACCTCCCCTGCTGACAGCGGCAGGTGGACCTCCTCCCGGACACCGCGCTGCGACTCCACCGGCAACTGCAGATGCCAGCCCTCATCGACGCCACCCTGCCGCCGGCGCAGTGTCACGTCCCAGCGCGCGAGGCGCAGATCGTCGGTGTCGTGGTAGACCGCCGACAGGTTGCGCATGACCTGACGCTTGGCCCGCGAGACCCCGTTGTCGGCCGCTGAGAGGTCCGGCAGTCGGAACAAGCCATGGACCCGCAGGGTGTGCGTGGCGATGGAACCGTCGGGCTCGGTGGGGGCGTCGTCCTCGGCGGCGGATGGACTCACTGCAGTTTCCGGGTCCACCTGCGGCGGTTCCAGACCCACCTCGGCGTGGTCGATCGTGACCACATCCACCGGCGGGCTGACCTCGACAGCGTCTTCGGGAGCCTGGTAGATCTCATCAGCCGGGTCGTCCGGCAGTTGCGCCACGCGGGTATCGGGCGGTGTCGGATCCTCAAGCGCCTCGTCCGGATCGCCCATCACTGTCATCCTCCGCGTAGGTGCTTGCGCCGGATCATGTACGCCTGGAAGTCCTCCAGGCGGCCATCGGGCGCCTCATTGTGGATCCATTCTCCGTCAGGCTCCAGATCCCACGCCGAGGTACCCGGATCGAAGGCCTTGTCGAGGATCTCACCCACGTAGGCGATTTGATCCGGGCCCTGCAACGACACGAGCGTTTCCACGCGTCGGTCCAAGGTTGCGGTGCATGAGGTCCGCAGAGCCGATCCACACCTCCGGATCCCCGCCGTTGAGGAACTCATACGCCCTGGAGTGTTCCAGGAAGCGGCCCAGGATGCTGCGGACCCGCAGGTTCTCGCTCATGCCGGGCACCTGCGGGCGGATCGCGCAGATCCCGCGGACCAGGACGTCCACCGGCACGCCTGCCATGGAGGCGCGGTACAGGGCGTCGATGACCTTCTCATCGACGATCGAGTTGCACTTGAACCGGACCCGGGCCGGCAGTCCCGCTTCGTGGTTGGCGATCTCCTTGTCGATGCGCTCGAGCAGCCCTTTGCGGATCGAGTGCGGAGCTACCAGCAGGCGGTGGTACTCGGTGTGCATCGAGTAGCCCGAGAGCTGGTTGAACAGGTTCGCGACGTCCTGGCCGACCTGATCGTCGACGGTCAGCAAACCGAAGTCCTCGTAGAGGCGGGCGGTCTTCGGGTGGTAGTTCCCGGTGCCGATGTGGCAGTAGCGCCGGAGCCGCTCACCGTCGTCGCGCACGACCATCGACAACTTGCAGTGGGTCTTCAGGCCGACCAGCCCGTAGACCACGTGCACACCGGCACGCTCGAGTTTTCGGGCCCACTTGATGTTGGCGCTCTCGTCGAAACGGGCCTTGATCTCGACCAGGGCCAGAACCTGTTTGCCGGCCTCCGCCGCATCGATCAGGGCGTCGATGATCGGCGAGTCGCCCGAGGTCCGGTACAGCGTCTGCTTGATCGCCAGCACCTTCGGGTCAGCGGCCGCCTGCTCCAGGAAACGCTGCACACTGGTGGAGAACGAGTCGTACGGGTGGTGCAGCAGCACGTCGGACTGCCGCATCGCCTCCAGCACGTTGGGCGCGCTGGCACTCTCCTTGTTCTGCATCAACGCAGCGGTTGGTCTTCGGCACGAACGCCGGGTCGGACAGGTCCTCGCGGTTGAGCCCGACGAACGCCCACAGCCCGCGCAGGTCCAGCGGCCCGGGCAGCACGAACACCTCGTTGTCGGCGACTCCGAGTTCACGGATCAGCAGATCCAGCACGTGCTGGTCGATGGTCTGCTCAACCTCCAGACGGACCGGCGGGCCGAAACGACGTTTGCTCAGTTCCCGCTCGAGGGCTTTGAGCAGGTTCTCGGCGTCGTCCTCCTCGACTTCCAGATCCTCGTTGCGGGTCACCCGGAAGACGTGGTGCTGCAGCACGTCCATGCCGGGGAACAGCAGGTCGAGGTGCTCGGCGATGACATCCTCCAGCGGTACGAAGCGCGAGTTGCCCACCGCCAGGAATCGGTCCAGCGAGGGCGGCACCTTGACCCGGGCGAACAACTCGGAGCCCGTCTGCGGATTGCCCACGACCACGGCGAGGTTCAGCGACAACCCCGAGATGTAGGGGAACGGATGTGCCGGGTCGACGGCCAAAGGGGTGAGCACCGGGTAGATCTTGTCCCGGAACAACGTCGCGAGTTTGCGCCGGTCCTCGTCGTCGAGTTCGGACCAGCGGACCAACGTGATGCCCTCGGCGGCCAGCGCCGGCCGGACCTCGTCACTCCAACACTCGGCCTGTCGGCGCATGAGGTCATGGGCGTGCACCAGCACCGCGTCGTGGACCTCGCGGGGGAGCAGCCCACTGGCCGCGCGCACGGCGATCCCCGCGGCGATGCGGCGCTTGAGTCCAGCCACCCGCACCATGAAGAACTCGTCGAGGTTGGAGGCGAAGATCGCCAGGAACTTGGCGCGTTCCAGCAGCGGCAGGTCCTCGTTCTCGGCGAGCTCCAGTACTCGCTGGTTGAAGGCCAGCCAGCTCAACTCGCGATCGATGAACCGATGTTCTGGCAACTCGGGTGGATCGCCGACCCCGTCGGAGGTCTGGGCGGTGGCGCTGGTCATGTCCCCCAGCGTGCCAGAAACCCCACGGGGGTTCCCAGCCGAGGCTGCCGCATACTGCGCATCGCAGTCCGAGCGCGCGAAACCCAGCCGGGTGTAGAGCGCCACGGCTGAAGAATTGTCGGCATCGACGTAGAGCATCACGTCGTGCAGACCCAGGCCTTGCAGGTACTGCAGGCCGGCGACCGTCAACGCCGATCCGAGGCCGGTCCCCCGCGCCCGTGGCGCCACCCCGAGCACGTAGACCTCGCCGGTCCGCTCATGGGCGTGCTCGCTGCCGCCGTGCACCTTCGTCCAGTGGAAACCGACCAGGCCCTCGTCGTCGAAGGCCAGCAGAAAGCCCTCTGGATCGAACCAGGGCTGTTTGACGCGTTCGGCCAGGTCATCGGCGGTCCACCCACCTTGGTCGGGCAGGTCCGCGAACGCAACGGCGTTGAGCTCCAGCCATGCCGCCGCGTCCTGCGGATTGAACGGGCGTACCTGCACACCCTCGGGCAGCTGCAGGTCCGGCAGGTCCTGCAGGTGCGTGTGTAGCGGCACAGCAACCGGACCTGATGCAGGCCCGCCCCCGTGGCCAGCGCATTCGCGGCCGGCAACTGCCCGTGCGCCCACAGACGGACCCCCGGACCGCCAGCGGACAGGATGTCCTCCAGCAGTGCCGAGCCGATCCCACGGCCTCGCGCACCCGGATCCACGAGGAACTCCGCGACCGGTTCTTCCCCGGCGGACAGGAACGCGTAGCCCACGATCTGCCCATCCTCCTGGGCCAGCGCGTGCCGCTCCTGGTTCCCGCCTCCGGCCAGCAGATGTAGATAGGTGTGCTCGGAGATCGCCGAGACCCCGTCCGCGTCGCTGACCCGGTCGAGCATGACGTCGACAGCCGCGACCTGTGACTCGGTCAGTCGTTCCTGCCACGTGATCGGGACACTCACGACGTGAACTCCGACTCCAGGTCGGTGCGCGGTGGCACCAGGCGGTAGCCCACGTTTCGCACTGTGCCGATCATCGCCTCGTACTCGGGTCCCAGTTTGGCCCGCAGCCGACGCACGTGGACGTCGACGGTACGGGTGCCCCCGAAGTAGTCATAGCCCCACACCTCTTGCAGCAGTTGTTGCCGGGTGTAGACCCGGCCCGGGTGCTGGGACAGGTACTTCAGCAGTTCGAACTCCTTGTAGGTGAGATCCAGCACCCTCCCGCGCACGCTGGCGGTGTAGCTGGACTCGTTGATGAGCAGTTCGCCATGTTGGATCTCCGGGTCGATGTCCTGCTCGGCCGCGGTGAGCTTGCCGAGAGCCAGTCGGAAACGGGCCTCGAGCTCGCCTGGTCCGGCGGTGTCAAGAAGGATGTCGTCGATGCCCCAGTCGGCCGAGACGGCGGCCAGACCACCCTCGGTGACGATGAGCAGGACTGGCAGGTCCGAGCCGGTCGCTTTGAGGACCCGGCACAGACCCCGGGAGCCCGGCAGGTCGCGACGGCCGTCGACGAGGATCAATTCGGCGTGCGGGGCGTCGAGCAGGGCCGCGGCTTCGGCTGGGAGAACCCGCACTTGATGCGACAACAGGCCCAGCGCGGGCAGCACGTGGTCACTCGGTTCGACCGCATCGGTCATCAGCAGAAGACTGCTCATCGCGCCACCTCTTGCGTACACGATATGGCAGAGGCCGGGTTCGCACGGATCGGGCCGCACGGCGGCGCTCGGCAGTCGCCGTTGATCCGCATCGATGCCGGACCACGCCTCTACGCCGGGATCGCCTCGCCCAGGGCGGAGATGACGTCGGCTTTGCGGGGCTGACCCGACGCCCGGCGGACGATGCCGCCGTCGGCGTCCAGGACCAGCACCGTCGGCGTGCGGGAGATGTTCAACTCTCGGGCGAGGTCGAGGTATTCGTCCACGTCGAGGTCGAGGTGACGGACCCCCGGCACCATCTGGGCGACCTCTTCCAGGATGCGGCGGGTAGCGCGACAGGGCGCACAGAACGCGGACGTGAACTGCACGAGGGTGGCCTGCTCGCCGAGTTCGCCACCGAGCTGTGACGCGGTCAGCCGGTCACCGGCCGACCGCTGGTTGCGCAGACGGCCATTGGCGACCCGGTGCCACACACCGAATGCGACCAGCATTCCGCCGACCACGAGGAGAATCCACACACCGGACATGTTGTGCAAAACACCTCCCATGGCACGGACATTCCCACCGCGCGGTTTATCCTTGACGAACGGCCCGACCGTGGAATGCATGACACGGTTTTCGGGTTATCCCCATCAGCACCCACCACGTCGATCGACTTGAGAGAGACCATAGTGATAGACCCCCGCGGTACCCGCTTCTCCGCTGCCATCACCAGCGGAGTCCTGGCTCTGGTCATCGTGACCACACCGGGTCCTGTCGCCGCCCTCCTGCTCAGCCTGCAGACTCTGGTCTTCGCCTTCGGCGCCATCCTCGGCCCGAGTGCGCAGCCGTACGGCTGGTTGTTCAAGAAGGTCGTGCGTCCCCGCCTCAAGGCCCCCTCGCACACCGAGGACGTCCTGCCCCCGCAGTTCGCGCAGGCGATCGGCCTCGGCTTCGCCCTGGCAGCCAGCATCAGCATGCTGTTCGGCTGGACCCTGGGCGTGTGGATCTTCGCCGGGTTCGCCCTGTTCGCGGCTTCGTTGAACGCCGTCTTCGGGTTCTGCCTCGGCTGTGAGATCTACCTGCGGGTGCGCAAGTTCATCCCCGCCGCGGCGATGCCGACGCAGCTGGACGAGCCCCTCGTCGATGTGCGGCACAGCGCGGAGGTTCGCGACCAGACGTCCCCGAGCCTGGGATGAGCACGCGGCTCGTCGTGCACCTGACGACCGACGAGCCGGAGAAAGCCGCGACCGCCCTGACCGTGGCGATGACCGCGGCGGCCGGCGGGGCGACGGTCGATCTGTGGCTGTCGGGACCGGCCACGATGTTCGCAGTGGTGGACCGCGCGCCCCGGCTCGACCTGGAACTCGCCCCGGACCCGCAGCAGGCGCTGGCGCTGGTCTCATCGGTGTCCGTGTGCAGCCAGTGCGCGGCTCGGCGGGGCTTGCGCGACGACGATCTGCAGGCCGGTGCCCGCATCGCCGGGGCGACGAGCCTGGTCGAGGTGCTACTGACGGACGGAACACAGGTGGTCACGTACTGACGATGCGTCCATGTGCAGCGTGACCCGCGGCCGATCGCGCATCCACGCACTAGGCTGTAGCCATGACCGAGTTTTTCTTCACGTCGCTGCTGGTGCTGGTGACGCTGGTAATCGTGTGGTTCTCCGTGTACGTGCTCTACCGCTTGTTCAAGAGTGACTAGTGGACCTCCCTGACGAAGTCCTGCCGCTGTCCTGGCTGTTGGGCCACTGGGTCGGCGTCGGCACTGGCCATTACCCCACGATCGAGGACTTCCGCTTCGGCCAGGAACTCTCGTTCACTTGCGACGGTCGCCCCTTCATCGCGCTGAACTCCCGGTCGTGGATCCTCGATGACCAGGGCAACCGGGTCCGTCCCGGCGCCACGGAATCGGCGTTCTTCCGCCCCCGTCCCGACAACCAGTTCGAGGCCCTCTTCAGCCATCCCACCGGTTTTGCGGAGGTGTGGCACGGACGCGTGACCATCGCCGACATCCAGGACGCCCGCATCACGCGGGCGAGTCTGGAAATGACGACCGACACGGTCATGCGCACCGAGAGCGCCAAGGAGTACATCGGCGGCCAGCGGCTCTACGGCTTGGTGCCCGACGGCGACCTGGCATGGACGTTCGATATGAGTGCGATGGGCGAACCCTTGACCAATCACCTGGCCGCCAAACTCCAACGCGTGTGAGCGACCGTTTCGAGGCCCGACTGCGCGACGGCGGCTACCGGCGCACGGATCAGCGTCGCGACGTGTGGGAGACGGTGGAGCGCCTGCGCCACGCGACCCCTGACCAGATCGCGGCGCAGTTGCCCGGCGTCGACACGTCCACCGTGTACCGAGCGCTCGACGTCCTGCTCGATGTGGGCCTGATCACCCACACCCACATCGGGCATGGTGCCCCGGTCTACCACGCCGTCGACCCCACCCCGCACATGCACCTGGTGTGCCAACGATGCGGCGCCCAGGCATCGGCCAGCCTGGCACTGGCTGACACGCTCAGGCAGGCCCTTCTGCGTGAACACGGCTTCGCCGCCGATCTCGACTACATCGCTCTGCCGGGTCTGTGCGCCGAATGCCGAAATCCCGGGCCTGCTCAGCCATCCGGTGAGTGACCTGCCGACTTCCGGCCACGGAGCCCACTGGTCGACCTCGCTGCGTGGATCGGGGAGAGTCTCAATGACCTGGCGGCCACGATCTGATGCGTGAAGTGTGGTCTCAGCACTTGCTGGAGGTGGTTGCCCGACGACTGTTACCTCTACCTCACGGACGTTATTGAAACGGCACGACCACGTAGCTGAAGGTCACGTAAGGGGAATGCTGCGTGTTTGCGCCGGGGCGGGAGCAGGGCGACTCATGCCGAGGCGTGAGAGTTGGGTACAGGCGTTGGAGATCGGTACAGGCGTTGGAGATCCGCGGGCCGCGCAACTCCAACGGTTGTGCGTTTGTCCAACGTCTGTACCCAACTCCAACGCCTGCGCAGGCGCGGGAGTCGGGCGCCGATTGAGCGCCGGAGCGTTACCAGGACGAGCGTGATGGTTTGCGGCCGAAGCGGTCGGACCGCAAATCGGGGAGAGTCTGAAGGGCCTGGCGGCCACGATCTGATGCACAAATGTGGCCTCAGCACTCGCGGAGGTGGTTGCTCGACGACTGTTACCTCGACCTCACGGGCGTGGATTGAATCTGCACGACCGCGTAACTCAAGGTCACAGGAGGGGACTTCTGCGTGTTTGAGCCGGGTTCACGATCACGAGCCAAGAAGCGTTCGTTCCAGACCCAAATTGGGGGAGCATCCCAACCGTCCGTCCAGCCGATCGGGGAGCACTGGGCCATTCCACGCCCGGACACCGACCAGCGCGGGGTGGGATCGACGGCCAGCCCTGCGCCACCGATGCAGCGTGAAACAACCGCGGCCTGCGCGGTGTTGCAAGGAACATGACCCATTTCGGCGACCCCTTCCGCGAGCAGAAATCCCTGTCGGCCGGCGAGGGCTGGGTGGAGTTGGAGGACCGGAGCGTGGTCTCGATGACCGGATCCGACCGAATCCACTGGCTGGACTCACTGACTTCCCATCGCATCGAACCGGGTGCATCGACGCAGGCCCTCATCCTCGACCCGCACGGACACATCGAGTACGACCTGCACATCGTCGACGACGGCGAGACCACCTGGCTCATCGTCGACAGCGCAACCGTCGGAAACCTCGTCACGTACCTGGACTCGATGCGGTTCATGGCGGACGTGGCGGTCTCGGATGTCAGTGCCGACCACCACGTCGTGTGGGTGCCGCGGCGCGAGGTGCACGACGGCCACCCGACGTGGTTGATCCCCCTGGAGTTCGCCGGACTGGGGACGACACCCTCGGGCGAGGACCGAGGCGGCACTGCCGACAAGTACGTACCCGCGCGACCGGATCGCCTGGTCGGCGCCGAAGTGATCCTGTCCGTCGGCGAGCTGCCCGACGGCCCCCAGTGCGGCTCGTGGGCGTTGAACGCTCTGCGCATCGCCGCCGGGATCCCGGTGATCGGTGTCGACTCCGACCACAAGTCCCTTCCCCATGAACTCGGCCTGATCGGCCCGGCGGTGCACCTGGCCAAGGGTTGCTACCGCGGACAGGAGACCGTTGCCCGACTGCACAACATGGGCCGCCCGCCCCGGCGCCTGGTTCTGCTGCACTTCGATGGCGCACTGCCAGACCCGGGCACCGAGGTCGTACGCGGCGACAAGGCCGTGGGCCGGCTCACCTCCGCGGCCCAGCACCACGAGCTCGGCCCTATCGGCCTGGCGGTGATCAAGCGTTCCGTACCGCTGGCAGAGCCCGTCCACGTGGATGGCGTGGTCGCCTCCCAGGAGCAGATCGTCGCCGCCGAGTGAACGTGCGCCGCCGAGTGAACCCCACTGATTCGACACCCAAGGAGACCCTCATGATCACCATGTACTCGACATCCTGGTGCGGCTACTGCATCCGACTGAAGTCGCAGATGAAGCGCGCCGGCCTGGCCTTCCAGGAGATCAACATCGAGCAGGATCCGGCTGCCGCCGAGTTCGTCGGCAGCGTCAACGGCGGCAACCACGTCGTACCGACGGTCGTGCTCCCTGATGGGTCCGCACTGACCAATCCCAGCATCGGGCAACTGCTGTCCGCGGCGAACTGAGCCGCTCAGGCCCGTCGACTGCGCCGGTAGGGGCTCACGTGGGGATCGCTCTCGATCCAGAACCGCCAGAGCCTGTCCGCGGCCTTGCTCACCCCGACCCGCGGACCCCGGCTGAACGTTCCGACGTTCTCCGCGACGGACAACCGCAGACGTCCCTTTCGAAGGTCCACCCCGCTGTCGGCCGCTGTGACGCCCAGAGCCTGCCCCAGCCGCCCGGGACCGCGTGCCAGCACGTCGCTGCCTGATCGACGCGCACGCGCGACCTCCACACCCTCCACGACCTCCCCCGCGCGCAGCAGGATGCCACCTCCCACACCTTCTGGATGGCACACCACGTTGAGGCACCAGTGGACGCCGTAGCTCAGGTAGACGTAGGCGTGTCCCGGCGGGCCGAACATGACGGCGTTCTTGGCCCCCGGTCCACGGAAGGCATGGCTCGCCGGATCGCGCTGTCCGGCATACGCCTCCACTTCGACGATCCGAACGGTCACGGCATCGTCTCGGATGGTGGCGCCCAGCAGCAACGGGGCAACCTCCTCGGCCGGACCCGCGAGCGCAGCGAACAGGTCGACGGTCACGTCGACCAGTGTCCCCGAAGCCGTCGGCAACGGTTGGGCAGCGACGGACCGCCGACGAGAGCCCGACGAGGGGGTCAGGTGATCTTCGAGCTCGCCGCCTGGCCCGATCGCTGCCACCGCGCGTCGAAACTGGGCCATGATGGCGTCGATGACTGAACTCACCGATCGCGACGTACTCGGCATGCGACTGGCGAACCTGCGCTTGAGCGTGCCCGGTCGCAGCCCCGCCGACCTCGTGGACTGGTTCGGGGCGATGCAGGCCCAGGATCTGGCCAGCGGAAAATGGTCGCTGGGTGTGCGCATTCCCGGCAGCAGCGAGGCGGACATCGACGCGGCGCTGGCCGCGGGCGAGGTAATACGCACCTGGCCGATGCGCGGAACCATTCACTTGATCCACCCGCAGAACGCGCGCTGGATGCTCGAACTCACCGGCTCCCGGGCGCTCATGGGCCTGCGGAAGCGCTGGGACTACCTCGGGCTGGACCGCAAGACCGTCGACCGGGCCGCGGACGTGCTGGGTGATGCTTTGCGAGGCGGCACGCGGCTCACCCGCGGGCAGTGCCTGGACGTGTTGTCCGACGCGGGGATCGAGACCGGGCCAGGGCGTTCGTACCACCTCCTGTGGCACACCGCCCAGACCGGGGTGACCTGCATCGGGCCGAACGAGGGCAAGGAGCAGACCTTCGTCCTGCTCGAGGATTGGGCTCCCGAGCAACGCGCGCCGGACCGGCAGGAGGCGCTGACCCTCATCGCGCAGATGTACTTCCAAAGCCACGGACCGACCACGCGGGCGGACTTCCAGGGGTGGACCGGCCTGACGGCGACGGATGCGAGAAGCGGCCATCGACCAGGCAGACCTGCAACGCGCGACTTGGGCCGGCCGGGAGGTCTTCTACGTCGACTCTGAACGCCCAGAACCGCCCAGGGCCCTGCTTCTGCCCGGGTTCGACGAATACATGCTGGGCTACAAGGACCGCGGGCTGTTCCTCCATCCCGTTGACAGCGACAAGATCGTGCCCGGCGGAAACGGGATGTTCAAGGCGACCGTGGTGGAAAGTGGGACGGTCGTGGGCACCTGGCATCGGAAGCCTCTGTCCAAGACCCTCAGAGTCACGATCAGCGCGTTCGCACCCCTCACGAAGACAACCCGAAAAGCGATCGAAACGCGCGCCCACGAGTATGCGTCCTACGCGGGCCGAGCACTCGACCTGCGCTTCGACTGACACCGACCCGGACACGCACGACGCCAGCCTCCCTGATCGGGCGCTCGACTGCCGATAGCGTCACCTGCCGGGAGGTCCCATGTCCAAAACCCCGGCCACGCCACCACCCGGTCTCGAACCGGGTGCCTTGAGCGGTCCCTTGGGCCAATGGATGCGTCGCCCCCTCCCTCCGTGGAGTGCCCACGCCTTCGTCGTCTTCATCCTGCTGGTTCTGACCACGTGGGCGGCGACAACCATGCTCGGCCGCGTGCGGTACCTCCTGTGGTGGGGGCTGGTCGCCGCCTTCCTGTATTTCGCGATGGCGCCCGCGGTGGATTGGCTGGTACGCAAAGGACTCAAGCGGGGCCTGGCCACCGGCGTCGTGATGCTGGGGCTGATCCTCAGTGTCCTGGTCCTGCTGATCGCTATGACGCCGTTGATCGTCAGCGAGACGGAGGCAATGATCGCGGACGTCCCCGGCATGATCAACAACCTGAAGGACTTCGCCGGCCATTTCGGTGTGAACCTGGACGCACCGGGCACCGGGCAGCAGGCACAGTCGGCACTGTCGGCCCTCCAGGGGCATCTGCCCGATCTCGCCGGGGGCGCGCTGAGTGTGACCAGCGCCGTGCTCGGTGGCTTGTTCGAGTTCTTCGTGATCCTGCTCTTCACGTTCTTCCTGCTGGCCAACCAGGACACGTTCCGACGCTTCCTGCTGTCCCTGATGGCGCCCGGCACCCAGAGCCTGGTCGGCCAGGCGTGGGACATCGCCGTGTTCAAGACCGGTGGCTACCTGTATTCGCGCATCCTCACCGCGTTCCTGGCGGGTTCCGTCGTGGGAGTGGCACTCTGGCTGCTCGACTGCCCGTATGCCCTGGCCCTGGCGATCTGGTACGGCCTGGTCTCGCAGTTCCTGCCGATGATCGGCACGTACGTGGCAGCTGCGCTGCCCCTGCTGATCCTGCTCACCCGCGACCCCGCCGATGCCCTCATCTTCGTGATCGTGCTCGCCGCCTGGGTGCCGTTCCAGGACTACGTGATCAGCCCACGGGTGTCCGCCAAGACGATGCAACTCTCGCCGGCCGCCGCCGTGATCTCCCTGCTCATCGGAGGGGCGGTGTTCGGGCCGCTGGGCGCTTTCCTGGCCCTGCCCGCGGCCGCCGTGATCCAGAGCGTGGCGACCGCCTTCTTCCCGCGCCACACCGTCGTGGAGAGCGCGGCGGTCCGCGGGACCTGAACACCGGCGCGCGAAAAACGCGGTAGGACAGTCCGGCGTAGCCGCGAACACGGTTGCGACGAACCTCCCCGGCTCTACGCAGAAAGGCTCGGTCAGGCCGCTGCATCACGGGCAATGCGGCTCTGGCGTGGCACACATCGGTGGGGCAGAACGGCGAATGAACTCGCGAATCACCCCACGCCGGCGGCGGCTCGACGCCTTCGGACGGTGAGCTCGACATCAGCCGCCTGCGCAGGTGCAGCCGACTCCGGCCGGTGCACGGCCGCGGACCGGGCATGAACTCCCCTCGCCGCGCCGCTAGTCCCGGACTGCGAGGACCACCGTGTCCAATGCGACCGCCCCATCGACGGGACGCTGGGCCAGTTCGGCCACCTCGATGCGCAACTCCGACAGTGCGTCCACCGTGTTCTCCACCGTGTAGCAGACCTCGGGATCGGGCGGACCACCGTGACCGTTCTCGACATTGGCCTTGTCATGAGCCACCACGAAGACCGCACCGCCTGGCTGCAGCCACTCGGCGGCGCGGCGCAGGATCCGGGCCTGGTGCTCGTCGGGAACCTGCAGGTACGACAGCAGAACCAGGTCGACCGCAGTCGTGGGGTGGTATCGGTCGACGTCGCTGACGACCGTGGCCAGTTCGGCCTGCGCCTCGAAGGCCATCGCGCGGGCTTTGGCGAGTCCCACCTCTGAGAAGTCGACCGCGGTGACGTCCCACCCCTGCGTGGCCAGCCACACCGCATTGCGGCCCTCGCCGGCGCCGAGGTCTATGGCCGTACCGGGGGTCCGGTCGCTCAAGTACTGCGCCACGAACAGGTTCGGCGTCGCACTCCAGACCAATTCGGAATCCTGATACCGGTCGTCCCACCCTTGTGCATCCACGCCGCCATTCAATCAGCCACTCGGACTACCCTGCGAATCATGACCGATCGCGCCGGAACCCCCGCACAGCCCGACGACTTGGTGGACGTGGCACGTCTGATCACCGCGTACTACACCGAACACCCCGACCCCGACGACCCTGGACAGCAGGTCAGTTTCGGGACGTCCGGGCACAGGGGCTCCAGTTTCAAGACCAGTTTCAACGACGACCACATCGCCGCAACGACTCAGGCGATCTGTGAGTATCGCGCGGCACAGGGCATCGACGGGCCCCTGCTGATCGGTCGGGACACCCACGGCCTCTCGGAGCCCTCGTACGCCACCGCCTTGGAAGTGCTGGTCGCCAACGACGTCACCGTGCTGGTCGACGCGGGCGACGGCTTTGTACCCACCCCGGCGATCAGCCACGCGATCCTCACTGTGAACGCACAGGGGCGCAAGGCGGATGGCATCGTCGTGACGCCTTCCCATAACCCTCCGAGCGACGGTGGTTTCAAGTACAACCCACCCGACGGCGGCCCTGCGGACACCGCCATCACCGGCTGGATCCAGAACCGCGCCAACGACCTGCTGCGAGCGAACCTGCAGGGAGTCCGGCGGATTCCGCTGTCGAGGGCACGCGCGCAGGTTCAGACCTTCGACTTCATCGCCGACTACGTCGACGACCTGCCCTCGATCCTCGACATCGACGCCATCCGCTCGGCCGAGGTGCACATCGGCGCGGATCCCCTCGGAGGCGCCAGCGTCGCCTATTGGGCGGCGATCGCCGAGCGACTGCGTCTGGACCTCGACGTGGTGAATCCGAGAACCGACCCGCAGTTCGCGTTCATGACCCTCGACTGGGACGGCAAGATCCGGATGGACTGCTCCTCGCCGTATGCGATGGCCTCACTGGTCGCGGCCAAGGACCAGTACCAGGTGGCGACCGGCAACGACGCGGACTCCGACCGCCACGGCATCGTGACCCCGGACGCGGGTTTGATGAACCCGAACCACTACCTGTCCGTGGCGATCGACTACCTGTTGAGCCATCGTGACGGTTGGTCGCCGCAGGCCGGTGTGGGCAAGACGCTGGTGAGTTCATCGATGATCGACCGGGTGGTGGCTGGCCGCGGACGCAGTGTGCTCGAGGTGCCGGTCGGCTTCAAATGGTTCGTGCCGGGCTTGCTGAGCGGGGACGTGGTCTTCGGTGGCGAGGAGTCCGCCGGCGCCTCCTTCTTGCGCAAGAACGGGACCACCTGGACCACCGACAAGGACGGAATCCTGCTGGCTCTGCTGGCCAGCGAGATCATCGCCACCACCGGCCAGACGCCCAGCCAGCACTACGCGGCGCTTACCGAGCAGTACGGAACCAGCCACTACGCGCGCATCGACGCACCCGCTGACCGCGAGCAGAAAGCCAGGCTCGCTGGGCTGGCTGCGGACCAGGTCACCGCGCGCGAACTGGCGGGGGATCCCATCACGGCGGTGCTGACCGCCGCGCCGGGCAACGGTGCGGCGATCGGCGGGCTGAAGGTGCAGACCGAGAACGCATGGTTCGCGGCACGGCCGTCGGGCACGGAGGACGTCTACAAGATCTACGCGGAGAGCTGGGTGAGCGCTGAGCACCTCGTACAGGTGCAGCGAGCAGCACGCGAACTCGTCACGGACACCCTGGCATGAGTGCGATCGTGCTGGGCGCCGGCCCCGGCCTCGGAATGGCGCTCGCACGCGCCTACGGCCAGACCGGCCGCCCAGTCGCGATCGTCGCCCGCCGCCGGGAAGCCGTCGAGGTATACGCGGCATCGCTGACCGGAGTCGACGCGCTCGGGCTCACTGCGGATCTGGGCGATCCGGAAGCGGTGGCGTCGGTGATCCGCGAGGCCGCAGACCGGCTCGGGGCTCCCGACATCGTCCATTACAACGCCTCGACCATGGTCCAGGGGACTCCCAGCCAGGTGCCACTCGCCGGGGTCGAACAGGCCTGGCGGGTGGGTTGTCTGGGGGCATGGGCGGCTTTGCAGGCCTCGGTCCCCGTGATGCCGACCGGATCGGCGTTCTTCGTCACCGGGGGCGGGCTGGCGCTGGATCCTTGGCCGTCGGCCAGCGCGTTGGCTGCGGCGAAGGCCGCATTGCGCAGCCTGGTGCACTCCGCCGCCAAGGAACTGACGGACATCCGGGTGGCGATGATCACCGTGTCCGGAGTCATCGCCCAGGACACCGCATTGTCCCCCGACGAGATCGCCCGGCACTTCCTCGGTCTGCTCGAACAGACCCATCCCGCGGTGGAGACTGTGCTCCCGAGCGCCTAACTTGGTGCGTATGCTTCGCGTGCTGATTCTGCTGGCCCTCGTCGGGTTCGCCGTGTACGTGGTGCTGAAGCTGGTCAATCAAGCCCCCAACGCCGCCGCGATCCGCACGACGGCCCGACGCGCGGACCAGGCGTTGCCGCCCATCGATGTTGGCGACTTCGAACAGGCCGCCGCCATTGCCACCGGGCCCGACAAGGGGCTCGGCGTTCTGCGGCTGACGCCGAGCCAACTGATCTTCGCCAGCGGTTCCGGGCGGATCATCACCATTGAACGTTTCGACATCACCGGCGTCAGCGCCACTACACACCTACCCGACCGGGAGAGCGCCAGACCGGTGCTGGCCGTCACCACCCCTGAGAGGTCCCACTACTTCGCCGTCGACGACCCGGCCGCCTGGGAGCGCCGCTTGCTCTGAGGGGGAGCGGCCTGGAGTTCCAGGACCATCCTGGTGTTGCCCAGAGTGTTGGGCCGGACCCGATCCAGGTCCAGGAACTCCGCGACCCCCTCGTCGACCGATTGCAGCAACTCCTCGTACACCCGGGTCTCGACCCCCCGCTCGTTGAACTCCTCGAAACCGAAGGCCGCGAAGAACTCGGTTTCGAACGTCAGACAGAAGACCCGGCTGACCCCCAGGTCACGGGCCCGTCCGACCAGGGCGGCCAGCACAGAGGAACCGATCCCGCGGCGCATCATGTGCGGCAGCACGGCCAGCGTGCGGACCTCGGCGAGGTCCTCCCACATCACATGCAGCGCCCCGCAGCCCACGATCGCCCCGTCGTCGTCCGCCACGAAGAAGTCGGTCACATCCTCGTACAACGCCACGGTCGCCTTGGAGAGCAACCGGCGGTCCGGCGCGTACTGGTCGATGAGGGCCCGGATGGTCCGCACATCCGAGGTTCGTGCGGGACGGATCTGCATGCTTCAAGTGTTCCGCGCGGGGTCGACGGGTTCGACGGTGGGTGGGCGGATGTGCGGTTGGGCGTCCCGGGACCGCGATCCGCTTCGTGTGCCCGCACAACAGCCGTTGGACTTACGCACAACCGTTGGACAAACGCACAACCGTGAGGAAAACCGCCCGTTGGACTCGTCTGTACCGGACTCCAACGCCGGTGCCGACTCCCACGCCTGTACCCATCCCGACGCCTGCCCGACCACGCGTCGCCCGCCGACGCTCACCGGTTCTTCTGGAAGACCAACCGCAGGCCGATCAACGTGAGGTCCGGCTCGTGGGCGGTGATGGTGCGCGATTCAGGCAGCACGATCGGCGCCAGCCCACCGGTGGCGATGACCGCCTCCAGCGCGACCTCTTCGCGGATCCGGTCGACAAGGCCGTCCACCTGACCGGCGAACCCGTACAAGGCGCCGGATTGCAGCGCCTCGACGGTGTTCTTGCCGATCACCGAACGGGGCGCGACGAGTTCCACCTTTCGCAAGGCCGCAGCCCTCGAAGCGAGCGCATCGAGCGAGATCTCGATGCCCGGGGCCAGCGCGCCGCCCAGGAACTCCCCCTTCGCAGACACCACGTCGAGGTTGGTGGAGGTCCCGAAGTCCACCACGACGCACGGCCCGCCGTAGAGCGCGTGCGCGGCCAGCGTGTTGACGATGCGGTCCGCGCCGACCTCTTTGGGGTTGTCGGTCAGGATCGGCACACCGGTCTTGGTGCCCGGCTCGACGATGACGGTGCGCACATCCGGGTAGTACTCACTGATCATCCACCGGATCTCGCGCAGCACCGCGGGCACGGTGGAACACAGGGCGATGCCGTCGATGTCCGGCTCACCGCGCAGCAGTGCGCGGAACATGATGTACATCTCGTCGGCCGTAGCCCGGGGGTCGGTCTTCACACGGAACGACCGGTGCAGATCCTCACCGTCGAACATGCCGAGCACCGTGTTCGTGTTCCCGATGTCAATCGTGAGCAGCATTCCGCACCTCCAAAAGTTGTTCCCCCACGTGGCGAGCAGGCTCATCCATCGGCAGAGGCACCTCCCGCAGGTCGGCGCCGATGTCCAGCACCTTCACCGAGTGTGTCAACGCTCCCACCGCGACGTAGTCGACGCCGGTCGTGGCGACCTCCGCCGCGTTGGCGAACGTCAGACCCCCGGAGGCCTCGAGCCGGGCACGTCCTCCGGTCAGTTCCACCGCCTGCCGCATCTGTTCGACGGTGAAGTTGTCGAGCAGGACGAGGTCGGCGCCGGCCTCGAGCACCTCCTCGAGCTGCTCGAGGGAGTCAACCTCGACCTCGACCGCGGTGCCGGGGAACTGCTCGCGCACCGCTCGGAAGGCCGCCGCCACGCCACCGGCGGCGACCACGTGGTTGTCCTTGATCAGGGCGGCGTCCGACAGCGACATCCGGTGGTTCACCCCGCCCCCGCAGCGGACCGCGTACTTCTGCAGCGCCCGCAAGCCGGGCAGGGTCTTGCGGGTATCGCGCACCCGCGGGCCGTCCGGGCCGAGCACCTCGGCCCACCGCGCGGTGGCTGTCGCGATCCCGGAGAGGTGGGTGAGCAGATTCAGGGCCGTGCGTTCGGCGGTGAGCAGGTCACGGGTGGGGCCCTGGGCGCTGAGCAGAACCTCCCCCGCGGTGATCGCCCGCCCGTCGCGGGTGTGCAGCGTGACGTCGATCGGACCGACGGTCTCGAACACCCGGCGGGCGACATCCAGTCCCGCCACGACCCCGGGCTCCCGGGCCACCAGATCGAGTTGGGAGCGGTGATCCGTCGGGGATCGTGGCCAGTGACGTCACATCCGGGCCGTCGGCGAGATCCTCGGCCAACCCGGCGCTGGATGACCCGGTCCACCTCGGAATCGGCAACACCCTCGATGCTCACAGTTCGGCCTCCTCGGTCACCATGTGTCCATCCACCACCTGGGTCTGCAGACGCACCAGCCACCGGTCGCTGGCATCGGGGAAGTCCTCGCGCCAGTGCGAACCGCGGGTCTCCTCGCGCAGCAGCGCGGCCTGTGTCAGCGCACGGCCCACGAACAGCAGGTTCGTCATCTCCCAGGAGGCTGTGGACGGTTCCCCCGCACTGACCTGATCCAGCGCGTCCAGGGTCGTCGACAACGACTGGGCACTGCGCAGCACGCCAGCGCCTTCGGTCATGGATTGCTGGAAGCGGTGCCGGGCACCGGCGTCGGCGGTCCATGGGCGCTGCTTGTCCACGGGATCCCGGCGCTCGTAGGGCTGACCGGCGAGCACCTCGGCGATCCGGTCGGCGAAGACCAGCCCCTCCAGCAGGGAGTTGCTCGCCAGACGGTTGGCGCCGTGCACCCCGGTGCATGAGCACTCTCCGCAGGCGTACAGACCTGGCACCGAGGTACGGCCCCACAGGTCGGTCCGCAGCCCGCCGGAGTGGTAGTGCTGCGCGGGAGCCACCGGGATCAGGTCCAGCCCCGGGTCGATCCCGTGCTCCAGACACGTCGCCAGAATCGTCGGGAACCGCTTGGCCCAATCGATCTTGCGGCCGTCGAGCCACACGTGCTCGGTTCCTTGGGCTCGCATCGTGCGCATGATTGCTTTGGCCACGACGTCGCGGGGCGCGAGTTCCTCCAACGGATGCACCCCGGCCATGAATCGGTGACCGGTGTCGTCGAGCAGCACCGCACCCTCACCACGGACGGCCTCCGAGACCAACGGCTGCTGACCGATGGCTCTGGGACCCAGGTACATCACGGTGGGGTGGAACTGGACGAACTCCATGTCGGCCACCACCGCACCGGCCCGCATCCCCAGCCCGATGCCATCGCCGGTGGCCACCGTCGGGTTCGTGGAAGCGGTGAAGACCTGTCCGATCCCACCGGTCGCCAACACCACTGCTGGCGCGAGGATCGCGCCCACGCCGCCGATCTGCCCCTCGCCCATGACGTGCAACGTCACACCTTGAGTGCACCCCTGATCGTCCTGCAGGAGATCAAGAACCAGGGCATGTTCGATCACGCGGATGCGCTGGCCGACTTCCGCCACCAGCGCCCGCAGGATCTCGGCCCCAGTCGCATCCCCGCCGGCGTGGGCGATCCGGTCGGTGAGGTGTCCGCCTTCCCGGGTCAGGGCGATGTCTCCTTCGGGGGTGCGGTCGAACTCCGCACCCCAGCCGATGAGCCGCCGAACAGCGGCGGGACCGGACTCGACCAAGACCCGCACCGCATCCGGATCGCACAACCCGGCTCCGGCCACGAGGGTGTCGTCCATGTGCGCCTGTGGGCTGTCCCCGGCACCGAGCGCCGCGGCGATCCCACCCTGCGCCCACCGGGTCGATCCCACGTCGACCAGCGACTTGGTCACCACCACCACCTTCAGGCCGGCACGGGAAGCCCTGATCGCGGTGGTCAGACCGGCGATACCGGAGCCCACGACGACGACATCGGCGTCGATGAACCAGCCGGGCGGCTCAGCCACCAAGGAGTCGGGCAGTTTCACACGGACCTCACTTCCACCGCGCAGTTGTCGAGCAAGCGGGTCGTCCCGACACGCACGGCGACCAGCAGGCGGCCCTCACCGGGCTGCACGGGTCCCATGTCTGCGGACCGGACCACCGCGTAGTCGACATCCAAACCGGCCAGCTGTTCGGCCGCGATCGCGACGATGGTGTCGGCGTCGGTCTCCCGGGCCGCCACCCGCAGGGCCCGCGGAATCGCGGCGGCTTGTCCGCGCTGCTCGGTCGACAGGTAGACATTGCGGCTCGAGCGCGCCAGGCCGTCGGCTTCGCGCGCGGTCTCGACCCCCACGATGTCCACGTCGAGGTCCAGATCCATGACCATCGACCGGATCAGCGTCAGTTGCTGGTAGTCCTTCTCACCGAAGAAGGCGTCGTGGGGACGGGTCAGCTGCAGCAGTTTGAAGACCACGGTCAGCATCCCTTCGAAATGCCCGGGTCGGGCGGCACCCTCCAACTGCGTGCCCAGCACGCCGGGGTTGATCGTCACCAGCGGTGGGCGGCGGTACACCTCCGCGACCGCAGGGGTGTAGACGGTGTCGACGCCCAGGTTCTCGCACAGTTCCAGGTCCGCCTGCAGGGTCCGGGGATAGCGGTCCAGATCCTCACCCGCGCCGAACTGCATCGGGTTGACGAAGATCGTGACGGTCACCTCGTCGTCGCGATCGCGGGCCGCCCGGATCAACGACGCGTGCCCTTCGTGCAGGGCTCCCATCGTCATCACCACCCCGCGGCGGCCGCCGGAACCGTAGTCCAGCTCTCTGCGGGACTTCACCACCCTCACGAGGGTCCACCCAGAGCGTTCAGGAGCCCCTCGGCGGCGACCGGTTTGAGCAGGCCGTCGGCCAGCGCCCGGTCCGCGGTCAGCCGGGCCATCGCTATGTAGGCGGCCCGCAGTTGGGGGTCGTCGGCGAGCACCGCGACGTGCGCGGCCACGGTGCTCGCATCACCGCGGACCACCGGTCCGGTCAGGGCGTGGTAGCCCATGCGCAGGGCATTGTCGAGACTGGCCTGCAACAAGGGTGTGAGAAGCCGGCCGGGCGTGTCGACACCGGCTTCGGTGAGCATCTCCATCCCCGAGGCGACCAGCGTGATCAGATGATTGGCGCTGTGAGCCAGCGCAGCGTGGTACACCGGGCGGGCGGCTTCCGGAATCCAGATCGGCTCACCACCCATCTCCACGACCAGCGCCTCGGCGGCCATGCGCAGTGGTTCTGCCGAGGTGACCGCGAACGGCGCGCCGGACAGCCTGTCTGCGTCCAGACTGGTACCAGTCAGCGTCATGGCGGGGTGCAAGGCGAGCGGCAACGCACCTTGCGCTTGTGCCGGAGCGAGGACCTTGACGCCGTAGCGGCCCGAGCAATGGACCACGAACTGGCCGGGCTTGAAGTCCAAGGCCTGCACCAAGGCCTCGAGCGTGTCGTCGGGGACCGCCAGCAGCACAAGGTCGCTGCGCTGCACAACCTCGTCGACGTCCATCAGATCGGCCCCGGGCAGCAGCGTCCGCGCGCGTTCCCGGGACGTCTCGCTGACCGCATGGGCGGCCACTACGGGGTGCCCGGCGCGCGCGAGGGCGGCGCCGAGGGCACTTCCGGCACGGCCCACACCGATCACGCCGATGCGTAGGCGAACACTCACGCAGGCGAGCCTACCGATGAGACCTCGGTGATCAGCCAGTCGAACGCCCCAAAGCCGCTGCGATCGCGCAGAGCCGCGAGTTCCGCCGCCTGTTGCGCGTCGGCCGGGGGCCGACCGGCGAGGACCCTGTGCTGCGGGATGACGCGGCCGCCGGTCCGTTCCCGGCACGATCGCAACTCCACGCCGGCGCAGATGTCCGTGCACCCGTCGGGAACCGGCGGCGACCTGCGCCCGGCCCGGTGACCCACCGGCGCACCCGGGCGGAAATCCACCGCAATCGCCTCGCCCACCTCGACCGACGCGACCAGGTGCGCCCACACCTCGTCGCGGCTCCTGCCGACCAAGCCGGTGTCGCCGCCGGTCCACGTGTGCAGCCACTGCAGGTCGTCCGGCGCGGCCGGCCCGCCGAGGGTGAAGTCGGTCAGTTGTACGCGACCGTCCACCACGTATTCGGCGGGAACGTCGTCCAGGAACTCGTGCGCGAACATCAGGCCCGCGAACCGGGGCACACAGTCTGGTGCAACACCCTGGATCCAGCGCACCGGCAGGTCCACCGGCGCCGGACGGACGTCCACCCCCACGAGGTGTGCCGCCGGGAATCCCAGGTTCAGCAGTTGTCGCAGCAGCAGGCCGTCGCCCGCCCCGACGTCCACGATCCAGGGGGCAGGGATCCCGTGGCGACGTGCGGCGGCGCGGCAGCGTTCGAGGACGACCCTGGCCACGTGCTCACCGACGCCGATGGACGTGGCGAAGTGCTCCTCAGCGAGGTGACGCCGCGAGAAACCGTCAGCGGACTGATGGGTCCATTCGATTGCTTCGGACCAGGTCAGGCGTCGCGCATCCATCGTGTGCTCCGGTCGGAGGCACGCGCGGCCCGCATGTGCACGATCTCATCGTCCAGCATGGCCTGCGCCTGCTCGAGCCCGAAGTGTTCCCACACCGCCACGATCCGTCCCGGTGGGAGATCGAGGTGGACGCTGGCCAGATCGAGGCTGCGTTCCCACGGACCCTGGGTCAGCCGCACGGACTGAACACGCGCGTGGTGCACGATCTGGGTCCGCCGGGTGACCCGTCCCCGCTTCAGCACCGCCACCTGGGAATCGACACCGGCGGCGAGGTGGCGCCACTGGATCGGCGACCGGCGACGGACCCTGCGCGGCGGCGTCTGCAACGGCACGTCCTGTGGCGCGGTCCCCGGCATGATGCGCGCGAAGAGTTCCTCGGCGACCGCCCGCGGTGCCACGGGCAGGAGCACTGATTCGGTGCCGGTGTCATCATCGTCCTTGGCCAGTCCGGCCACGGTGACGTACAGCCTGACCCACCCACGGCGGCGCCAGAAGAGCGGTTCGACGAACTCGACCGCCGACACCCGGCCCGGCGGGATGGTCCGGGCCTGGGTCTGCAGCAACCCGTGCCGAAGCCGCACACCATCGGGCGATTCGGCCACTGAGAAGTTGTACAACTGGCTGAACTCGGTGAAGACCATCAGCAGTGGCACACCACCGAGGATGACGGTGAAGATGCCGCCCCAGCCGCTGGCCCAGACGGTCGATATCACGATCAGAATCGTCGCCAAGACAAGGAAGACGGTCACCGCGCGGAGCAGCAGCGAGACCAGCAGATCCTTCGTGGGAACCACCAGCAAGGGTTGTTCCGGGGCCTCGCCGGCGTCGTGCTCCAGGCCGGCGGACCGCGCGATGATCTCACTGCGCAAGGCATCGGCGTCGGCGACCGTCAAGTACTGCAGATCAGCACGCGAGTCACCCGCGCCCGCCACCTCGATCCGCAGCGCCGCGAAACCGAACACCCGCGCCACCAGCGGCCGGTTGACGTCGACCGTCTGCAGACGGGACAGCTGCATGCGGCGTTCCTGATGGAACACCACGCCGGACTGCACGCGCAGATCGCCGTCCTCGTCGAACCAGTAGGCAAGCCGGCGGTAGGCCAGGAACTCGTAGACCAACACGACCAGCGAGATCAGTAGGGTCAGCCCGATCAGGATCAGGATGCCGAAGGGTTGCGAAAGGATCGACTGACCGCCGGCGATGAGCATGAAGAAGAACAGCGCCGGGAGGTATGTCGACACCCGGACCAGTGGGGTCACCGGATGGACGTGACGCTTCGCCGTCGAGCCCGGCGGCACCTGATCCGGTGGTGCGGCGTGATCCGGCGGCGCGGGTTGGTACTGCGGCTCTGGTGGCGGCGGCGGGGAGGGTTCCGGGGCTGGTTGCGGATTTTGATCCAGACCCGGGTCCGGTTTGCGCGCGTCGTCGCTCACAGCCCCGCCGAACGCTGCTCGCCCTTGGCCGCGAGCCGGTCGCGCAGTTGCGCCGCGACCTCTGGGGCGAGACCGGGGATGGCGGCATCTGAGGAGGCGGCGGCGGTGTGCAATTGCACCGATGTGAGTCCGAAGGCACGGTCGAGCGGGCCGGCGGTCACGTCGACGAATTGCAGCCGACCGTAGGGCACCACGACAAGCCGACGGAACCAGATCCCGCTGCCCACGACAAGATCGTCGTCGCGCTCGGCGTACCCCCAGGAGCGGACACGTCGGCCCACCCACGGCCAGCCGATCACCAGGATGGCAACGGCAGCCACGGCGATCAGGGCGGGGACCCACCGCGGCGCGGGGGTCAGGGCGACGACAATGGCCGCGATCAGCACCACTCCCGCGAACAGCGCGAGGATCAGCCGCCTGGCAACGATCAGCTTCGGAGACAGGGACTGCCAGATGCCACCACCGGGCCGAAACGCCACATCCACCTTGGAAGCCATGTCCCTGAGTCTAGGCCGCTTCGCCGCGGGGTCCAGGTTCGCGCCTGCGAGCGCCGTCCGATCTGACAGCATGGGCCCTCGTGGAGTTCCTCGACATCCCGTTACCGGCATCGCACCCCGCCGGGCACGGTTTGTTGCGCATCCGCGGAACCGTCGTCGACGGCACCGTCGAACGTGCTGAGGTCGTCACCGGACTGATGCACCGGGGCGCGGAGAAGTTGTTCGAGTCACGGGACTACCGGCAGATCCTCTCACTGGCCAACCGGCACGACTGGCTCAGCAGTTTCGACGGCGAACTCAGCGCCGCCAGAGTGATGGAAGAGGCCCTGGGCATCCCCGTCCCGCCCCGCGCCGAGGCTGCCCGGACCGCGATCAGTGAACTCTGCCGGGTCAACCATCACCTCTACTGGCTCGGCGAGACGGTGGCGGCGCTCGGCGGAGAGGCGACGCGGCTGCGCGTGGCAAGGGCTGCTGTGACGCACGCGCTCGACCTCATCACCGGCGCTCGTATGCACCTGATGATCGTGCGGATCGGCGGGCTCAGTATGGACGTCACCGACGACTGGAGGTCCGATCTCCCGCTCGAGCTCGCTGCGCAGGCCGCGGTCGACTGCCTCGACGGGATCGCGGACCGCCTTGAGGGTGTGGCAGTCCTCACTCGGGAGCAGGCCGTCGAGTACGCGACCAGTGGCGTCGTCGCCCGTGCCAGCGGCTGGGCACGCGACCAGCGCGATCATGTGGGACCGGTGGTCGGCGAATCCGGTGATGCGGTAGCGCGCATGCAGTGCCTGGCACGTGAGGTGCAGGTCTCCTGCGAGTACCTCGGGGCACTGCACCTGCCCCCCGGCGAGGTCTCCACCAGACTTCCGCGGACGATCCGGCTGCCAGAAGGTGAGTACTACGGCGCCAGCGAGACCGCCTCCGGGGTCAACGGCTGGTGGATCGTCTCCCGCGGTGACGTCGTGCCGTGGCGGATGAAGATGCGCACCGCGAGTTTCAACAACGCTGCGGCCCTCGGAGCGTGCCTGCCCGGCACGCGGGTCGAGGATCTGCCGGTGGCCCTGATGAGTTTCCTGCTCGTCGCCGGGGACATGGACAAGTAGGGACGCGGGCCTTTCATCGCGCCCTTGGGCGAACCCCAGGTCAACAACCGCACTGAGCGGGTTCGCGAACGCATGGGCGCGAAGCACGATTCAGCGCCCGCCCGGGACGGAGTGTGCGAACATCTGTGCACTCAATCAGCAAATAGCTGCAACTTCCCGGACAACCTCCGCACCGAACGCCAGCCGGGCTGTCGTCGTACCCACCGCAACTCAGCGCACGAAGCCGCGCCCAGCCACCTGCAGCGAAGCACCCCAGCGTCAGGACAGCAGCCCCTGCTCGGTGAGCCACTGCTCGGCGACCTTCTGCGGAGACTGCCGATCGATCTCGACCTGCGAGTTCAGTTGCTGCAGCTCATCGGTGGTCAGGGCAGCTGAGACCTCGTTGAGGGCCGTCGTGATCGTGTCCGTCACGGCGGGCGTGTACAGCGCGGGCAGGATGTTCTCCGCGGTCTGCAAACCCTTGTCGTCCTCCAGCACCACCAGGTCGTTCGCCGCGACGGAACCCGATGACGAGAACACCAACCCGACGTTCACCTTGTCCTGCTTGAGGGCCTGGATGGTCAGCGGACCACCGGCGTCGAGCGGAACGAACGAGCCGACGTCGACGTTGTAGGTCTCTTCGAGCCCGGGCTGGCAGAACGGCCGCTTCGGGCACTCGGGCGGGCCCCCCAGGGTGATCGGGGACTGCTGCGAGTAGGTTCCCAACTCGCTGAGCGTGGACAGCCCGTTCTGGTCGGCGAACGCCTGGGTGACGGCGAACGCGTTCTGGTCCTGGGCGGCCGACGGCTCGAGCAGGGTCAGATCCATGGGTTCGGCGAGCTTCTGCGCCTCCGCGTAGGTCGCCTGGGCATCGCCGGTGGCGATCTGCGCGGCGTCCGTGCCGTTGGCCTCCTTGTTGAGGAACTCGGTGAGGCTGCCCAGGTACTCGGGGGTCAACTGCACCTCACCCTGCTCGAGCGCGGGGATGATCACCTCGCGGGTGGTGAGTTCCTTGATCGAGGCTTCCACCCCGTTGGCCTGCAAGACCTGTTGATACATCGAGGCCAGGATCTTGGTCTCGGAGAAGTTCGTGGTAGCAACCACGATCGGACCGCCACCGCCGCCGGGCGAGGCGCCATCGGTCGAATCACCGCTGTCCGACGAACACCCCGTGATCACGAGGGCTGCCGCCGCCAGAAGTGCCAGTTTTGCTGTCCGTCGTCCAGGAATCATTCGCCCATACAACCACAAACGACCGTGATGACGTCAACGACGCCGGTCACGCAGGGGCGGGGGCCGCCGGAATCTCCTGGGCCTCGATCTCTGAACGGGTCAACAATCGCAGTCCCTTCGGCGTCACGGTGCGCTGAACGAATGCCATCACGAGTTCAGCCAGCACCGCCAACAGGGCAGTCAGGATCGCGCCAGCCAGGATCAGCGTGTTGTCCTGCAGTGCGAAACCGTCGACGACGTAGCGTCCCAGCCCACCACTGCCGACCAGGGCCGCCAAGGATGCTGTTGCCACGACCTGCACAGTCGCGGTCCGGACCCCAGCCGCGATCAAGGGAACCGCCAGGGGTATCTCGACCTTGGTCAGGATGCCGGTGCCTCCCATCCCCATACCGCGGGCGGCATCCTGCACCTCGTCATCCACTGAGGCGATCCCCGTGTAGGTGTTGGTCAGTAGCGGGGGGATGGCGAACAGGGCCAATGCCAGCACGGCCGCGAGGTTGCCGATACCGATCGACGGGATGGAGGCCAGGATGGTCAACACGCCGAGTGTCGGGACCGCCCGTCCCACGTTGCCGACGTTCGTGGCCAGGAACGCACCTTTGCGCAGATGGCCCAGCGTCAGGGCCACAGGCAGCGCGACGACCAGCGCGATGGCCATGGCGAAGAAGCTGATCTGGATCTGCTCCCAGGTTCGCACCGGGATCCCGTTCTCCCCGGTCCAGTTGGCCGGGTCGGTGAACCACGAGATGAGATTCATCAGGTCGCCTGCTTCCTGGTCCAGGGCACGCTGACGCGTTCGATCACCAGCAGCAGAACCTCGAACAGGACCGCCAGCAGGACGCAGCACACCGTCGCGGTCAGGATCTGTGCGTGCCAGAAGTTGTTCTGGAAGCCCGACAGGATCAACGTCCCGAACCCGCCGTACCCGACCAGCGCCCCGATCGTGACCATGCCGACCGTGCTGACCGTGGCGATGCGAATTCCCGCCAGGATCGTGGGCAGCGCCAATGGCAGCGAGACCCGTGTCAGGATCTGCCGATCCGTCAAACCCATCCCGTTGGCGGCGTCCAGGACGTCAGCGGGCACCTCCTGCAGTCCGACCACCATGTTCCGCAGGACCACGAGCAGCGCGTACACGGCCAGCGCGATGATCACCGTCCACGGGCTGAGCCCGAAGACCGGCCAAAGCAGGGAGATCAGCGCCAGGGAGGGAATCGTGTACAGAACCCCGGAGAGCCCAAGGATCGGACCGGACAGTTTCGGTGACCTCCGGATCAGCATCGCCAACGGGACCGCGACGACCACCGCGAGGATCACGGATCCGACGGTGAGGTAGATGTGCTCTTGCCCCGCAGCCACCAATTCCGACCAGTTGTCCTGCACGTAGGACCACGAGATCCACGGATTGCTCGCATCCGCGACTGTCGCCGACATGTGCTCGACCGTAGCGCAGGAAGGCCGCAGAAGTCACCGAGCACCGGCTTCTGCGGTACCGTCAGGAGCCATGATCTCGCTGCAGGACGTCACCAAGCAGTACCCGGACGGCACCGTCGCTGTCCACGACCTCACGCTGGAGGTCGATGAGGGGGTGATCTGCGCACTCGTCGGACCGTCGGGGTGCGGCAAGACCACCACGATGCGGATGATCAACCGGTTGATCGAGCCCACGGGCGGCACGATCCAGGTGGCCGGTGAGGATGTGACGTCGTTGGACGTGCAGGAGTTGCGCCGACGCATCGGGTACGTCATCCAGAACTCGGGCTTGTTCCCCCACTACACCGTGCGCAAGAACGTGGGCACCGTATGTCGCTTGCTGGGATGGGACAAGCAGAAGATCGCGGCACGCGTCGACGAGATGCTGGAACTGGTCGACCTGGAGCCGGACACGTTCGGCGACCGGTACCCCCACCAACTGTCGGGTGGCCAGAAGCAGCGGGTGGGGGTGGCCCGGGCGCTGGCCGCGGATCCCCCGGTGATGCTCATGGACGAGCCTTTCGGCGCCGTAGACCCGATCGCGCGTGAGCGGCTCCAGGACGAGTTCCTGGCGTTGCATGCGCGCATGCGCAAGACCGTGGTCCTGGTGACTCACGACATCGATGAAGCGGTGAAACTCGGGGACCGCATCGCGGTGCTCAAGCAGGGTGGGTATCTGGAGCAGTACGACCGGCCGGCGGCGGTGCTGGGGTTCCCCACCAGCGACTTCGTGGCCGATTTCGTGGGATCCGACCGGGCCATCAAACGCCTGCGGGTCAGCCCCATCCCGGTGTCCGCGTTGGGCGACGAGACCGTGGCGCCCGGCCCCGGCGTGATCGAGGTCGCGCAGGACGCCTCCATGTACGACCTGCTGGCCGCGGTGCTGCAAGCCGAATCCAGCCTGGCGCGTATCACACCGGGCGGCCAGGCCGTGCGCGTCGGGGACATCGACCGCTTGATGGAGGCGTCGCGCCCGTAGGCGCAGGCTGACCGGTGGCGCAAGCTGACCGGTGGCCAAAGCCAGCCGTTGGAGTTGGGCACAACCGTTGGAGATACGCACGGGGGTTGGAGTTGCGCGGCCGTTGCAAGTCCAACGGTTGTACCTGAGTCCAACGGCTGTGCAGAAGTCCAACGGTTGCGCGGAAGCCGCCCGTCAGCTCTTCTCGTGCTCCCGAATGTAGGTCGCGTACCGCGCCACGAACAACGGCTCCATGTCGCCCACCTTGTCGTGACCGAACGCCTCCTTCGCCGCGGACATCAGCCCCAGCAGAGACCCGGAGATGTCGCCGAGGGATCCGCCTTCGTCCGAGACGTTCTCCAACGCCGGAGTGTGGGTCAGCAAGTCGTAGAAGAATCCGATGTCATGGCGCTTTTCGGCAAGTTCGAAAGCCCGATGGCGCAGTTCTTCGTACGGGAGATCCTCGAGGGCATCGGCCATGGACCGACTCTATCGGACCCTCGGATGTACCCAATCGGCTGCTGAGTCGGTGTCCGTGGTGCCGTCGTCATCATCGTCGCCATCGCCCTTGATACGGCAGATCCGCTCCAGCCACAACGCCGCCGCGACCATCAGCAGACCGGCCACGATCGCCGCGATGGATGCGAATCCGCGCTCCCGAGCGGCGAGGATGTACCACTGACCGGCGAACCACACGAGGAACCCGGTGTAGACGCCGGTCGCAATCGCACCTGTGCGGGAGGCGGCCATCGCCAGAGCAGCCGTGCGTGCGGCTACGAACGGGTCGACCGGGCCCTCACGGATGCGCTTGCGGATGCCCAGCGCCCAGAAGAACAACGCCAGGGCCAGAATCGCCAGGGTGGCGGGGGCGGTCCAGACGACGGGCACACTGCGCCCGGCGATGTCGTCCACGAGGTCGGCGAGCACCCAACCCGCCACGGCACTGACGACACCGAGGGTGATCAGCAGTCGGGCACTGGTTGGAGTCACCGTTCCACTGTACGCAGCAACCGGCCGAGAGGTCGAACTCCTTCATCGGGCATCGCGTCGCGCACCGCGGCGACCGCTCGGCCGTCCGGGAGCACGAACTGCGGGTCGGCCTGCGCCCAGGGGATCATGACGAAGGCGCGCTCGGTCGCCCGCGGATGCGGCAACGTCAGGTCAGGGTCGTCACTGACGCGATCGCCGAAAGCCAGGACGTCGACGTCCAGGGTCCGCGGACCCCAGCGGACCTCGCGGGTGCGACCCTTGCCCCGTTCCGCGCGTTGTGCTGTGGACAGTACCTCCGCGGCGGAAGCGTTCGTCTCGACGATGACCACCGCGTTGTAGTACTCCGGTTGCTCCGGACCTCCCACGGGATCGGTCTCGTAGACGTCGGACAGTCCCACGATCTCGCCCAGGCCGGACAGCACGTCCACCGCGTGCTGGAGCGCCGCGACCCGGTCCCCGAGGTTCGCGCCCAGCGAGAGGGCCACCCGGGTCATGGGCGCGAACTCAACGAAGCGGCACGCAGGTGGCGACCGAAAGGCAAGTGGCTCATCGCGTAATCCGAAGGGTCACGTCCTCGAAGATCTCCGTGACCGGCGCGAACGGCTTGTGTACGGTCACGGTCACCTGTTCGACCCCGGCGAACTGCTTGATCCGCTCGGCGATCCTCGCCGCGAGCGTCTCGATCAGTTGGAACGCGGGTCCCGTGATGATCCGGACCACCTCGGTACTCACGGCCCCGTAGTCCACCGTGGCCACGAGGTCGTCATCGGCTGCTGCGGCTCGCGTGTCCACTGCCATCTCGACGTCCACGACGAACGGCTGCCCGATCTCCTGCTCGAAAGCCAGAACTCCGTGTTTGCCCCGGGCCCGGATCCCCAGAATGCTGATGGTGTCGCTCATGTGGCCTCCTGCCATGCGGCTGCGACCCTCACCGCGTCGCAACTCCCCAGAACATCATGGACCCGCACACCCCAGACCCCGCGCGTGGCGGCCAGCGCACTGACCGCCGCCGTCGCGACATCGCGCTGCTCCTCCGGTCGTGCAGCTGAATCCGTCGCGAGCAGGGCACCGAGGAACCGCTTGCGAGAGGCGCCGATCAGCACCCGCGGACCGATACCCACCAGGCGCGGCAGACCGGCGAGCAACTCCCAGTTGTGGTGGGCCTGCTTGGCGAAGCCCAGACCCGGATCGAGGATCACCCGGTCCGCGGCGATGCCGGCCTCGACGCACGCGAGGAGCCGTTGTTCCAAGGCCGCGGAAACCTCCGTGGCAACGTCGGTGTAATGGGTGAAGGAGTCCATCTGGGTTGATTGCGCTCGCCAGTGCATGGCCACGTAGTCGACCTCGAGTTCAGCGACAGCGGCCATCATCGTAGGGTCCGCGAGGCCTCCGCTCACATCGTTGACCATCCGTGCACCTGCGGCGACGCACGCACGCGCGACCGGGGCCCGCATGGTGTCGATGCTCACCTCCACACCCTCGGACGCCAACGCCGCGACGACCGGCACGACCCTCTCGAGCTCCGTCTCCAGCGAAACCCGCTCGGCGCCGGGACGGGTGGATTCGCCACCCACGTCCACCCAGCGCGCTCCGTCGGCGACCATGCCGATCCCGGCTTCGACAGCCGCGGCCGGGCTCCCGTAGCGACCGCCGTCGCTGAAGGAATCGGGGGTGACGTTGAGCACCCCCATCACGATGGTCACCGACCGAGGATAAGTGACATCGCTTCCGCCCGGGTGGCCGAATCGCGCAACTGCCCGCGCACGGCACTGGTGGTGGTGGTCGATCCCGGCTTGCGGATTCCGCGCATGGCCATGCACAAGTGTTCACACTCGATGACCACGATCACCCCCCGGGGCTTCAGGATGCCCTGCAGCGCATCGGCGATCTGGGTGGTCAGGCGCTCCTGGACCTGCGGTCGTTTGGCATACACGTCGACCAATCGCGCCAGTTTGCTCAAGCCGGTGATTCGGCCGTCGTCGGCGGGGATGTAGCCGACATGCGCTTTGCCGAAGAACGGGACAAGGTGGTGTTCGCAGTGGCTCCACAGTTCGATGTCCCGCACGAGCACGAGTTCGTCGTGGGCCAAGTCGAAGGTGGTGGTGAGAACCTCCTCGGGCCCTTGGCGCATCCCGGCGAACACTTCGGCGTACATCCGCGCGACCCGGGCCGGCGTGTCCTTGAGTCCGTCGCGGCCGGGGTCCTCACCCACGGCGTAGAGCAACTCACGGATCGCCGCTTCCGCGCGCTCGGAGTCGAACTGCGGAATCTCGCGGTCGGGCAGACTGATCGAATCGGTCATTCGTCCAGTTTGGGGCAATTCCGCGGGTTCCGCCCGATGGGGTGCTTCAGGCCTGCGCGCCACCTCAATGGCAGTCGCACCAGAGTCCACCATCGTCAGCAGTCCGAGACCGCCGGCGACCCTGTGACGGGCGACGGTGACCCTCGGGATTCCTCGACTCAGACGGGCGGGTCAGGAATCGGCAGGCCCGCACCGGATCCGGATCCGGATCCGTTGCCGTTCGAGCCGGCCGGGTAATCCACCGGACCACGCTCGTGCGGACGACGGCGAGCCGAACCGGTCCAGGCCGGCCGAGCCTGCCGCAGCCGGAGTTCGGCGAAAATGCCGGCCACCTGCTCCTTGTCCAGAGTCTCCTTCTCCAGCAGTTCCACGACCAGCCTGTCCAGGATGTCGCGGTTGTCGAACAGGATCTCGTAGGCCTCTTGATGCGCCTGTTCGATCAAGGAGCGAACCTCCTCGTCGATGGCCGCCGCGATCTCCTCGGAGTAGTCGCGCACGTGGCCCATGTCACGGCCCAGGAACACCTCGTTGTTCTCCTGGCCGTAGCGGATGGCTCCGAGCCGCTCGGTCATGCCGTACTGGGTGACCATCGCACGTGCCACGGCGGTCGCCTTCTCGATGTCGTTGGAGGCACCGGTGGTCGGGTCGTGGAAGACCATCTCCTCAGCCGCGCGACCGCCCAGCATGTACGACAACTGGTCGAGCATCTCGTTGCGGGTGGTCGAGTACTTCTCCTCGTCCGGAAGGACCATCGTGTAGCCCAAGGCCCTCCCGCGGGGCAGGATCGTGATCTTGTGCACCGGGTCGCTGTTGGGCAATGCGGCGGCGACCAGCGCATGCCCGCCCTCGTGGTAGGCCGTGATCCGCTTCTCCGCCTCGTTCATCAGCCGGGAACGCTTCTGCGGCCCGGCAACAACGCGGTCGATCGCCTCGTCCACGGCCTCCGGGGTGATCAGGGTCTGGTTCTCGCGCGCGGTGAGCAGAGCGGCCTCGTTCAGCACGTTGGCCAGGTCCGCTCCCGTGAAACCGGGCGTCCTTCGGGCGATGTTCATCAGGTCGATACCGGGCGCTATCGGTTTGCCTTTGATGTGGACCTTGAGGATTTCCTCGCGGCCCTTGAGGTCCGGGCGCTCGACGGCGATCTGGCGGTCGAACCGGCCGGGGCGCAGAAGAGCCGGGTCGAGGATGTCCGGGCGGTTGGTGGCTGCGATCAGGATGACACCACCTGAGACGTCGAAGCCGTCCATCTCGACCAGCAGCTGGTTCAGGGTCTGTTCGCGCTCATCGTGCCCACCGCCGAGTCCCGCCCCGCGGTGACGGCCGACCGCATCGATCTCGTCGACGAACACGATGGCCGGCGCGTTGGTCTTGGCCTGCTCGAAGAGGTCGCGCACCCGGGAAGCTCCCACCCCGACGAACATCTCGACGAAGTCGGATCCGGAGATCGAGTAGAACGGCACGCCGGCCTCCCCGGCCACGGCCCGGGCGAGCAGCGTCTTGCCGGTTCCAGGTGGCCCGTAGAGCAGGACACCTTTGGGGATCTTCGCCCCCACAGCCTGGAACTTGGCCGGTTGTGCCAGGAATTCCTTGATCTCCTCGAGTTCCTCTTTGGCCTCGTCGGCACCGGCCACATCGGCGAACGTGGTCTGTGGCATGTCCTTGGAGATGATCTTGGCCTTCGACTTGCCGAAGTTCATGATCCGGGATCCGCCGCCCTGCATCTGCGACATGAAGAAGAACAGCAGACCGACGATGAGGATGACCGGAAGCAGGGAGACCAGCAATGTCACCAGGATGTTGTCACGGGGCACGTCCACCGTGTAGCCATCGGGCAGTTGCCCGGCGTCCTTCTTGGCCTGCAACTGGTTCTGCAGTTCGAGACCCTGCCCGGTGATGTACTCCGACCGGACCTCGGTGCCGTCCTGCAAGGTGAGCTCGATGCGCTGCTCACGATCGACCAGGGTTGCCTGCTTCACCTGGTTCTGCTCTATGTAGTCGACCGCCTGCCAGGTGTCGACGTCCTTGGTTCCGCCCACGCCGGACACCAGGCTGCTGCCGAGCAGCACCAACAGCACTGCCAGCAGAATCCACAACAACGGCCCACGCGCCAAGCGCTTCATGTTCATCTCCTTGAGGATAGAACGGTTGAACCCGGTGCGTTCATTCCCATGGGGCTAAGGGGGTGCCTGAGGTTGCGCCGGTCCCCCAGCCCGGTCGTTGCTTCGGCCTGCTGATTCCGGGTCCAGCCGGGGTCCCCGACGAGCGTCATACCAGGGGCGGCGGCTCGCGGAATCGGGGAGCCCAACAGACGCGCGTTCGACTCGCCCGGCGGCTCGCAAGCCGGCAGGCGTTGGAGTTGGGTACAGACGTTGGACAACCGCACAGGCGTTGGAGATACGCGGCCCGTGGATCTCTCACCGATGTACCGGACTCCAACGGATGTGCACAACTCCAACGTCTGTGCGCGAGGACACCGGGGTTGTTCCACCCGCCCGACCGGACGATCACGGCCCAACGGTCCACGGTCCTTCCGGGAGCCCACAGGACGTCCCTTCGACTCCCGGATTCTGCCGCGCCCGGTGGCTCGTTACGCGCGACCCTCGTACACCGACGGCGAGAGTTTTGCGACGCAGTCGAGGTTCCGGTACTTCTCGGCATAATCGAGGCCGTATCCGACCACGAAGTCGTTGGGGATGTCGAAGCCGAGGTATCTCACGTCCACTTCGGTGCGCATAGCGTCCGGCTTGCGCAGCAGTGTCAGCACCTCGACGCTCGCGGCACCCCGCGAACGGAGGTTGCGCAATAGCCAGGAGAGGGTCAGACCGGAATCGAGGATGTCCTCGACGATGAGCACGTGCCGCCCGCTCAGATCGGCATCGAGGTCCTTGAGGATGCGCACGACGCCGGAACTCTTGGTGCTCGATCCGTATGAGCTGACCGCCATCCAGTCCATCTCCACCGGGATCGTCAGCGCCCGGATGAAGTCGGCCACCACCATCACGGCACCCTTGAGCACGCCGACGATGAGCAGATCCTTGTCGCGGTAGTCCGCGTCCACCTGGGCGGCCAGCTGGCCGAGTCGGGCCTGTAGTTCCTCAGCGCTGATCAGTACCGCTTCCAGGTCTCCATTGACATCCTCAACGTGCACTGCGCCTCCCGGATGCTCGATGCAGCACAAGACTGCCAGACTCCCGCCGCGCGCGGACGCCGCCCGGCAAATCAATGGGTCCTTGGCCGTGCCACGCGGTCACCAGCGCGTAGACCGACAGCAGGTGTTCGCGCGTGATCGCGGCACCCGGACACCCGGCTTCCAAGGCCATCCGCCGAATCACCCGCACACCCACTGCCGCCGGAATCCGTTCCAGAGACTGGATCGGCGCGGCGACCTGCGCGGGGCCCGATTCCGCTTCGATGCAATCCGCCCAGGCATCGAGGGCGGCATTGTCCTCGCCCAACGAGGCCGCCGACCGGGCCAGGCCGAGCACGACATGATCCCCCAGGTCCTCGACCAAAGCCGGCAGGCTGTGGTGGCGGACCCGCGATCGGGCGTAGCGAGCGTCGGTGTTGTGAGAATCCTCATGAGCGGAGAGCCCCGCCTGCGTGCAGGCCGCGCGGACCGTCTCGCGTCGCAGTCCCAGCAGCGGCCGCCGGAGATCACCGTCGACCGGCGACATCCCGGCGAGGCTGCGAGCGCCGGATCCACGGGCCAATCGCAGCAACACCGTCTCGGCCTGGTCATCGAGAGTGTGTCCGAGCAGCAAGGACGTCGCGTCGAGTTCGCGGGCGACTTGGCGCATTGCGCGATACCGCCCATCGCGGGCTGCCGCCTCCGGACCGCCTCGCGAGCCCACCTCGGCGCGTCGCGTCACCACGGGGTGCAGACCCAGATCGCGACATTGCGCGGCTGCGGTGGAAGCGACGTCGGCGGAACCGACCTGCAAACCATGGTCGACCACGACTGCACCCACGTGACGGCCGCTGATCGCAGCACCTGCCGCCAGCGCCAGCGAGTCAGCGCCCCCGGAACACGCGACGAGGACCAGCTGGCTGGGGTCGGAATCGGCGAGATTGGCGATCACCGCGCGGCGGACCGCCAACAACGCGGGCCCCGCTGCGCGTTCATTCACCGCCGATCCCCTGACGATGACATGCACTGGGTACCACGGTGCTTCCGGCGTCAGACCCGGGCCAGCCACTGCGCGGGATCCTCGATCTCCGCGCGGGTGGGCAGATGGTCCGCGGACTCCCAGACGGCGTTGAGCCGGGGCATGCCGCCGTCGGCCATCACCGCTCGCACAAAAGAAGCGCCCTGGGCATACTGACGTGCTTTGAGGTCCATGCCCAGGACTCTGCGCAAGAAACCCTCCCAGCCGCTGGTGCCCGCGGCCCGCCGGTACTGGAACGCTGCCCGGATCACTTTCACCGTGGGGATCGCCTGCGGCCCGACCTCGTCCATCACCACATCGGCGTGTCCCTCAAGCAGGCTCATCACCGCCGTCAACCGGTCGAACACCTGCTTCTGTTCCGGCGATTGCAGGGCCCCGATCACCCCGTCGGGTTCGTCGCCGGACCGGACCGCCCTGACCGCGCCTGCCAGCCGACCGAACAACTCACCGGTGCTCATGTCGGACAGGCCCATGTACTCGTGGATGTTCTCCAACAGGTATCCGGTCAGCCACGGCGCGGCCGCGAACTGGATCCGATGGGTCTGCTCATGCACACATACCCACAAACGGAAGTCGCGCGGCTTCACCTGCAGTTGCCGTTCGATCTCCACGATGTTCGGTGCGACGAGTAGCAACCGCGGGTCGTCCTCGGTGAAGATCTCGAACTGCCCGAGCACCCGGGAGCCGACGAAACCGAGCACCAGACCCAGTTGCGCCCCAGTGGCTCGGGAACCGATTTCGCGAGTGAACGCCGAGGCGGTCTCCAGCCGTTCGGTCAGAGGAGCACTGATGCGCTGGAAACTGTCGAGGTTGGACCGGATCCATTCCGCCCGATCGACCACCTTGACCTCGCTGGGCAGGTGCTGGTGCAAACCCGTGGTCTCCTGCACCAATGGGGTCGCCTCGCCGGCGAGGTAGTACAACTCCGCGACTACCTGGTTCGCCTCATCGGGGCTCAGCCGCGGTCCGCCCCCCACCACCCGGGCACCCAGGGTGGCGGCCAGGTTCCAGTCCACGGCATCGGGCATGTCTCGACAGTATCCCGAGATCCCATGGGGCGGTTCGTGGCACAGGGCTGCGCGACGAGCGGTGAGGTGTTCGGTCACGACGGACGACCGGTGATCGCGGCGGGCGCTTGGAGCAAGGGTGCGCTTGGACGTAGGCTCTGCGCGTGGACATCGACCGTTTTGTGGCATTCGTGCTGGCATCCGCCGTCGTCCTGGTCATTCCCGGACCAACGATCCTGTTGGTGGTCACGCGATCCCTCAACCACGGGGCGTCGGTGCGTCGAGCGACGGTGGCGGGCGTCGTGCTCGGGGATCTGGTCGCCATGACCGCGGCGATGCTCGGCGCGGGAGCCCTGCTTCTGGCATCCGCGGAGCTCTTCACGGTGCTGCGCATCGCCGGCGGCGCCTATCTCCTTTGGCTGGGAGTTCGCACCTGGCGATCCGCGGGCAGCCAGTGGGTGCTCGAGGACTCCCCAGCGGGTTCGCCCAGACGGGTCTTCTCCGAATCGTTCGCGGTCACAGCCACGAATCCCAAGAGCATCGCCTTCTTCGTCGCCTTCGTCCCGCAGTTCATCGATCCAGCGCGGCCGTGGCTTCCGCAGATCGCTGCCATGATCCTGGTCTTCGTCACGCTGGGCGGGCTCAACGCAGCGGGCTACGCCTGGCTGTCCGGTCGCGCGCGCACCGCGATCGCGCAGCCGCGGACCCGTCGGCGGGTAGCACACGGTTCCGGCGGAATACTCGTGGCCGGTGGGGTCGCCGTCATGGCCACGGCCCACTAGGCGGGCAGCAGCGATGACGTACTATCGCCGCCGCTTGGCCGAGGTGCATGCGGCCGACTACGCCCATTACGCGCGCGCGGCGGCAGAACTGCTGCTGGCGGAACTCGAGGGACCCGGGATGGTGATCGATCTCGGATGTGGTGCCGGCGACCTGTGCGAGCCGGTGCGCGCAGCCGGCTTCGAGTACCTCGGGCTGGATCTGAGCCCCGACATGGTCGCACTCGCGCGACGTCGGTTCCCCGGCGTCTCGTTCAGCGAGGGATCCGCGTTCGACCTGCCGTCGCTGCGCGACGCAGCAGGGATCGTGGCTATTGGCGAGGTCGTCAACTACGCCTTGGATCCGCGTGCCGGGGCCAGCGGCCTGGTTCAGTGGCTTCGCGAGTGCCGGGAGCGACTGCGACCCGGTGGCATCCTGCTGCTGGACGTCGCCGGACCGCTTCGCGGCGATCCCGAACCCACCACAGCGATCACGGTTGCGCAGGACTACCGGATAGAGGTGACGGTGGGCACCGACCCCGGTCGGCGCTTGCTGCGGCGCACGATCACCGTCGACGACGGACTCAGCCGAGACACCGAGGTGCACGAGTTGCACCTGATCGACCCAGTGGAAGTGATGGCCGCGCTCGCCGGAGCCGGGTTCCAGCCCACCGCCCTCGACGGATACGCCCCCGAGCTGCCGTTCGCGCGCGGGTGGTCGGGATTCCTCGCTCGGGTGATACTCGATACATGAGTTCCCCAGCCGAGACGTCGCGCGGGTTGCGCCCTCTGATCCCCGTGGTCGTCCTCCTGGGCGTGATGTGGTTGCTCGAGATTCTGGACGCGGCCCTGCCTGGCGACCTCGACCAGTTCGGCATCGAGAGCCGTGACGTCGATGGCCTGACCGGAGTTGCGGCGTCCCCGTTCCTGCACGCGGACTTCGCGCATCTGATGGCCAACACTGTGCCGTTCTTGATTCTGGGGTCGATCGTGGCGCTGCGGAACCCGCGTCGGTTCTGGCCGATCGTCATCACCATCACAGTCGTCGGCGGGTTCGCGGTATGGCTGCTCGGCCCGTCCAACACGGTGACGATCGGTGCGAGTGGCGTGGTGTTCGGCTTCCTCACCTACTTGATCACCGCGGGCATACTGACCAGACACTGGCTGGACGTGGTCATCGCCGTGGGAGTCCTGTTCGTCTACGGCGGGATCCTGATCGGCGCTCTGCCGTTCGGGGTGTCCAGCGGCGTTTCCTGGCTGGCGCATCTGACCGGTGCGGCTGCAGGTGTCCTGGCGGCCCTCCTATTCGCCCGGCAGCCCGACAGTGTCGTCCATGTGCCGCAGTGACGGCAGGAACCAGGTGGACAACGCCACCGCCAACACCCCCACAGCCATGATCACGAAGGCCACCTGCAGGCCCAAGAACTCGACCATGGGTCCGCTGATCAAGTAGCCGATCGGCCCCGCGACGTACGCCGCGGACGTCAACAGGCCGATGACCCGCCCGCGCAGAACCCCGGGCGTGCGGTGCTGGATCATCAGGTTCACCAGGGGACCGACGGGTCCGTAGAACAGACCTGCGAGGACTGCGAAGATCAGCAGGACTGCGTACGTCGGCAAGGCGGCCATCCCGAGGACCGCGACCCCGGAACCGGTCATCGAGGTGACGAACGCCAGTCTCCTGCCGATGCGGTGGCCGACGGCCCCATAGATCAGCGCCCCGACGATGCCTCCGCCGGAGAGGGCCATCACGGTGACGCCGAGCCGCTCGGGCTGCTCGAGGCCCTGGAAGTAGACGGGCAGAACGACTCCTTCGATGGGCAGCCAGAACCCGACGATCACCATGCTGACCAGACCGACCGTTCGCAGAATCCGGTCGTTCCACACGAACCGCACCCCTTCCACGGTCGACGTCCACACCCCTGAGGCGTCCTCGTGACGCTCGGGGCGTCCCGCCCCGGGTATCCGCACCGCGTACATGATCACGGCACCCACCGCGAACATCGCGGCGGACAGCCAAAACGTGGTGGCCGCGCCGAGGAAGCCGATCGCCAGGCCGCCGATACCAGGACCGATCAGGAAGGCGGCCCCCCAGATCGCCTCGTGTATCCCGTTGGCCCGTTCCAGTCGCAGTCCCGCGCTGCGAGCCGCTTCAGGCAACATCGCTTCCCGCGCACTGATTCCGGCCGGGTCGAACGTGGCACCGAGCACGGCGAGCGCCGCCAGTGGCCAGAACGACAAACTGAACCAACCACTCAGGATCGGGACCAGGGCCACCGAGGTCATGGACAACAGGTCGGACACGACAGCCACCCGGCGACGACCGACGATGTCGACGATCACCCCGGCGAAAAGGAAAGAGACCAGCAAAGGCGCCGCCGTGATGGCGCCCAGCGCGCCCGCCGCACTCGCGGACCCGGTGGCCTCCAGCACCAGCCACGGGAAGGCGATCATCGAGATACCGTTCGCGGTCCCGCTGAAGACCGTGGCAGCCTCCAGCGCCCCGAACGGCAGCCAGTTGCGCGAGGACACACCGCATTGTCTCCGGTGGTGATAGTCGTGGCTGCGCCGGGCGGACGACCACCGCACGCGTCGCGGGAATCCATCCGCCCGTTCAGCCAGATCAGGCCATCGCCCGCTGGACTGTTGCGGCAACGGACCGGCCGAGCGGGGTCCGCATAGTGAGGTGGAGCGTCTGCCGGCGCCTTAGCCGCTGGCGTACTGATCGTGCGCGGTCACGGCGACTCACCTGCTCCGCGGACTGCCATTACCACTTCCGGCTCATGACAAGGCAGGATGGTTCTGTGACTTCATGGCCCGGGGGATCGTTACACACCAGCGCGCAGGTGGTGGTGGTTGGCGCGGGCATCGCCGGCTTGAACGCCGCCCATCACCTCACGGAGGCCGGGCTCGACGTCGTGGTCGTGGAGGCCTCAGACCGAGTCGGTGGCCGGATCCAGACCGACGAAGTGGATGGATTCCTGCTCGACCACGGTTTCCAGCTCTACAACCCGTCCTACCCGGACGGGGCGCGTGTCCTCGACCATGAAGCGCTCGAACTGCGTCCCTTCTTCCCGGGCGCCGTGCTCAGCACCGAGGCGGGACCCCGCTGGCTGGTCGACCCACGCCGAGCCACCCGCGCGGCTCTTCGCAATGTGCGGACCCCGCTGGGCGTGATCGGCACCCTCCAAACCCTTCGCTACTTCACGGGCTGCGCGGTGACCGACCCCGAGGAGTTGCAGCAACGACCGGACATGTCGACCAAAGAGGCGTTCGAGCAGGCGCACATCGGGGGCCGGGCCGGGCGGATGCTGCTTCAACCCTTCCTCTCCGGGGTGCTGGCGGACACCGAATTGCAGACGAGTCGTCGTTTCACCGACTTCGTGCTGCGGTCGCTTTCCCGTGGGACGCCCGCCGTCCCCGCGGCAGGGATGCGCGCCATACCGGATCAGCTGGCTCGTCCGCTGCGTCGCAGAATCTTCCGGGGGGTGCCGGTTCACTCAGTGGCGCCGGACCGCGTCGAAACCCATGCAGGATCGATCGACTGCGAAGCCGTCATCGTGGCGACCGACCCGATGACAGCAGCGAGCCTCGTGCCCGACCTGCCCACTCCGGCAATGCGAGCCCTGACCACCTGGTACTTCGGCATCGAGGAGGACGACCTCTACAACGGCCGGCCCGTACTCGTGCTGGATTCAGAGCACCGGGGACCGGTCACCAACACCGTCGTTGTGAGCTATGCGGCACCTGAGTACGCCCCGCAGGGCCGCCATCTTGTCCAAGCAACCGCGGTTGGCCTGAAGGAGACGGGTATCGACGAGGTTCGACAGCACCTCGCCGATCTGTATGGCGTTCCAACGGGGCACTGGGAGCTCGTGGGCCATTACCCCATCCCTGAGGCCCTGCCCGCGGCCGTCCCGCCCTTCCAGGTACGCAGCCCCCAGGATTTCGACGGGGTGCTGGTGGCCGGGGACCATCGTGACACCCCGTCGATCCAAGGTGCGCTGGTCAGCGGAAGGCGAGCTGCGGCCACCGTTATCCGACGACTGCAGTAGGCCCTCATCTTCCCGAGGTCGTCGGGTCCGCGGTGGCCCGCGGGTCTGAATTGACGCAGATTGAACACAACTATGCCAGGAGCAGCATCAAGACAACCTGGAAGAAGTCGTGATCGCCGAAAGTGATCACACGGTTGTTGTCGAAGGCTGACACCCACCGACTCGCACACCACGTGTCCTTGGAAGGGACAGGCCTCGTACTTCACGATCGAGGTCGATGGGCAGTCTAACCCGGACGCTGCATGGACGTACCCGGATCCCAAACCGGAGGCGGGCAAGATCAAGGATCACGTCGCCTTCTGGGAGGGCGTTGTCGTCTCCTGACAGACCCGTTCCGCCGCCCGGCGGACCGCTGTTCAGGGGGGTCCGCGGGTGTGGGTGATGACGGGGATGGTGTGGGTGTCCATGGTGATGGTGTAGCGGCCGTGGTGCAGGTCGTGATGACATCGCGAACATAAGAGGGCCAGATTTGACAGGTCGGTTCGGCCGCCGTCTTTCCAGTGCAGGATGTGGTGGGCGTGGCAGTGTCGGGGGGAGCGTCCGCAGCGGATGCAGCCGCGGTCGCGGGCGATCAGCGCCGCCCACTGCGCGGCGGACGCCCGGCGTTGCCGGCGGCCGAGCGCCAGGGGGATGAAGGTGCCGGTGCGTTTGATCCCGAAGATCACCGTGCACACCGCGGCACAGGCCAGCAGGTCGAAGCTGCCGGCGCCCAGCGGGGTGCCGTCGACCAGGGTCGCCTGGTCACCGTCGGGCAGGTGTTCGAGGTCGACGAGGATGCTGACGGCGGATACTCCGAGCGGACGGGTGTTGGCTGCGGCGGCTGTTGCCATGTCGGCCAGGGCGTCGGCGCGGCGCTGGGCCGGGGTGGTCGTGTCGTGGGTGTCTGGGGGTCGGGTGAACGAGGCCAGGGTGTCGGCCAGGATCGCCCCGTCCACCTCATCCAGCAGCCCGGTGATCGCCCACATCCCGTTCGCCCGGGCGGACAGTCGCAGGGAGCGTTTGGCGCGTTGCTGGTCGATGGTCAGGTCCAGGTGGGCCGGGTTGTCGGCGTCCGCGGCGACCTGCAACACCCGTCGCACCTCCGAGGCGTCGGTGAGTTTCGCCAGGCCGACGGCGGCGGCTTGTTTGGCGGTGAAGTCGTCGATGCCCGGGGCGTGGGCCAGGATCTGATGCACATGCAACCCCGAAATGGCGCCGTCGGCCCAGGCGTCTTTCACGCTCGGCAGGTCCTGCAACTGCTTGGCGGTGTTCACCATCCCCGACCCCACGGCGACCGGACTGTTGGTGGCGATCGCCACCAGCGACCCGGTGGTCCCGGCGCCCAGCACCCGGGAATCCCCCGCGGCATCCGCCGCGCCGGCCAGACCGGTCAGATACGCCTCCAGCCGGTTACGCAGCCTCGCGGTGACCGCCAGGGCCGCGGCGCGTTCCTCCGCACACAGGTGCTCCGGATCCGGCAGACCATCAATGTCGTCGTTGATCTGGTCGAACCCGGCCGGCGCCACCGTCGGCAAGCACGCCCGGATCCGGGCCCGGCGGTGCGCCGCGTGCGACACATCGAAAAACGACGAAGAAGAAGAACCAGAAGCCACAGCACACCCCCGATCGACACACGACTTGAATGTCGAATCGGAAGGGCCCGATGCCCACCGCGACGTCACGAGCTGACAACCACGAACTACCAGTTACTGACCACCGTAGACCGGACCTCTGACATTTCCCCGGCCACTTACTCACACCGTAAACCGGACCCCTGACATTTCCCCGAGCTACTGATCCATACCGTGAACCGGACCTCTGACATTTCCTGAGCTACCTGTTTCACACCGTAAACCCAGGGTTTGACATTTCTCCGATCACTTGTCCACACCATGAACGGACCCTCTGACAAATCCAGCGGGATCCAGCCGACCTACCGTCAGCACGCACAACAACCCAACTGAGGTCCCGGTAGGACGACCCATGCCGAGGCCACGACGCCACTCCCCGGACCTCCGGCGCGCATCACCGGCCAGGGCCTGGCCCCAGCCCGCGCTGGCCAGGAGCGAGTAATTCAGCGCCTGGTCTCGTATCTGGTCAGGAGCACGCCGTCGGGAAACGTCCGGGTCTCCACCAACCTAAGGTTCACCCAGTTGTCCAGGGCCGTGAAGAACGGGGTACCGCCGCCCACCAGGACGGGATGAGTGACGATCGCATACTCGTCAATCAGCCCGGCCCGCATGGCCGCCGCGGCAAGGGTGGCACCGCCGACGTCCATGCAACCGTCATCCTGAGTCTTGAGCCGGGTGATCTCGGTGACAGCGTCGCCGGACACCAGGCGGGCGTTACAGTCGACCACGCTGGTCGTCGAGGAGAACACGACCTTCGGCATGTCCCGCCAGCGGCGGGCGAACTCGATCTGCGCCGGTGTGGCGCCGGGCAACTGGTCAGCAGTCGGCCAGTAGGAGCTCATCGTCTCCCACAATCTGCGCCCGTACAACGCCAGACCCGTCGCCTTCACCCGGTCTGACCACCACTGGAACAGTTCATCGCTCGGCACGCTCCAGCTGAGGTCGTCACCGGGCGCGGCGATGTAGCCGTCCAGGCTCAGGTTCATGGCAAAGGTCAGTCTCCGCACAGCGTCAGCCTCTCGTGAGTCGGCACTCGGCGTACAGACCAACACGGCGCGGAAGACTCCTCGCGCAGACCCCACCGAGGACCCGTGGACCACCCGCCCCAGCGGACGCTGCACGCCGACTACGACCCCGTCGAGGGAGGCCCCAAGGCGTCGGGTACCGGCACACCCCGCTCCCGCGCGACCGTCTCGAACAACTCGCCGAACGGCGGGTGCATGTCGTTGTGGTCATGTCCGCTGATGCGCGGCTCGATGATGGAGCAAGCTGGCAGGTTTCCGGTCGAGGCGTCCCTGAGGAACTGGCCGCTGGAGACGAAGCGGGTGGCGCGGCTTCAGGCGGGCGGCGTGGATCACTCCGGGCTGACGTGTGACCCAGTCCGGGATCGAGTTCGACGGATCCTCGCCGAACACACCCTCGCCCGTACCACTGGATCCTACGAGGATCGCCCGCTTCACCGGTCCGGCGTTCCAACTCGAAAGCACCGCACCGTCCATGCCCAGGCTCTCCACGTGATGAAATCCACCGTACGCCCACCCACATCGGCCATCCGCGAGCCGACAGGTCGCGTCTCCCACGCCCGATCCGGGTCGACGCTCGCCCATCAGAGCAGGACCCGCCCCGCAAGTTGGAGGTCGTACCTGGCCTTGCATGTCCAAGCCCGTCGTCGTCGAGGCCACAGGTCCGTACCTCGAGTGGCCGAATCCGTGGCTCAACGCCGGCAGGAACTCCCGGCACTGCGGACCCCAACCCCGCCCATCCCGGCGTGCGATTCCGCGAGACGCCCGTACCGTGGAGGGATGGGCTGGAACATGACTGACATTCCCGATCTGTCGGGACACACATACCTCGTGACCGGAGCGACCTCGGGCCTCGGCCTGGAAAGCGCCAAAGCGCTGGCAGCAGCCGGAGGCCAGGTGATTCTGGCCGGTCGGTCACCGCAGCGGCTGTCAGACGCGCAGCGGCAGATACCCCGGCAGACGGAATCGCTGCTCGTCGACCTCGCGGATCTTGAGAGCGTGCACAAAGCCGCTGACAACCTCCCAGTGGAAACGTTGGACGTCCTGATCAACAACGCCGGGATCATGGCGCCTCCACTGGGACGCACCGTAGACGGTTTCGAGACCCAGATCGGGACCAACCATCTCGGGCACTTCGCACTCACCGGGCTGCTACTCCCCAAGATGCCGGTGGCCAGTCCCGGTGCGGATTCGCGGGTCGTGAACGTGTCGAGCGCCGCTCACAAGATGGGCAAGATGGATCTGGACGACCTCAACTACGAGCGTCGCAAGTACTCCAATTGGCCTGCCTACGGTCAGAGCAAACTGGCGAATCTGCTGTTCACCGCCGAACTCGACCGGCGTGCGCACGAGGCCGGCTGGACCCTGAAGAGCGTTGCGGCGCACCCGGGTTTCTCGTCCACCAACCTGCAGTTCGCCGGGCCCGCGATGGCACACAATCCGGTCGGCAAGCAGATGACTCGGCTGATGAACGCGGTCATGGGCCAGTCGGCGGAATCCGGGGCACGACCGCAGTTGTATGCCGCCACCATGCCTGACGTGCGCAGCGGCGAGTATTACGGGCCGAAGGATTTCTTCGAGACCCGAGGGGCACCCAAACGCGTGGGACGCACCTCCGCGGCGAAAGACCAAGCCACCGCCGCTGGACTGTGGGAGCTCTCCGAGGACTTGACAGGCGTCCACTACGACATGACGTCGCGGCCGAATTCGTCCACTGAGTAGGTCCAGACCGCAGCGGGCCAGGTGCCAGGCATCAGGCCCGCCTTGCGCCACAAGCCGGCAACGAACACCTCCCTGGTCTGCAGTTGTTCCCAGACTGCGGGCAGGAAGGTGCCCCGCCGTCCTTGCGCCGAGACGACCGCGCCTTGCCGCGGCAGCCGGGCGACCACGTCGTCGTAGGAGGTCGCCGGGAACTCGACGAGCGGACCGAGCACCGAGACCTCGATGTGGACCCCACGGAGATCCTGTAGCGGCTCGAAGCGCGGATCTTCGAACGCCGCTGCGTAGGCGTGGTCGGCGATGTCTTGGCCGAGCGGCTGATACGGCTCAAGTGCACCGATACAGCCCAGCAGGTTCCCGTCGCGGCGCAAGGTGACGAACGCACATCCCCACTCCTGCAGGTAGTCGGGAAGACCCTGAACCGCGGCCCGGCCGCCGGTGGTCAACCCACGCACGATCGCTGCTTCTGCGATGTCGAGCATCTGCTCATGCTGGTGGTCGGTGAACATCACAGCCCCACGGTGAAGGCGCCATAGCCGACCACGCGGTCATGGGGGCCCGCAGTGTCGCCGGAATTGCGCAGATCCAACAACTCGACCGGAAGGTCCAGTCGCTCGGCTGCAACCAGCAGCCCCCGCAGTGGATACGCGCCACATGCGTCCTCGTCGGCAATGTTGCGCCAATCGCGGGCGACGATCCGGGCGGCCGTGGCTGCGTCGCGTTCGCATGCCTGCGCATACGGCAGGTAGTGGGACAGGTCCGTGGAGAGGACCACCAAGCTGTTTGGGTCGGCGAGGAACGGCTCAAGCACATCGGCGACGTCGAACGGATCGGCCCGACCGACCAGCAGTGGCAGCAGCTGCCATCCGGGCTCCAGTTGCTCCTGCAGGAAAGGCAACTGCACTTCCAGACTGTGCTCGGGTGCGTGCGGATAGTCGTCGACGGTGACCGGCAGGTCGCGGATCGTCGTCTGATCGATCGCCACGTCCCCCAGGGGGGTGCGCCACGCGGATGCTGCCGGGGCGGCGATCCCAGCCACCGGAACGAAGTGCGCCGGCCCCGCGAGCACCACGCGCCGCGTGCGATGGACCCTGTGATAGGCGAAGGCTGCCACTGGGCCCGAATAGATGTGGCCGGCGTGCGGAACGATGATCCCGGCCGGCTGCTCGGTCCCCTGGGGGGCGGCAGCAAGCCACCCCTGGACCTCGTGGGCCAAAGTGCGTTCATCGCCGGTGTAGAACCTGCCGGCGACCGCGGGTTCTCGGACGTCCATCACGTGCCCCCTCCTGCCAGCACCAGCCGTTGCACCTTGCCGGAGGCGTTGTGCGGCAAGGCGTCGAGGCGCTCGATCTCCTTGGGTCGTTTGTACGCGGCCAGCCGCTCGAGGGCCCACGCCGCGACGTCCTCGCTGGTGGCCGGACCGCTGTAGGCGACGCACACACGCTGGCCCCAGAGGTCGTCGTCGCGCCCGAAGACCGCAACCTCGACCACGCCGGGGCACTCCGCCAGAACGCCCTCCACCTCAGCGGGATATACGTTCACGCCACCACTGATGATGAGGTCCTCGCGCCTGCCCTCCAGGTACAGGAAGCCGTCATCGAGCCGCCCGAGGTCACCCACGGAGAAGGCGTCGCCATCCCACGCTGCAGCCGTCTTGGCATCGTCGTTCCAATACCGGAAACGTGCGAACTCGGGGGTGTGACACCAGATCACCCCGTCGCGGACCTCCAGGCGGCGCCCGGCGCGCGCCCTACCGACCGTCCCCGGGCGCTTCTCCCAGTCGCCACCCGAACACACAGTGAACTGACCCTCGGTCGACCCGTAGAACTCCCACACGGCGTCCACTCCGGCCCATTCGTGCAGCCGCCGCTTCAGCGCCGGTGGGCACGCCGCCCCGGCGTGGGTGATCAGTCGGTAGGGGCTCGCCGGAAGGTCCAGATCGAACAGCCGCTGCAGGTGACTCGGCACGAGGAAGGCGTGGGTGGGGCGGTGGTCGATCAGCGCCTGCGCGATGGCGGGTGCATCGAACTCGCCCGGAAGGACCGCCCGCCCCCCGGCCTCCAGCACGAGCATCGCGTAGCGCAGTGGGGCTGCGTGACACAGCGGTCCGTGTACCAGCGTGGTGTCGGCGGCGGTGAACCGCCATTGGTCGAGTTCGTCGCGCCACAACGCCTCGGAGGCGGCCTCGCCGATCCCTTGCGTGTAGACGCCCTTGGGCCGACCGGTCGTGCCGGAGGTGTAGTGCATGGGCCGCCCGATCGGCCACCGCGCCAGGTCGGCTTCCGCACCCTCGAAGCTGGTCAGGGACACCAGATCGTCGGCACTGCTCAACACTGCGCGGGCGCCACTGTCGTCGATGATGTGCGCACGTTCCGCCTCGGTCAGCAGCGGGTTGATGGGGACCGGCACGAGGCCCGACCGCAGTGCGGCTGCGACGACTGCGATCACCTGGGCCTGCAGGAACGCGGCGTCGTCGGCCCCAAAACGGTGCTCGGGGGTCACCACCGCGACGCGGTCGCCCCTGCGCAGACCCCGGTAGCGCAGGCCACCGGCCGCCGCTGCGGTCATCTGCCGGTAGTCGTCGGCCGCCAGCACGAACATGGGGTTAAGGCTAATGGTGAAGTGTGACCGGCAGTCGGCGTCGGCCCCAGGTACCCGGGCTGGCGGCGAAAACACCAGGGACCTGCGTCCCGCAATGCGAACAGGCCCCCCGCGCATCGAGGCTGTAGGAGAGGATCTCGTACCAGTCGCGTTCGATGACCCGCCGGTGGCAGTTGGGGCAGAACGTCGTGTCCCCATCCGGGTCATGCATGTTGCCGGTGTATGCGAAACGGACGCCGTGCTCGAGTGCGATCCTGCGGGCTCGGCGCAGCGTCTCCGGCGGGGTCGGGGCGACGTCCATCATCTTCCAGTCCGGGTGGAAGGCACTGAAGTGCATCGGTACGTCGGTCCCCAGGTGCTCGACCACCCAGGCCGCCATGCGCGAAAGTTCCTCGTCCGAGTCGTTGTGGCCCGGGACGACCAAGGTCGTCAGTTCCACCCAGACCGGGGACTCCCTGACCGCCCACTCGATGGTCTCCAGCACAGCATCCAGATCGCCGCCACACACCTTGCGGTAGTAGTCGTGCGTGAAACCCTTGAGGTCGATGTTGACCGCATCCATCGCGTTGAACATCTCCGCCCGAGGAGCCGGCTCGATGTATCCGGCGGTGACCCCGACCGTCCTTATTCCCACCTCGCGGCAGGCCAGCGCGGTGTCGACCGCGTACTCCAGGAAGACGACCGGATCGTTGTAAGTGAAGGCGACGCTGGTGCACCCCAGTCGGCGCGCCGCATCGGCGATGGCCGCAGGGCTGGCCGAGTCGGCCAACGTGTCGATGTCACGGGACTTGGAGATGTCCCAGTTCTGGCAGAACTTGCACGTGAGGTTGCACCCGGCGGTCCCGAACGACAGCACCGGCGTCCCCGGGAGGAAGTGGTTGAGCGGCTTCTTCTCGATCGGATCGATGCAGTACCCGCTGGATCGCCCGTAGGTCGTGGACACGATCTCGTCACCGTCGCGGGCCCGCACGAAACACAGCCCGCGCTGGCCCTCGTGCAGTCGGCAGGCGCGCGGACAGATGTCGCACTGGACGCGCCGGTCATCGAGCAGGTGCCAGTACTTCGTCTCGGCAACCTCCCCGAACGAAGCGCTGTCACGCAACTGCGCCCCCATACCTCGAGCGCACCACCACCGGCCGCCGATGTCAAGGCCCGACCAGGAGCGAATCGGGCCTCGACACCAGGCGTCGGCGTTGTGTGCAGGCGTCGGCGTGGTGTGCAGGCGTTGGAGTTGTGTGCAGGCGTTGGAGATCGGCACAGAAGTTGGAGAACCACGGCCCGCGCTTCTCCAACGGATGTGCGGGAGTCCAACGGATGCGCGTAACTCCAACGCCTGTGGCGCACCAGCAGCGACAACATTAGTCCGTCAAGTGATACGCGAAGTGGCTGTCGAGAGCCAGGAGGAAAGCTCCTTGGACCACGACCGCCGCCCCATCGGCGCGGAAACGTTCCGAGCGCCAGGCCCACAGCCCCAATGAGATGTAGCCGACGTCAGCCACGCAATTCGCCAGCAGGACCTTGCGCAGCCGATCCGTGTCAGGAGCCGGCCGGCTGAGACCGAATGCCGCGATGGCCGCATCGACGGCGCCCCATGCGGCCGTCTGTCGCCCGAAACTGCGCACTGCCGGGGTGGGACCGGCGCCCCACAGCGCACCTCCCGCGAGCATGGACCCTGCGGACCATGCGCCCAGGGTATTCAGCAACTGCCGGTGGGTGGCCATCAATCCTCCATCACGTAAGGGCAGTGACGGCACCCGTTGCCGCAGCACGTCCCGCGCTTGACATGAAACGCCGCGGTCAGCACGAACAGTCCCGTGTCGGGATCGGAGTACCCGGCGTCTCCGGCCTCCACGGCCCTGGCATGCGCTGCGAGGATTTCAGCCCGTCGCGGATGGTCGGACGCCAACCGATCCGGGTGCGGCGTCGTCCATGCAGCGCGGGTCATACGACCATTATTCCGGCGGACCGACGATCTGCGCCAACGTGACGACCATGGGACGCAGCTTCTCGAGCGCCTTGTGCACTGTGGTCTGCAGCCGCCTGGTCCCCATCCAGGCCTCCGGCTGCCACTTCTTCGTCGCGTGCAGGGTGCGATGGCGCAACAGGTCGAGATCCGGGTGATCATCGGGGATTCCGCGTGGGCGGGACTTCAACTGGTCTCCATCAATGGTGAAGCCGGCTTTCGGCAGGCCCTTCAAAGCGGCGCGGATATCGCCGGCACCGGCCTCGGTGATGTGCTCGCGGAAACGCTTGACCTGCGGCCCGGTCGACGAATACCAGCCGCCGGCGACCATCAACCCATGCGCGGAGACCTGCAGGTACCACCCGAGACCGTTGTCCGCCGCGAACAGGCAACCCTGGTGGTCCTTGTAGGGCGTCTTGTCTCGACTGAACCGCATGTCCCGGTACGGCCGGTACAGCTTCACCGGGCCGAAGTCCGGTTCCAGTGACTCAGCGAGTTCGCGCAACGGATCGCGCACATACCGCTCGTAGTCGGACTTGTGCTCGGTCCAGAACTCCCGCGAGTTGTCCACATCCAAGTGCTCGTAGAACTCGAAGGCCTCAGCCGGTATCCCTGTCATGCATCCACCCTGTCAGGATCGGCGGTCGGGTCAACCTGCCCGGAGGAATCTGTGGATCGCCCAGCACCTGTCCAGGACCGATTCCGCCGACCCGTGCGGCTGAGCCGCGCAACCCGACCATCGGTCCGATCGCGCCCTAGTGTCTATCCATGAAGGCTGGCATCGGCGAGCGCGTGCTGGCCGCCTCGCGGGCCCGGGATCGGGTGCTGGACGCGGTGAAGGCGGTCTCCCTGCTGCTGGTGATCGTGGGCCACAGCCTGGCCTGGCACGTACGGCCCGATGGCACTGCCGTGAACGTTCTCGAAGATGTCCCGTACCTGATCGCGCTGACGTGGTTGTTCCAGGTCCTTCCCCTGTTCTTCGCGGCGGGGGCGGTGTCGAACGCGGCATCGCTGAGCCGGCATGGCCAGGTGGACTACCTTCGAGCTCGCGGCACGTCGTTGCTGACTCCGGTTGTCGTGTACGCGAGTCTGTGGACCGTCGTACTGCTGGCTTTCCACGGCTCCGACCAGGTGCGCGGAGCGGGACGCTTCCTGTCACAGTTGCTGTGGTTCGCCGGGGTTTACCTGCTGGTGGCGGCGGCAGCCGCGATCACGATCCGTTGGATCGCGCACCCAGTTCTCACACTGGGCCTGTGGCTGGGGGCGATCGTGGCATTCGATGTCCTGCGAACCACGGACCTCGCCGCGTGGGGGTGGATCAATATGCTCCTGGTCTGGGGCTGGCTGCATCAGTGCGGCTACTACCTGCCCCGCCTCAAGGGCCGCAGGTGGCTGGCCCCTGTGGGGGCGGCATTGATCGCGATCTCCGTGCTGGTGGCGTTCGCCGGCCCATACTCCCACTCGTTGATCTCCGTGTCGGGTGTTCCCGGGTTGTCCAATCTTGCCCCGCCCAGTGTCGTACTGGCCCTGTACGGCGCCGGGCAGATCCTGCTGCTAGCCGGTGTATGGGATCTGCTGGACAGACTCCTACGGCGCGACCGCCTGTGGGTGGTGATCGCACTGATCGGCGCACGTGGGATGGGCATGTATCTGTGGCACATCCCGTTGGTAGGCGCGGCCGCGACAACCGTCATCGCCACGGGCTGGTCGCAGCCACCCTTGAGTGCGCAATGGTGGCTGGTACACGTCGCGGTAGCAGTGGCCGTCGTCCCTGGCGCCTGGTTCGTTGCCGGCCTGGTGGAGCCTGTGCAGCGACGCCTGTCGATGTGGCGATGGCCGGTATCGGCCCCCACGCTGGGCTGCGCACTCGGCGGAGTGGCGGTTCTCAACATGTCGGCCACGGGCTTCGCCACGCTGACCGGGGCCGGCGCGGTGGGACTGCCTTCCTCGGCGATCCTCAACCTCGCTTTGGTGGTACTCGCCTTCGGCTTGGTCAGCTCCGGTTCACCGGTGAAGTCCGCCCAATAGGTATCGGCCCTGGGAGGTCGATGAGGGCTCGAGCCATCCGTGGTATGCGGCCACCCGTAGGCAGTGCACGCTCAGATCGGCGCTCCAGAAACAGGGATGAGCCCGACTCCCCCGAACCCGAGGAACCGCAAATCCACACGTGGCGCATAGTCCGCAAGTTGTTGACTGACTCACGCCTCTTGGTGAAGAGCCGACCAGTGGGAGGTCATCTTGTCACCGAAAGGAGCGCGGCTCTCATGTGCGCGGGCGCCAACCCGAGCAGCAAGCCAACTGCCTGGGGCTGACCTCGGCCGGCGAAGCAGATCGCGCTACCGCAGCCGCGCCATAAACGCCTGACCACGAATGATCCCCGTGGAGTTCTACGGGTTCACCAGCACGCTCAGCGCCAGCAGACAGCCTGTGACCGTGAGCACGGCCGGCTCCCACGTCGCCCGGGTCTGAGACCTGCGCAGGGAGGTGAGCCGGTGGGCGGCCGGAACACAGCCCACCAGTGCGATCACACCGACCGCCAATCCGAGATGGCCCAGCCCGGCCACGGCCAGGTGCACGGACCCGACCCCCGCCACCACCACCAGCGCGAGAACGGTGCGCCGCCAGGCCAACCGCGTCCGTTCGATCTGGGAGTCCACTACAGCGACCCCGCGATCACGATCACGGTAAGCACGACCATGCCGATGGTCAGGATCAGCGGCCCGCGTTGTGTCGGCAACGGATCGCCTTGCTCCATTCGGCGCTGCACATCCTGCCAATGCCGGTAGGACGTGATCGTCAGAATGCCACCCAGGATCGCGAAGCCGATGGCCGCCACCGACAACAAGCGGGAGGCGCCGGCATCGATGATGAAGATCCGGATCGCGATACCTCCGGCGATCAGGGCCATCCCCGTCCGGACCCAGGCGAGATAGGTCCGCTCGTTGGCCAGCGAGTACCGGTAGTCCACCTCTTCGGTCACGGCGCCACCTCCTGCCTATAGACGCGGACCTCCCACGGCCGCAGAACCGGACCCACCGGTTCCCGGTAGTTGGCGATCACCAGATCCCCGTGCAGGTCGACTGGCGACTCGCCAGGATCGGCGCCGACATTCGCCACGATCAACAGGCAGACGTCTGCGGACGTGCGGGTGAACACGAACAGATTCGGATCGGCGGGCAGCAGCAGTTCGAAGTCGCCCTCCCGGACCACCGGATCGGCGTGACGCAACGAGATCAGACTGCGGTAGTACGCGAACACCGATTCCGGGTCGCCCACTTCCGCCGCGGCGTTGATCCGGGGGTAGTTCGGGTTGACCGGTAACCACGGGGTGCCAGTGGTGAAACCGGCGTGTGCCGCATCGTCCCATTGCACGGGGGTACGCGCGTTGTCACGGCCCATGGCCTGCAGACTGCTCATGACCAGCCGCGGGTCGAGGCCCATGCCATCGACCGCCTGCCGGTAGTAGTTCAGTGATTCCACGTCCTGGAACTGCTCGATGCTCGAGAACGGGTAGTTGGTCATCCCCAGTTCCTCGCCCTGGTAGATGTACGGGGTGCCGCGTTGCAGGTGCAGGATGGTCGCCAGCAGCGTCGCGCTCTCGTACCAGTAGTTGCGGTCGTCGCCGTACCGGGACACGATGCGGGGCTGATCGTGGTTGTTCCAGTACAGGCTGTTCCAGCCCACCTGGGCGAGCCCGTACTGCCACTTCCCGAGGTTCTCCTTGAGCTCCACGAGATTCAACGATCGCACGTCCCACTTGCCCAGGCCATGATCGAGTTCCACGTGCTCGAACTGGAAGACCATGTCGAGTTCGTGCCGATCCCGGTCGGTGTAGAGGCGGGCCTGCTCCACCGACACCCCGGGCGTCTCACCGACGGTCAGCAGCTCGGCATCTCGATCGGCGAACACCGCCCTGTGCATCTCCTGTAGGAATTCGTGGACCCGCGGACCCTCGCTGTAGTAAGGGCTGCCGTTGGCGTATAGCTCGCCCGGCGCTTGCTGCCCGTCGGGCAGGGCGGCGTGTTTGGAGATCAGGTTGATCACGTCCATGCGGAAACCGTCGACCCCGCGATCCAGCCACCAGTTCATGAGGTCGTAGACCGCCTGGCGGACCTGGGGGTTCTCCCAGTTCAGGTCCGGCTGCTTCTTGGTGAACAGGTGCAGGTAGTACTCCCCGGTGACGTCGTCATACTCCCAGGCACTGCCGGAGAAGATCGACCCCCAGTTGTTCGGAGGGCCGTCATCACGTCCCTCGCGCCACCAGTACCAGTCCCGCTTCGGATTGTCCGGGCTCGACCGCGATTCCACGAACCACGGGTGTTCGTCGGAAGTGTGGTTGACCACCAGGTCCATGATGAGTTTCATGCCGCGTTCGTGGACGGCCGTTAAGAGCCGGTCGAAGTCGGCCAGGGTGCCGAACATCGGGTCGATGTCGCGGTAGTCGCTGATGTCGTACCCGTTGTCGTCCTGCGGTGAGCGATAGATCGGCGACAACCACAGAACATCCACACCGAGGTGGACGAGGTAGTCCAGCTTCGACTCGATCCCGGCGAGGTCCCCGACCCCGTCGCCGTTGGAGTCCGCGAAGGAACGGGGGTAGATCTGGTACACGACCGCGTTGGTCCACCACAGGCTCACAGGCGACAGGCTACGGGTGAGCAGATGAGCCGCGCGAGCCTGTGTTGCCGGGGTGTCCCTCATTAAACCTGGGCCACTGAGCCGCCATTCCCGGCAATCCGGCCCAGTTGTCATGCCGATCCACGGCAATTTGCCCGGGTTTGACTGGTTCTGGCCCTCAAAGCTGGGCCGTCGTCGCTCGGCCCGGACCAGTTTTGATGGCAGTGCCCGCTACTCAGAACCCGTTCAGTTGATCCACGACCTGCAACAGCTCACCTTGGTCGTACCAGTTGACCGCCACGAAGTTCGGGATCTGACCACGTTCCTCGCGGCAGTCGCGAACCCGTTGCCCCAAGACGTCCTCGGTGTTGGACTGCTGGGCGCTGGACACCAGCGTCGTGAAACCGCTCAACCAGTGGTTCACCATGAACAGGTCGGCATCCGCCGGACCCCGGTTCGGTGCGCAATCGAAATCGTCGACACTGTCGTACGTGAAGCCGGTGTCCTGGACTAGGTCGAAGCCGGAGTGCAAGTAGGGGTACCGTGCGCCGCCGCCCTCGTTCTCCATGAGAACCAGCACCCGGCGGCCCGAGTCGATCATCTGGCCCAGCGTCGGCCAGGGTTCGCCCGGGTCATGGACGTACGCCACATCGGCCAACCCGGTCTTGTCGAAGACCTCCGCGGTGTCCGCCGGCGTCACCGCATCCTGGATGAAGATCGTCACGACCTCACGCGGATTCTGGTCCAACCAGGCCTTGACCCCCGCGAGTTCGGACTCCAACTCAGTGGCACCGAGCTCACACAGGGTGTGGCAGAGGAACGGCTTCTCTGGGCCGAGGGTCTGCTCGCCGCGCAGTCGGTCGATGGTGCGTTCCATCGCGGGCGTCAGCGCGTTCGCTCGGCCCGCTGTGAAGTCCGACTGCGCCCGCGCAAGGGAGCGCTGGGCCGTGACCGCCCCGCCCGAACGGGTCGCCTGGCCGTACCAGGTGTCGATCAGGAACACCCGCATACCGTCTTCCAGGGACTCGACCATGCCCGTGGGCTGTTCGGCGAGGAACCAACCCGGCCGGTCGGCTGCGGACATGGAGTTGTGACTGGCCGGGAATGCGACGTCGTTGAACGGACGATCACACAGTTCCACGTGACCGTTGCAGGCCGCCGGATCACGGGTCGATGCGGCGACCTGGGTGGCTTGGGGCAACGCGGACGGCAAAAGCACGAATGCGATCAGTCCGATCGTCAGCAGCCCGAGGGCGGCCGGTGGCGCCCACGCCCAGCGCCAGGTATCCCCTTCCTCGGCCGGGCCCCGCGACCGCTCGGCGACGAGGTCGAGTTCGGCCACTCCCGTCAGGAGCACGGCGATCCCAACAGCGATCGCAACGAGCACCACCGCGATGTCCGGCTTGAGGATGAATCCCGCTCCGACCGCCACCAGCACCAGGGCCCGCGCCAAGGCCCACGCAGGCGCACTAGGACGCCGGGTCAGGCGCCGACCCCATGATGCGACCAGTTCGTGCACGTGCACCTGCGGTAGAAGTGCACTTGCCGCAACCACGAACAAACCACCCACCACCGCGGTCCACAGCACTCGGACGGCCAGCGCCCGACCGAACACGTCGGCGGCCGACTGCAATACTGCCGAGGGCAGCGGACCCGGGTTGTACAACCGGCTGGTCACCCAGGCGAGTCCGCCCAGAACCGCCAACGTGGTAGCGACCGCCAGCAACGACCACCCCACCCTCAGAAGCGCCACCCGTCGGTCGGGGGCGATCCATACCCCGAGCACCCACAGGATGATGGTGAGGGTGGGAAGCACCCAGGCCAGGACGGTAATCGTCTGGAACAACGGGATGATCTGCGCGGCCACCCCCTGCTGACCGCCGATCTGCGCGAGCGTTACGTCCAGGCCGGGAGGAATGTTCTCAGCCAGGTCCGGGGCGATCGCCGTCACCAGGGAAACCGCCGAGGAGCCGATGTCGGCGATCGTCAGAACCGCCGACTCTGATCCTTCTTCGGTCAGGGCACTGTGGAAGGCCGCCACCGCTTGTGTGAAGACCCCGTCGAATGCGCTACTGGCCACGACGGCGGCCGCAGCGGGCTGCAGAGCTGGGGCGATCGCCACCAGGTCGGGCTGGGCGTCGACCAATGCGCCGCTGATCTGGGCGCCGATCTGCGCGGCCAGTTCCGGGTCGGTGCGCATGGCGTTGACGTGATCGGCGAAACGCGGGCCGTTGACGACGTTCGCGTTGAGGAAGCCGGCAATGCTGGCGAACAGGAACAGCACGCCCGCGAGCCCCAGCGCGATCGACGAACCCCTCGTGTTCCGCACGCATCCTCCCCATCTGGCACCTCAGGCTCACGCCCGAGAGGACCCGTATTGACTACTCTGCGTATCCGAATCGCTTCGAATGGTGATCAAGCTCTTCCAAGCAGGATAGTTGAACCGTGGCAGATCCAGGTCTGGATCATAGGGGGGTTCCTTCGGCATGGAAACTTGCCATTCCTGTCGCCCTCGTCGCAACCCTGGGACTCGCCCTGACGATCGGACTGGTCCAGCTGCAGCGGCACAACGTCTCCGAGGACGCCCGGGTCGTGGTGCGACAGAGCGTGTCCACCACCGCTGAGCGGGCCTCACGGTCATTGGGCACTTTGAACGGGTCGATGGGCGCGGTCACCGGGCTGTTCGAGATCCAGAGCAACATAACGCAGGAGGAGTTTCGCGCCTTCGTGCGCAGGGCGTTCGCATCTCGCCCGGACGTCCAGGCCGTGCAGTACGCCCCGCTGATCTCCTCATCGCAACGCACCGAGTTCGAGTCCCTACTGGCCCGGAACGGTCATCCGGACGGGATCCGTGATCCCTCGCCCGACGGCTTGGTCCAGTCCCCCGAGCGCAAGGAGTACCTGCCGATCCAGTACTCCTACCCACAGGCCAGGAACGGCCAGACCTACGGCCTGGATGTGCTCTACCGCCCGAGCAACCGTCCCACCGTGCTGGCCGCACGCGACACCGGCGAGACGCAGATCGGCGGCCTGACGAACATCGTGCAGGACGGCACCCCCGCATTGCTGCTGTACACGCCGATCTATCGCCCCGGCGCGCAACCGACCACGATCGAAGGACGGCGGGCGAATTGGGCCGGAATGGCGGTGGCGGTCCTGCGGATACCCGAGTGGATGGAACGCGCCACGGGCGTCCACGCGGATCGCACGACGTCGCTGACCCTCATCGACAACCGGCGACAGGACTCCCAGGTCATTTGGTCCAACGACACCAACGTCGACCCCAACAACCCGCGGACGTGGTCGAGTTCGGCCACCGTGACGCTGACCGACGACGAGGACGTGATCCTGGCTGGCGCGCCCACCCCGGGATTCCTCGCAGAACAGGGCGCCTGGCGACCATGGGCGGCGCTCATCGGCGGGCTGATCATGACCCTGCTCTTGTGCCTCGTCGTGTGGAAATGGCTGGATGCCCGGCGGATTCGCCGCCTCGCCGACGAGTTGCAGCAGGCGACGGGCCGCCTGCGCTTCTTGGCCGAACGCGACCCATTGACCGGCCTGCCGCACCGCGACGGTCTGCGAAGTTGGGTCGACGGATGGTGTTCGCGCAACCCAGACCGATCGCTGGCGGTGCTGTTCATCGACCTCGACGGGTTCAAAGAGGTCAACACCGCTTGGGGTCATCCGACCGGGGACCTGGTCCTGCGCCAGATCGGCCATCGGCTGTCCGTCCTCGGAGGAGATTCCGACTCGACCATCGCACGGCTCGGCGGCGACGAGTTCGTCGTGGCGCGGGCGATGGACCGCGGCTCGCTCGCCGGTTTGACGACGATGGTCCACACCGTCATCCACGAACCCATCCCGATCGGCGACCGTGATGTGCAGTTCACCAGTTCCATCGGGATCGCAGTCTGGCCCGAGGACGGCAACACCCTGGACACTGTGCTGGTCAATGCTGATATCGCGGTGCGCGCCGCCAAGCAGAAACAGGCCGACTCCGTGGTGCGGTTCGATCCCGTGATGGCGGCCGAAGGCGCTGCACAACGGCAACTGGCCAGGGCCTTGCGGGTCGCGATGCGGTTCCCCGACGACAACTTCTATCTGGAGTACCAGCCCCAGGTCGACATGCGTACCGGATCGCTGGTCGCCGCGGAGGCCCTCATCCGGTGGCGCGATGCCAGCGGACGCATGATCCCTCCGATGGAGTTCATCCCCATGGCCGGGGCACAGGGGATGATGCCGGCGTTGGGCCGCTGGATCCTGGACCAGGCATGCCAGACCGTCGCCCAATGGCGCCACATCTGCGATGCGGTCGTCGCGGTCAACGTCGACACCCAGCAACTCAACGACGACTTCGCCGGCACCGTTTCCACCGTCCTGCACCAACGAGGCGTCGAACCAGACTGGCTGATCATCGAAGTCACGGAGAGTGCGGCCATGGACAGCGAGGCGCAGCGCGAACTCGACCGGGTCCGCGCCCTCGGAGTGCAAGTGGCGATCGACGACTTCGGGACCGGGTTCTCGTCGTTGTCGCGCCTGGCCGACCTGCCCGCCAACCAACTGAAGATCGACCGCGCGTTCGTGGCCGGTCTGGGCGAGTCCGCCGAGTCGCTGGAGATCGTGCGCACGATCGTGGCCCTGGCACGGGCGTTGGGTCTCGACACACTCGCCGAGGGCGTCGAGACCCCACTGCAGGCGCAGATCCTGCTGCGTGAAGGCGTTCATCTCGGACAGGGTTTCCTGTTCGCACGGACGATCACGAAACAGGCATGTCTGGAGGCCTTCCAGACCGGAATCGGGATGCCGGCCAGCCTGGTCAACCGGTAACGCGGCGAGTCGGAAAGCTCGACGGCCGACCGGGGCTGGTCCTAGGTGGCGCGGACGCAGGCTTTGATCATGCGCACGGGGTTGCTCCCGCCGTATTTCTTCATCTTGGCCTTGGTCACCGACGTGGTGCCCTTGACGCGCTGCTTGGACCCCGATCCCTTCCACCGAACCGTGTACCTACCGACCGGTTGGTTGAACTCGTCGTACTGGGTGGCGCGCAGTTTGCCCTTCGAGACCTTCCCCTTGATGCAGAAGTACTCGCTGTAGAACGCGCCGATCGCGCCCACCACCTTGCGGCCCTTCTTGCGCAGTGCCGCGAAGTCGCCGTAGTACAGTCCATCGACCGACTGCAGGTTCTTCACCATGTACAGGTCCCGAGTCGGCGCGGCGCTGGCCGTCGGCGCCACCACCCCCACCGACCCGATGGTCAGAATCGTCGTCAGTGCTGCTGCGCCCATACCTTTGTGCTGCATACCTCCACGGTACGCCTCTGGGCTCTGATACGAGCGCGTCGCCGGGCCGGAGCGGCCCACCTGCGACAATCAGGTAATCCCCGATCACAAGGACACGCCACATGGCCCTGCGCAGCGACCTGCGGAACGTAGCAATCATCGCCCACGTCGATCACGGCAAGACGACCCTGGTCGATGCCATGTTGTGGCAGTCGGGCGCCTTCCGAGAGAACGCCGACGTCGCCGACCGGGTCATGGACTCCATGGACCTCGAACGCGAGAAGGGCATCACGATCCTCGCGAAGCAGACAGCGGTGCTGCATGGCGGCGTGACGATCAACATCATCGACACCCCCGGCCACGCCGACTTCGGCGGTGAGGTGGAACGCGGACTCGAGATGGTCGACGGCGTACTGCTGCTGGTCGACGCGTCGGAAGGGCCGCTCCCCCAGACCCGGTTCGTGCTGCGCAAGGCGCTGGCCAAACAACTGCCGGTGGTTCTGGTGGTGAACAAGGTCGACCGGTCCGATGCCCGGATCGCCGAGGTGGTCGACGAGGTCTACGAATTGTTCTTCGACCTCGACGCCACAGAGGATCAGATCGACTTCCCGGTCGTCTACGCAAGTGCCCGGGCCGGTCGGGCGAGCCTCGAGCGCCCACAGAACGCGTCGATGCCCGACTCACCGGACCTCGAACCGCTCTTCGAGACGCTGGTCTCCACCGTTCCGGCTCCGAGCTACGACGAGGACGCCCCTCTGCAGGCGCACGTCACGAACCTGGATGCGTCTGCCTACTTGGGCCGCTTGGCGGTGTGCCGCATCCACGCCGGAACCATCCGCAAGGGCCAACAGGTCACGTGGTGCCGCGCCGACGGGACACAGACCATTGCGAAGGTCAGCGACCTGCTCATGACCGACGCCTTGGAGCGCAAGCCCGTCGACCAAGCGGGGCCCGGCGACATCATCGCGGTAGCCGGGATTCCGGAGATCACGATCGGTGAGACCCTGGCCGATCCGAACGACCCCCGGCCCCTACCGGTGATCACCGTGGACGAGCCGAGCATTTCGGTGACCATCGGCACCAACACCTCGCCCCTGGCCGGCGGGCAGGGCAGCAAGATGACCGCCCGACTGATCAAGAACCGGCTGGACTCCGAGTTGATCGGCAACGTCTCACTGCGGGTCGCGGACACCGACCGCCCCGACGCATGGGAGGTGCAGGGTCGCGGCGAGCTGCAGCTGGCCGTGCTCGTGGAGATGATGCGGCGCGAGGGTTTCGAGTTGACCGTCGGCAAGCCACTGGTCGTCACCAAGGAGATCGACGGCACTCTGAATGAACCGATGGAGAACGTCACCATCGACATCCCGGAGGACTACGTCGGGGTCATCTCACAGTTGATGGGGCTTCGACGCGGACGCATGGAGGACATGACCAACCACGGGACCGGCTGGGTGCGCATGGAGTACCGAGTGCCCGCCCGAGCGCTCATCGGCTTCCGCACGGAGTTCCTCACCGAGACCCGCGGGACCGGCCTGATGCACCACGTCTTCGGCGGATACGAGCCGTGGCACGGCGACTTGCGCACCCGCCCGAGCGGGTCGTTGGTCGCCGACCGCCGCGGTGCGGTCACCAGCTACGCATGTTTCAACCTGCAGGAACGCGGGACCCTGTTCGTCGAACCCGGCGCCGAGGTGTACGAAGGCATGATCGTGGGGGAGAACGCCCGGGCCGACGACATGGACGTCAACCCGACGAAGGAGAAGAAGCTCACCAACGTGCGGTCCTCGACCGGTGAAGAACTCGAACGTCTGATCCCCGCCAGGCGACTGTCGCTGGAGCAGGCATTGGAGTTCTGCCGGGAGGACGAGTGCGTCGAGGTCACTCCGCACATGGTGCGTTTGCGGAAGGTCGAGCTGAACGCGGCCCTGCGCGGTCGGGCGACGGCACGGCGCAAGGCGCGGGGCTGACTGCCGAGCGGGCTGATAACCGGCGAGCGCCAGGTGCCGCGAGTGAACTCCCGGGACCGGCTCAACCTCCAATCAACTCGGGCAAGACGAACGGCCGGACGGTGCGCTCCCGCTGAGGGCCGCGCTCGACTACGGCGGACACGGGCGTGCCGCTTCACCGGGTTGGTGTCCACTGTCTAGCCTGGCGTCATGAGCAACGATCTGCCTCCGGCTGGCTGGTACCCGAATCCCGATGGCACCGGCGGTCTTCGCTGGTGGAGCGGGATCGGGTGGAGCGAGTACACCCGTAGCGGACCGGCCATGCCGACCCCCGACGCCGCAGTGCCACCGCACACCCCCGACGCGGTTGAGCAGCCCATGACACCCGTTCCAGCCGCGGCGCAACCTCTTCAGCCCCCGACGAGCGCCTGGCAAGCAGGTGCGGCCGTACCCGCCACGACCGCACCTCTGGGTGGCTACGCGCCGTACTCACCGCCGCCGAGCAGGCCGCTGACGGGCAGTGGCATGCGGCCGTTGGGCTCGATGTTCTCCGATATCGGACGTATCGTCCGGCGCGCATGGTGGCCGATCCTCGCGATCTCGGTGATCATCTGGGCAGCGATAACCGCCCTTCTGGCCGTTTTGGCCGTGACGTTGGTCGATCTGACGGCATTCCGCCGAGGCCTGGACTTCCTCGGCACAGCACTGGACAACTCACCGGACGGCAACCTCAGCCAAGCGCAGATCGATCGACTGCAGACCGACTTCGGGGAGGCCTTCAGTCGCCTACCGGTAGCCGGATGGGTTCTGGTCGGCGTGGTCCTGTCGGTGTTGCTGCTTCTCGCGACCACCGTTCAGATCGGCGCCGTCAACCGTTTGGCGATGGATGCCACCACGTCGAACCCCGTGTCCTGGGGTCCCGCTTGGAGGTCCGGATTCACCGCCGGTCTGCGACTGTTCGGCTACTACGTGCTCATCAGCGTGTTGGTCGGACTCGGCCTGGTTCTTGTCGTGGTGGCCATCGCCCTGGCCGCACAGCTGTCCCCGGCGCTCGCGGTCGCGCTCGGCCTGCTGGCGTTCCTGGGCGCAATCGTGCTGTCCTTCTGGCTTCTCGGGCGCCTGATCCCGGCCCTTGCACAAGCCGTGGTCGCGGGCGGCGCCCTTGGCTGGTCGTGGCGGGCGACCAAAGGCAAGTACTGGGCAGTGCTGGGACGCTACCTGCTCTGGTCACTGGCGGCCTCAGTGATCATCAACGTAGTGCTCACGGTCATCAGCATCCCGGTGAGTCTGTTCTTCCTCGGCTCGTCGACCAGCGAGGATCCCTTCTCACAACTCGGTCTCGCGCTGTCCCTGAACCTGATCCTGCTTCCGCTGAGCATGGCCACCGCGGCCATCACGATCGTGGGGATCGTGCCGATCTGGCGGGACCTGACAGACCACCCGGTCTATCGGTCGATCGACGATGAGGGGCTACCGATCACGCAACCCGGCGCGTGAACGACAAGCCACTGCACCCGCGTCGTCGGGGCTGTTCTTGGGCGGTCAGAGGGTTACTGTGAAGCCATGCCACGACCAGTCCATTTCGAGATCCAGGCAAGCGATGTGGGTGCGGTTCGCACCTTCTACGAGGACGTTTTCGGCTGGACGTTCGAGAAGTTCGGCGACGTCGATTACTGGGTCATCAACACCGGTGACGAACCGGCAGGGGTCAACGGTGGTCTGCTCCCCCGCAACAGCCCAGCGCCGAAGGAGGGCGACGGCGTGAACGCGTACGTCGCGGTGATCGGTGTGGGCGACTGTCAGGAGTACTTCGACCGGGCTCTTGCGGCCGGTGGGACCGAAGCCATGCCCGTGACCGCGATGCCCGGGGTGGGGGTCCTGGCATACGTGAAGGACCCCGACGGCAATCTGTTCGGGATCATCCAACCGGAGCCCGGCAGCGGTTGACCCCCGCAGGCGATGCCACTGGCGCGTGGTGTCCAAAGTCCCGCCAGTCGGGTCGCTCGTGGGGACTTTGGTCGGATCTGGTCACCCACTGGCGCGTGGTGTCCCAAGTCCCGCCAGTCGGGTCGCTCGTGGGGACTTTGGTCGGATCTGGTCACCCACTGGCGCGTGGTGTCCAAAGTCCCGCCAGTCGGGTCGCTCGTGGGGACTTTGGTCGGATCTGGTCACCCACTGGCGCGTGGTGTCCCAAGTCCCGCCAGTCGGGTCGCTCGTGGGGACTTTGGTCGGGTCTGGTCACGTTCCGGGCCCGTTGCCTAACGAGACACGATCCTCATTCGGGCAGGGTCGGGATCACCGGTTCGGCCAGCAGGACATCCCGCTGCACCTCGCGACTCTCCAGCAGTTCCACGATCCTGCGCACATCACCGTCGGCGCCGAGAACCTTGCCAAGCACCGGGGGAAGGTCGGCCCGGTAGTCATGGCCCCGCGAACGGAATTGCCCGGATTGCTGCTGCGCGGCGAACACCAGATCGAAGATCACCTGCCACCAGGTCAGGACGGGGACCCAGTTCATCGCCTCCGGGATGTTACGACCCCGATCACCGCGCAACCACGAGGGACGCCGCCACGCCAGCGCTCCGTTCCAGCGGGTCACGGGGTCCGCGTCGTGGTCGAGGAACC
>CAVPGV010000011.1:0-114690 GCA_963704075.1 uncultured Actinomycetota bacterium
CGGTCTGGCCGGCGCCGCCGACGTCGCGGGGGATTCCCGGGTGCTGGGCGCCGGGACCACCGGGTCGCTGGTGGCGATCGCCACCAACAGTCCGGTCGCGGTCGGGTCGGGGATGGTGAACACCGCCCAGCAGTTGCAGGACCTGCCGAGCGTGGCAGACGCCTGGGCCGACGGCGCCATTTCGGGGTTGCATGTGCATCAGATCCTGGCCCACGCCCCGCGCATCGACGACTTCACCGCCAAACAAGCCGCCGCCGTCGGCCTGGCGAAACTCACCGACGCCTCGGAGGTCCGCCGGGTGTTGCAGGTCGCCGCGGACGCCGACAACCCGGCCCATCTGGATCTGACCGTCGAGCAGCAACGCGCCAAACGCAGCCTGCGGCTGTCCGCGCGGGCGAACGGGATGTGGGCGATCACCGGGCTGCTCGATGAGGTCGACGGGGCGATCCTGGCCGACACCCTGGCCTCGTTCACCCGCCCGCCGGACACCCACGACACGACCACCCCGGCCCAGCGCCGCGCCGACGCCCTGGCCGACATGGCCACCGCCGCCGCAGCCAACACCCGTCCGCTCGGAGTGTCCGCAGTCAGCATCCTGGTCGACCTGGAGAACCTGCCCGCCGGGGCGGAGGCGACCCTGGTCGACGGCACCCCGCTGGGGGCCGACAGCTTCGACCTGCTGTCCTGCGCCGCGGTGTGCACGGTGATCTTCGGGCTCAAACGCACAGGCACCTTCGTGCCGCTGGCGCTAGGACGCACGGCAACGCCGGGCCTCCGCCGCGCAGTGGGCGGCGCTGATCGCCCGCGACCGCGGCTGCATCCGCTGCGGACGGTCCCCCCGGCACTGCCACGCCCACCACATCCTGCACTGGAAAGACGGCGGCCGCACCGACCTGTCAAATCTGGCCCTGCTTGTGTTCGCGATGCCACCACGACCTGCACCACGGCCGCTACACCATCACCATGAACACCCACACCATCCCCGTCATCACCCACACCCGCGGACCACCCTGAACAGCGGTCTGGGCGGTGCGATGCGAGTAGCAGGGTGTCGGGACGCGCGACTCTTCGCCCAGACAAGACTGAATCCCCTGGTCCACCAAAGTGGTTTCAGGGGATTCAGGCAGCGATCAGGCCGACGGAGTGATCGATTCAGTTTGCACTGGACCGGTCTTCGAGCCCTTCAGCCAGTCCTTCCAGGACTCGTTCCACTCGGTGATCCCGTTGCCCAGGTCCTGGGTGCGGCCGGTGTTGCGGACGTCGATGATGTCACCGACCCGGGAGTTCTGGAACAACCAGTATGCGTTGTCGGTGCTCAGACCCACACACCCGTGGCTGACGTTCGAGTAGCCCTGGGAGCCGACCGACCAGGGTGCGGCGTGCACGAACTCACCGGAGTTGGTGATGCGCATGGCCCAGTTGACATCAAGGCGGTAGTACTCGGGGTCGTCTTCGGAGGTCCCACCCGTCGCGGCATCCATCACCACGAAATCGAGCTTCTCGGAGATGACCTTCACCCCGGACCGGGTCTCGAAACCGGGCTTTCCGCTGGTGGCTGGGAAGGTGCGGATGACCTTCCCGTTCTTCTTGACCTTCAGGGCGTGCCTATTGGCGTCGTAGATGGACACCATCGAGTCGCCGGTCTTGTAGGTGATGTCTTGGTTCTCGGCGCCATAGGCACCGGGTCCGGTCTTGACACCACGCAGCGGCATCACGACCTCGATGGTCGTGTTCGCCGGCCAGTACTTCTTCGGGCGGAACACGACGACGGTGTCCGACTCCCAGTTCCAGGCGCCCTTGACAGGTGTCGAGGTCTTCACCTGCAACTGCTCCTCCACGGCCTTCTTGTTCTTGACCGGGGCGTCGAAGGTTACGCGGATCGGCATGCCTACCCCGACAGTCACGTCATCGGCGACGCTCACCGAGCTGATCTGCACCAGCGTCTTCGGGTTCACGGTCTTGAAGGTGCGATCGATCGTGGTGGGGGCGCCGGATGCATTCGTGGCAGTGGCTTCCACGGCGTATTTCGCGCCGAAATCCAGCACCTTGGCCTTGGACGTCCACGTGTCCCGTTCGGCGTTGTATGAGCCCTTCAGGAGCCCCTTGGGCCCTTTCACGGTCACGTCCGCCAGAGAACCGTCCTCCGCGACCACGACAATGGGCTGATTGACGGGGGCCTTGCGGTCCACCGCCGGGAGCACCTGCATACTCACCGGGGCCTGCTCAGGCGTCTGACTACGCGCGATCAGCGTAGGGCCACATCCGGCAGCGAGCAGCGCGGTGGCTGCTGCCCCAGCGATGGCGACATTCCGTCTGGCAACTGTCATCAAACCAACCTCACAACGTTCCCCGTCCATACCTACGAACACATCGACGCGGACAAGGAGCCAACACGCCGACAATTACATCTTCCCACGCAGGAGGGGGTTTCTAAACCCGCGGCACACCGCCGAAACCGTGATTCACACCACGTCCAAACAACGAGAACCAGTCTAATCCGGACAATTGATCGTTATGCCACAGGACGTGAGTCCAGATCAGTGCGCGAAGTCTCCGCGGTAGTACTCGAAGACCAGCCCGATGATGCTGATCATGAGGAAGACGATCCCCGCGATCATCAGCCAGGTGGCGAAGATCAGGCCGAACGCGATGAGCATGGCGCTCGCACCCATCGGCAGCGGCCACCAGGACTGGGGACTGAAGAACCCGTAGTCCGGGGCCGCCTCGTCCTGGTTGGCCATCATGTCGTCCTCGGGCCGGTTGTCCAGCCGCTTGGCGGTGTACAGCAGGTAGAAGGCGATCAGCGCCGTCATGAAGCCGGTGAAGATCAGTGCCGTACCACCGACCCAGTCGCGCGACCAGACCGCGTAGATGGTTCCGACGATCCCGAAGAACACCGCTCCGGCTGCGAACAGGTACCCCGAGTACTTCACTTCTCGACCCCCTTCTGGCCAGCGCCGGCGCCCACCAGACCGTCCACCACGCTGTCGGAGAGCAGGCCCTCCACCTCAGGGTGGTGCAGGTCGAACGCCGGACGCTCGGAACGGATCGGCGGCAGCGACACGAAGTTGTGCCGCGGCGGCGGGCAACTTGTCGCCCATTCGAGCGAGGCACCCCATCCCCACGGGTCATCCACCGTGACGTTCGGGGCGAACCGCCAGGTCTTGTAGACGTTGTAGAGGAAGAACAGCGTCGACACGCTCAGGATCAAGGCGCCCAGCGACGAGATCTGGTTCAGCAGCGTGAACCCTTCGTCGGGCAGGTAGTCCGCGTAGCGACGCGGCATACCCTGCGTGCCGAGCCAGTGCTGCACCAGGAACGTGATCTGGAATCCCCAGAACAGCAGCCAGAAGTGCCACTTGCCGAGGCGCTCGTCGAGCATCTTCCCAGTCATCTTGGGCCACCAGAAGTAGAAGCCCGCGAACATGATGAACACGACGGTGCCGAAGACCGTGTAGTGGAAATGCGCCACGACGAAGTAACTGTCGGACAACTGGAAGTCCAGCGGCGGCGAGGCCAGCATGATGCCGGTCAGTCCACCGAACAGGAACGTTATGAGGAAGCCCAGCGTGAACAACATGGGCGTTTCGAACGTTATGGATCCACCCCACATCGTTCCCACCCAGTTGAAGAACTTCACCCCCGTGGGTACCGCGATGAGCATCGTCATGAAGGCGAAGAAGGGCAGGAGCACCGCACCGGTCACGTACATGTGGTGCGCCCACACGGCCATGGACAGCCCGGCGATGGCCAGGGTCGCGAAGACCAGGCCCTTGTAGCCGAAGATCGGCTTGCGGCTGAAGACCGGCAGGATCTCGCTGGTGATCCCGAAGAACGGCAGCGCCAGGATGTAGACCTCCGGGTGCCCGAAGAACCAGAAGAGGTGCTGCCAGAGGATCGCTCCGCCGTTCTCCGAGGCGAACACCACGGTCCCGAACTTGCGGTCCATCTCGACCACCAGCAGTGCGGCGGCCAGGACCGGGAACACCATGAGGACCAGCACCGAGGTGGACAGCACGGTCCAGGTGAAGATCGGCATCCGGAACATGGTCATGCCCGGTGCTCGCATCGTGAAGATCGTGGTCAGGAAGTTCACCGCGCCGAGGATGGTGCCCAGACCACCCATGGCCAGGCCCAGCAGCCACAGGTCGGCGCCCGCGCTCGGGGTGAACACCTCGTTGTGCAGCGGAGCGTAGGCGAACCATCCGAAGTCCGCTGCACCACTCGGGGTGAGGAATCCGGCCGCAGCGGTGATCCCGCCGAAGAAGAACAGCCAGTACGAGAACATGTTCAGCCGGGGGAAGGCCACGTCCGGAGCACCGATCTGCAGCGGCATGATGACGTTGCCGAAGCCGACGAACAGCGGCGTCGCGAACAGGAACAGCATGATCGTTCCGTGCATCGTGAACAGCTGGTTGTACTGGGCGTTCGAGACCAGCTGCATGCCAGGCTCCGCGAGTTCAGCGCGGATGATCAGGGCCATCAGGCCGGCCAGCAGGAAGTAGGCGAACGACGTGATCAGATACAACTGACCGATGATCTTGTGGTCGGTGGAGGTGAGCCACTTGACCACTGTCTGGCCGAAGCCCTGACGCTTGTGCGCCTTGCGGGCCTCGCGTGCCGCTTGTTTGGCCGCCGCGATGTCGACGTCGGACGCCGGCTTGGGTTCCTCGATGATTGCCACGTCAGACTCCTTGTGCTGCTTCGGTCGTCCTACCGCTTGTCAACTGGCCGAACTGGCCCTTGTGCCCGCAGATCCTGCATGTGCTGATCGAACTCCGCCTGGGAGACGACCTTGACGGTGAAGAGCATGCGCGAGTGGTCCACCCCACACAACTCCGCGCACTTGCCGAGGTAGGTTCCCTCCTTGTTCGGGGTCACCTCGAACTCGTTGGTGCGGCCGGGGACGACGTCCATCTTGAACAGGAACGTGGGCACCCAGAAGGAGTGGATCACGTCCGGGGAGGTCAACTCGAACTTCACCTTCTGGTCGACCGGCAGGTATAGCACCGGGTCCGCTTCGGGGGATCCGATGTCGTAGGCGTTCTGATCCACGTAGTTGAACGTCCAGGACCAGCGGAATCCGACCACGTTCACCGTCAGGTCCTGGTTGTCCTCGACGGCCGTGAGTTCGATCTGATCGCGGGCCGTGAAGAAGAACAAACCACCGATCAAGATCAGCGGCACCACCGTGTACATGAGCTCCACGGGCAGGTTGTAGCGGAACTGCACGGGCGCGCCGGTGTCGGTCTTGCGCCGGCGGTACACGATGATCGACCAGAAGATCAGGCCCCACACCAGAATTCCGACCGCGAGCGCCGCGATCCACGAACCCGGTCCACAGGCTGAGCATCGTCGGACCCTCTTCGGTCGACGGCGCAGGATAGCCCGCTCGCTTCCAGTCGTCGATGGTGCTCTGTGAGCAGCCCGCCAGTAGCAGCGCGGAGACGCTGCCGAGGGCCACAACGGCGATCCGCCGACTGCGCCCACCCGCTGTATTCCGACTCATCGAACCCTTCCCAGCCACATTTCGCCACGCATGATCGCGCAAGGTTTGACATGACACTAGCGCAATGGGCCGGGCTGTAAAGGCGCTAGGGGCGCTACGTTCGGAGTCATGTCGCGATTCGTACTGGATTGCGCCGTTTGCCGTCCGGTCGACGAGGAAGTCGGCCGGTGGTTGGCCACCTCGGCGCAACGTGCCTGGGCGCCGGCTGTGGCCGGATACCACGAAGGAAAGGTCAGTCAGGCCCTGCTCGCGCAGAGTGCGGCAACACTGGCCCTACTGGCCGGAGGCGCCGTGGCCTGGTTCGCCGCGGACCCCGCCGCGGCGCTGCGCTCCGCCGTGGACCGGGTGACCGAAAGGGCCGGTTTCCCGCTGGTCACCTCACGGTCGACACCGTCGCCGTGCTCGACGCCGTGCATGACGGCGCCTCGCGCCACGGCGTGTCCGATCAGGTTCTGGGCGTGGATTCCCGTGGCCGCATCCACCCGGACGACCTGGCCCGTGTCACCCAGCCGGTGGCAATGGTGACGGCGCTGGGAAATCAGGAGATCGGCACGGTGCAGCAGGACCTCGCCCAGTGGAAGGTCGCCAGCGGATCCACTGTGATCCTCGACGCGCGCACTGCGTTCGGTTGGACCGAACTCCCCGACTACTGGGATGTGCTGGTCCTGGACCCCCGCGCATGGGGTGCACCCGCGGGAGCTTCAGTGGTCGTCGCCCGCACAGGTCAGGCCCCTCGCTCGGACTTCGACAACGTGCCCGCCGCGGTTACCGCCGGGCTGGCCGGACAGCGATGGCTGTCGGCTGCGACCCGGGCCGAGGAGGTCGCCCGCAGCCAGGTGGCGACGATCCGGCGCCGGTTGCTTACCGAACTCTCCGGGCGTGCAGATCCACGGCGGCGAGCCGGACGATCTCCCCCACATCCTGAGCGTGTCGGTGCTGTACGTGGATGCCGAGGCGGTCCAGACCGCGTTGGACGCCCGCGGCTACGCGGTGGGCAGTGGTTCGGCGTGCGCCTCGAGATCCAGGCAGCCCAGCCATGTGCTGGCGGCCATCGGCGGGCTCACCAGTGGCAACCTACGCATCGGACTCCCCCCCGATCTCGGCGACGACGCCGTGGACGGCTTCGTGCAGGCGGTGGTGGAGGTGGTGACCGAAGTGCGTGAACAGATGGGGACCCAGAACCTATGAGTCAGCCCTCGGAAGCCGACGAGGTGGTCATCGATGCCCGCGGGCTGGTGTGTCCGCATCCGGTGATCGCCCTGGCACAAGCCGCGAATGGGGCTGCACCGGGCACCCGTTTGGTGCTTCTGGCCGATGATCCGGTGGCCACGACCGATGTCCCAGCCTGGTGTCGCATGCGCGAAGCCCAACTGCTCGAGGTGCAGCGGAGGGCCGACCACTGGCGGTTCCTGGTGACTACCACACGTCCGGACGGTCGATGACCTGCTCCAGTCGACGTAGGTACACAGGTCGCGGAACATCCACCACGCCGAGGGAGGCCAGATGCTCCGTGCGCCACTGAGTGTCGAGCAGGACGGGCTGCTCACGGTTCCGCAAGCGTTCGACGAGGCCGACCAGCGCCACTTTGGACGCGTCCCGGGCGCGGTGGAACATGGACTCCCCGGAGATGAAGCCCCCGATGTTGACCACGAACAGGCCGCCGGCGAGTCTGCCTTCAGCGTCGCGTGCCTCAACGCTGTGGGCGTGGCCCAGTCCGTGCAGATCCCGGTAGGCGGCCTCGAGACCGGGGTCTATCCACCCGCCAGGCCGCTGAGGATCCGCGCAGAATGCGAGCACCTCTTCGAAGTCCTCGTCATAACCCACGCTGTAGCGTGACGCACTCTTGCGCAGACTGCGCGACACCCGCAAACCGTCGAGGGGAAGAACTCCGCGGGGGTCCGGCGCCCACCATTGGTACATGAGGCCCCAGTACGACATCGCGAAGATGCCTTTGCGGTACCCCTCGAGCATCAGACGGGCATCGATGCCACGGGAGAAACCGACCAGTTCCCGCTTCTCGCTGGCCACGTGAGGGGTCGGCCCGCCGCTAGAACCTCAGGCTCAGTGGAAGGAGTCGCCGCAGGCGCAGGATCCAGTGGCATTGGGGTTGTCGATGGTGAACCCCTGCTTGTCGATCTGGTCGACGAAGTCGATCGTCGCCCCACCCAGGTACGGCCCGCTCATCCGGTCGACGACCACGGTCACACCATCGAAGTCCAGGCGCTGATCGCCGTCGAGCGTGCGCTCGTCGAAGAACAATTGGTACCGCAGGCCCGAGCAGCCGCCAGGCTGTACAGCGATCCGCAGGGCTAGGTCGTCGCGGCCTTCTTGTGCGAGCAGGGCGGCCACCTTGCTGGAAGCCGTCTCAGTCAGCGTGACGCCAGTCGTGGGAGCAGATTCCGGGGTGGTTGTCTCAGCGCTCATCAAGTGTTCCTTTCACTGTTCGCCCTGGTCAACAGCCCCAATACCCGGGGCTATTCCCTCAATACTGCCACAGCCGAGGTAAGGGCGCCCTAAGCGGCGCAGGCAACTGCCGCGGCGTTCGCGGGCGGCAAACGCGTCTCGCCACGCGATCTACGGCGTGTCACCATGGCAAGTGTGACCAACACCTTCACCGAACCGGAGCCCTCGGCCCTTTTGCTGTTGCTCGGCCAGCAGTCGGACGCGTACAGCGAACGTGGCGTCGACTGCCCGGGCGATCTGCCCGCTCCCAGTGACCCGGGCCTGGTGGAGCGTGCCTGGGCCGCGAAGAAGGCACTCGGTAACCGGGCGTTCATCCTCGGCCACCACTACCAGCGCGACGAAGTGATCCAGTTCGCCGACGTGACCGGCGACTCCTTCAAACTCGCCCAGCAGGCAGCCGCCCGTCCTGACAGCGAGTTCATCATCTTCTGCGGCGTGCATTTCATGGCAGAGAGCGCGGATATCCTCACCGCCGACGATCAGATCGTGGTTCTGCCGGACATGGCAGCCGGCTGCTCGATGGCGGACATGGCCGCGGCCGACCAGGTTGAGGCGGCCTGGCGGACTCTCGAGGCCGCGGGGGTGGCAGATGTCACTATCCCAGTCACCTACATGAACTCCACGGCCGCCATCAAGGCCTTCACCGGTGAGCACGGAGGCACGATCTGCACCTCCAGCAACGCCGACAAATCGCTGGCCTGGGCGTTCGAGCAGGGCGAGAAGGTCCTGTTCCTGCCCGACCAGCACCTCGGGCGCAACACTGCCGTCCTGCAGATGGGCCTGAGCCTGGATGACTGCGTGGTGTTCGACCCGCACAAGCCCGGCGGTGGGCTCAGCCAGGAGCAATTGCGCGAGGCCAAGATGATCCTGTGGCGTGGTCACTGCAGCGTGCATGGCCGGTTCACGGAGGAAAGTGTCGACGAAATCCGGGCAAAAGTACCCAACGTGAACGTTCTCGTTCACCCTGAGTGTCGGCACGAGGTGGTTCTCAAGGCCGATTACGTCGGATCCACGGAGTACATCATCCAGACCCTTGCTGCCGCCGAACCGGGCAGTGCATGGTCGATCGGCACCGAGTTGAACCTGGTGCGTCGCCTGGCACAGCAGCACCCCGACAAAGAGATCATGTTCTTGGACCGGACCGTGTGCTACTGCTCGACGATGAACCGCATCGACCTGCCGCACCTTGTCTGGGCGTTGGAGAGCCTGGCGGCCGACCGTGTGGTCAACCAGATCGTGGTCGACCCGCAAACGCAGCAATGGGCCCGGGTGGCGCTGGACCGGATGTTGGCCCTGCCCGGCGTCGGCGCCCGGCCCGCGGACTGAGACTCAGAGCCCCGGCGCTCCCCAGACGGGGAACCACCGGGTCATGTCCTGCTCGACGTTCATGTCATCTGCCAGCAGGTCACGCAGTTGCATCTCCAGGATGTTGTCCCGACGTGGCTCACCCATGGGCGCGAACGGATAGAAACTCCCGCGCTTGTACAGGTAGACCAGGGCGAAGTCCTGGTCGCCGCGGCGGAATCCCACGAGCGAGCAGAGTAGCTGGGGGCCGAATCCGGCGTCCTGGATCGACACGTTGACCGCGTGCAACCCGTTGACCAGATCGGCGATCTCGTCGGCACTGATCGTGAGCCAGGTGTAGCCGAAGGAATCCTGGCTGATGCTCAGATCTGGGCTGGAGGTCGCGGTCAGCAGCTGCTCGACGTCGGCCACCACGTCCGAGAAGGCTTTGCCCTCCGGGGCCCGGAACGCCACGGAACCACGCCCGGTGGGCATCACGCCCAGGGATGCCTGCAACGTGATCGCGGCAGACGGAATCGCGAAGAGCTGGTCGAGATTCGGCTTGACGGGTTTGCTACGACCCATGATCGAGTCGAACAGACCCATCAGGAACCCAACTGGGTCGAGATCTTGGCCAGCTGTTCGAGGCGCTGCTCCAGCGGCGGGTGGGTGGCGAACAGCGAGGCGAGGCTGACTCCCCCGGACAGCGCCGGCGCGAAGAAGAACGCGTTGAAGGCCTGCGCCTCGCGAAGATCCTTCGTCGGGATCGCGGCCATGTCACCGGAGACCTTCTGCAACGCCGAGGCCAGTGCCGTCGGTCGGCCGGTGAGCAGCGCTCCGGCCCGATCGGCGCTGAGCTCGCGGTACCGCGACAGCATCCGGGTGAGCAGGAAACTGACTGCGTACACCAGCACGGACACCGCCAGGACAGCGATGCCGACCAACGCGGTGTTCTGATCGCGCCGGTTGCTCAGCCCGCCCCAAAGAGCCATCCGGGTCAGGAAGCCGGCCGCGACCCCGGCGACCGAAGCGACCGTCATGACCAGGACGTCCCGGTGGGCCACGTGCGACAACTCGTGGGACAGCACGCCCTCGAGCTCGTCCTCATCGAGCCTGCGCAACAATCCGGTCGTGACGCAGACCACCGAACGGTTCGGACTGCGACCGGTGGCGAAGGCGTTCGGCATGTCAACGTCGGCGATGGCCACGCGTGGCTTGGGCATCTCAGCCATCGCACACAGACGGTCCACGATCCCGTGCAGCTGCGGGGCCTGCTCGGGGGTGACCTCGTGCGCACCCATGGCGTGCAGCGCGACGGTGTCCGAGAAGTACCACTGCGCGAACAACAGGCCGACCGCGAAGATCAGCACGAAGGCAGCGCTCAGCCCGATCGCGATCAGAACGCCGATGAAGACGACATAGAGCAGGCCGAGCAGGAACATGGTGGCCGTCATACGCGCCGTCAGGCCCTTGTCGGATGCGTACCGAGACTTCATGAATATATTCTCCCACGAGCCGCTCGACTCCCCCAGCGCTGCGCACTACGCCCAGCGCTGAACCTAGTCGGGAATAAGGCCCTCATCGGTGAGCAGTTCCCGGACCTCGGCAGCGGTCGCCTCGGCCGCGGGCAGGACGACGTCGGAGGTGAACAGTTCTTCGTCGGGCACCCGGGTGCCGCTGCGCCTGACCCCCTCCAGCAGGGCCGTGAGCGCCGCCGGGAACGCTTGCTCGTCGTCGAGGGCGGCTTCGAGCGCGTCGTCGAGCTCGTTGAGCCGCGCCAGGGAGTCTTCGGGCATCTCGAACTGGCCCTCACCCATGATCCGCACGATCATCGCGCCACCTCAGTTCTGGTCGCTGGCCGGTTTCGGTGCAGTGGAGGTGTCCGTCGGACCCGACTCGACGGCCGGGGTGGGCGGCGCCTGCGTCACCTCCGGGGTCGGACCCCCGGTCAGTTCCGCCTTCATGGCTGCGAGCGTGTCCTCGACCTCGCTCGTGCTGGCCATCCGTTCCAACTCCGCGGAGATCGAGTCCTTGCTCGTGCCGGTGGCGTCCTCGAGCGCGCCCGACGCCATCAGTTCGTCGATGGCGCCGGCTCTGGCCTGCATCGACTGGGTCTTGTCCTCAGCCCGCTGGATGGCCATGCCGACGTCGCCGAGCTCCTCGGAGATACCCGAGAACGCCTCGTTGATCTTGGTCTGCGCCTCGGCGGCGGAGTACGTGGCCTTGATCGTCTCCTTCTTGGTGCGGAAGGCATCGACCTTCGCCTGCAGACGCTGGGAGGCCTGGGTCAGTTTCTCCTCCTGGTCCTGCAGGGTGGCCAATTGCGCGTGCAGGTCGTTCAGCTGCCTGGTCAGGCCGCTGCGACGCGTCAGTGCCTCGCGTGCAAGGTCCTCGCGACCGCCTGCCAGCGCGGCCTTGGCCTGCGTCTCCAGCTTGGCCGACTGCTGATCGAGCTGCCCGATCTGCAGTTCCAGGCGCTTGCGGGAGGTGGCGACGTCGGCAACCCCCCGGCGCACCTTCTGCAGCAGGTCGAGTTGTTTCTCGTAGGAGTAGTCGAGGGTTTCGCGCGGATCCTCGGCCCGGTCCAGGGCTTTGTTGGCCTTGGACTTGAAGATCATGGTGAAGCGCTGCCACATCCCCATTGAGAGTTCCTTCCCTAGATGGCTCTGTGAGCCAGCCTAGGGGGTAACGCGGTGTAGGCGCATCCGTCGTACAGTTCTCCCATGTTCGGATTGGGCAAGAGGGAACCGGCGCCTGACCACGATGGCGCGCCCGGGGAGCCGGCCGATTCGCATACTGCCGAGCAACCTGTGGGCAAGGGCAGACCGACCCCCACCCGCAAGGAGGCCGAAGAAGCCCGCCGCGCGGCGCTCAAAGGCCCGGTCGATCCCAAAGCTCGACGCAAACTCGAACGGGAAGAGGCCCGGGAGCGCAGGGTCGCGGCACGTGAGGCGCTCATGGCCGGCGACGAACGGGCCCTTCCTGCTCGCGATGCCGGACCGGTGCGCAAATACGTCCGCAACTACATCGACGGCCGACGCACTCTGGCCGAGTACTTCATTCCGCTGGCCGTCGTCGTGCTCATCGTCGGCTTGTTCCGCAGCCCCAACATCCAGGTGATCGTGTCGTTCGTCTGGTTCCTGATGCTGGCGCTGCTGACGGTGGACATGGCTGTGCTGCTCTTCCGACTACGGTCGAACCTCGCCCGTGAGTTCCCGGATCCGGCACAGCGCAAGGGTGCGATCTTCTACGGGGCGATGCGGGCGCTGCAGATCAGGCGCCTGCGCCTGCCTCCGCCTAAGGTCAAAGCAGGCGGGAAGCCGGTCACCCCCAAAGCCAAGTAGCGGCAGCGGCGGTTAGTGGTCGGCCCGACGGGTAGACCGGATCGGATCGACGCGCAACGGAGGGAACGACATGGAATACCGGTATCTGGGGAACAGCGGCCTGGTGGTCAGCGAAATGGCGTACGGCAACTGGATCACTCATGCCGGCCAGGTCGCCGAGGATGCCGCCATCGCGTGCGTTCACGCCGCCCTGGACGCCGGCATCACCACCTTCGACACAGCTGATGTCTATGCGGGGACCAAGGCCGAGGCGGTCCTGGGCCGGGCCCTGGCGGGCCAGCGACGGGAAGGCTTGGAGATCTTCACGAAGGTGTACTGGCCCACCGGCCCGGGCAAGAACGACCGGGGCCTGTCGCGAAAGCACATCATCGAGTCCTGTCACGGTTCGCTGCGCCGACTCGGGGTGGACTACATCGACCTCTATCAGGCACATCGCTTCGACTACGAGACGCCCCTTGAGGAGACGCTGCGGGCCTTCGACGACCTGGTGCGTGCCGGCAAGGTCATGTACGTCGGGGTCTCGGAGTGGCGCAGCGAGGAGATCGAAGCCGCGGTCGACCTCGCGGCGCAGATGGGACTCGACCGGATCATCTCGAATCAGCCGCAGTACAGCATGCTGTACCGGGTCATCGAGTCCGAGGTCATCCCGACGTGCGAAACCAGCGGGATCGGGCAGATCGTGTGGTCCCCACTGGCTCAGGGCGTGCTGACCGGCAAGTACAAGCCGGGCGAGGCCCCTCCCGAGGGATCTCGGGCCACGGACCCGCAGGGGTCGACGTTCATCAAGCGACTCATGAGCGACGAGATCCTCACTGCGGTGGCAAAACTCGAGCCGATCGCCGCCGACCACGGCCTGACGATGGCGCAGTTGGCGCTCGCCTGGGTTCTGCAGAACCCCGCGGTCTCCGCGGCGATCATCGGGGCGACCCGGCCGGAGCAGGTGACCAGCAATGTCAAAGCCTCTGGCGTGCGGCTCGACGAGGAAACGATGAACGCCATCGACGCGGCTCTGGACGGTGTGGTCTTCCGCGATCCCTCCCTGACCCGTTCCCCGGAGACCCGACCGTGACATACCAATGGCGCTACCCCGATGGTTCGTCTTCGGCGACGTTCCCCACCCAGGCCGACGCGGAAACCTGGATCGGGGAGGTGTGGGCCGACCTGCTCGACGACGGCGTGCAGGAGGCCACCCTGCTCGAGGAACAGCGGGTGGTCTACGGCCCGATGAGTCTTCGCCCGACTTCTTGAGTTCGGAGATCTGGCGAACGATCGGCGGCAGTTTCGGGCACGCGTGTGGGGTGTGGATCTAGCCCGGGAGACATCTCGGCGGCGGAACCCCTGCGTGGCCCCCCTGACGGGCCACTACAGATGTGCGAGCCCTCAGTTGAGATGTTACATCCAGGGCTCGCGGAGTCCTCCAGGGGCCGGCGCAACTCCACCGCCCGTGCGCAACTCCAACGCCGTTGGACTCAGGGCGTCTCGCCGCGCATACTGCGGAGGCGGTCGCTGCCGCTGACTCGCTCAGATCCGGCAGCAGCGCGATCCGGAGCGGAGCCTGCCCGTCCACGGGTTCGCAAGAGGCTGACTGTTCAACAATCCCATCCTGACGGCCCGCCGGCACCCTGGGACTGGTTTACTGAGCCTTGGGGCACCCGCCCCAAGCGTTGCCACATGAATCCAGGGGAAGTCCGGTGAGATTCCGGCGCTGTCCCGCAACCGTGTTCCTCCCCCGGGAGGAGAGTCGGAGCACCTGGCATGTGGAAGCGGCCCGATATCTGTCGAGGTTACAGACGGCCGGAAGCACGCACATGAGTGCGCCTTCGGTCCGTGTGGACCGCTACTGAAGGAGTGCATGTGCGCACCAAGATTCTGATCACCGCGTCGACCGCCGCCGGGGTCCTCTTGGCAACGTCGCCGGCGCTGGCCGGGGATACCGGCCTCTACGGCAGTTCCGATGCCAGTTTCGACGGTGTGTATCGGCAATCCCTGTCGATCCTCGCGCTCGAGGCCTCTGGCCGCCAGGTCCCCGCCTCGGCGATCAAATGGCTGAAGAAGCAGCAGTGCTCTGATGGCGGCTTCGAGGCGTATCGGGCAAGGACGTCGACCCCCTGCAACGCCCCGGATCCGGACGGTTTCTCGGGCCAGGACAGCAACTCGACCGCCCTGGCCGCCGCCGCCCTGTGGCACACCGGCGACCGCAACCAGGCGCGCCGGGCGGCGAAGTGGCTGACCACACAGCGCAACTCCGACGGCGGGTGGGCCTACTACCCGGGCGTCGGCGCGACCTCCGATACCAACTCGACCGCACTCGCACTTGGCGCCCTGACCCTTGTCCGCGGCAAGCAGAAGGCGGGCTACCTGCGGTCCGTTCAGCAGCGCTGCTCCGCTCCGAAGAAGCTGCGCGGAGGGCTGGCCTTCGACACGTCCTTCCCCGACGTCAATGACAACTCCACCGCACAGGCGGCGTGGACCCTCGGTGGCGGACTGGGACTGCCGAAGACTGTGCGAATCAAGAAGTCCTCGCCGAGACTGAAGTGTGGAACCGGGAAGACGTCGACGCACAAGGCCGCGATCGGCTACCTCAACAAGCGACTTTCGTCCGTCAAGGGTGAATTGCCGTTCGGCGGCGGATTCCCCGGCACCGACTACGCGGGAGCCGCAACGGCGACCATCGCGCTGGCCAACCAGGGTGCCGGGCGGGCTTCAGTGCGCACAACGAGCCGGTTCCTCGAACGATCGGCGAAGTCGTGGGTCACCAGCGGCGGCGCCGACTCCCCCGGCTCCCTGGCTCTGCTCCTGCTGGTGGCCGACTCGACCCGCGGCGACGCGAAGGACTTCGGCGGCATGAACCTGATCAAGCGACTCAACAAGACGTTGACCCGATGAGGCTTCGCGCGCTCGCCGGAACCGGGGCGATGGTGTGCGTCACCATCGCGCTGGTTCCGGCGGTCGCGCACGCCGACGGCTACCGCTACTGGTCCTACTGGACCGGAGGTCAGTCCTGGTCCTACTCCGACCGTGGCCCCGGATTCCTGATTCCCGGCGACGGTGCCGTCGAGGGGTGGCGGTTCGTCCTCTCCCCGGAGGACGGCTCGCAGGCGACGGCTCCTGCATCGCCGAGTTCGTACGACCAGGTGTGCCCCGGGCAACCGGCAGCACCCGCCGGCAAGAAGCGGGTCGCCGTGGTGATCGACTTCGGACCGGCCGGGATCGCTCCGGTCGGCGAGTCGCCGCCGCCCACCTCCATCTCGTGCGTGACCGCCCCCGCTCGGGCCACCGGACTGCAGGTGCTGCAGCAAGTGGCGAAAGTGCGGTTCCAGGCCAGTGGACTCATTTGCGGACTCGCTGGATTCCCGGCTCGGGAATGCCCGGGCCAGAGCGTAAAAGCGATCACCCAGTCGCCCACGGCACAACCGGCACGCCCCGCCCCGGTCACCCCCGCCCCGGCGATCACCTCCGACCGTCCTGACGCGCCACCCACCACGCTGCCCGACGACTCCCCCCGCCCAACCGACTCATCCGATCCGACACGAGCACCGTCGGCGCCCACCGACCAGCCGTCTGCAGTCGCCTTGACCGTCCCGGGGGACTCCGCGGAGGAACCGTCCACCCAACCGCCGGCTTGGATCGCGGCCATCGGCGCCACGATGATCGCCCTGTTGCTGGCCGTGGCCCTGCTTCTGCGCCGGGGCCGCCATGACTGAGACCCTGACGCTGCTGACCGGCGGGGCAACCGCCGGCGCCCCCCGGTGGCTGCACCCCGGCGCCTGGTGGATATGGGCATTGGGGCTCGGCGCCGCAGCCACCCGAACCACCAACCCCCTGCTCCTGGGCCTGATCGTGGCCGTCGCCACGCTGGTGGTCAGTGCTCGGCGTCCGCAGGCCCAGTGGGCAGGCGCGTTCGGGGTGTTCGTCCGCATCGCCCTGGTCGTGATCGTGATCAGAGTCGTTTTCGCCATGCTGTTCGGGGTCCGGATCGGCACCACCGACCTGTTCACACTCCCGACCATCGGCTTGCCCGAATGGATGGCCGGCGTGACGCTGGGCGGGCCCGTCACCGCGGAGATGCTGTATATCGCCGTGATCCAAGGGGCGCAGTTGGCGACCCTGCTCATCTGTGTCGGTGCGGCCAACTCCCTGGCCAGCCCGGTGCGACTGCTGAAGGCACTTCCCGCCGGGCTCTACCACGTCGGTGTGGCCTGCGTCGTCGCGTTGTCCCTGGCGCCCCGCATCATGGTGAACGTGCGCCGGGTCATGCTCGCGCGCCGCATGCGCGGACGGCCCACGCGCGGACTCAGGGCTGCCGCCCAGGCGGCGGTTCCGGTTCTCGAATCCTCGCTGGACGATGCGATCAATCTCGCCGCTGCCATGGACACCCGCGGCTACGGCCGGGCAACCTCCACGACAGCGCGTGAACGGGCACTGCAGGCCACCCTCGTGCTGGCGGGTCTGGTCGGGATAGCGCTGGGTCTGTACGCCGTGCTCGGTGCCAGCGGATGGGGTTGGCTGCTGCTCGGCCTGGGTGTCACGATGGCTGCCGCTGGGATCGCCGTGGCCGGACGCCGCATCCCACGAACCCGCTACCGCCCCGACCCCTGGGGGCTGCCCGAGACCCTCACCGCCGGATCGGGCGTGCTCGCGGCCCTGTCGGTGTTGGGGTTCGCCACGACCAGCCTGACCGTTCCGCTCAGCTGGCCGACCCTGCCGCCAGCGGCGGTGGCCGCCATCCTGCTGGCCGCGTCACCGGCAGTGCTGACGCCCTCTCCTCCCCTGCCCTGGCGGACCTCGTGATCACCTTCGAGAATGTGAGCTTCACCCACGACGGCACGCAGTCCACGATCCTGCGCGATGTCGACCTGACCATCCCGGAGGGTGACCTGACGCTGGTCATCGGCCGGACCGGTTCGGGCAAGTCCACCTTCCTGAACCTGATCAACGGCTTGGTCCCGCACTTCACCGGAGGCACCTTGCGGGGACGGGTCATCGTCGCTGGGATGGACACCCGCACCCACCCCCCGCGCGACCTTGCCGGCAGTGTCGGAACCGTGGGCCAGAGCCCGCGCGCCGGCTTCACCACTGACACCGTCGAGGACGAGTTGGCCTACACCATGGAGTCCCTCGGGTTCGCGCCCGACGTCATGCGCCGCCGGGTCGAGGAGACGTTGGACCTGCTCGGGCTGACCGCGCTGCGCCGACGCTCGCTGGACACACTGTCCGGCGGTGAGCAGCAGCGGGTCGCGATCGGATCGGCGCTCACCGCGGGACCGTCGGTTCTCGTTCTCGACGAGCCGACCAGCGCACTGGATCCCGCCGCGGCCGAGGAAGTTCTGGCCGCCGTACATCGCCTGGTGCACGATCTCGCGATCACCGTGGTCATGGCCGAGCACAGGCTGGAACGGGTCATCGAATTCGCTGATCACGTGGTGCGCCTCGACGGCCCGCTGCTGCTCGAGGAACCGGCGGAGGCGATGCGCGGACACGGCCTGCAACCCCCGGTGGTCCGGTTGGGCCACGCGCTGGGCTGGGATCCGGTGCCCTTGTCGGTACGGTCCGCTCGCCGCCTTGCCCATGATCTGCGGAGTGCCGATGCGACTGCGCCGCCGCGACGCCCAGCAGGCAATCAAGTGGCGGATGTCATGTCAGCGACCGTTCAGTTCGGCCAGATCACCGCCCTGTCCGACGTGGGAATCCGGTTGCACCGGGGCCAGATCACCGCCCTGATGGGCCGCAACGGTGCGGGCAAGTCCACCCTGATCAGCCTGTTGACGGGCTCCCGACGCCCGCAGAACGGCCGGGCTCGCGTGGGCGGGACCGATCCGGCCGACCTCCAGGGACGAGACCTGCTCGAGCGGATCGCGTACGTCCCGCAGGACCCGACCGACCTGTTCTACACCGACACTGTCGCCCAGGAATGCGCCGACGCCGACACCGACACCGGGTTGCCCCCCGGTTCGGCGTGGAACCGCCTGACCGCGCTGGTCGAGACCGTCGATCCCCGCACCCACCCCCGCGACCTGTCGGCAGGCCAGCAACTCGCTCTCGCGCTGGCGATCCAACTGTCAGCCGCCACGGACCTCATTCTCCTGGACGAACCGACCCGCGGGCTGGATTACCCGGGCAAGGCGGTCTTCGGTCGGTGGTTGCAGGACCTCGCCGACGCCGGCAGCAGTGTGCTGGTCGCCACCCATGACGTGGAACTGGTGGCGGTCATCGCCGACCGGGTCATCGTGCTGGCCGACGGCGAAGTGGTGACGGACACCGACGCCCGAAGCGCGTTGACCTCATCGCCGACGTTCGCGCCGCAGGTACACAAGGTTCTGTCCCCGTTGCCGGTCCTCACCGTCGAGGAGGCGTGCCTGCTATGACACAGCTACACGCGGTGCCGCTGCGGGGCCGCACCCTCGGCGCACTCGTCGGGGTCAGTGCGGTCGGTCTGATCGCCTTCTTCTGGCCCTTCTTCGTGGCTCCCACGAGCATCGCCGCCGACCACGCCACGGATGCCCCGTGGTTCTTCGCCCTGCTGCTGCCGCTGGTCGTGGCGGTACTGCTGGCTGAGGTCAGCGGCGGCGGAGCGGATGCGAAAGCCGTGGCCATGCTCGCCGTCCTCGCGGCGGTGGCCACGGCCGTCCGGCCGCTCGGCGCCGGCGTGGCCGGACTCGAGCCGATGTTCGTGGTGCTCCTGCTGGGCGGACGTGCGCTGGGCCCGGCGTTCGGCTTCGCGCTGGGCAGTCTGTCGATGTTCACCTCCGCCCTCTTGACGGCCGGGGTGGGCCCCTGGCTGCCATTCCAGATGATGGCCGCCGGATGGTTCGCCATGGGGGCGGGCTTGTTGCCACAGATCCGAGGCAAGGCCGAGATAGCCCTCCTCCTGGTCTATGGTGCGGCCGCTTCCTTGCTCTACGGGTTCCTGATGAATCTGTCCTTCTGGCCGTGGGCCCTGGGCCAAGGCAGCGAACTGTCCTTCGTCGCGGGCGCACCCCTGGCCGAGAACTTCGGACGCTGGGTGACGTTCAACATCGCCACCTCCCTCGGGTGGGACGTCCCGCGCGCGATTCTGACCGCCACCCTCACGCTGCTGGCCGGGCCCGTCCTGCTGCGGGCCGTACGGCGCGCGACCCGCCGTGCTGCCTTCGACGTCCCGGTGCACTTCGAGACGGTCGAGCCGGTCAGTTCCGAGCGTGCCTGAGTCCGGCTCTGGGGTGTCCGTGGTGCCACAGGCGAACCCGGTATCGGGGCCTCCGTGTGTGCTCGCCCTTCCCCAGTATTCGGCTCGTTCAGCGGGATTCGCAGGCGACCTTGTTGCGGTTCGGGTCCAGCCGCGGCGCCACCTTCTTGTACACCCGCGGGCACACGATGGGGCTGCGGAAGCCCTTGCGTACGACCTTCTTGCGAGCCTTCGCGGTCTTGGCGATGCCGGCGGGGTATTCGGCCCGCAGTTGCTTGCAGGATTTGAACGCCTTGGTGGGCATTGGTTCGGCCGACGCAGGCGCCGCGGCGATAAGCAGTCCACCGGTCAAGCGGCGCCAACAGTGATGACAGTCGTGAAGAGTCTCATGGTCAAGTGTTCGGCGCCAGACCACCAGACGGATTGGTGTCGTCGTGAACTTCGGCTAGCCCGGCCTTCGCCAACCACCCGCCGTGACTGCGGGTCGAGGTGGCTCAGTGCCCAGAACTCACCGGCTCGACAGGAGATCCGTGGAACAGGTGCCGCAGTCCTGACGCCTGCTGGTGACGATCCGACCAGCCAGGGCTCGTTCCGTCACAGAAACGCGTACCGCGCGGTTCGCCGAGGCAGCTCGCCACGAGAACTGCGTTCGCGCCCGTCGTTCGTACTTGCCGGGCTCTGAAGTGAACTGACGCCGGGACCGGCAGCTGGACAAGCCCTCAGAATCTGCGTGCCGAGGCGATCATCCGCTCGACCACGGCGTCCACGGTGTCGGGCCGCAGCCCCATCCCGAGATGGGAACCCGGCACCTCGATGTTCTCGGCGCCCGGGACCACGCACGCACGCCAGTCGACGATGCCGTCGGAGGTCGTGTAGTAGCTGATCAACTCGACGTCCTCCGGGAACGGACGGTGCGTGGCCAGCATGTAGGGGCAGGTGCAATCGCGGGTGACGCACCGGCGCTCACGCAACTCCGGGTCGCGCTGGTGCACCACTTTGAGCACGCCGACCACCGGTTGTGGGATCTCGTAGAACGCGAATTCGTCGTTCAAGGGTGCCCCGAGGCTGACGACGGTGCTGACCAATTCGGGATGCCGGGCGCCGAGTCCGCGGGCGAGCATCCCACCCCTGCTGTGTCCCACGACCATCAAGCGTTGGCCGTGATCGGCGTCCACCGCCCGCCTGGCAACCTCCGCGAGTCGGTCGACAGCCCGGTCGGAACAGCGCACATTGGCCACGATGTGCGATCGCACAACATGGAAACCCGCGCGCTTGACCGCGATCTGCATGGGCAGAGTCGCGGCATCACCGAACCCGAATCCGGGCACCACGAGGACCTGGCGCCGGATCGACTGTCTGGCGTCGCGATCCCCTGGGCAGGGCTTTCTCGAAGTCGATGATCTCCCCGGCGAACCGGCTCTCGGAGGCCACCCGCGCCACCCACCCGGGCAACGACTTCAGCGCGCCCGGCAAACCCCGCGGAGCCCAGTGCACCTCGGGCAGGTGGAGCTCACGCCACTCGACCATCGTGTGCGGACCTCCTGCGGTGTTGGGACTTCCGGACCTGCGAGGCAGACTACAGACATGGCCAGCACCGTCACCGAACGCACCGAACACGCGCGAGACATCGTGGCATCGATGCGGGTCAAACAGGCCGCGGTTCCCAGGCCACCCGGCCCCAACGGGCTCAAGGCGATGTGGACCATGATGGCCGGACGCCGGGCTCCGCACGAGTTCTTCGGGGACCTCGCCGCCCGCCACCAACCCGTCGTGCACGTCGCCCTCGGTGCCGAACACGTGCACATCCTGTTCTCCCCCGAAGCCATCTGGGACGTCTTCGTCACCAACGGCCGGCATACGCGCAAGAGCCTCGGACTACAACTGACACGACCACTGCTCGGAGACGGGCTGCTCACCGCGGACGGAGCGACGCATCTGCGCCACCGGCGTGCCATTCAGCCGCTCTTCCACAACAAGCGGATCGAGGGCTACATCGCGGACATGACCGCTGCCGCCGAGGTCACCAGCGGTTCCTGGTCCGACGGCACCGTCATCGATGTGGCGCACGCCATGTCGGAACTGACCCTGGACGTGATCGGCCGCACGATCTTCGGACTCAACCTGCGGGCGGAGGCCCAGGACATGGCAGAGGCACTGAACACGGTCCTGGAGGGTTTCGCACGGGGCATCGGTCCGCTGGCCTCCCCCCTGTCCCGGGTGCCCACCGCGCAGCGGCGCCGGGAGATCCGGGCGATCGAGGAACTCGACGCGATCGTCGGGCAGATGATCGCACAGCGGACCCGTGACATTCGCGATGGCCATGTGGGCAGCGACCTGCTGACCATGATGCTCACATCGACCGACGACGCCGGCGAACCGTCCTTCACCGCCGAGGAAGTGCGCGACGAAGCCATGACGTTGGTGCTCGCCGGGCACGAGACGACCGCACTGACCCTGACCTGGTCATGGCATCTGCTGGCAACCAACCCGCAATGGCGCGGTTGGCTGACCGAGGAGGTCGACGCCTTGGCGGAGCCCCCCTCGACGGCTGACCAGTTGCGCCAGTTGCCGCGTACATATGCGGTCGTCGCGGAGTCGATGCGACTGCACCCGCCGGCGTGGATCATCGGGCGTTGGCTCGACACCGACCTCCGGGTGGCCGGCTGGGACCTGCCACGCGGAAGTGTGGTGTTGGCCTCGCAATATGCGATGCATCGTGATCCGCGTTTCTGGTCCGACGCCCATGCGTTCCGCCCGGACCGCTGGTTGACCGGTGAAGGCACCTTCGACGAGCGCGCGCCGAGGGTTCCGCGCGGAGTGTGGTTCCCCTTCGGGTTCGGGACCCGTCGGTGCATCGGCGAACACTTCGCCTGGACGGAGGCTGTCGTGCTGCTGGCTACCCTGGCCCGCCGATGGGAACTCGACGTGCAGGTCCCGGCCAACCCCCCGATGATGTCGGCCATCACACTGCGGCCCGACCTGCCGATGCCGACCGTTGTGCGGAGCCGCTGAATGGACCCCAGGGTCGAATGGTGGCGATCGGTGAGCGCTGCGGCGAGGCCCGAGCGGCCCGTCCTCGTGGTGGTGCTCGACGACGACCCCGACGCGGTGTCGGCGCTCTCGCCCGAATTCAGCTCACGATGGCGCGCTGATACCGAGAACGGCCTCACACCGACCGCCAGAGTCGCCGAACATCTAGGGGTCCCCATTCACTTCGCCGACTCCGCAGGCCTGCCGCAGGGCCACGACCTGGTGTTGCTTGCCGACGCCGGCCGCGGCATGACCACATCGGCGGCGCAGGTCGCGTGCACCCACCTCAACGCCGAACCGCAGACGGCGGTCGGATACGGCAGCGGGATCTCGGACGTCGACTGGATGGGCAAGGTGACCGGTGTGCGTGCACGGGCACAGGCGGCCGGCAGTCCACCGGCCGTACCCTCCGCCGTCGGACTCCTCGCGGACCTTCTGGTCCGCGCGGCGGACACGGCCACGCCGGTCCTGCTGGACGGGGTGGTCTGCGCGGCGGGAGCGACCGTGGCCGAGGAACTGCCCCCCGTACAGGCACCCGTGCTCGGCCAGGAACCGTCCCACCGACTGTTCTTGGACCACCTGGACATCGCAGCGTGGGCGACCGGCGGCATCGGACCCGGCCAGGGGCTCGGCGCTCTGGGCGGACTGGCGGCCCTGAACGTAGCCCTCCTAGCCGCGGACGTGTGAGGCCACGAAAGGCACTTTGACCACCTCAGCCGACAGACGCCGCCCGCGGACCTCGATCTCGACCCGGTCATCGACTCTCACCGACGTGCGCACGCGGGCCAGCGCGATACCCGTCTTCAGCGTCGGGGAGAAGGTGCCGCTGGTGGTGTAGCCGCACTCGTCGTCGTCCGTCCACACCGTCATCTGCGGCCGCGGTACCCCTCGGTCCACCATCCGCAGACCAACGATCTTCTGCTCGGCGGGGGTGACGAGGTAGGCCTCACGGCCGTTGAACGGACCCTTGTCCGCAACCACGGCCCACCCCACCGAGGACCAGCGGGCAGGCACCGACGGTGACAGTTCGTGACCGTGCAGCGGGTAGCCCATCTCGGTGCGCAACGTGTCCCGGGCCCCCAGCCCACACGGCACGGCACCCGCTGCGATCACCGCGTCCCAGACCTCCCCAGCCGCATCCGCAGGGACCAGGATCTCGACGCCGCGTTCCCCGGTGTAGCCCGTCCGGCACACCGTGCACACGATCCCCGCCACCGGCGCGGTGGCGAACGACATGTACTCCAGGTCGGGCACTCCCAGGGCTGCCACCAGCGCATCCGACGAGGGTCCCTGCACCGCGATGATCGCCGTCTGGCGTGTCACGTCAGCGACATCGAGCCCGGCCGCTTCCACCGCGTCGGCCACCGCAGCGCAGTTGGCAGCGTTCGGCACCAGGATGAACTCGTCGTCAGCGACCCGGTAGGCGATCAAGTCGTCGACGACGCCCCCCTCGTCGGTCAGCAGCAACGTGTACTGCGCCTGACCGTCGGCGATGCGGGTGAGGTCGTTGCTCAGCACCGTGTTGAGCACCGCACTGGGTCCGCGAACCGTCAGCGTCCCGAGGTGTGACACGTCGAAGACACCCACCGCCGAGCGCACCGCGGTGTGCTCGGCGACGACCCCCTGGTACTCCAGGGGCATCGACCACCCCGCGAACTCGGCGAATTTCGCGCCCGCGCTCACATGGCGGTCGTGCAGAGGAGAAGGAACTGCTTGCGGGATGGACACCGCTCCACGCTATCCCGTGCCTGCGGCACATAGGGTGGCACTGATCAAGGAGGTCTGACCTGTGACAACTCTTCGGATCGGCGATGCCGACGTCACCGCGACCCGGGCTCAGGTGCTGGTGGTGGGCGTCGCGGACAAGGACGGCCTGCACATCGTCAGCGGGGCACTGCCCGCGAATGTGCGCCGCAGCATCGTCCGGGACCTCGAACGCGTCGGCTGCGACGGCCAACTCGGGGGCACGTGGCGGATCCCTGCCCCCGGATCCTTGGCCGCCGAGTCGGTGGTCGCCGTCGGAATGCCGCCCAAGCCCGACACCATCCAACTGCGCGAAGCGGCGGGCGCCGCGGTCCGGTCAGCCGGATCGGTGAAGACGATCGCCTTGGCGCTGCCGAGCAGCAACCCGCAGTCACTGGCCGCGGTCTGTGAAGGCGCACTGCTGGGCGCCCACGTCCCGCTGCGCCTGTCGGGCAAAGCGGTACCCGAAGCACCCGCAGCGATCGTCGTCGCGACGACGGCGCCGCGGGGAATCCGCGCCGCGACCAAGCGCATCGCGGTCGCGGATGTGAAGGCGACCGGCCTGGCCAGGGACCTCGTCAACGAACCACCGGTGAGCCTGACGCCCCAGGCCATCGCCACTACCGCCAAGCAAACCTTCAAGAATCTGCCCGTCAAGGTCACCGTCTGGGACGAACATCGCCTTGCCAAGGAGTCGATGGGCGGCATCGTCGGGGTCGGCCAGGGGTCGGCGAACCCGCCCCGCCTGATCCACTTGGAGTACGCCCCCAAGGACGCCACCCGGCACCTCGCCTTCGTCGGCAAGGGGATCACCTTCGACTCCGGCGGACTGTCGCTGAAGCCCGCCAAGGCGATGGAAACGATGAAGTGCGACATGGGTGGCGCGGCTGCCGTCCTCGCGGCCACCCGCACCATCGCCGAGGCCGGGCTCCCGGTACGGATCAGCGCCTACCTCGCCTGCGCCGAGAACATGCCCAGCGGCACCGCACAACGGCCTGGCGACGTCATCACCATGCGCAACGGCTCGACGGTAGAAGTGTTGAACACCGACGCCGAAGGCCGCCTGGTGATGGCCGACGCGATCGCGCTGGCAGCTGAGTCGAAACCGGATGCGATCGTCGACGTGGCCACCCTGACCGGGGCCCAGATGGTCGCACTGGGCTCACACATCGCCGCTGTCATGGCCAATGATGACGACCTCGCCCAGCAGATCCGCGACGCCGGGGCGAGCGTCGGTGAGCGCTTCTGGCCGATGCCTCTGCCGGACGCGCTGCGGGCGAGCCTGAAGTCGCGCGTCGCCGACCAGAAGAACATCGGGGAACAGATGGGCGGCATGCTGGTGGCCGGGCTGTTCCTCGAAGCCTTCGTACCGGAAGGTCAGGCATGGGCGCACTTGGACATCGCCGGTCCGGCCTGGAACGACGGCGCCCCGCACGGCTTCACACCGTCGGGCGGCACCGGATTCGCCGCGCGCACCCTGATCGGCCTGGCCCGGGGCTGATGCGTATCGAGCGGGGATACCCTCCTGCCGACGCCCCCACCATCGCCGGACTGTTCCTGTCCGGGTTCGGCGCCAAGCTGCACAACGTGATGGGGACCGACGACCGGGCCCGTGATTTCTTCGCCGCCGAACTCGACCCGGGCACGACGCTGGTGGCCAGAGCGGACGAACGGGCGGTGGCAGCGCTGGGGTACCTCGTCGCGGGAACCGGTCACCCGCTGCGGCAGACGTGGGCGAATGCCTGGAGGATCTACGGGCTCAGTGCCGTTTGGCGAGTCGCCCTGCTGGCGCTCCTCGATCAGAAAGCCACCCACGACGCCCTGCACATCGACTGGCTGTGTGTGGACCCGCAGACCCGTGGGACCGGCGCCGGCACCGCCTTGGTGTTCGCGGCTCAGGAGTTGGCCGCCGAGCAGGGCAAGACTGCGCTCACGCTGAGCGTTGTGGACTCCAATTCACGCGCCAAAGCGCTTTACGAGAGACTGGGTTTCGTGACGGTTGCCACGCAACGTCTGCCCGCACCTCGCCGATTGTTCGGATTTGGGTCCGCCGACGAGATGCGCAAGGATTTCGGGTAGCCCCCACGCCGCATCTGCTGAGAGGATGCGTAAGGCGACGACAAAGAGGAGAAACGTGTCCGAGGACCTGTTCGACATCGTGATTCTGGGTGGCGGCAGCGGAGGTTATGCCTGCGCGCTGCGCGCCTCACAACTGGGCAAGAAGGTCGCCCTGATCGAAGAGGACAAACTCGGGGGCACATGTCTGCACCGCGGGTGCATCCCCACCAAGGCACTGCTGCACGCCGCGGAGGTCGCGGATTCGACCCGCGAGAGTTCCACCTTCGGTGTGCAGGCGACGCTGCAGGGCATCGACATGCCAGCGGTGAACAAGTACAAGGACTCCGTGGTCAGCCGCCTGTACAAGGGACTGCAGGGCCTGGTGAAGAGCCGCAAGATCACCTACGTGACCGGCACCGGGAAACTCGTCGCTCCAGATGCGGTCGAGGTGGGCGGGCAGGTCTACAGGGGTCGGGCCGTCGTGCTGGCCACCGGGTCGTACGCCCGCTCGCTGCCGGGTCTGGACATCGGCGGGCGGATCATCACCAGCGAGGAAGCGCTGCAGATGGACTACGTGCCCGACAGCGCCATCGTTCTGGGCGGCGGTGTCATCGGCGTCGAATTCGCCAGCGTATGGAAGTCCTTCGGCACCGACGTGACCATCGTCGAGGCACTTCCCCACCTGGTACCCGCAGAGGACGAGGCCTGCTCGAAAGCCCTGGAACGCGCCTTCCGCAAGCGCAAGATCACCTTCCACACCGGCGTGCGGTTCTCGTCGGCGACCCAGGATGACAAGAGCGTCACGGTCACCCTGGAGGACGGCAAGACCATCACCGCTGACGTGTTGTTGGTGGCGGTGGGTCGTGGACCGCGGACCAGCGGCGTGGGATACGAGGAGAACGGCGTCACCTTGGACCGCGGCTTCGTCCCGGTCGATGCGAATCTGCAGACCAACGTGCCCGGCGTCTATGCGGTGGGCGACATCGTCCCCGGCCTGCAACTTGCCCACCGCGGATTCGGTCAAGGGATCTACCTGGCAGAGCACCTCGCCGGGCTGAACCCGGCCCCCATCGACGAGGCGGGCATCCCCCGGGTGACCTACTGCGAGCCGGAGGTCGCGTCGGTGGGGTACACCGAGGTGGAGGCGAAGGCCAAGTTCGGCGAGATCGAGAGCTACGAGTACAACCTCGGCGGCAACGGCAAGAGCCAGATCCTCGCGACCGCCGGGTTCATCAAACTGGTCCGACAGAAAGACGGACCGGTGGTCGGCGTCCACATGGTGGGCAGCCGCGTCGGGGAACTCATCGGGGAGGGCCAGTTGATCTACAACTGGGAGGCCTATCCGGAGGACGTCGCGGCACTCGTCCACGCACACCCCACCCAGAACGAAGCAATGGGCGAGGCGCACCTGGCGCTCGCCGGCAAACCCCTCCACTCGCACGCCTGATCCCAAGGAGACAACAATGGCGACGTCGGTCACGATGCCCCAACTCGGTGAGAGCGTCACCGAGGGAACCGTCACCCGCTGGCTCAAGCAGGTCGGCGACGAAGTCAGCGCCGACGAGCCGCTGCTGGAGGTCAGCACCGACAAGGTGGACACCGAGATCCCGGCCCCGGCCAGCGGTGTGCTGACCGAGATCAAGGCCGGCGAGGACGACGTCGTCGAGGTCGGCGGTGAACTCGCCGTGATCGCAGACGCCGCGGAGGCGGGCAGCCCCGCCCCCGCGCAGGCTCCGGAGCCCGAGCAGGCGGCGCAACCGGCCGCACCAGCCGCCGAACCCGCCCCCGCGCCGGACGCAGCGCCCACAACCGTCACCTCCCCTACGTCCGGCCACGCCGCCGCGGGCAGTGTGAGCGTCGAACTGCCGGCGCTCGGCGAGAGCGTGACGGAGGGGACCGTCACCCGCTGGCTCAAGCAGGTCGGCGACGAGGTATCCGTCGACGAACCGTTGCTGGAGGTCAGCACCGACAAGGTCGACACCGAGATCCCGTCCCCGGTCGCCGGAGTGCTGTCCGAGATCCGGGTCAACGAGGACGAGACCGTCGAGGTGGGATCTGTGCTCGCCGTGATCGGCTCACCGGGATCAGAGCCGGCGCCCACGCCGCAGCCCGAAGCGGCACCCGCCCAGTCGGCGCCCGCACCGACACCAGCACCAGCCGCTGCCCCGTCCGCGCCAGCGCCGTCGGCTACCCCTACCCCATCCGCGCCAGCGGCGTCGGCCGCCCCGGAGGCACCGTCGGATGGTGCCTACGTCACCCCGATCGTGCGCAAACTGGCCAACGAGAAGGGGGTCGAGCTGTCGACCGTCAAGGGCACCGGCGTCGGCGGACGGATCCGCAAGCAGGACGTCCTCGAGGCCGCCAGCGCCAAGGCGGCCCCGCAGGCTCCAGCGGCTCCCAGTGCGCCAGCCGCGAGAACCACTCCCACCCCGCAGCCGAACCTGCACCTGCGGGGCCGGACCGAGCCGATGAGCCGGTTGCGAAAGGTCATCGCCACGCGCATGGTCGAGTCGCTGGCGGTCTCCGCACAGCTGACCACCGTGATCGAGGTGGACATGACACGAATCGCGCTGCTTCGCAGCCGCGTGAAGGACGAGTTCCTGGTGCGGGAGGGTGTGAAGCTGTCGTTCATGCCGTTCTTCGCGAAGGCGACGTGCGAGGCACTCAAGCAGTTCCCGAACGTGAACGCCTCGATGGATATGGATGCCGGCACCGTGACGTATCACGACGGCGAACACCTCGGTGTTGCCGTGGACACCGAACGGGGTTTGCTGGTGCCGGTCATCCGCAACGCCGGTGATCTCAACATCGCCGGCCTGGCACGCAAGATCGCGGACCTCGCCGAACGCACGCGGACCAATAAGGTGAGCCCCGACGAACTGTCCGGTGGCACCTTCACGCTGACCAACACCGGCAGCCGGGGGGCATTGTTCGACACCCCCATCATCAACCAGCCCCAGGTGGGGATTCTCGGAACCGGCGCGGTGGTGAAGCGACCGGTGGTGGTCACCGACGATGTGGGCAACGACTCGATCGCTGTACGCCACATGGTGTTCCTGGCGCTGACCTACGATCACCGACTCGTCGACGGCGCCGAGGCCGCTCGCTTCTTGTCCACGGTCAAGGACCGCTTGGAGTCCGGCGAGTTCGACGCCGACCTGTAGCCGCCTGGTTGCGCTGACCCGCGGGTCAGCCAGACTGAACACATGCGGATAGGAATCACGGGTGCGTCGGGCCTCATCGGCTCGGCGCTGGCCGAGCACCTGACACAACGCGGGGACCAGGTGGTGCGGTTCGTGCGGCGGGATGCGGTCTCGGACAGCGAGGTGACGTGGCACCCGGGCCGGCCTCTGGATCCGACATCACTACAGGGCCTGGATGCGGTCGTCCATCTGGCTGGGGCCGGAGTGGGCGACAAGCGCTGGACCGACGAGTACAAGCGCATCATCCGTTCGAGCCGGGTGGATGGCACCAGCACGATCGCCACATCGATGGCTCTGGCCGTGGATTCCGGTGGACCACGAGCACTGGTGTGCGGTTCCGCGATCGGATACTACGGCGACACCGGTGCCCGGCCGACCGATGAGACCGGGCCGCAGGGGGCGGGTTTCCTGGCCGGTGTCGTGCGCGACTGGGAAGCCGCGGCTCAACCGGCGATCGACGCCGGGGTGCGGGTAGCCTTCGCGCGCACGGGCTTGGTGGTGTCCTCCAAGGGCGGTGCGTGGCAGAAGTTGTTCCCCATCTTCAAGGCCGGTATCGGCGGGAAGCTGGGATCGGGCGACCAGTACTGGTCGGCGATCTCGCTGACCGACGAGGTGCGGGCCTTGTGCTGGTTGATCGACAACGAGATCAGCGGACCGGTCAACCTGGTCGGGCCGGATCCGCTGCCGAACGCGGAGGTAACGAAGATCATGGGCGACGTGCTCAAGCGACCCACGATCGTCCCCGTCCCCGGATTCGCTCTCAAGATCGTGCTCGGGGAGTTCGCCGAGGACACACTGGCCAGCCAGCGGATCGAACCGGCGGCCTTGTCCAAGTCCGGGTTCACGTGGCAACACCCGGACATCCGATCGATGATCGAGGCTGCGCGCTGAGACAGGGCCGCGGCCCATCGCCCCGATGATGGTGGAGGTAGGCAGATAGGCACAGGGGTTGGGGTCGCGCGGCCCGATCGACTCCCACGGACGTGCGTATGTCCACCGTCTGTACTCAGCTCCACCGGGTGTTGCTGCACTGCCGAGCCCCATCGGCGGCGTCTGGGCTTCAACTGGCCAGCGTCTGGCAGCCCAACAAGGCTTCAGACAGGTTCGCCAGCTGCAACAGGTCCCCGTTCTGGCGCCACGGGAATCCGTAGTTCCGACTGGCCGCGAGTCGAGGGGTGCCCTTGGAACGGGTCGTGGAGGTCCCAGCGGCTTCCCACATCGATGAGTACCACTCTGCCGACCTCGTCGAAGCCCACGGCGGACATCAGGTCCCCTACCCACAACCCCGCCTGGTGGATGACACGCACCGCCTCGTGAATGCCACCGCACCTCGGTAGGCACGGTCCCGGTTGCCCGTGATGCAGCCCGATGCTGGCAGGGCCCACCGACACGGCACGAAGTGGGCGAAGGTGGCTGTGCCGCACCTGGAGGAGGGACTGCAGCAAACGGTAAAGGCGGACATCGTGCTCGATCGTGGTCAGCATTGATCCAGACTGCCGCGCTTTCGGCGTCCACAAGGAGTTGTCCACATCCGGCGGCGGGCATGGATCCGCGACCCATGCCTACCCTTGATGCGTGTCGTCATCGCTGAACCACCTGCAGGTGCGCCACGTGGGCCGGGTCCCCTTCCTGGAAGCCTGGGAATTGCAGCGCGAGATCCACGCCGCGGTGGTAGATGGGGACATGCCCGACACCCTGCTGCTTCTGGAACACGATCCCGTGTACACCGCAGGGCGCAGAACACAGCCCGAGGACCGGCCGCTGGACGGCACCCCCGTGATCGAGGTCGACCGCGGTGGCCGGATCACCTGGCACGGACCCGGCCAATTGGTCGGATATCCGATCCTGCATCTGCCTCAGCCCATGGATGTCGTGGGCTATGTGCGGCGGCTCGAAGAACTCCTGATCATCACCTCGAAGAGATTCGGGGTCACCGGCGAGCGGGTTTCAGGTCGCAGTGGGGTGTGGGTGCAGCACACACCCGCGCGCAAGATCGCCGCGATCGGCGTGCGCGTCGCCAAGGGCGTCACCATGCACGGCTTCGCTCTCAACGTGGACTGCGACCTTTCGGCGTACGACCGCATCGTGCCCTGCGGCATCCGCGACGCGGAGGTCACGTCCCTGCGCCACGAGACCGGTCAGGACGTGTCGGTGGACGAGGTCGCCGCGGAAGTCAGCGCGCTGGCCGGGATCCTGCAGGCGCGGGAGGCGCCGGCGTGAGGGTGCTCGGGATCCTCCTGGCAGCGCTGGTCTGGATCTCCTGCTGGCTGATCGCACCCGCGTCGTGGTGGCTCAACGAGACCATCCTGGACGAACAGGCCTTCGCCGCTTCCATGCAGGAAGTCCTACAGATCGAGGACGTGGACACCGAGATCACCAACCGTGCCACGGCACAAGTGATGGCCGACGCCCGGGCTTTCGTGGACCGCACGGTACCGCTGTTCTCGACCCAGGTAGACGCCCTGCTCGACCGGGCGGAGCCGACGATCCAAGGCTTGGTCAATCAGGCCGTGAACTCCCAGCCCGGTGAGCGCGTGATGCTGGGGCTGGCCGCAGAGGTCCACAACACGTTCCTCGCCTGGCTCGACGAGGACACCCTGGGCAGGCCCGGCCTGCAGGCCGATCTCTCACAGGGCCGGGCGGTTCTCGACGTCGACGAGTTGCTGGCCGGGCAGACCGTCCAGCTCGGCCCGCTGGCGATCCCGCTGGACGCATTGAACCTGCCCGGCCTGCAGGTGCCCGTGCCACTGCCCCCGGACTGGATGCGACTGCCGGTGAACCTGCTCCGGTCGGCCTTCCTGCCCGCCGTGATCGGCATCGTCGTGGCCACCGCGGCGCTGATCGCCCTCGACCGCGGCCGGACGCGGGCGCTGGCCGTCGTCTCGGGTCTCACCGCCATCGTCTGCGCCATCGCCGTCGCGGTCATCCAGTCGTCGTGGACCCTCACCGGCGCCGACTCCGCGGAGTGGACGATCACCCGTGCGATCGGGGAGTTGATGGTGCGGCCCTGGGTCACCGCCTACCTGTACGTCATCGCAGGGATGCTGTTCGTCACCATCGCTGGTCTGCTGTGGGACCGTCACCGTCTGGTCGCCGACCAGCATCGCGCGTAGGCTTGCGGCATGGCGACACCCACTGCTGACGGCCGCAAACTGCTGCGTCTGGAGGTGCGCAACGCTCAGACCCCGATCGAGCGCAAACCGCCGTGGATCAAGACCCGCGCGGTCATGGGCCCGGAGTATCACGAATTGCGCAAGACCGTCTCGGACGGCGGTCTGCACACCGTGTGCCAGGAAGCCGGGTGCCCCAACATCTACGAGTGCTGGGAGGACAGAGAGGCCACCTTCCTCATCGGTGGGGATCAATGCACCCGGCGCTGCGACTTCTGCCAGATCGACACCGGCCGTCCGGAGCCGCTCGACACCAGCGAACCGGTGAAGGTTGCGCAGACGGTCGCCCAGATGGGGCTCCGCTACGCGACCGTCACCGGCGTGGCCCGCGACGACCTGCCGGACCAGGGCGCGTGGCTCTACGCGCAGACCGTCCGGGAGATCCACGCGGCGGTGGCCGGGTGCGGCGTCGAGGTGCTGATCCCCGACTTCAACGGTGAGCCGGAATTCCTGGCGCAGGTCTTCGATGCCGCACCCGAGGTCCTCGCCCACAACGTCGAGACGGTGCCGCGCCTGATGAAGCGCATCCGCCCGGCCTTCCGGTACGAACGCTCCTTGGACGTGCTGACGCAGGCCCGTGCCGCCGGGCTGGTCACCAAGTCGAACCTGATCCTCGGGATGGGCGAGACGATCGACGAGGTGCGCTCGACCATGCAGGACCTTCACGAAGCGGGCTGCGACCTGTTGACCATCACGCAGTACCTGCGGCCCACTGTGCGCCACCACCCCGTGACCCGATGGGTGGAACCTGCCGAATTCGACGATCTGGCGGAGGTCGCCGAGGAGATCGGTTTCCTGGGTGTCATGAGCGGGCCCCTGGTGCGATCGAGCTACCGCGCGGGCAGGCTCTACCGGCAGGCCGTCGCCGCGCGCGTCGGAGCCGGCCCGGCGACCACGTAGGCTTGGCCCATGGCACGCAAGGACGGTAAACCCGGGCGTCTGGCACAGATCCGCCAGACCTACCAGATGACCAAGAGTTCGGATCCGCGGATCGGTTGGATCCTGCTCGGGTGGTTCCTACTCCCGCTGGCGATCTCCGTTGTCGTGAGCCTGCTTCTGAACAACTGGTGGCTGGTACCCCTGGGATTCACCACCGGGTTGCTCATCGCAGCCATCGTGCTGGGTCGGCGCGCCGAACGAGCCGCCTACGCGCAGATCGAGGGACAGCCCGGAGCCGCAGCCGCCGTGCTGAACACTCTGGGCAAGGGGTGGTTCGTCACCCCGGCCGTCGCGGTCACCAAGAACCAGGACATCGTGCACCGGGTCATCGGACGTCCGGGAGTGATCCTGGTCGGCGAGGGAACCGGTTCCCGGATCACCAACGCCTTGCGCAGCGAGCGGCAGCGGGAGTCACGCTTCGTCCCCGACGTCGAGTTCCACGAGATCGTGATGGGTCGCGACGAGGGCCAGGTTCCCATCGGCTCGATCGTGAAGACCGTCAAGAAGATGGAAAAGACCCTGACCCCCGGTCAAGTCACCGAGGTCCGCCGTCGGCTCGAGGCACTGACGAATTCTCCGCTGCCCATGCCGAAGGGACCCATTCCCAAGTCCACGCGGGCGATGCGGCCACCCCGTAGGTAGAGGTTTCACGCGGATTGTTGCTTGAGACCAACGGCCGCCCTGACCCACCGTCAGGCAAGAGTCGGGGTGGCGCAACCTCTAACGGATTCCCACATCAGGAACCGACGTGCCGAGACGGCCAGGTCGGCACATTCGTGCCGATACAGCGCCGTCAAACGCTCTGGACGTGACCCATTCGCACCGCCACCGAACCGGCGACCTTGTCGTGCAGTCCGCGCTGATCCCGGTCGAAGACCAGTGGCGGCACCACCAGGCACAACAGCAGAGTGCGCAGGGCGCTGCGTAAGGGGTCGAGGCGGCCGTGGGCCAGACTGATCACCCGGATGCCCAGGATCCGCTGACCGAAGCTCGACCCCATCAGTGCGGTCAACAGCGACACTTCGACGAAGAAGATGACCAGCGGCAGGAACGCGGGCGGCTGTCCGGAACTGATGAGATTGGCGATCAGCAAGCAGGCGAGCCAGTCGATGGTCAGTGCGACGAACCGGCGGGTGAATCCGGCAACCGATCCCGGCCCGGATTCGGGCAGTCCCAGCCGCTGGCCCTTGTACCCGAAGTCGTAGCCCTGGTCCTCGAGGCTGGCGCGGGGGCCTTCGAGCCAGCCCGCGACGTCCCGCCGACTGAAGTCCCTGCTCTTGTCGCTCACGTGGTCACGGTAACCCGACTCGGGCGAGCGGGCAGCACGTACTCCTCGGCGCATGCCAGCAGAAGGCCACCGACCACCCCGTCGTCGCACCCCTGTGCGACGTGCCCCCGACTGGCAACGGTGTCCAGGTGGTCCGTTTCAGGATTCGGCCCGGCCCAAAGATCGTCTCCGTACGATCTCCTGAGAAAGAGCCCGGAACTACCACCGCGACCCCCCTGTTCGCTGAAATAGTCGAGAAGAATGTGCCGAACAACGTTTTCCGCAGCCTTTGTGGCATGTACGATCACGAAATAGTCCCAGGCACAGGACAGGAGAAACCGCAAATGGTCGCAGGCCAATGGATCGCCGGCAAGGCGGTAGCAGGTTCGGGGGACCCTCTGGACATTCTCAACCCCGCCACGGGTGAGGTGGTCGACACCGTCACCCTGGCCACCGCCGGCGATGTGGACGCAGCCGTCGCGGCCGCCAAGGCCGCATTCCAGGGGTGGTCGACCGCCACCCCCGCCGAACGCAGCACCGTCCTGCACGACCTCGCCGCCAGGATGTCCGCACGTGCTGAGGAGTACGTGCGCATCGAGTCCGCCCAGGCCGGCAAGCCGATCCGCCTCGCCCGCGAGTTCGACGTACCGGGCTCCATCGACAACGCAGAGTTCTTCGCCGGCGCCGCCCGCCACCTGCAAGGGTCGGCCGCTGCCGAATGGGACGGCACGCACACCTCGACAGTGCGCCGCGAGGCCGTCGGCGTCGTCGGGTCGATCGCCCCTTGGAACTACCCCTTGCAGATGGCGATGTGGAAGATGCTGCCGGCCGTCGCGGCGGGCAACACCATCGTGCTCAAACCCAGCGAACTGACTCCCCTGACCACTCTCATGCTGGCCGAGGACGCGACCGCCGCCGGCATGCCCGACGGCGTGTTCAACGTGGTCACCGGCACCGGTCCGGTGGCCGGTGAGGCTCTGATCGGGCATCCGGACGTGCGGATGATCTCCTTCACCGGGTCCACCCGCGTGGGACATCGGGTGGCGGAGGTCGCCACCGCCGGGCTGAAGCGACTGCATCTCGAACTCGGCGGCAAGGCCCCGTTCGTGGTGTTCGAGGACGCCGACCTCGAGGCCGCTATCCAGGGTGCGGTGGCGGCGAGCCTGATCAACACCGGGCAGGACTGCACCGCGGCCACCCGTGCCTACGTGCACCGCAGCCTGTACGAGGACTTCGTCGACGGGGTCGCCACGGTGATGCGCGACGTGGTCCTCGGCGATACCTCGCAGGACTCCACCGACATCGGTCCGCTGATCAGTGCCGCACAGCAGCAGAAAGTCGCGGCCATGGTCGAACGTGCGGTGGCCGACGGGGCGAAGATCGCCTGCGGCGGTTCGATCCCGCAGTCCCCCGGCTCGTTCTACGCCCCGACACTGGTCACCGACGCCGCTCAGGACTCCGAGATCGTGCAAGAAGAGGTCTTCGGGCCGGTCCTGGTCGCCCTGCCGTTCGACGACGACGACGAGGCGATCCGCTTGGCCAATGACACGCCCTACGGCCTGGCCGCGTCGGCCTGGACCACCGATGTGGTGCGCGCTCACAGGGCCAGCCGGGAGATCCAGGCCGGCTGCGTGTGGATCAACGACCACATCCCGATCGTGTCCGAGATGCCCCACGGCGGGTTCAAACAATCGGGCTTCGGCAAGGACATGAGCATGTACTCCTTCGAGGAGTACACCCAGGTCAAACACGTCAGCATGGACATCACGGGGGAAAGCCACAAGCCGTGGCATCGCACAATCTTCGCCGAGCAGCACGACTGACCACTAAGGTAATGCCCAACAACTCCCAGGGAGATCGAAAAGTGACCGCCAAACACCCAGACCCCAAGATCGAGTTCCTCCGTCAAGCGATGTCCCGCCGGGGCTTCCTCGGAGCCGTGGGCGCGACCGGCGCAGCAGCCGCGCTCGCCGCGTGCGGCACCGGAGGATCCACCTCGGGTGACACCACCGGGGGCGACAGCGGCGGGGGTGACAACAAGACCATCACGTGGGCCAACTGGACCCTCTATCTGGACTACGACGAGGAGTCGCGCACCTTCCCGACCCTCGTGGCCTTCGAGGAGGAGACCGGCTACACCGTCGAGTACCGCGAGGACATCGACGACAACGTCACCTTCAACGGCAAGGTCGCTCCGCAGCTGGCCAACGGCCAGAACATCGGCTACGACCTGGTGACGCCCACCGACTGGCTCGTCGCGGAGTGGATCGCCAAGGGCTTCGCCGCCGAGATCGATGCGGCGAACGTGCCGAACAAGTCCAACATCCTGCCGGCCCTCAACGACGTCGAATTCGACCCGGGCCGCCAGTACTCGCTGACCTGGCAGTCCGGCTTCGGCGGCCTGGCCTGGAACAAGGAGCGGGTTCCCAACGGCCTGAACTCCGTGGACGACCTGTGGGCGCCTGAGCTGAAGGGCAAGGTCGTCGTGCTCTCGGAGATGCGCGACACCGTCGGCCTGATCATGATGAGCCAAGGTGTGGCCATCGACCAGCCGTTCACCGAGGAGCAGTTCAACGCCGCGCTGGCCGTCCTGCAGGAGCAGGTCGACTCCGGTCAGGTCAAGCAGGTCAAGGGCAACTCCTACAAGGAGGACCTGATCAACGAGCAGGCCTGGGCGGCCATCGGCTGGTCGGGCGACATCTTCCAGATCAACGCCGAAGAGGGCGACAAGTGGGACTTCGCGCTGCCCGACACCGGCGGCACCCTGTGGTCGGACAACCTGCTGATCCCGACGACCGCGACCAACAAGGCCGGCGCCGAGGCGCTCATGGACTACTACTACCGCCCGGACGTGGCCGCCCAGGTCGCTGCGTACGTCAACTACGTGTGCCCGGTGCAGGGTGCGCAGGAGGAGATGCAGAAGATCGACCCGGAACTGGCCCAGAGCGAGTGGATCTTCCCGACCGACGCGATCCTGAGCAACGCGCAGGTCTTCCGGCCGCTCACGCCCGAAGAACAGGCCGCCTACTCCGAGGCCTTCGGCCGAGTGATCCAGGGCTGACATGGCTAAGCGCGACATCACGCAGGCAGAAGGCGACCTGTTCCTGCAGAACCTCACCAAGTCCTTCGGGGACTTCAAGGCCGTCAACGATCTGTCGTTGCAGGTGCCGCAGGGCTCGTTCTTCGCCCTGCTCGGGCCCTCCGGCTGCGGCAAGACGACCACTCTGCGGATGGTGGCGGGTCTGGAGGATCCCACGGCCGGCACCATCCGCATCGGTGACGCCGACATCACCTACGCCAAGCCGTACTCCCGTCCGGTGAACACGGTCTTCCAGAACTACGCCCTGTTCCCGCACATGGACATCTTCGAGAACGTGGCGTTCGGGTTGAAACGACGCGGGCGTCAAGGACACGCAGAAGCAGGTCGAGGACGCTCTGGAACTCATCCAGTTGTCCTCGGTGGCCAAGCGCAAGCCGACCCAGTTGTCCGGTGGGCAGCAGCAGCGGGTGGCCCTGGCCCGGGCGATCGTCAACCGCCCGGCGGTGCTCCTGCTCGACGAACCGCTGGGCGCCTTGGACCTCAAACTGCGCCGCCAGATGCAGTTGGAGCTCAAGCGCATCCAGACCGAGGTCGGGTCTGACGTTCATCCACGTGACACACGACCAGGAGGAGGCCATGACCATGGCCGACACCGTGGCGGTGATGAACGAGGGTGTCATCGAGCAGATGGGACCACCCACCGAACTGTACGAGTCGCCGAAGACGGCATTCGTGGCCAACTTCCTCGGCCAGTCGAACCTGTTCCCGGCCAAGGTGGTCGAACTGACCGGCGAGGACCTGATCCTGGAGGACATCCGACGGGCGATTCATCATGCCCATGAACCGGGTCTCCGACCGGGTGGCCACAACGGCCGGAACCCAGGTGCTCGTCGGGGTGCGGCCGGAGAAGATCTCGATCGAACGACTGTCCGAGGCCGGGGATACCCCCGACGCACGGCAACTTCGTCGACGGTGACGTGCACGAGCATGAGCTTCCTGGGGGTCAGCACGCAGTACGAGGTGCGCACCAAGGGCGGCGACATGATCAACGTCTTCGCGCAGAACCTCGACGTGCACAACGTCCTGCCCCCGGGCACCGAGGTGCGCCTCACCTGGCTGCCCCACCACGGCTTCGTGCTCGGCGGCAGCGAGGACATCCACGCGGGCATGGATCAGGCCGACTGATGTCCGTCGCAGCAGCCATCGGCGACACACTCAACGAAGAACACAAGCCGGAACCGCCTCAATCGCAGGGGCAAGTTCGTCCCCTACCTGTTGATGCTTCCCGGCCTTCTGTGGCTGGCGATCTTCTTCGTCGTTCCGATCGCGTCGTTGTTCCTGACCAGCCTGCAGACTCCGGTCCCGGGTGGTCAGGTCGGCGAGTTCGAGCAGACGTTCAACTTCGCGAACTACGTCGACACACTGACCGACAGCACCTACTACATCCCGCTGATCCGGTCGTTCGTGTACTCCGGGATCGCAACGCTGCTCGCGCTGGCCATCGGCTATCCGTTGGCGTACGCGATCGCGTTCAAGTCGGGCAAGAACCGCAACCTGCTGCTCGTCATGGTGATCGCGCCGTTCTTCGTATCGTTCATCCTGCGCACCATCGCCTGGCGGCAGATCCTCGCCGACGAGGGTTTCGTCGTCGGGATCCTGCGCTCCGTGGGTCTGATCGGGGAGACCGGTGGACTGTATCCGTCCGCCTTCGCGGTGATCATGGGTCTGACGTACAACTTCCTGCCGTTCATGACTCTGCCGATCTACGCGAGTCTCGAGCGGGTCGATCCGCGGCTGATCGAGGCATCGGGCGACCTGTACGCGCATCCGTTCACCGGTTTCCGCAAGGTGACGTTCCCGCTGTCCATGCCCGGCGTCGTGGCCGGCACCCTGCTCACTTTCATCCCCGCCGCCGGTGACTACGTCAATGCGGCCCTGCTGGGCAGACCGTCGAACACCATGATCGGTAACCGCATCGAGTTCACCTTCCTGAGTGTCAACGACTACCCGACGGCCGCTGTGCTGTCGTTCATCCTCATGGCGTGCATCCTGGCGATGGTCCTGGTCTATGTCCGCCGCGTGGGAACGGAGGACCTGGTATGAGTTCGCCCACCGCCACCAAGCCCCCTCTCGGCTTCCGGATCCGGTCGTGGCTCGGGGACAACGCCCTGCGCTTCTACGCGGTGATCGCGTTCATCTACCTGCTCCTGCCGGTGGCATACACGTTCGCGTTCTCGTTCAACGACGCGGGCCGTACGAACCTGGTGTGGAACAGCTTCACGCTGGACAACTGGCTCAACCCCTGCGGCGCACCGCAGGTGTGCCCGTCCGTGGTGAACTCGATCACGGTCGCGCTGATCGTGACGTTGGTCTCGACCATCCTGGGCACGCTGATCGCCTTCTCGTTGGTGCGCTACCGCTTCCGCGGCCGCGCGACGACGAACCTGCTGATCTTCCTGCCGATGGCCACCCCCGAGGTGGTCCTCGGTTCCTCCCTGCTGGCACTGTTCCTCAACGTGTTCGTGCCGCTGGGCTTCAGCACCGTGGTGATCGCGCACATCATGTTCTGCATCAGCTTCGTGGTGGTCACGGTGAAGGCCCGGCTCGCGAGTCTGGATCCGCGCCTCGAGCAGGCCGCGATGGACCTGTACGCCAGCGAGCGGGAGGCGTTCCGGCGCATCACGTTGCCGCTGGTGGCCCCGGGCATCGCGGCGGCGGGCCTCCTGGCGTTCTCGCTGAGTTTCGACGACTTCATCATCACGAACTTCAACTCCGGGCAGTTCACGACGTTCCCGAAGTTCGTGTACGTGTCGGCGACCCGCGGGATCCCGGCGCAGGCCAATGTCATCGCCTCCGCGATGTTCTTCATCGCACTGGCGATCGTGCTGATCTCGCAGTTGTCGTCCAGGCGGCGGAAGATCGTCTGATGCCGTTCGCCCAGACCGCGGGCGATCGAGCTCGAGCAGCACTTTCGCTCACCCGCCACGAGCCCTTCTGGCTGGCGCATCCCGACCGGCCGGATGCGCGGCCCTCGCTGGAAGGCGTCACCCGAGCCGACCTGGTCGTGGTGGGTGCGGGCCTTTCCGGGTTGTGGACGGCTGTGCGGGCGAAACAGAGGCACCCCGAACTGGATGTGGTGCTGCTGGAGGGGGGCCGTATCGCGGGCAGCGCCTCCGGGCGCAACGGCGGTTTCGTCGCGGCGTCCATCACCCACGGACACCTCAACGGCATCGAGAGATGGCCCGACGAGTTCGGACAGTTGCACCGCATGGGCCTGGAGAACCTGCGCGGCATCGAGCAGACGATCGCAGATCATGGCATCGACTGCGGCTACCGTCCGGCCGGCGAATTGCAGGTGGTCACTGAGCAGTACCAGCTCGAGCATGCCGTCGATCACGTCGAGCAGGCCCGGCAGTACGGCGTCGACCTCGAGTTCTGGGACGCCGAACGGATCCAGGCCGAGGTCCACTCCCCCACCTACCTCGGCGCCATCCACGATCCGGACGTCGGCATCGTGGACCCGGCACGCCTCAGTTGGGGGCTGGCCCGGGTCGCGGAGGACCTCGGCGTTCGCATCCACGAACACAGCGGCGTCGAGGCGCTGACCTCCACCGAGGTGGGCATGTCCGTGCGGACGTTCGGTGGCCGGGTCGAGGCGGGCATGGTGGCGCTGACCACCGCTGCCCACGCCCCGCTGCTGAAACGACTGACTGCCTTCGTGGTCCCCGTCTTCGACCATGTCGTCATGACCGCCCCGCTTCCGGCACGGACCCTGGAGGAGATCGGGTGGGCGGGCCGTCAGGGCATCGGTGACTCCGGCAACCAGTTCCACTACTACCGGCTCACCGAGGACGATCGGATCCTGTTCGGGGGCTACGACGCGGTCTACGAGGCCGGTGAGCGACCGGGCTCGCACCTCGAGCGCGACGACGAACTCACCGCCCGCTTGGTCCAGCACCTGCACGACACGTTCCCGGCGGTGGCCGAGCTGCCCATCGATTTCGCGTGGGCCGGAGCCATCGACACCTGCTCGCGGTTCAGTGCGTTCTGGGGCTCGGCGTACAAGGGGCGGGTGGCCTACGTAGTCGGCTTCACCGGACTCGGAGTGGGAGCCTCACGCTTCGGCGCGGACGTCGTTCTGGACAAGCTGTTCCACGAACGCACCGAACGCACCGCGCTGAAGATGGTCCGCAGCAAGCCCCTGCCGTTCCCGCCGGAGCCTGCGCGACAATTGGTCATCGACATGACTCGGCGTTCCCTGGCCAAGGCCGACGAGCAGCAGGGCCGACGCGACGTGTGGTTGAAGACGCTCGACCGGCTGGGATTGGGTTTCGACAGTTAGCACGACCGGTCACCACCGGCTTACACAGGAGAGATAGCAATGGCAACGTCCATCACCCACTGGATCGACGGACGCACCTGGGACGGACCCGCGCAGCGCCACGGGGACGTCTACGACCCGGCCACCGGAGAGATCACCAAGACCGTCGACTTCGCCTCGGTCGACGACGTCAACGCCGCGGTGGCGTCGGCGAGGTCCGCCTTCGCCACGTGGGGCCGCTCCACGCTGGCCAAGCGCATGGAGATCCTGTTCAAGCTTCCGCGAGTTGCTCAACGCCAACAAGCAGGAGCTCGCCGAGATCATCACCAGCGAGCACGGCAAGGTCGTGTCGGATGCGCTCGGCGAGGTCAGCCGCGGGCAAGAGGTCGTCGAGTTCGCGTGCGGCAACGCACATCTGCTCAAGGGCGCATACTCCGAGCAGGTCTCCACCGGGGTGGACGTGTACAGCCTGCGCCAACCCCTCGGTGTGGTCGGCATCATCTCCCCCTTCAACTTCCCGGCGATGGTGCCGATGTGGTTCTTCCCGATCGCGATCGCCGCCGGCAACACCGTCGTTCTCAAGCCGTCCGAGAAGGACCCGTCCGCGGCCATGTTCATGGCTGACCTGTGGAAGCAGGCGGGCCTGCCGGACGGGGTCTTCAACGTCGTGCATGGTGACAAGGTGGCCGTGGACACGCTGCTCACACACCCGGACGTCGCATCGATCTCCTTCGTCGGATCGACCCCGATCGCGCAGTACGTGTACGAGACCGGGACCGCCCACGGCAAGCGGGTGCAGGCTCTCGGCGGCGCCAAGAACCACATGCTCGTCCTGCCCGACGCAGACCTCGAACTCACCGCGGACTCGGCCGTCAACGCAGGCTTCGGTTCCGCGGGAGAACGCTGCATGGCGATCTCGGTCATCGTCGCGGTGGAACCGGTCGCCGATGACCTGATCAAGGCGATCCAGACCCGCATGGCGGGGCTGCGGACCGGCGACGGCCGCCGCGGGTGCGACATGGGACCGCTGGTGACCAGCGCCCACCGCGACAAGGTCGCCGGCTATGTCGATGCGGGCGTGACCGAGGGCGCGACGCTGGTGGTGGACGGGCGTGAGGTCCAGCCCGACGGTGCCGCCGGTGGCTTCTGGCTCGGCCCCACGCTGTTCGACAACGTCACCCCGGACATGAGCATCTACACCGACGAGATCTTCGGACCGGTGCTGTCGGTCGTGCGCGTCGCGTCGTACGAAGAGGCGATGGAACTCATCAACTCGCACCCGTACGGCAACGGCACGGCGATCTTCACCTGCGACGGCGGAGCGGCACGCAAGTTCCAGAACGAGGTGCAGGTCGGCATGATCGGGATCAACGTCCCGATCCCGGTGCCGATGGCCTACTTCTCGTTCGGCGGCTGGAAGGCCTCACTGTTCGGCGACACCCATGCGCATGGAGCGGAGGGCTTCCACTTCTTCACCCGCGGCAAGGTCGTCACCTCGCGCTGGCCGGACCCGGCGCACGGCGGCATCAACCTCGGCTTCCCGACCAACGCGTGAGCAAGGTTGAATGGATTCGACCAGATAGTGGTCGAATCCATTCAACCTTCCGCCTCCGACCCGAATCTCACCTTGTGCGAGGCTGAACACATGAGCCGAGAACTGAGCAGACGTCACTTCATGGCGGCATTGGCCGCGACCGCCGGGCTGGCAGGCTGCGGCACACGTTCGGCTGGTCCAGCACCCTCTGTGTCGGTGAGCCAGGATCCCAACGACAAGAGCATCGTCTGGGCGAACTGGACGCTGTACTTGGACTACAACCGCAAACGGCAGGCCTACCCCACCTTGGAGAGGTTCGAGGAGCAGACCGGCTACACCGTCGAGTACCGCGAGGACATCGACGACAACGTGTCGTTCAACGGCAAGGTCGCACCGCAACTGGCCCGCGGCATGGACATCGGGTACGACCTGGTCACTCCTTCGGATTCGCTCATCGCCCCGTGGATCAAGAAGGGGTGGGCGGCGCCGCTGGACAAGGCGAACATCCCCAACGCGGTCAACCTGCTGCCCGAGTTGGAGGACGTCCCGTTCGATCCCGGCCGCGTCTACTCGTTGACCTACCAGTCCGGGTTCGGGGGTCTGGCTTGGAACAAGGAGCGCGTGCCCAACGGCCTGCGCACCATGGATGACCTCTGGGACCCGGCACTCAAGGGGAAGGTGGTCGTGCTGTCCGAGGTGCAGGACACGGTCGGTCTGGTCATGCTCGATCAAGGCGTTGACATCACCGGCGACTTCACCGCCGACCAGTTCCTCAGCGCTTTGGCCGTGATCGAGGAACAGGTGCAGTCCGGTCAGATCAAGCAGATCAAGGGCAACTCCTACAAGGAAGACCTGATCAACGAGCAGGCATGGGCGGCGATCGGATGGTCCGGGGACATCTTCCAGATCAACGCCGAACAGGGCGACAAGTGGGACTTCGCGCTGCCTGAGAGCGGCGGCACGCTCTGGTCGGACAACTTCATCATCCCCTACACGGCGACGAACAAGGCCGGCGCTGAAGCGATCATCAACTACTACTACGACCCCGTGGTCGCCGCCGAGGTCGCCGCCTGGGTCAACTACGTGTGTCCGGTCGACGGCGCCCGAGAGGAACTGGCCAAGACCGACCCCGAACTCGCCGACAGTGAGTGGATCTTCCCCACGCCTGAGCTGCTGGCACAGGCGCAGGTGTTCCGCGATTTCACCGCCGATGAGGAAAGGGAATACACCGCCGCCTTCGGCCGGGTCGTCCAGGGCTAGTCCAACCGCCCCACTGCCCGACGTTGCGCACGGGAATCTTGGGTCGCGCGGGCGTTTCTTCTCTCACGGTCGTGCCCTTCTCCAACGCCTGTGCTTCTTGTCTCACGTCTTTCGGTCGATCGGTGGAGGTGACCAGCGCACAGCGGCCCGGCGGCACAACTCTGTGCGTGCGATCCGACGGTGTCGCAGCGAAACGTTCTTGACGGCCTCACTAGTCAGTGTCACTATGTACTGGTAGTCAGTGATGTTGAGTAGTGGGAGAAGTCGATGGGCAGGCAATTGACCGAGATGCTGAAGGGCACGCTCGAGGGCCTCGTGCTGGCGTCCCTCTCCCACCAGTCGGCCTACGGGTACGAGATCACCGGGTGGCTGCGACAGCAAGGCTTCACCGAGATCGCCGAAGGCACCGTGTACGCCCTGCTCATTCGCATCGAGCAGCGAGGGCTTGTGGATGTGGAGAAGGTGCCGTCCGAGAAGGGCCCTCCGCGCAAGGTTTACACCCTCAACGATGCCGGACTCGACTACCTCGACGAGTTCTGGAGGACATGGAGCTTCCTCGCGGAACGATTGGAAAAGCTCCGCGAAGGAGGCAGCAATGTCTAACCCAATGACCAAACTCATCGGCGACAAGCGGCGCTGGCGGGCCTACCGGGCCCGCGTCAAGCAGCTCCCCCCAGTTACCGTACGGCCGTCGAAGGTATCCAGCGCTATCTGATGTACTTCGGTGCCCTCGATGCTGACAGCGCCAACTCCCTGTTCGAGGATGTGGCAGACCTGTTCGAGCGGGCTGCGGCCGACGGCACCCCGATCCGCGAGATCGTCGGGGACGATCCGGTGGGGTTCGTCGACGATCTGATCCGCAACTACCGCAAGGGCGGGTATGTCGAGCGCGAGCAGCAGGAACTCATCCGCGCGATCAATGAGGCGGAGGCGAGCGATGATCGCCGTGCGGGACCTTAACAAGTCCTTCATGTGTACGTCTTCGGCGGCTCCATCGACGTCGGCCCCCTGCCGTACGTCGATTACCTGCTGCCGGGGATCTTGCTCAGCACGATTGCCTCCAGCATTTCGTACACGTCGTTCCGGCTCTTCGTCGATATCCAGAGCGGGTTGTTCGAGCGATTCCAATCGATGCCGATAGCGAGGTCGTCGGTGCTGTGGGCTCACGTGCTGACCTCACTGGTAGCCAACCTGATCTCCGTAGCGATCGTCGTGCTGGTGGCACTGCTGATGGGGTTCCGCTGCGGCGCCGGGGCGCTCGCCTGGCTGGCAGTCGCGGGAATTCTGACGCTGTTCACGTTGGCGCTCACCTGGCTGGCGGTGACCTGCTGCTATGCCTGTCGTGACTCCCATGAGCAGCCAACTCGCAGATCTGGACAGCAACCTCGAGGGGTGCGTTAACGGGTCATCGCACGATCTGCCCGACAGCCTGCCCGAACAACTCCGTGTGCAGATCCACATCCGCGGCCGTAGTGGCCGGGCACATAAGGGCCATGTTGTGGAACGGGGTGATCAGCACACCTCGATTACTCAGGTACAGGTGCAGGTACTCCTCGATCTCATCGTCGTGCGCAGCCGCGGATTCACTGCCCGTGCGCGGCGCCGGTGAACAGAAGCGGTACTCCGCGCGGGCGCCGAGCTGCTCGATCGACCACGCGACATCGTGCTGCGCCAGCACACTTTCGACCCCCTCCCGGAAACGCGTGGCCAGGTCGATCATGTGCTCGAAGTTCGCGTCCGTCAGAACCTCACCGAGCGTCGCACGCATGGCAGCGGTCGACAGCGCGTTTCCTGCCAGCGTCCCGCCCACTCCCCCGACGTCCACCAAGTCGGCCTCTGGGTGGTTGCGCACCGCATCGGCCACAGCGTCGCTGAGCCCGTAGGCCCCGCTCGGGATTCCGCCGCCGATGCTCTTGCCGATGACGAAGATGTCCGGCTCCAGCCCCCAGGCCGCGGTGCACCCGCCCGGTCCAGCCGAAATCGTGTGGGTCTCGTCGATCAGCAGCAGGGTTCCGTATCTGGTGCACAGTTCGCGCACACCCTCCAGGAAACCCGGCTCGGGCAGCACGATGCCGATGTTCGTCAACGCCGGTTCCATGATGACCACGGCGACATCTTCGTGGGCAAGGGCTGCTTCCACGCTCGCCAGGTCGTTGAACTCGGCAACGCGCGTGGTCTGTGAGACGGGCACCGCCGGCCCCACGTTGCCGGCCCTCGGTGCAGTGCCGCCGTCCTGGCCAGTGATCACGAAGGTCTCGTCGACCGACCCGTGGTAACAGTACGAGAACGCCAACACCATGGGCCGACCGGTCACCATGCGAGCCACCCGAAGGGCCCACCGGTTCGCGTCGGTCGCGGTGAGGCTGAACGACCACAGCGGAAGGCCGAACCGCCTGGTCAAGTCCGCGGCAACCCACTGAGCGTCCTGCGTGGGCATCATCGTCGTGATGCCGCCGAGTTCGGCGATCCGCTCGGTCACCGCAGCGACCGTGGGGCCCGGGGAGTGTCCCGCCATCGCCCCGGTGTCGCCGAGCGCGAAGTCGACGTACTCGTGCCCGTCCAGGTCGGTGATCCGGTTGCCATGCGCGCCTGAGAGGTACAACGGGTAACCACCGGACCACTTGTTCATCCAGGTCATGGGAACCCGCCCGAACAGGTGGTCTGCTGCTTCGAACGCCTCCCTCGAACGGGTCGTCCGCTGCCTGTGCAGCGTGCGTTGCGCATCCAGCAGCGATGCGAGCCGGCTTCTGTCGATCGACATGTCTTCTCCTAGCGTCGGTCCTGCAATGCGAAGTACCTGCCGACGAACGGAACGTAACTCGAAGAGAGCGCACGTAGCGGGATCGGCCGATGCACCAGTTCGGCGAACGCGGGAGGTGCGGCCTGGCCGGTCACCACCTGTCCCAGCCGATGCCCCAACCATCCGTTGAGGCTCACGCCGGTGCCGTTGCACCCGGTGGCGTACCAGGCGCCGTCGACGGTGCCGACGTGAGGCAGCCGGTCCAGCGTCATCGCGACGTATCCCGTCCACGCGTACTCGACACCGACGCCACGCAGTTGGGGGTGGATGCGCACCATGTTGTCGTAGAGGAATTCGCGGGCCGTCGGGATGTCGACGGGGTCAAGTCGGTTGCGCCCGCCGAACGCCATCCGGCCATCAGGGGTGAGCCGCCAGTAGAACAGCAGGTTCTTGGTGTCGACCATCATCTGCGTCCCGATGACGGCTTGCTGCTCCTGGCTCAGCGGCTGGGTGGCGATGATGTACGAGTTGATCGGAAGCACGCGGCGGGCCAGATCCGGCACGGCGGCGTCCATATACGCGTTCGTGGCCACGATCACCTGACCGGCGCCGACTGTGCCTCGCGTGGTGTCCACCCGGAAGCCCGCGCCGTCCCTGTGCACAGCGACCACTCCGGTCCGGTCGCGGATCTGCGCCCCGGCGATCTCGGCCCGCTTGGACAGGCCGTCGTGGTACTTGGCGGGGTGCAGGCCTCCGACCTTCTCGTAGAACACCGCTGAGTCGAACGCCTCACTGCCGATCCGATCGCGCACCTCTGCCCGGGTCAGGAAATGCACATCCTGGCCCGCGGCCCGCAGTTGACCGGTGAGCTCCCGAAGGCCCGCCGTGTGGTGCTTCGAATGCGCCAGATACAACTGGCCGGTGCGCTCGTAGTCGCAGGCCACTTCCCGCGCCAGGGTCTCGGTGTGTTCGAAAGCTTCGTCCACCTCGGCGTACAACCGATCGCCCAGCGGTCCCGATCTTCTTCGCCAAAGCCGCCGGGCTCGCTTTGAGTTCGGGGATGACCATGCCGCCGTTGCGGCTCGAGGCCCCCCATCCCAAAGGCTCCTTGTCGAATACGACCACTGATGCGCCCGCGGCAGCGGCGGTCGCGGCCGCGTTCAAACCGCAGTATCCGGCACCGATCACCACGACGTCCGCGGAGTCTGGGACGTCCTCGACGGATCGCGCTTCGCGCGGCACCTGCTCCTGCCACATGCACGCCTCTCGATAGGAGGCGGAAAGAACAGCCGGCATGTCCAGACACTACTTCACCGAGCCCTTCCTTCATGCTGTTTCCGCAGGACGTCTCCCCAAACGACGGAGCAAACCGTACCCTTGTCTGCATGGCCGATTCTGATTCCGTCGTCCCGCACGACATGACGAGCAACTCCGAAGCGTTCGACCTCGACCGCACCCACGTCTTCCATTCCTGGAGCGCCCAGGGAGCCCTCAAACCCCTCGTGTTCCAGTCCGGCTCCGGCAGTCGTCTGTGGGACTTCGAGGGCAACTCGTACCTCGACTTCTCCAGCCAGCTGGTCAACCTCAACATCGGCCACCAGCACCCCGCCGTGGTGGCGGCCATCCAGGAGCAGGCCGCGATCCAGGCCACCCTGGCCCCGCAGCACGCATCGCTGGTCCGCGGCCGGACCGCCAAGGCGATCAGCGAGGTCGCCCCGCCCGGACACAACAAGGTGTTCTTCACCAACGGCGGCGCCGACGCCGCGGAGAATGCGATCCGCATGGCCCGGCTGCACACCGGCAAGCACAAGGTCCTGAGCTTCTACCGCAGCTACCACGGCAACACCGGCGCTGCCATCAACGCCACCGGCGACCCGAGGCGCTGGCCCAACGAGTTCGCCTACGGCCACGTCCACTTCTTCGGCCCGTATCTGTACCGTTCGTCGTTCTGGTCGGCCGATGAGCAGCAGGAGACAGAACGCGCGCTGGCCCACCTCGAGGAGGTCATCACGTTCGAGGGCCCGAACACGGTCGCCGCGGTGCTCATCGAATCCGTCGTCGGAACCGCCGGCGTCCTGGTGCCCCCGCCGGGCTACCTCGATGGGGTCCGGGCGTTGTGCGACAAGTACGGGATCGTCTACATCGCCGACGAGGTGATGGCGGGATTCGGACGCACCGGTGAATGGCTGGCCATCGACAACTGGGGCGTGAACCCCGACCTGATCATCTTCGCCAAGGGTTCGAACTCCGGGTACGTTCCCTTGGGCGGCGTGATCATCAGTGATGAGATCGCCGCCACGTTCGACGACCGGGTCTTCCCCGGCGGGCTCACCTACAGCGGCCATCCCCTGGCCTGCGCCTCCTCGTTGGCGACCATCGAGGTGATGCGCTCCGAAGGGATCGTCGAACACGCCAAGAAACTCGGTGAAACCGTCATCGGGCCGGCACTGCGCGAGCTGGCCGAGAAACACCCGGTGATCGGTGAAGTACGTGGCCTGGGGGTTTTCTGGGCTTTGGACCTGGTCAACGATCGGGCCACCCGCGAGCCGCTGGCCCCGTACGGCGGCACGAGCGAGGCGATGGGCGCGCTGACCAAGGCGTGCGTGTCGCGCGGGCTACTGCCGTTCGCCAACTTCAACCGGATGCACATCGTCCCGCCCTGCAACATCACCGAGGACGAGATGCGCGAGGGCCTGTCGATCGTCGACGAGGCGTTCAGCGAGGTCGACTCCTACTACGCGGGGTGAGGAGAGTTCCGCCCGGGCAAAGAGCACGACGATCGGATGAATCCGAACCAACCATGTGGCTTCGATGCGTACACTCACCGCATGAACAAACTGCGAACCACTCGTCCGGTCTTTGTGGGCGGCGCCGTGCTCGCAGTCCTGGTCATTGCAGCGCCAACCGCTCAGGCGGACTCCGTGAAGGTGAAGCTGGTCACGTCCGCAACAGTGTCTGTGGCTGGCTCGCCTGACTCGACTTTTCCCTTCAACAACGATCAGCCGTCGGTTCCCGAGGGCGCTTGCGGCAAGGGATACGTTCCGATCGCCGTTGGCTGGAAAGGAACCAACACTCCCAGTTCCGGGCCCGGCTGGTTCGTGGGCGCCAAATCCAACACCACGAAGTACGGCTATCGGCTCAACATCGCGCGCGGCCTGGCACCGGGGACTATGCAGGCCCGCACTGTCTGCGCAAAAGGTCCGGTGAAGGCTGTCCGGAAAGAAACGTCGCAGGGTTCGGTGCTTCGGTGCGGCGCCAAGACGGCACTGGGCTACTTGAACCTCGTGAGCGTCAAGCAGAGCGCCGCCGTCTCCTCGACACCCGCGGGCCGCTCCGGGTGGCGCCAGGAGGGGATGGCATCCCCGTACTCGCACAGCGCCGCGGTCTGTGTGGACAAGAAGGCATTCACGAAGATCCGGTCCGTGACCAAGAGCACGTCTTTCGCCTTGGGCAACCGCACAGCCACTGTCGCCGCGAAGTGCCCCAAGGGAAGCCGCGCCCTCGCGTGGGGATTCTCGTCACCATTGATGCCTGCCAACGCTTGGTCGGGCAGCGGATCGGTCGAGTCGCCCTTCGTCGAATCCGCCGTCCCCGCGAAATCGAAGTGGACCGTGACCTTCTCGACTCCGGACCTTCAGGGCGCCAACCAAGCGGCTGAGGTCTCGGCGACCGCTGTCTGCGGCAAACCGCGTAGTCGATAGTGGCGATCTGCGCTGCATCTTGGGAATTCACAGCCAACCACCCCCCGGGAGAAGCGATCATTGAACGCGACGTCTTTGGCCGGGACCGGCCGATGATCATCTTGGGGTCCGACGAACTCAGTATCGCTGTGCTGGCAGCAGGAATCACGCAGCAACCGTGTTACATCCCTGAAACAACAAGGTGACGGCCGGGAAACGCACGAAACGTATGGTCATGGCAGACGCACGCCACTGGCGAGCGCATGGACAAGGTGGGGGTCACCCCGCCATCGAGACAGATGAGGGAGTCTGATGTTCAGCAATCCTGACGAGGTAATCCGGTTTATCCAGGAGGAGGACGTCAAATTCGTCGACGTCCGCTTCTGCGACCTGCCCGGCGTCATGCAGCACTTCAATGTCCCCGCCGAATCGGTCGACGCGGACTTCTTCGCCAACGGCCAGATGTTCGACGGCTCGTCGATCCGGGGCTTCCAGGCCATCCATGAGTCGGACATGAAACTCACCCCCGATCTGGGCAGCGCCTACCTGGACCCGTTCCGCGATGAGAAGACCCTGATCGTGAACATGTCGATCCGCGACCCGTTCACCGACGAGTTGTACAGCCGCGACCCACGCAACATCGCCGCCAAGGCCGAGGCCTACCTGAAGTCGACGGGCATCGCCGACACCGCCTTCTTCGCACCCGAGGCGGAGTTCTACATCTTCGACTCGGTGCGCTTCGAGACCAAGCAGAACGCCGGGTACTACTTCATCGACTCCGTCGAGGGAAAGTGGAACTCCGGGCGGGAGAACGAGCCCGATGGCTCCCCGAACCGCGGCTACAAGACCCCCTACAAGGGCGGGTACTTCCCGGTTCCGCCGGTCGACCACTACGCGGACCTGCGCGACCAGATGACGCTCACCCTCGCCGAGGTCGGCCTGAGCGTCGAGCGCGCCCACCACGAGGTGGGTACAGCTGGCCAGGCGGAGATCAACTACCGCTTCGACTCGCTGGCCAAGGCCGCCGACGACGTCATGAAGTTCAAGTACGTCATCAAGAACGTGGGTTGGGCCGCCGGCAAATCGGTGACCTTCATGCCCAAGCCGATCTTCGGTGACAACGGCTCGGGCATGCACGTGCACCAGTCGCTGTGGAAGGACGGCGAGCCGCTGTTCTATGACGAACTCGGCTACGCGGGGCTCTCGGACATGGCCCGCTGGTACATCGGTGGTCTGCTCAAGCACGCCCCGGCCGTGCTGGCGTTCACCAACCCGACGGTGAACTCCTACCACCGCCTCGTGCCCGGCTTCGAGGCCCCGGTCAACCTGGTGTACTCGCAGCGCAACCGCTCCGCCTGCATCCGGATCCCGATCACCGGGAACAACCCGAAGGCCAAGCGCATCGAGTTCCGCGTGCCGGACCCCTCGAGCAACCCGTACCTGGCCTTCTCGGCCATGCTCATGGCCGGCATCGACGGCATCAAGAACAAGATCGAGCCGGTCGAGCCGGTCGACAAGGACCTGTACGAGTTGCCGCCGGATGAGGCAGCCAACATCCCGCAGGTGCCCGGGACGCTGTCCGATGTGCTCGACGCACTCGAAGCCGACCACGACTTCCTCACCGAGGGTGGGGTGTTCACCGACGATCTGATCGAGACGTGGATCGACTACAAGCGGACCAACGAGGTGGACCCGATCCGCCTGCGCCCGCACCCGCACGAGTTCGAGATGTACTACGACATCTAGGCCCTACTACCGGAAGGACCTCCGACCTGCGCAGGGTCGGAGGTCCTTCCTTGTGCACGGTGCCCGCCGAAAGTGGGCACGGGATCCCTCGAACTGCCCACTTTTGGTGGTGGACATCCGCCCTTAAGCGCGCATTTCGGGCGCAATTTCCTCCCAAAGATGGCAGTTTCCTGAATTGGCCGCCATCCACTGCCCACTTTGGGAGGTCAGATCAGGATCACCCCTGATTGACTGGGGCGCGTGACGACTGCCGACATGGTCATCAAGGGCGCTCGGATCTGGGGCAGCACCGACGCTGCGATCGGTATCCGAGGAGATCGCATCGTGCCCGCAGAGGTAGGCCCCAGCACGCGGGTGATCGAGGCTTCCGGCGCAACCGTGCTGCCGGGTTTCCAGGATGCCCACGTGCACACGCCCTTCGCGGGGTTGAACATGTTGCGCGTGTGGCTCAACGATGCCGTCGATCGCCGCGAGTACCTGCAGATCATCGCCGAACACGTACGCAGCCACCCGGGCAGCGACTGGGTCACGGGCGGCGGCTGGGCGATGTCAGCCTTCCCGGGCGGCAACCCGCACAAGGCTGACCTCGACGCGATCGTGCCCGACCGTCCGGTCTTCTTGTTGAACCGCGACGTCCACGGCGCCTGGGTCAATTCCCGGGCACTGGAGATCGCGGGGATCACCGCAACCACCCCGGATCCGCCCGATGGGCGCATCGAACGCGATCCCACGACCGGGGAGCCCACCGGCATGCTGCACGAAGGTGCGGCCTACAGCGTGAACGAACGCGTGGTCCCCGCGCCGTCGCAGGAGCAATGGCGTGCAGGCATCCTCGAGGGCCAACGCCACCTGCATTCCCTCGGAGTCACCGCCTGGCAGGACGCCTGGGTGACACCTGCGACACAGCTGGCCTACCGCGATCTTGCCCGCGAAGGTCTCCTGACCGCACGTGTGGTCGGCGCACTCTGGTGGGACCGTCACCGCGGCCTCGAGCAGATCGACGAACTGCTCGAGGCGCACCACCGAATCAGGCTGACGGCTTCCACCCGACCACCGTCAAGATCATGATCGACGGGGTCCTGGAGAACTACACGGGCGCTCTACTCGAGCCGTACTGCGACGGATGTGGTGGCCATACCTCCAACCACGGCATGACCTTCGTAGATCCGGACCTGCTCGATGCCGCGGTCACCGCTCTGGACGGCCACGGCCTGCAAGTCCACATGCATGCGATCGGTGACCGCGCTGTGCGCATGGGGTTGGACGCAGTGCAGGCGGCCAGAACGGCCAACGGCCCGGCCGACAACCGCCACCACATCGCCCACATCCAGGTGGTCCATCCCGACGACATCTCGCGTTTCGGCCGACTCGCAGTCGTCGCCAACTGCCAGATGTACTGGGCCTCGAGCGATCCGCAGATGCAGGAGTTGACCATCCCGTTCCTCGGGGCCGAGAGGTCGGGACAGCAGTATCCCTTCGCCTCCCTGCAACGTTCGGGTGCGCTGCTGGCCGCAGGCAGCGACTGGTCGGTCTCCACGGCGAACCCGTTGGCTCAGATCGAGGTCGGGGCAACACGAATCGATCCCGCCGATCGCGATGATGCAACACCCTTCCTGCCGACTGAGGCGATCGACGTCCGCGCGGGTATCGAGGCCTTCACATCGGGTGCTGCCTACGTCAACCACGACACCGATGGAGGGGTTCTGGTGGTGGGCAAACGAGCGGATCTCGTACTGCTGGGCGCGGACATCACCCGCGGCGCGCTGACGTCCGGTCGCGGGTTGGCAGACGTGCCGATCGACATGACGATCGCGTCGGGCCGGGTGGTGCATTCCAGGCTGGAATGAGCGCCTTGCACCGGGGCCACGCGCGCCGGCTCACACGGCCGGATTCACCGAGCGGTTGTGCATCAACAACGACAGCAGGTCCTCCGGCGGCCCCACCACGTACGCGTCGTCCCCGGCCCGCAGCGTGGTCTGGCTGCGCGGTAGATGCTCGAGACCACCTTGTCTGGTCAAGGCGATCACCCTCGCCCGCATCGGCAGGTCGAGCATCGAAACCCCGGACAGCCCTCCTTCGGCCCGTACCGTTAGCCGACCCGCGATGAACGTCTCCTGATCCACCGCGAAGGTCGCGATCACATCGAGTCCCAGTGCAGCGGCCACGAACCAGGGCGCCGAAACCGCGGAGACGCTACGGACGTGGTGGAACTTGAGCCGTTGCTCGAGCATCGCCGCCAGTCGGCGATCGAAGACCCGCATGACGACAGGCACGTCGGGCCAGCGCTGGGCGAGACTGTCGCGCACCGCCAAGCCCGTCTCAAGGTTGGCGTACTCGTCGGAGGTCAAGACCGCAACCGCGGCGGCGCTCGGAATGTTCGCCGAGACCAAGGTTTGCGCCTGGGTCGCATCTTGCGCGATGACCGGCACACCGAGGGCCCGCGCCCTGCCGATGCGGCGGTTGTTCGCATCGCGCTCCACCACGACGACTTGCTGGCCCATCGCGACCAGTCGCTCGACGACGGCCACCCCCAGCGAGCCGAGCCCCACCACGACCACGTGGTTGGTCATCCCTGTCACGCGCAGCAAGCCGAAGGTCGCGGCCAGCCGGCGGCTCACCAGGAACTCGGTGACCAATGCGTACAGGATGGCCATGAGGGCAACGGTCATGATCATGACCAAGATCGCCACGATCCGCAGATACCCTGGCTGGGCGTCGAACGCGAAGTCACCGTACCCGACGGTCGCTAGTGTCTCCACCGAGAAATAGACCGCATCGAGCAGGTCCATCTTGTCGTTGGCCGTGTCCACGTACCCGAACATGAGGATCACCGCGAACAGCGAGCCGAGCACGAACAGGCCGCTGACGGTCCATTTCAGGGCACTGTTGGCGCCGTAGGAGAGGTTGCGTGCCAGAACCTGCAGTGGCCGGCGTGTGGGCCGCCCTGGGCGGACTGGGACCCCCAGCGGCTGCGCAGGCGCCTCCTGGAAATCCGTCAGTTCGGACTCCAGGCCGACCAGAGCCACGCGGTCGCCGATGGACACCGACGTTTCGCGACTCGGGCAGATCGCCGTCGTCGCGTCTTGGTACGTGACCAGGATCGGTGCCAGTTCCCCGAAAAGGTCCTGCAGTCTCCCCGACGCCCGCACCTCGACCTCGCGCACTGCGTAGTCGTCATCCGCTATCTGCATCCGGTGCAGCCGTTCGTCCAGCACCGATTCGACGAAGGTCGGCGCCGCCAGATCCGCCGGGTTCACGACCAGCCCCCGGGGGATCGCCGAGGTGATGGCCCTGCCCACCGCCGGATTGGACTGCCGGACGATGACGCGCGTCTGCGGAGCGAGCTCCTGCACCAGCAGAGCTGCCTCCAGGCAGCGCAGATCGTCGTCCTCCACGCACACGACGCACACAGCGCCCGCAAGGCCCGCGGACCACAGGCTCTCCGGGTTGCGGGGGCTGGCATCCACGCGGGGCACATCGAGGGTCTGCACCACACGCAGGTGCTGCTCCTGTGCGGCGGTTCCGACGATCACGACCCGGATACCCGCCGATCGCAGCAGTTCCACCACCCGCACCCCGAGGCCCTGTACTCCGCACACGATCACGTGGCCGATCCAGGTCCGGGGGTTCGACGTATCCATAGCGGTTCGCACGTTACCGATCACGGGGCCGGGATGTGTCCGTGTCGGCACACACCGACGACGTGACCGTGCGGTCACCGAATTCGCCGAACACGCCGTACGGTCATGCCGCTGGAGGTCGCCACCGCCAGGTCGCTCCAACCAAGGCGCCACTGGCACTGACCGCGGACGAGTCGCGATTCCACTACTGCAACGCAATCGGCCGCCCCGCTGCACGAGTGTCGACTCGCACCGGACCCTCGCCGCGGCGTAGCGTCAGGTCCGGACAGCGAACAGGAGTCGGCATGCGTCAGCGAGTGGGAGAGATCCTGGTCGCGTGGGGGGCGATCACCCAGGAGGAATTGCGCCACTGCCTGGTGGTGCAGTCACAGGAGCCGCCGCGACAGCGAAGGCGATTGGGCCGCATCCTGCTCGACGAGGAGCGGGTGACCGAGATCGCATTGGCCGCTGCGCTGGCCCGAGCCCATGGACTGAGTTCGGTGGATCTGACGCAGGAGGAGATCGACCCTGACGTCTCCCGCTCGATCCCCCAGATCGTGGCGACGAAGGCGCTCGTGGTCCCGCTGTCGCGCCACGACAACGTGTTGCGCGTGGCGGCCGCAGACCCTGTCGACGTGGTCGGGCTCGACGACATCCGTCTGCACCTGCAGCGCAAACACCGCGGCATGACCCTCGAGGTGGTAGTGGCGCCGGAGAGCCAGATCAGGCGGCGACTGGCCGCCACCTGGAGCGAGGCCAATGCGTTCGACGCCCTCGAAGGCTTCGACGAGTCGCAGAAAGCCGCACCGGTCGAGTCGGAAACAGGAGCCGGCGACGAGGGCGCCGTGGCCGCGGTCCACCAGATCCTGGCCACCGCCATTCGGATGGGCGCAAGCGACATCCACATCGAGCCGATGGCCGACGAAGTGCGAGTGCGGATGCGGGTGGATGGAGGCCTGCGCAAGGTGATGACCCTGCCCCGCTCCGGCCAGGCGCCACTCACCTCGCGCATCAAGATCATCGCGAACCTGGACATCGCCCAGAAGCGCGTGCCACAGGACGGCCGGGCGCGAGTCCGCCTCGACGGGGTGGGGCGCAACATCCGGGTCTCGACGCTGCCGACGTTGCACGGCGAGACACTCGTGATCCGGCTGCTGGCCGACATCGGGGAACTGCCGGCCCTGACGGCACTGGGAATCCCCGACGACATGCTGTCGAGAGTGCACCAGGCGCTGCGCAGCAATCAGGGTCTGGTGCTCATCACCGGGCCCACCGGCTCGGGCAAGACCACGACGCTGTATTCAGCCATCCACGAGGTCGTGACCGGCGACCGAAACCTCATCACGCTGGAGGAGCCGGTCGAGATCGAACTGCCCGGGGTCAGCCAGGTGCAGATCGACGAGAAGTCCGGCATGACCTTCGCCGCCGGCCTGCGCTCGGTCCTGCGGCAGGACCCGGACATCATCATGGTCGGCGAGATCCGGGACAAGGTGACCGCCGAGTTGGCGATCCGGGCCGCGCTGACCGGTCACCTGGTACTGGCCACCGTGCACACCGTCGACGCACCCTCGGCGGTGATGCGACTGGTCGACATGGGTGTGCCGCGGTACCTGATCGCCTCGTCGCTGATCATGGTGATCGCACAGCGACTCGTGCGAAGGCCCTGTCCCCACTGCATGGCTCCCGACCCGGCGGACGCCGAAACCCGGGAACGCCTGCACCTCACCGATGCCCAGGCGGCGAGCATGGTCGCGGGCAAAGGTTGCGAACGGTGCGACGCGCACGGGTACCGCGGCCGGATGGGCGTCTTCGAGGTGCTGCCCGTGAGCAAGGCGGTGCGGGCGGCGCTCACCTCCGGCGGGGACGAGGAGGTCCTGGCGAAAGCCGCCACCCCCGAGGGATGGAAGCCGCTGCTCGAGGCCGGGGTGGAATTGGCCACGCGACACGAGACAACCACCGCGGAGTTGTTAAGGGTTCTCCTGTCGGGCGCTTCCTGACGGCGGATCTCAGAGATCCGGCACCAGCGTCGGGCGCAGCGAACCCACCTGCCCACCGACGCCGAGCTGCCCCCGGTTGTTCGAACCCCAGCACTGCACCGAGACGCCGGTCACGGCGCAGGAGTGATAACCGCCGGCGGCCACGGCCCTTGCGGAACTCAAGCCGATACGGGTGGGAGTGCCCCTATCGATCTGGGTGCCGTCACCGAGGCGACCGCCCTGGTTACGCCCCCAGCACCGCACGCTCGAGCCGGTCACCGCGCAGGTGTGGTACGCACCGGCCGCGACCGCGGACGCGACGGGCATGTTCACCTCGACGGGCGTCAGCGCGTCCCTGGAGCCCCCATCGCCTAGTTGCCCGTGCTCGTTGCCGCCCCAGCACTGCACTGAGTCGTCGTCCAGTAGTGCACAGGTGTGGAACACCCCGGCCGTCAGCGAAGCGACCGTGGGCAGCTGTGGCCGGACCGGGCCTGACGAGTCACTGGTGGAGTTGTTGCCCAACTGGCCATGATCATTGGCCCCCCAGCAGCGCACCGATCCGTTGCTCAGCACCGCGCACGTGTGGGCGTAGCCGGCGGTGATCGACACGGCGTTCGAGATGCCGGGCACAGCGACCGGGACGTTGGTGCTGGAGGGCCCAGCGACACCCAACTGCCCGCGGTCGTTGGCGCCCCAGCAGCGCACCGATCCGTTGCTCAGCACCGCGCAGCTGTGCCCGCCGCCTGCGGCCACGTCCACCGCACCGGGCAGATCGACGGTCATGGGAACCCTCACATCGTCGGTGTCGGGTTGCGCCGCCTGCCCCTCGTCATTGCGTCCCCAGCACAGGATGCTCGCGTCGCGCTGACGCACACACGTGTGCTCACCGCCTGCGACCACCTGCACCGCATCTGACAGATCGACCCCGACCGGGGTCTGCGCGTCGGTCGTCGTGCCGTTTCCGATCTGGCCGTGACGGTTGTCGCCCCAGCACTCGACCGCCCGGCCCGGGTCGGCCGCGGCAAGATCCGAACCGACATTGTCCCCCTTCACCAGAGCACAGGTGTGCGCCAAGCCGGCGGTGACCGTCTCGGCTTCCGCGGTCGTGCGGGCGATGATGCTCGCGGGTCTGCTCGCGTTGCCGGAGAAGTCGACCATGAACACGCTGTAGCTGTAGGTGGTGTGGGGGCGCAGGCCAGTGTCAGTGGTCGAGGTGGCCAGGCGCTCGAGTGACAGTGCCTTGCCTTCATCCAGCGACACGGGCGCGACCGAGCCGACTTTGCGGCGCACGGCCACTGCCTGCAGATCGGGTGCTGAGCCGTTCACCCACGTCAAGTCGATCGAGGACGTGGTCCGCCCGGTCACCTTCAGTTCGTCGGCCGGGCCGGGTGGATAGCTGTCGGTGCGAGGGTTCCATGTGTATTGCAGCCGTACGGTCAACTTGCGCTTGCGCACCTTCACCCGCACCGGCAGATCCGGTACCGCGGATGTGCCACCGTCGGCGACGATCGGCGCGGCCCAGACCCGGTACTTGCCGGGCTTGAGATTACGCAGCTTTGCCGGCCGAGGGGAGCTTCTTGCGATAGCGCTTGCCGGCGACGGTGATCTTCGGCGAGCGTCCTTGCGGAATCCCCTGCGCCACCACACGCAGGGTGCCGCGCTTCTTGGCCTTCTTCTTCTTCGCCTTCTTCTGCGGCTTCTTCTTGACCGGTACGGATTGCGAAGTGATCGATGGTGCCGAGGACGGTGATGTGGCGCTCGATGGGGCGCCGGCCAGCAGGGTCACGCCCAAGGCGACGGCCACCGTCACCGCACCTGCTCTATTCACCGGATCACCCTCACTTGTTCACGGTAATGGCTCGTCGGGCTCACTTGCCGCGCTTGGCGCCGTCGCCGGGCTTGTTCGTGCGGGTGGTGATGAAGTACCCGACCCCGGCACCGGCGCCGGCGGCCACGGCCACGGTGGTCAAGGTCTGGCTGTCCAGCAGACGGCCCAGGACCGCGATGATGATGGCGCATCCGACTGCCACGAGCACGGAGACGACGATCGACCTACCCATCCATCGAGGGTAACCAACGGCGCGATCGGCCCTCGACGCAGTACGGTCCTGCGAACCTGCAGCGACTACGCAGAGTGATCCTGGCGACTGCGGAACCGCCGCAGACGCAGGCTGTTGAGCACGACGAAGACCGACGAGAATGCCATGGCGGCGCCGGCCACCATGGGTGTCAGCAGCCCCGCCATCGCCAACGGGATGGCCGCGCTGTTGTAGGCGAAGGCCCAGAAGAGGTTCTGTTTGATGGTGCGCAAGGTGCGCCGGCTCAGGCGGATCGCGTCCACGATGGCCACCGGATCACCGCGCACGAGCGTGATGTCACTGGCCGCGATCGCCACGTCCGCACCCGCGCCCATCGCGATCCCGAGATCGGCCTGTGCCAGCGCGGCGGAGTCGTTGACACCGTCCCCGACCATTGCGACTCGAGAACCGCCAGCCTGAAGGTCCGCGACCGCCGCCTGCTTGTCCAGCGGCTTGACGTCGGAGATGACCTCCCCGATTCCGACCTCCTCGGCGACCTGCTCGGCGGCGTGACGGGTGTCCCCGGTCAGTAGCACCGTGCGCAGACCGATCTCGTGCAACTGCTCCACCGCCCGGGCACTGGTGGGCCGGATGGTGTCGCTGACCAGGATCTGCGCCCGTACCCCTCCGTCCCATGCCGCGAGAACCGCCGCGTCGGTGTCCGCCGCTGCGAAACCGAGCTCACGCAACCACCTGGAGGTGCCGGCGACCACCTGCAACCCGTCCACCGTCCCGGACACCCCTCTGCCGGGGACGGCCCGGAAGTCCTCGAGGTGTCCTCGCTCGGGCAGAGCAACGGCGATCGCCCGGCCGATGGGATGCTCGCTGGCGGACTCCAACGTTCCGACCAGACGATCGCAGCGGGGGTCGTCGGATCGAACGTCGACCTCGATGGACCCCTGCGTCAAGGTTCCGGTCTTGTCCAGCACGACGGTGTCGATGGCCCGGGTGCGCTCAAGAATCTCCGGCCCGGAGATCAGCACGCCCATTTGCGCGCCCTTGCCGGTCCCCACCAGGATGGCGGTGGGTGTGGCCAGACCCAGGGCGCACGGGCACGCGATGATCAGCACCGCCACCGCCGCGGTGAAGGCGTCGCTCCAACCCGCCCCCGAGAGCAGCCAGCCCGCCGCGGTCAGGATCGACAGGATCAGCACCACCGGCACGAACACCGACGACACCCGGTCGGCCAGGCGCTGCACCGGGGCCTTGCCGGTCTGGGCACTCTCGACGGCTGCGGCGATCTGGGCTAGCTCGGTGTCCTTGCCGACGCGTTCGGCGCGGGCGATCAAGCGGCCGGTCTGATTGACCGCTGCGCCGATCACGCGGTCACCCGGACCCACTTCGACGGGCACCGACTCTCCGGTGATCAGGGCATTGTCGACCGAGGAGTCTCCGGCGACGACCACCGCATCGGTTGCGATACGCTCACCGGGCCTGATCACGAACTCATCCCCGACGACCAATTCCCCGATGGGGATGGACACCTCCCGACCATCGCGCAGGACTGTGGCTTCCTTTGCGCCGAGTTTCAGCAAGGCGGTGACAGCCTCACCTGCGCGCTTCTTCGCCCTTGCCTCGGCGTAGCGTCCGGCCAACAGGAAGGTCGTGACGGTGACGGCCACCTCGAAATAGATGTGGCCCCCGGTGAACAACGCGACCACCGACCAGGTGTACGCGGCGAGGACTCCCAGACTGACCAGGGTGTCCATCGTCGTGCTGCCGTGCCGGGCGGCGTTGAACGCAGCTCGGTGGAACGGCCATGCCGACCACACCACCACGGGGGTCGAGAGCGCGGCGATGGTCCACATCAATGCCGCCGAGTGCGGCATCGGCATCGCCATGGACAGCACGATGACCGGTATCGCCAGGACCGCGGCGACAACAAGTCGTCGCAACAACGTCGGATCATCGTGCTGATGCTCGGTCTCGGCCTTGTGCTCCACAGCGCCGTAGCCGGCTTTCTCGACCGCGGCCACGCAGTCCTCGACGCTGACGCCTTTCGGGAGATCCAGACGGACCGAGTGGGTCGCGAAGTTGACGTTGGCCTCAACGCCGGGCAGCGCCTTCAACTTCTTCTCGATGCGCGCAGCACACGACGCGCAGGTCATGCCTTCGAGGTCGAGGTCCACGCTGGTGCTCACAGGGGTTCCAACGCACTGGCGGGGGGCGGCCATTCCCGCCGGGCGGTGATCAGGCGTTTCGGACGAACAAGCCCAGCACCGCCGCCAGCGAGAGCACCGAACGCGGCTCGTAGGCAGCTCGCCAGATGCCACCATGGTTGGCCGCGTCGGAGAACAGGTCCATGGGGTTGTGCAGCGTCGATCCCGGGTTCGAAGCCGACTGCGGATCCCGTAGGTCGCGCACCAGCAGCGCGGCCATCAGCGTGTTGGCCGTGGACGGCGCGAACACCTCGATCCCGAAGCGCCCAGCACCCGCGTACGCCGCCGCGAGAGCCCGATTCTTGACCACCGACCGGGTCCGCGTCGCCGGCGCCACGTTGAGCGACACGAGTTGGCCGGCTTCACGCGCAACGATGGCCCGCCACCGCTGCAGGCGTTTGGCCAACGCATAGTTCGGACCCTGCTGTGGGACCAGGCAGTCTGCGATACCCACCTCCCGGCCGCTGTCGTCGATCACCGTGTCCCGATAGGCCGGCTCGAACAGATTCGCCAGATGCAAGGGCGCCTGCAGAACCCGACGGGTGCGGCGTTGCTCCCACTTCTGCCGGGCCATGGCCACGGCATCCTCGGGCACCGCGAACACGTCCGTCGGCGTTGCAAGATATGCCAGCGACACGTCCTCGCGCTCTTCGGACAACAGCAACCCGATGGCGTCTATCGCCATCGACAGGCGGACGTGGGCACCCCCGTCGGCGTAGGCATAGTTGCCCAGGGTGAACCCGCCGTCGATCTCGCGCAACCAGCTCAGCATCGCGTCGGTCTGGGTCAGGACGTCCAGCCCGGCCAGCTGCGCGATCCGCGAGTCGGGCGCACTGTCCAGGTAGGCCGACCCCCGCGGCACGGGCACCGCCAACCGCCCCGCCGACTCCTTGCCCGTGGCCATCACCCGCTCCCAGGTGCCGGGATTGGGAAGGTCGACCGCGTAGACGGTGGCGCCCCAGTCCAGCAGTTGACGCAACGGGCCCATCTCGGAGCCGGCCCCTATCACCACGATCTGCAGGTCCCTGACGTCGAGCCACTCGGGGTTGGCCATCACGGCCCGCACGGCGTCGGCGAACGTGGGTTCGGCGATCCCGCGTGCCACCCAGTCGTCGAGTTGCCGGTGCAGGTCCCCACCGGCCAGGCGCTGCCCCTGGTAGGGCACGGAGAAGTCACCACGCCGCTCGCCGCGGCCGATCACCTCGAAGGTGTCCATCCCCTCGTGTTCGCTGGCGGCCAATCCGGCCAGAAAGCGGCTGGTCGCCCTCCTCATCGGTCCACACGAAACGCTCATGCAGCGACCGCAGGCCCTCGCGCGAGACGTCGACTGCTGCGGTCGGGCTGGCCGCAGCCACGGTCACGAGTTCACGGATCGCCGACAGGTAGTCCGAACGCCAGTCCTTGATGGCTTCGACCCTGCGGGCGGCTGCGGGATCGACCTGCCGCAGGGCATCGGCGATGACCGCCCGGCCGGTGGCCGTCGTGCTGCGTGATCCGTCCGCGCCGATGGGAAAGTCGACTGTGTGCATGGTCGAACAATGTACTCCCAGGCGTGATGGACCGGCAGGACTCCGCCCGGGGAGCTGACAGCGCGCCGTTCGAGGAGATCAACCCGCTGGGGTGCCACCCGCGTCTGCCCCAACCCCACCCCCGCAGCCGTTGGAGATGCGCACAGCCGTTGGAGATGCGCGCACGTTCTAACACTCACTTCTGTACCGTTGTCCAACGCATGTGCACAACTCTCACGCCTGCGCCACGTTTCGCCTGACTCAGGCCACGGCGGATGAGGCGATCTGGCAACTCCCGATGGCGAAAGGCAGGCCGAACCCGAGCGAAGAAGAACCAGCGTGCCGCCGAACCCACGGCTACTCCAGACCGTAGAAGATTCTCTCCATCACGTTCCGGGCCCGCCGCGACGCCCGGCGGTAGTCCTCGGACATCGCACCGCGGTCATCCGGCGAGTAGTGCAGAAGGTGCGCCACACGCGCCAACATCCGGGCATCTGTGGGTACCGAGTCACTGGCCCGCCCGGAACTGAGCATGACCGCGTCGCGAATGGAGGAGGCCAGTCGCCAGGCGTCCACCAGTCGCTGGCAGTCCTCATCGCCGATCAAACCGATGGAAGCGGCGTGCTCCAACACCGAGGCGGTCTGTGTCGTTCGCAGTTCCGGTATCTCGTGGCCGTGCTGCAACTGCAACAGTTGGGCCACCCATTCGACGTCCGACAGTCCGCCGCGTCCCAGCTTCACGTGCAGTGCCGGATCGGCACCGCGCGGCAGCCGTTCGGCCTCCATCCGCGCCTTCAGCCGCCGCATCTCCACGAGGTCCGATTGCGGGACACCGCGCCGGGGATAGCGGATCGGATCGATCACCTCGATGAACGCATCTTGCAGAGCTGGCGAACCCGCCACCGGCCGGGCGCGTAGAAGTGCTTGCGCCTCCCAGGCCGCGGACCAACGCCGGTAGTAGGCCTCGTAGGACGCCAGCGATCGGGCCAGCGGACCGTTGCGCCCCTCCGGGCGTAGGTCAGCGTCCATGTCGATCGGCGGGTCAGCGCTGGGCAGCGCGAGCAGGCGACGCAATTCGTTGGCCACACCCAGGGCCGCATCCGATGCTGTCTTGTCCTCGATGCCTTCACGGCCCCGGTACACGAACATCACATCCGCGTCCGATCCGTACCCCAGTTCCTCCCCGCCGTAGCGGCCCATCCCGATGATGACGAACTCGACGAGGTCCTCGGCCGGCCGGTCGTCGACGCGCACGGCCTCGGTGGCAACGGCCAGAGCCGCCTGAATCGTCGCATCCGCGATGTGCGACAGCGCCCGGCCGACCTCATCGATGGACAGCAAACCCAGACAGTCGGCCGCCGAGATCCGGAACAGTTCGCGGCGACGAGTCGCCCGGATGGCGGCGATGGCCGACTCCGGGTCGACCTGTCGCAGGCCTGCGGTCAGTGCCTCGGCGGCGATGTCGGCGGCCGGCCGTGGCCGCAACTGTTCGTCGTCGGCGAGCATCTGCACCGCGTCGGGGGCCCGCAGCAGCAGATCGGTGGCGAACGGTGAAGTCGCCAGCAGGTGGGCCATGTGCTCAGCGCTCTGCGACTCGTCGCGCAGCAATCTCAGGTACCAGGGCGTCGAACCCAGTGCCTCCGACACCCGTCGGAACCCTGAGAGCCCCGAGTCCGGATCCGGACAGTCTGCGAACCAGCCGAGCATCACCGGCAGCAGCGTCCGCTGGATCGCAGCCCTGCGACTGACCCCGTTGGTGAGCGACTCCAGGTGTCGCAGCGCACCCTTCGGGTCGTGGTAACCGAGTGCCCACAGCCGCTGCTCCGCCGCCTCGGGGGTGAGCCGGGCCTCCCCGGAGTCCAGCCTGGCCACGGCGTTGAGCAACGGGCGGTAGAAGAGTTTCTCGTGCAGGCGCCTGACCTGGCGCACCTGTTTGCCGAAAGCGGTCTCGAGTTCCTGGGCGGGGTTGGTGCGGATGCCCATCGAGCGGGCGATGACCCGCAGTTCGGGTTCCCGGTCCGGCAGCAGATGGGTACGGCGCATCTGGCGCAGTTGGACGCGGTGTTCGAGGATGCGCAGGAACCGGTAGGCCGACCCCATGCCGGCTGCGTCCTCCCGACCCACATAGCCCCAGGTCGCCAATGCCTCGAGCGCCGTCAGAGTCGTCGGCGAGCGCAACGTGACGTCGCTGCGGCCGTGCACCAACTGCAGGATCTGCACGGCGAACTCCACGTCGCGCAATCCGCCGCGACCGAGCTTGATCTCCCGGGCGGCCTGCTTCTCGGGGATGTGCTCCTCCACCCGGCGGCGCATGGCCTGGACGTCGTCGACGAAGTTCTCGCGAGCGGCCGCCGACCAGACGAAATCTGAAACCGCATCCACGTATCGCGCGCCGAGAGCCAAGTCCCCCGCGGCGGGCCGGATCTTGAGCAGGGCCTGGAACTCCCAGGTCTTGGCCCACTTCGTGTAGTACGCCACGTAGGAGTCGATCGTGCGCACCAAGGCGCCGGCTTTGCCCTCGGGGCGCAACGCCGCATCCACCTCCCAGATGGACCCCTCGGAGGTCGCCGCGTTCGCGATCTGCATCACCTTGCTGGCGATCTGCTGCCCGATGCGCATCGCGGTGTCGCGCGGGACCTCCTCCGAGCTGGGTTCGGCGATGAACACGACGTCCACGTCGGAGATGTAATTGAGTTCCCGGGCTCCGCACTTGCCCATCGCGATGATCGCCAATTGGACCTGGTCGGTTGCCTCACCGATCTCCCGGACGGCTAGTTCGTAGCAGCCCTGTAGGGCTGCATCTGCCAGAGCCGTCAACTCGGCCATCGTCGTCTCGAGGCTGGATTCCCCGCACAGGTCCCGGGCGGCGACGTTGATCAGTTCGCGGCGGTAGGCAACCCGCAGGTCGAGCATGGCGTGCTCGCCGCTCAACGAGGCAAGGATGCGGTCGCGGGCACCGTCGATGCCGTCGCGTGTCAGCGCCGACACCGCCTCGGGATGCCTGATCAGGAAGTCGCCGAGGCTCTCGGAGGCCCCGAGCAGGCTCAGCAACCTCGCCGAGTGTGCCGGATCCTCGAGCACCGCATGACAGGCGGGATTGTCCGGGGCGATCTCGGCGAGCACCGCGGCCGCTCGATCCGGGTCCGCGGCCAGGGCGAGGTCGGAGAGGTCGAACTCGTAACCCGCGTCGGTGAGCCTGGCGAGGTTGTCCCCGGTCCGTTCGACGTCGGTGACGCCGATCCGGACGAGGTCCGAGTGCTGGCTGGCCCGGCGCGGACTCATAGCGACAGGTACCGCTCCATCTCGAAGCGGGTCACGTGTGCCCGGTACTCGTCCCACTCGGCCTTCTTGTTGCGCAGGAAGAAGTCGAAAACATGCTCACCGAGCGTCTCCGCGACCAGCTCCGAACCCTCCATCGCCGCGATCGCCTGCTCCAGACTGCCGGGCAGCGGCTGCAGGCCCATCGCGCGCCGTTCTCCGTCACTGAGGGCCCATACGTCGTCTTCGGTCGCAGCCGGCAGTTCGTACTTCTCCTCGATGCCCTTCAGGCCGGCCGCCAGGATCAGCGCGTAGGCCAGGTACGGGTTGGCCGCGCTGTCCAGGGAGCGGAACTCCACCCGGGTCGACTGGCCCTTGGCCGGCTTGTACATCGGTACCCGCACCAGGGCAGAGCGGTTGTTGTGGCCCCAGCAGATGTAGCTGGGAGCCTCTCCCCCACCGGCCAGACGCTTGTAGGAGTTGATCCACTGGTTGGTCACCGCGGTGATCTCCGGGGCGTGATGAAGCAGCCCGGCGATGAACTGCCGCGCCAGTGGGGACAACTGGAACTCGGCACCCGGCTCGAAGAAGGCGTTGGAATCCCCTTCGAACAGGCTCACGTGCGTGTGCATGCCGGAACCCGGGTGGTCGGTGAACGGCTTGGGCATGAAGGACGCGACCACCCCGTGCTCGAGCGCGACCTCCTTGACCACGAGTCGGAACGTCATGATGTTGTCCGCAGTCGTCAGCGCGTCGGCGTAGCGCAGGTCGATCTCCTGCTGACCTGGTCCGCCTTCGTGGTGGGAGAACTCCACGGAGATGCCCATGTGCTCCAGCGTCGCGATGGCCTGCCGCCGGAAGTCCTGTCCGGCCGGATGTGGACTGTGGTCGAAGTATCCGACGTTGTCGACCGGCACCGGGTCCCGGCCCTCGTCCGGGGTCTCTTTGAACAGGAAGAACTCGATCTCCGGATGGGTGTAGAACGTGAAGCCCTGCTGTGCGGCCTTGGCCAACTGCCGCTTGAGCACCCAGCGGGGGTCGGCATACGAGGGCGACCCGTCGGGCAGCAGGATGTCGCAGAACATCCTCCCGACCGGCATGTCGTCGCCGCGCCACGGCAGGATCTGGAAACTCGACGGGTCGGGCTTGGCGAGCATGTCGGACTCGGTCAACCGAGAGAAACCTTCGATGGCGGAACCGTCGAACCCGAGGCCCTCGGCGAACGCCCCCTCGAGTTCCGCGGGCGCGATCGACACCGACTTGAGGATCCCGAGGACGTCGGTGAACCACAGGCGGATGAAACGGATGTCCCGTTCCTCGATAGTGCGCAGAACGTATTCAGTCTGCTTGTCCATGACCCCATCCTGCCGCATGCCCGCGACGCGCCGCGCCCTGCTCGCTGCGGGGCCCTCGCCACGCCGACCGCCGCCGCCGATTCATAGCCTCGACACCGCTCACCGGGCGTTTGCCAGACTGAGCCCATGGCACAGATCAGGATCGCGCTCGCTCAGGTCAATCCGACGGTCGGCGACCTGCTGGGTAACCGGGCGCTGGTCGTCGAGACCACCGCGAAGGCCGCAGCCGCAGGTGCGACGCTGGTGGCCTTCCCGGAGATGATGCTCACCGGATACCCGGTGGAGGACCTCGCCCTGCGACCGAGCTTCCAGCGGGCGTGCCAGCAGTCGGTTCAGACCCTCGCCGAGGACCTCGACGCGGCAGGCCTCGCCGCGGTGACGGTGGTCGTGGGTCACCTCGCAACCGCACCGGCCGATGCGCCGGACCGTCGGGGGTACAACGCCGCCGCGGTGCTGCACGGCGGACGGATCGTGGCGGACTACGCCAAGCACCACTTGCCCAACTACGGGGTGTTCGACGAGCAGCGGTACTTCCGCCCCGGGGACCAGCCCTGCCGGATCCGGGTCGGCGAGGTCGACGTGGCCATCGCGATCTGCGAGGACATCTGGGTCAGCGCCGGCCCCCTGTCGCAACTGGCCGAGCAACCGCCCGGGCTGCTCATGGTAATCAACGGAAGCCCCTATGAGCGCAACAAGGACGATGCGCGACTGGACCTCTGCGCCCGGCGCGCCCGGGAGGCCGGATGCGCACTCGCCTACGTGAACATGTGGGGCGGGCAGGACGACCTGGTGTTCGACGGCGACTCGATGGTGGTGGATCCACAGGGCGGGCTGCTCGCCCGGTCCCCCCAGTTCATCGACGACCTCCTGGTGGCGGATGTGACGGCGCCCGCCGGCGACGGCCCGGTCGACGTGATCCTGCCCGCTGTTCCCGCTGGCGAGCCGCTGACTCCCAGCGTCGCCAGCCCCCTCAGCGATGCCCGCGAGGTGTACTTGGCGCTGGTCACCGGCATGCGCGACTACGTGCGCAAGAACGGGTTCCGATCGGTCGTGCTGGGGATGTCCGGTGGGATCGACTCGGCCCTGGTGGCCGCCATCGCCTGCGATGCGGTGGGTCCGCAGAACGTGCACGGCGTGCGTATGCCCAGCGAGTATTCATCGGCCCATTCCCTGGCCGATGCCGCCGAGTCCGCGCGGCTGACCGGTATGAACCTGCGCACCGTGCCGATCAACGACATGGTCAGCGCCTACCACCACAGCCTCGACCTCACCGGGCTGGCCGCCGAGAATCTGCAGGCCCGCGTACGGGGCGCGATCCTGATGGCGATCAGCAACGGCGAAGGGCACCTGGTCCTGGCCACCGGGAACAAGAGCGAGCTGGCGGTGGGCTACTCCACGATCTACGGCGACGCGGTTGGCGGTTTCGCGCCGATCAAGGATGTGCCCAAGACCCTGGTGTGGGAGATGGCCCGGTGGCGCAACGACACGGCGGCACGTGCCGGGCAATCCGGACCGATCCCGCCGAACAGCATCGACAAGCCCCCCTCCGCGGAGTTGCGCCCGGATCAACTGGACTCCGACTCCTTGCCTGACTACATGCAGTTGGACCTAGTCCTCGACGACTACGTGGGCAGCGACCTCGGCGCGGCCGAACTCGTGGAACGCGGCTACGACCCGGAGCTGGTGGCGCGCATCGTGCAACTCACCGACGCCGCGGAATGGAAGCGCCGTCAGTATCCCCCTGGCACGAAGATCACGTTTCGCGCTTTCGGCCGCGACCGGCGACTGCCGATCACGAGCCGGTGGCGCGAGCCCCTGGCGTGAGCAGTCCGTTCAGGATGACGTCGACGACATTCGCGATGGACACCGAACCCGCCTGGCAATCACTGGCCCGGTGCATGCCCACGAGGATCGCCGGACCGCTCAAGCAGGCCAGGGCCGTGTCGACATCGATCCTGGGGTCTATCACCCCTTCGGCCATACCGCGCTGCAGGACCTCCCGGAGCGCGTCCCGGCGGGGAGCGACGACTTTGGCCATGTACAACTGCTTCACCTGCGGCATCTGCTTCATGGTCAGCAGCCACGTGGGCGTCATCCCGCCGGCGTGCGCGCCTGAGACCCACTGCAACAGTCGGACGAGCGCCTCGCGGACCGGCAGGTCGCCGACATCGGGCATCGTGTCGTTCACCGCTGCGAACCCGGCCTCCACCAACTCCTCACGCGAGCGGTAGCGCCGGTATATCGCCGCTTTGCCGACGCCGGACCTGGCTGCCAGTTCGTCCACCGAGAAACCATCCGGGCCGCGCTCGGCCAGCAGGCCCACCAGGTGCTCGGTGAGCGACTCGTCGACCCGGGGGTCGCGGGGCCGTCCCCTCACACCGGCGGTCATGGCTTCGGGTCAGCCGACGGCTGCACCGGTGTCGGTTCCAGTTCCTCCTCCTCGCCCTCGAACGCATCCGGCGAAAGGTGCGAATCCGCCTCAGCGTGACCGACGTGTCCGCCCCACGCCGCGTGCTCGGCCTGCGCCGGCAACCGCATCAGCAGCAGGACGAACGCGATCAGGATCAACAGCGCCGCCCCGAGCGACGAGAGATGGAAGGCGCGCATGAACGCCTCGACCGATTCCGACTGGATGCTCGCGGCCTGCTGCGGGTCCAGCGCACCGGCCGCGACGGCCCGGCCAGTTGCTTCGTACGCACCGCCGATGGAGTCGGTGACCGGGCTCTGCAGGGCCTGCGGCAGATCACTGATCCCCGGCGCATCCCGCATCGTGTTGGTGTACGCGATGGCGACCACCGAGGAGAGCACCGCGACGCCCAATGCGGCCGCCACCTGCCGCACGGTGTTCTGCACCGCCGACCCTGCTCCGGACTTCTCGGGGGGAACTGCGAGGGTCATCCTGGTGGTCGCCGGCGCGATGACGTTTCCGAGGCCGAAGCCCAGGAAGAACCACGTCACCAGCAGGATCCAGGCCGGTGTGTCGGGCTGCAGGAAGACGAACGAGGCAAAGACGCTGCCGGCCAGGACCAGGCCGAAACCGATCACCTTCCGCGCGCCGAACCTCTCGACCATTTTCGCGCTGCGCGGAGCGGCCAGCAGCTGCCCGACGGCCACCGGCAGGGTGAAGGCACCTGCCTGCAGAGGACTGTAACCGCGGACCAACTGCATGTAGAAAGCCAAGAACAACAACGAGCCGGTCATGGCCGCGAACGTCAGCGACACCGTGGTCAATGAGGCCGAGAACGACCGGATGCCGAACAGAGAGATGTCCAACGACGGGTGGTCGCTGCGGATCTCCAGCCACAGGAACAGGATCAGGATCGCCAGCCCACCGATGATCGCACCGGACACCCCGAGACTGAGCCAGTCCTGGCTGTCCCCGCCATGCTGGATGCCGTAGACCAGCAGGAGTAGACCCGTGATGCTCATCAGTAGCCCGAGCGGGTCGAGCCTGCCGGGATTGGGGTTGCTCGACTCGGGAACCAGCAGGAGGATCCCGATCACCCCGATCGCCACGATTGGGACGTTGATCAGGAACACCGAGCCCCACCAGAAGTGCTCCAGCAGGAATCCTCCCAATAGCGGCCCGAGCGCCACCGCGCCGCCGACCGATGCCGCCCACAGGCCGATCGCCTTGCCGCGTTCGTGAGGGGGGAACACAACGGTGATGATCGCCAGAGTCACGGGCAAAACGGAGGCGCCGCCGATACCCATCAGCCCACGCGCGACGATCAACTGCATCGGGTCGGTCGCGAATGCGCTAAGCGCCGAGGCCAACCCGAACAGCACCAGGCCGATCACCAGAATCTTCTTGCGTCCGTAGCGGTCACCGAGCACACCCCAGGTGAACAACAGTGCCGCGAAGACCAAGGTGTAGGAGTTGATCGCCCACACGATCTCGTTCTGAGTGGCCTCCAACTCCTCCTGGATGGTCTTCAGTGCCACGTTGAGCACCGTGTTGTCGAGAACGACCACCAACAGACTGACCAGCAGCACTGACAGGATCTGCCAGCGCCGCGGATGACCGGTGTGCTGCTCGGGAGGATTGTCCATGGTGACTCTCTTGTTTGCGGAACTATGCCGTTCCGTATCGTAGGCCCCTGTGCGCAACGCCACAAGTGCGGGCTTCGGATCCGCGGGGAGTGCAGGTCCAGTCCGCGGCCAGCGTCATTGCGCATCCCCGTTCGTCGGTCCTTCCGATTACGCGGTGAACTCAACTGCCCATGGCCTCCGAGGAAGCCTTCTGCTGAGGATTCGACTAGTGACTGGTCGTATTCTCACCAGAAGGAAGTGCGGGTCCCATTTGCTCCAGAAGGCCGAAGCCGAGCATCCAGCCACCAACCGAGCCGGCGCCCCTACCCCCTGAAAAGCCCATCCCTCAAATCCGGGGGTGCACAAGTGCGCTCTGGCCGAAACCGCAGACGATGTGCCACCATGGAACCGTCCGGGGACTCACCGTGAGCCTCGAGGCTGGAGGTTGCTCCCATGTCCGAATCCCTCTACGGCCCCGCCACCGGTCGGCGCGTCACGACCAGGGACCTCGCCGCGGCGAAAGAACGTGGCGAGAAGTGGCCCATGATCACCGCTTACGACGCGTTGACCGCAGGGCTGTTCGACGAAGCCGGCATCCCCGTGATGCTGGTCGGTGACTCCGCGGCCATGGTCGTGTACGGCCACGACTCGACGATCCCGGTGACCGTCGACGAACTCATCCCACTGGTCGCCGCCGTGGTCCGTGGGTCCCACCGCGCGATGGTCGTGGCCGATCTGCCGTTCGGCTCGTACCAGGAGTCGCCCCAGCAGGCTCTGGCCACCGCCACCCGCTTCATGAAGGAAGCCGGTGCGCACGCGGTGAAACTGGAAGGCGGGGAACGGGTGCTGCCGCACGTGGAACTGCTCACCAGTGCGGGTATCCCGGTCATGGCCCACCTGGGCCTGACGCCGCAGTCGGTCCACCAGTTCGGCGGCTACAAGGTCCAGGGTCGCGGCGAAGCGGGGCAGCGGCTGATCCTGGACGCCAAACACATGGAGAAGGCCGGAGCGTTCGCCACCGTGCTGGAGGTCGTGCCGGCGGACCTCGCCCAAGCCGTCACGACAGCGGTGTCGATCCCCACGATCGGCATCGGAGCCGGCGCCGGGACCGATGCGCAGGTGCTTGTGTGGCAGGACATGGCCGGATTGACCCCGGGCAAGCCGCCGAAGTTCGTCAAGCAGTACGCGGACCTGCGCTCGGTGCTTACCGGAGCGGTCACGACATGGGCTCAGGAAGTGGTGTCCGGGCAGTATCCGGGTCCGGAGCACCAGTACCGCTGAACAGCGCGAGGGGTCCTCGAAGTCACCGCAGGGACCCGACCGGCCACGATCAGGACAGTGGCGCGTCGCGTTCCTCGAGGCGCAACTGCAGATTGACTGCGGCCATGCCCACGTTCGTCCCGGCTCCATACGCCGTGGCCCCGGACAGGACGGTCGCAGCCAGCACTCCGAAGATCGCGGCGCCTGCCCGCTGCCAACTCAGCGACCCAACAGCCAGCGCCAGAAGAAGAGCAGCTATCGCGAGGGTTCCGATCGCGAGCATCACCCAGCCGACTTTGGTGAGCAGTCGCTCGACGGTGAAGGCGCGCCGAACGCGACCCTCGAGGTCTTGCGGGCTCAACTGGCGGAACATGGGCCACAGATCAGGGCAGATCGGTCACGCGTATCCCGGCGTGGACCTTGTACCGGCGGTTGATGGAGATCAGATTCGCCGTCAGCGCCTCTACCTGTGAGGCGTTGCGCAGGCGCCCGGCGAAGACCCCGCGCATCCCGGGGATCCGGTCGGCCAGTGTGATGACCTCGTCTGCCGCCTCCCGGTCGTCGGCCAGCACAAGGACGTCGATATCGAGTTCGTGCTCAGGGTCCAGGAGCAACACCGAACTGACGTGGTGGAAGGCAGCGACCACCCGCGCCTCGGGAGCCAGGGCAGCGGCTTGCTGGGCGGCGGAGCCCTCGGGCACCGGCAGCGGGAACGAGCCCTGCTTGTCGAATCCGAGCGGGTTGACACAGTCGATCAGGATCTTGCCGCGCAGCGCCTGCTCGACTTCTGCGATGGTGTCGGCGTGTCCGGCGTAGGGCACGGCCACCAGGACCACGTCACCCTCGCGGGCGGCCTGCAGGTTACCGGCACCGGTCACGCCCTCACCGAGTTCCGCGGCCGCCTCCCGGGCCCGCTGCGGGTCCCGGGACCCGAGGACCACCTCCACGCCGGCGGCCGCCCAGCGTGCAGCCAGACCCCGCCCCTGCGGACCCGTACCACCCAGAACTGCGATCTTGGTCATGCGCCACAGTCTGCCAGGTCCGGAAACCGGCGCACGTCGCCGCACGTGGGGAGGTTCTGTTCAGGCGAGGTCTTCGCCGGGCCCGGGCTTGCCCTCACCCTCACCCCACTCGTTCTCGCCGGCGTCCCATTCCTCGTTGCGCTTGCGGGCGATCTCGAAGGCGTGGGAGGCCTGCTCCTCCGACTCGTACGGGCCGAGGCGTTCGGAGTTCGCGCAGCCCTTCTCCCCCTCGACGCGATTGTGAACCAAGCAGTAGTACCACTTCATCTGATCCTCCGGAGTTGGGCCTGCTCCGATCTTGGCACTTAGACTTCACCTATGTCGCTCGCCCCCGGTCGCGTATCACCGCTGCGTGCGGTGCCGGCCGCCATCGAACGCCCTGAATACGTTGGGCGGCCCCAGCCGACCCCCTACCTCGGCCCTGAGGTCAAGGACGCCGACACGATCGCGGCCATGCGCGTCGCCGGCCGGATCGCCGCCCAGGCGTTACAGGAGGTCGGCCGGAACATCGAGCCCGGGGTGACGACCGACCGACTCGACCAGATCGGCCACGAGTTCCTCTGCGACCACGGCGCATATCCCTCGACCCTGGGATACCGCGGATTCCCCAAGTCCCTGTGCACGTCGCTCAACGAGGTCATCTGCCACGGGATCCCCGACTCCACGGTCGTCGCCGACGGTGACATCGTGAACATCGACATCACCGCCTACATCGGCGGGGTCCACGGCGACACCAACGCGACCTTCCTGGCCGGCGATGTGGACGAGGAGTCACGCCTGCTCGTCGAACGAACCCACGAGGCCACGTTGCGCGCGATCCGCGCGGTCAAACCCGGCCGGACGCTGAACGTGGTGGGCAGGGTCATCGAGTCGTACGCCAAACGTTTCGGCTACGGCGTCGTCCGCGATTTCACCGGCCACGGGATCGGCACGTCGTTCCACTCGGGACTCATCGTCCCGCACTACGACGACCCGTCGGCCAATCTGATCCTGGAAACGGGCATGACGTTCACCATTGAGCCTATGCTCACGCTCGGAAGCATCAACTACGAGATCTGGGACGACGGCTGGACGGTGGTGACCCAGGACCGGAAGCGGACTGCACAGTTCGAACACACGATCCTGGTCACCGACACCGGCTCCGAGATCCTCACGACACCGGAGGGTTGACATGACCGAGAGCCCGCACGCAACCACCACCTGGCCGCCAGATGTCCTGACGCTGGCGATCGACGTCGGCGGTTCCGGGCTCAAAGGGTCCGTGCTGGACATGAACGGACAGATGATCGCGGACCGCGTTCGCTTCGAGACCCCCTACCCGTGTCCTCCCACACTCCTGGTCAAGATGCTGACCGAGCTGAAGGATCAGTTGCCGGCGGCCAGTCGCGCCTCGGTCGGCTTCCCCGGCCTGGTCCGCAGCGGCCGGGTGCTCAACATCCCGTCGCTGTCGCGCTTGGAGTACGGAGGGCCGCGCGACGAGTCGATGGCCGCGGCCTGGCACGACTACGACCTGGCCACCGCTCTTGCCGACGAGTTCGACATCCCGGTGAAGGTCGCCAACGACGCCGACGTCCAAGGGTGTGCGGTCGTCGAGGGCAAGGGCTTCGAGTTCGTCATGACACTGGGCACCGGCTGCGGAACCGCTGTCTTCCACGAGGGCCGCCTGCTGCCGCACATGGAGTTGTCGCATGCCCCGACCGGCATCCACGGCGACTTCGACGACTACGTGGGCAATGCCGCCCGCAAGGAGGTCGGCAAGAAGGAATGGCGCAAGCGGGTCGTGAAGGCGATGCAGATCTTCGACGAGTTCTTGTTCTACGACAAGATCTACGTCGGCGGCGGCAATGCCAAACACCTGTCGAGCGTCGACCTCGGGCCGAAGGCGAAGATCGTGGCCAACACCGCCGGAATCCTCGGCGGCATCCGGATCTGGGACCTCGAGAAGTAGTTTCCGCTGGGAAGGCACGACGATGCCATGACGTGGGCCCGGATTGCGAAGTCTTTCCGCTGACCACGGAGGCCTGTCCGAGTCGACCACGCACGTGAACAGAGGGATCTCGGCGCGGCGCTGACTCAGCCGTCAATCCCGGACGGTGAGGGCGGCGTTGTTGGGCACCTGCTTCGGTGAGGGCGGCGTTGTTGGGCGGTTTTCATGCCCGAAGTGCCCAACAACGTCACCCTCGACCTGGATGACACCGCCCTCGAGGCAACAACGGGGCCATTCACTCAGCGAGGTTCGTCGACCGCGATCTACTCCCCGAGCGCGTCCACCAGCTTCTGGCTCAGTCGGCCCAGTTCGGCGAACTCCTCCGGCGTCAGGACGTCCACGATGCGACGGCGGACACTGTCCACGTGCACCGGAGCAGCCGCGACCAGCGCCTCGAAGCCCTCGTCGCTCAGCACCGCGAAGTAGCCACGCCTGTCGTCGCGGCACTCCTCGCGCGTCACGTAACCCGCTTTCTGCATTCGGTCGATCTGATGTGACAAGCGACTGCGACTGGAGAAGGCCACCTCTGCCAGTTCGCTCATCCGCATCCGGCGCTCGGGCGATTCAGAGAGCCGGACCAGGATCTCGTAGTCCGCGAACGTGAGTCCCGTGGCCTCGTGCACGTCGCGTCCCAGCCGGTCGCGCAGCAACTGATTGGCGGCGAGCCAGGCACGCCATTGCACCTGTTCGGGTTCGGACAGCCAGTGGCTCATGTTAGGAACATTACCGAAGCACGACACCGAGCATGGCAGTATGCACCAAGGGCGCAGAGGAGATCAATGACCGGTGTCCCCCGATTGGGTGAACGTGGACAGGGCTGGGTGTGGGGCCAGTTCGTGTTGGCGGGCGTCGTTGTGCTCACCGCCGCACTGGGGCCTCGCTGGGCATGGCCGGGAACCACGTGGCTCGGGATCGCACTGATCGTCGTCGGCGGCGGTCTGGGGCTGTGGTCCCTGTCCGCTCTGGGCGGATCCTTGAGCCCTTATCCCAAACCGCGCCGAGCAGGGGAGCTCGTCGAGCACGGTCCCTACCGCATCGTGCGCCACCCGATCTACTCGTCCATGCTCGTGGCGCTGCTGGGAGTGTGCTTCGTGGGATCGGGCTGGGCGCTGCTCCCCCTGGCCGCTCTGCTTCTCTGGTGGCTGGGCAAGGCGCACGTGGAGGAAGCCTGGCTCCGCGGGCACTACCCGGGCTACGACCAGTACTGCCGGCGCGTGCGCCACCGGATCATCCCCGGCATTCTGTGATCAGTGCTCGACCCGGTCGAAACGGATCACCGCGCTCGCATAGTCCCCCTGTAACCACAGCCGGATCCCGCGGCTCATCAGATACTGCCCCGACACTTCGCGCTGCTGCCAGTCGTGGGTGAAGCGGTAGCGGGCCGAGGGCTCCAGACCCCGTAGCCGCGCCGTGGTCGATGTGTGCCCGAGCCGGCTCTGCGGCAGAAAAGCGAACAGCACCGCACCCTCCTGCGAGGAGTACTGGAACAAGCGGTAGTCGTTGCTCGAAGGGTTCTCCAAACGATGGAATTGGTCCATGAGCGGGCGCAGCGCTTTGTACTCCTCGATGTACTTGGCGCACTTAGCGAGCTCGTGCTCGGACATCTTGCTCAGATCACATCCGACACCCAGGCTGCCGAACATCGCGCTGTGGAATCGGAACTGCAGCGGGATCGACCGCTGGGACAAGAAGTTCGGCACGTCGGTGACCCATGCCCGCATGGCCTGCGGCGGGTAGACCAGCGAATAGGCCCGTTGAATGTCCAGCCGGTCCAGGGCATCGGTGTTGTCACTGGTCCAGAAGTCGTCGAACACTCCCAGCGCGCCGAAGTCGATGCGTCCGCCGCCGGACGCACACGCCTCGATGAGCACACCGGGATGCCGCCGCTTGACCTCAGCCACGATCCCGTAAAGCGCCTGGATATGGCGCACCCAGACATCGCGGCCGACTCCCACCTGTGACATGGGACGGTTCGCGTCCCACTTCACGTAAGCGATGTCATTGTCCGCGAGCAGCCCGTCGAGCGTGCTGATGACGAAGTCCCGCACAGCCGGCAGCGTCAGATTCAGGACGTACTGTCCACGGGCGGCGTCAGGCGTGCGCCCGGGCTCCGAGTAGATCCAGTCGGGATGTTCTGCGAACAGGTCGGAGTCGGGATTCACCATCTCCGGTTCCACCCAGATACCGAAGTCCATGCCCAGCTCGCGGACTCGTGTGATCAGCGGCGCGAGGCCGTCCGGGAACTTCGAAGGGTCGACCCACCAGTCGCCGAGACCATCGCTGATGCCACCGGTTTCGTCGGGACTGCGACGGCCGAACCAGCCGTCGTCGACCACGAACAGTTCGGCTCCCAAAGCGGCCGCGCGCTCGGCCAGGGCGATCTGCCCGTTGCAGGTCACATCGAAGTTGGTGGCCTCCCACGAGTTGTACAGCACGGGTCTTTGCCCTCCCGTCATGAGACTGCGGCCGAACGCATGCAGACGGTGGCTGACGTCCTCCAGGCCCTGCTCGGAGTAGACCGCGACGACTGGCGGGGTCGTGAACGCCTCACCCGCGCGCAGGGTGAACTCGAGGTCGAAGTCGTTGACGCCGAGTTGCAGCAAGGTCTGTCCGTACTGGGTTTGCTCGACGACGGTCTTCGTGTTGCCGCTGAAGGCCAGTGCAGCAGCCCACACCCGGCCGGACGTCTCCGTGACTTCGCGGCTCAGCACCGCATACGGGCTGTGGTGGTGGTTGGAGACCCCGCGACGGGACTCGAGCACGACCTTTCCACTCACCTGCTGGACGGTCTCCTGGAACTCGGCTCCCCAGCGCCCTTGCACATTGCGCAGAGTGAGGTCCTGGAACGGTATGGCGAATTGCGCAGAGGCCACCGATTCGAGCACGAGACCCGGCACGTCACTGGTGACGACCGCCCACCGCTTGATGGCATCCACGTCCAGTACCTCGTAGTGCAGATCCACGGCGACGCCCTTCGGGTCGCGCAGATGAACGGTCAGCTGGGTACCGGTCGCGTCATACCCCTGGTACTTCAGGTCCAGTTCCCGCCCACCGTCGGGGAAGCGCACCATGAGGCACTGCTCGTTGTATCGGAACCTGCCGTGCGGCGGGTACTCCTGCGCCATGACGTCGTGGATCAGGTCGTTGGTGGACAGTTCCCAGATCGGCTCGATGATGACGTCGGCCAGCGCGATCGGCGCACCCCAATGCAGGTGGCGAAGCAACCCCTCGGCCGTCACCATGAACACGTACGACATCGAGGCCGTGTGCACACCGAACAAAGGGTGGTCGCCGTCCAGAACCTCGATTGCTGTCATGGCTCGAGGGTACTGGCGCGGGTCGTCCGGACGACGCCCGACGGAACGCTAGATTTGGCATCGTGGATGCGTCCCAAGAGACCAAGCACCTGCGCGCGATGTCACTGGGATTCGGCGTGGGATCCGCCCTGTTCGCTGTGGGAGCGATCATGGCGATGCTCGAACTCGACGCAGTCGTCATCGGTGTCGTCTTCGCGCTAGGCGCGATGGGTTTCACCATCGCTGCCTGGGTGCAATGGCGGACCGCGATGATCCGTCGGTCGCGGACCCGGCTGCGCGATCCCGACTACATGGCCGCCGCCATTCAGTTCTTCGGCACGCTCTTCTTCAACGTGATGACTATTCGCTCGCTGGCGTTGGCTCTCGGATCCACGACGAGGACCTACGAGGACGTGTGGCATCCGGACGTGTTCGGATCAGCGCTGTTCCTCATCTCCAGTTGGATCGCTTGGCATCCCATCGCACGCAGCCAACGCCACCACCTGCTGCATGGAAGGTCCCGGCTGATCTGCCTGTCGAACATGCTCGGCTCGATCTTCTTCGGGTTGTCGGCGGTCGGAGCACGGATGCTGCCGGATGGAACCCTGGACAACAACACGTGGAACAACGGTGGCACCCTGCTGGGCGCCCTGTGCTTCCTCGTGGGTGCCCTCGCTCTGCGCCCGACGACATCTGACCGCCGGGCGCAGGGTCAGCACGTTTAGCCGCTCAGCCCTGGTCCCAATCCTTGGATCGCGGGTTGGCCGATCGATTCTCGTCGTGCTCACGCTCCAGGTTCTTCGTCGGATCCTCTGTCCTCGTGCAGGTCCGCAGGACCCCAGACGGCAAGAGCACCCTTCTTCGCCCGGTACTTGATCTCATCCCAGAAGCTCATGCTGTCTCCCTCGTCGACACCAGGCGAACCCCGCCGGGAGGTGTCTCGACCGGGACGTGACTCAATGGTCGGTTGCGACAGGCGCCGGCTGAGCCAGAAGCCGCCGGCGACTGCGGCACCCAACAGCAGGAGCTGGGTGATGATGCGCATTTTCATTGTGTTCCTCCATCGGGGGATCGGTCTGGTCTGCAGTGCTTCAGCCTCGGCAAGACGTGATCCGTCGAGGCCCGTCCGGTGGACTCTTTACCGGGTCAGGGTCTCATCCGCTCTCCCCGATCTCGTTCGGGTGCGCCTGCTCCGGCAGGCAGATCCACGCCGTCCTCCGGCTGCTCCTGTTGGCCCGGCGGCGGGTCTTGTGCGTCCTCACGCTTCGCCGTGTTCGCCGGGGCGTCCGACGCCTGAGTCACGTGTCCGGCCCGGCGCTGCCCGCGCGGATTCGGTGTCGTGGCCGGTTCCATCTGTGGCTTGACCCGCCGCTTCTCCACCGCAGGCACGTGTGTGGCCGGGCCGTGCGGATCCGCACCACCTTCGGAGGCCCAACGTCCCGTTTCCGTGGTGCGTTTGTCGTTCGCCATACCGCCTCCTCAGTGGTTGCGGAGCATCTCGATGAGTTCGTCCTGCTTCTTGTGTGAGCAACCGTGCAGACCCAACCCCTTGGCGCGGTCCTGGAGTTCGTCGACGGTCCAGTCCTCGGATGATCCGGACCTGCCTGCTTTGCGGCCCACCTCCGAGCGGTCCTGGTTCGCCGCTGCACTCGCAATGCGGGCGGCCTTCTCCTCGGAGTCACCCTGGTCGCGCAGCCTCTCGTAGAGTTCCTCGTCCTTGATCCTGGACATATCGCGTTGAGGCATGGATTCCTCCTTTCGTCGTAGATGGTCCTATTCCCAGATCCAGCGGTTCTATCCCGCGTTCGGTCGGTTGATCCTGTTGCCCACATCACATGCCGGGGCCGGGTGGCCGGTGTCTACGGCAGAGCAGCGGGGGTAGAAGCCGGTACCAACAAGAAAGGGAAACCACCATGGGATTCACCGACCGCGCCAAGGACACCGCCAAGGACATCGCCGACAAGGCCGGCGACGCCGCCGAGTCCATCAAGGACAAGGCTCAGGACCTCGGTGACGACCTGAGCGACAAGAGTCAGGAAGTCGGCGAGAAGGTGGAGGACCGCGCCGAGGACGCGAAGGACACCGCCAGCGACAAGGTGGAAGACGCCAAGCGCGACCTGAACTGATCGCCTGATCAGGGAAAAGCGCCGCCCGCGTCCCCGCGCGGGCGGCGCTTTTCATGCGCTTCGGGTTTCTTCGCGTGGGTTCGTGGAGCAGCAGCTATTGCTGGATCCGGGTTGCGAGGATCCAATCACGGCCGGACACCCCGGACAAGGCCACCAAACCCGACCACTTCGGATTCCTCACCTTCGGCAAGTCGCCCTGCTCAATCGACAACCTCGAGGAATCGCGCGATGCCGGTGACCGGATCACCACCGAACACCCCGCAGTGCTCGAGGCCGCGGACGAAGTAGTCACCGGCGGCATGCCGCGTGGCCGTCAACGCATCCACGCCTGGTCCGCCCCAGGACCGCAGTTCCTCCAGCATCGCGCCGTGGCCGGCGAGCTCTGGGGGCAGAGCACCGCCGTCGGACAGGGCGTGCGCCACCGCCTCGAGTTCGCGCTCGAGGCGCCCGGGCAGCACCGCAAGCCCCATCACCTCGATAAGTCCGATGTTCTCCTTCTTGATCGGGTGGATCTGCGCGTGCGGATGGAACAACCCGTCAGGATGCGTCGACGTTGTCCGGTTGTTGCGCAGGACGAGGTCCAGCCGCAGGCGTCCGTCCGTTCGCCGGGCGATGGGGGTGATCGTGTTGTGGGGAACCCCGTGGGAGACGGCCTGGATGCCGAAGTCCGGGTCGGAATACTCCCGCCACGCCGCCAGGATGTCCGTGGCCAGCCCCACGACGACTTCGTCCGAGCCCGACAGTCGAATGACCGCAAGCGGCCAGTGCAGGATGCTCATCTCGAGATCGCCGCGCTCTTGGGTCCATAGCCTTCGTGCCCGATCCATCGGGAACTCGAACCGGCCGCCCTGGAAGTGGTCGTGGCTGAGGATCGACCCACCCACGATCGGCAGGTCCGCGTTGGAGCCGATCAGATAGTGCGGGAACATCGCCGTGAAGGCGGCCAACCGTTCGAACGTGCTCCGGTCGATGCACATCGGACGGTGCTCGTCGCTGAGCACGATGCAGTGCTCGTTGTAGTAGCGGTACGGGGAGTACTGCAGATACCAGCGCTCGCCCACCAGATCCATCGGGATGAGACGTAGGTTCTGCCGCGCCGGGTGATCGGCGCGACCGGCGTAGCCCTCGTTCTGCCGGCACAACAGGCACTGCGGATATCCGGCGGCGTGCTCGCGCGCCTCGGCGATGATGTCACGTGGATCCTTCTCGGGCTTGGACACGTTGATGGTCATGTCCATCTCGCCGTAGACGGTCGGCTGCCGCCACGAGGTGTTCCGATCGGTGCGGGAGACCCGGATGTAGTTGCTCGCCACCGCCTGCTGGTGGTACCAGTCGGTGGCGGCTGCCGGCCCTCCGGCGTAGGCGTCCCAGAAGTGCCGGGCGACCGACGAGGGCCGCTGCACGAAGCAGCCCATGATCGCGCTGTCCCACAGATCTCGTTGAGTGACCGTGTCGGGCGTGATCAGTCCCCTGGCTGCCGCGTCGTCCAGCAGCGGGCGCAGCAGGTCGTCGATGTCGCGAGGCGGCCCCGACCAAAGGTCCACCGAGATCGCTCACGTCCTTCGGCGGTCAGGTCGTAGTCCTCGATCCCCAGCACCTCGAGGACCCGGTTGCGCGCGTACGCCACGTCGTCGGAGGCGATCAAGCCGGTGCGGCGTGCGTGTTCGAGCAATCTGCCCAGGGCCCGTTCGATCACGACGTCACCTCTCGCGCGCCATCGGCGCTGCTCACCACGTAGAAGTCCGCACGTAGCCCGGTGCTGCGGTGGTAGGCGTCACCGACCTGCTGCATGAACACGTCCACCGCATCCGGATGGACCAGGTTCACCGTGCAGCCACCGAATCCGGCACCCGTCATGCGCGCGCCGATGACACCGGGCGCCTCCCATGCTGCCTCCACCAGCGCGTCGAGCGCGGGACCCGTGACCTCGAAGTCGTCGCGCAGGGACTCGTGGGACGCCCGCATCAGGTCCCCGGCGGCGGCAAGGTCCGCGCGCTCGAGGGCGTCGGCGAACGACCAGACCCGGGCTTGTTCGGTGATCACATGGCGTGCCCGGGGACGCAGGTCCTCCGGGAGGTCGCGGACTGCGGCCTCCACGTCGTCGGAGGGGATGTCGACCAGGCGCACACCCAAGTCTCTTCTGCGCGGCTTCGCACGCGGACCTGCGTTGGTTGTACGCGCTGCCGGACAGTTCCCGCCGCTGGTTCGTGTTGGCGACCACCACGGCGATCTCGGCGGGGAACCGGACCGGGGTGACCGACAGCGTCTCGCAGTCGATGCGCAGGGCGTGCCCGGCCACGCCGGTCGCGATGCTCAGTTGATCCATGATCCCGCAGGCGACTCCGATGAAATCGTTCTCCGCCGATTGCCCGACCAGGGCGAGTTCGGCGGCGGTGGAGCCGACGTCGGCCACCGCGTCGAACGCGACCGCCATCGCAAGTTCCAGCGAGGCGGATGAGGAAAGCCCGGCCCCGTTGGGGATGTTGCCTCGCACCCGGACGTCAACCCCTGGCAACTCGACACCCCGGGCTTGGAACGCGTAGGCGACGCCAACGAGGTAGTTGACCCATTCCCATTCCGGCCGGGACCGCTGGGCGTCCATGTCCGCGACGACCTCGCCGAGTTCGCTGAAGTTGTCCGACACCGCCACAATGCGGCGATCCGAACGGGCTCCTACCCACAGATCCGTTCCGCGGTCGATGGCCATCGGCAGGACGGTGCCGCCCATGTAGTCGATGTGGTCGCCGATCAGATTCACCCGGCCCGGTGCGTGGAACTGGCGCATTGCCCATTCGTAACCCACTGGGACGGTCGATCGCCCGGCAATTCGACATCTTGGGAGCCTTTGGGCCAGATTTGGATCATGAACCTCAGAGAGACCTTCGGAGACGACTTCGTATGGGGCGTCGCCACGGCGGCATACCAGATCGAGGGTTCGCCGGATGCCGACGGCAAGGGCGTGTCCATCTGGGACACGTTCAGCCACAGGCCCGGCACGATCGCGGACGGTTCGACCGGTGATGTCGCCACGGATTCGTATCGCCGCTTCCCGGAGGACGTGGCCTTGGTGCACTCCTTGGGCTTCGACGCCTACCGGTTCTCCCTGTCGTGGCCGCGCATCCAACCCGATGGCCGCACGGTGAACCATAAGGGACTCGACCACTACAAGCGGGTCGTGGACTCGTGTCTCGGCGCGGGGGTCCAACCCTGGGTCACGCTGTACCACTGGGACCTGCCACAGGTCCTGGAGGATCGCGGTGGATGGACCAACCGCGACATCATCGAGGTCTTCGCGGACTACGTCACCGTCGTCGGTGAGGCGCTGGCGACCGGGTCGAGAACTGGATGGTCTTCAACGAGCCGCTGAGTTTCACGATGCTGGGATACATGCTGGAGACGCAGGCTAGAATTATTGATGATATGTTCTCCTTCTTGATCGGGTGGATCTGCGCGTGCGGATGGAACAAGCCGTCAGGATGCGTCGACGTTGTCCGGTTGTTGCGCAGGACGAGGTCCAGCCGCAGGTGGCCGTCCGTTCGCCGGGCGATGGGGTGATCGTGTTGTGGGAACCCCGTGCGAGACGGCCTGGATGCCGAAGGTCGGGTCGGAGTACTCCCGCCACGCCGCCAGGATGTCCGTGGCCAGCCCGATGACGGCGTCGTCCGGGCCCGAGAGTCGATGACCGCAAGCGGCCAGTGCAGGACGCTGATCTCGAGATCGCCGCGCTGCTGGGTCCATAGCCTTCGTGCCCGATCCATCGGGAACTCGAAGCGGCCGCCCTGGAAGTGGTCGTGGCTGAGGATCGAACCGCCCACGATCGGCAGGTCCGCGTTGGAGCCGATCAGATAGTGCGGGAACATCGCCGTGAACGCGGCCAACCGTTCGAACGTGCTGCGGTCGATGCGCATCGGCCGGTGCTCGTCGCTGAGCACGATGCAGTGCTCGTTGTAGTAGCGGTACGGCGAGTACTGCAGAGTACCAGCGTTCGCCCACCAGATCCATCGGAATCAGACGAAGGTTCTGCCGCGCCGGGTGATCGGCGCGACCCGCGTACCCCTCGTTCTGCGGGCACAACAGGCACTGCGGATATCCGGCGGCGTGTTCGCGTGCCTCGGCGATGATGTCACGTGGATCCTTCTCGGGCTTGGACACATTGATGGTCATGTCCATCTCGCCGTAGACGGTCGGCTGCCGCCACGAGGTGTTCCGATCGGTGCGGGAGACCCGGATGTAGTTGCTCGCCACCGCCTGCTGGTGGTACCAGTCGGTGGCAGCTGCCGGGCCTCCGGCGTAGGCGTCCCAAAAGTGCCGGGCGACCGACGAGGGCCGCTGCACGAAGCAGCCCATGATCGCGCTGTCCCACAGATCTCGTTGAGTGACCGTGTCGGGCGTGATCAGTCCCCTGACTGCCGCGTCGTCCAGCAGCGGGCGCAGCAGGTCGTCGATGTCTGAGGCGGCCCCGACCAGAGGCCCACCGAGATCCTCACGTCCTTCGGCGGTCAGGTCGTAGTCCTCGATCCCCAGCACCTCGAGGACCCGGTTGCGCGCGTACGCCACGTCGTCGGAGGCGATCAAGCCGGTGCGGCGTGCGTGTTCGAGCAGTCTGCCCAGGGCCGGCTCGATCACGACGTCACCTCCCGCGCACCATCGGCGCTGCTCACCACGTAGAAGTCCGCAGGTAGCCCGGTGCTGCGGTGGTAGGCATCGCCGACATGCTGCATGAACGCGTCGACCGCATCCGGATGGACCAGGTTCACCGTGCAGCCACCGAATCCGGCACCTGTCATGCGCGCGCCGATGACACCGGGCGCCTCGCCATGCTGCCTCCACCAGCGCGTCCAGCGCCGGACCCGTGACCTCGAAATCGTCGCGCAGGGACTCGTGGGAGGCTCGCATGAGGTCCCCGGCGGCTGAAAGGTCCGCGCGTTCGAGAGCGTCGGCGAACCACCAGACCCGGGCTTGTTCGGTGATCACATGGCGCGCCCGCGGACGCAGGTCCTCCGGGAGGTCGCGGACCGCGGCCTCCACATCGTCGGGGGGGACGTCGACGAGGCGCACACCAAGGATCTCCTGCGCGGTTTCGCACGCGGACCTGCGTTGGTTGTAGGCGCTGCCGGACAGTTCCCGCCGCTGGTTCGTATTGGCGACAACCACCGCGATCTCGGACGGGAACCGGACCGGGGAGACCGCCAGCGTCCCGCAGTCGATGCGCAGGGCGTGCCCGGCCACGCCGGTCGCGATGCTCAGTTGATCCATGATCCCGCAGGCGACTCCGATGAAATCGTTCTCCGCCGATTGCCCCACCAGGGCGAGTTCGGCGGCGGTGGAGCCGACGTCGGCCACCGCGTCGAACGCGACCGCCATCGCAAGTTCCAGCGAGGCGGATGAGGAAAGCCCGGCCCCGTTGGGGATGTTGCCTCGCACCCGGACGTCAACCCCTGGCAACTCCACACCCCGTGCCTGGAACGCATAGGCGACGCCAACGAGGTAGTTGACCCATTCCCATTCCGGCCGGGCCTGCTGGGCGTCCATGTCGGCGACGACCTCGCCGAGTTCGCTGAAGTTGTCCGACACCGCCACAATGCGGCGATCCGAACGGGCTCCTACCCACAGATCCGTTCCGCGGTCGATGGCCATCGGCAGGACGGTGCCGCCCATGTAGTCGATGTGGTCGCCGATCAGATTCACCCGGCCCGGTGCGTGGAACTGGCGCATTGCCCATTCGTAACCCACTGGGACGGTCGATCGCCCGGCAATTCGACATCTTGGGAGCCTTTGGGCCAGATTTGGATCATGAACCTCAGAGAGACCTTCGGAGACGACTTCGTATGGGGCGTCGCCACGGCCGCGTACCAGATCGAGGGTTCGCCGGATGCCGACGGCAAGGGCGTGTCCATCTGGGACACGTTCAGCCACAAGCCCGGCACGATCGCGGACGGTTCGACCGGTGATGTCGCCACGGATTCGTATCGCCGCTTCCCGGAGGACGTGGCCTTGGTGCACTCCTTGGGCTTCGACGCCTACCGGTTCTCCCTGTCGTGGCCGCGCATCCAGCCCGATGGCCGCACGGTGAACCAACGGGGACTCGACCACTACAAGCGGGTGCTGGACTCGTGTCTTGGCGCCGGGGTCCAACCCTGGGTCACGCTGTACCACTGGGACCTGCCACAGGTCCTGGAGGATCGCGGCGGGTGGACAAACCGCGACATCATCGAGGTCTTCGCGGACTACGTCACCGTCGTCGGTGAGGCGCTCGGTGACCGGGTCGAGAACTGGATGGTCTTCAACGAGCCGCTGAGTTTCACGATGCTGGGATACATGCTCGGCGAGCACGCCCCGGGCCGGCGCGGACTGAGCAACTTCTTCCCCGCGATGCATCACGTCAATCTCGCAACCGCCGAAGGGTACCGGGCACTGCGGGCGGTCGCGCCCGACGCCACCATCGGCAATACCCAGTACCTGTCGCCCACCCTCGGTTCGGGCCCCGGTCCGCACCTCGCGCAGCGCGCCGAACGGGCCGCCAACGCCATGCTCAACCGGGCGTTCCTGGAACCCGGGCTCGGGCTCGGCTACCCGGTCGAGGACGCCCCCATCCTGCGCATGATGCGCCGCTACATCAAGGACGGCGACCTGGAACGCTGCGAGGTCGACCTCGACTTCCTGGGGGTGCAGTACTACACACGACTTCGCGCGCCCTTCCGGCCGATCCCCGGGCTGTGGACCATCCCCGGATTCGGCGACGACCCGGATCTGGAGAAGACCTCGATGGGCTGGGAGATCCGTCCGGAGGGCCTGGGACTGGTTCTGGACATGGTGCACGCCTACGGGCGGTATCCGCGCATCGTCGTCACCGAGGGCGGGGCTTCCTTCCCCGACGAACTGGCCGGGAGCCGCGTCCACGACGATCGGCGAATCGCCTACTACGAGTCGCACCTGGCACAGGTCAAGCAGGCGCAGGAACGCGGGGTGCCCGTCGACGGGTACTTCTGCTGGTCGTTGATGGACAACTTCGAGTGGGCTGCCGGGTTCGAACCGCGGTTCGGGCTCGTCTACGTGAACTACGAGAACCAGCAGCGCATCATCAAGGACAGCGGCCACTGGTTCGCCGAGCAGTTGGGCGGCGTGGCCGCTACTGGCTGAGGGAGGGCCACGCCCGACACGAGTCGGGACATGTTCGGCGCCGCCGGTCGTGGTGGGTAGGGTGACCCGAGACAAAGAAGGGGTCACTCCATTGCGCAACAAGCTCATCGCCGAATTCGTCGGCACATTCCTGCTCGTCCTGCTGGCCGTGGGCTCAGCAGTCAGCGGCATCGTCACGAACGGGACCGTGGGGGTCGCGATCGGATTCGGCGTGGTGCTGGCCGCCCTCGCCTACGCCTTGGGACCGACGTCCGGCTGCCACGTCAACCCGGCGGTCACGCTCGCGTTCTGGCTCTCCAAGCGCCAGGAAGGCAAAGAGGCAGGGCTGTACGTGATCATGCAGTTCCTGGGCGCCGCACTTGGCGGTTTCGCCCTGTGGCTGCTGGTCAACTCCGGAGGTGTCACCGATGAGACCGGCGGTCTGGGGACCAACGCCTTCGGCGGCGAGGGCCCGAACGCCTTCGGCGCTTTTCTGGCAGAGGTGCTGCTGACGGCGGCCTTCGTCGGCGTGATCCTGCTGGTGACCGACCATGCTGCCGCCCCCGGCTTCGCGGGCCTCGCCATCGGTTCTGCGCTGACCGCAGTGCACCTCGTCGGCATCCCGCTGACCGGGACGTCGGTGAACCCGGCCCGCTCCCTGGGGCCGGCGCTGTTCGCGGGCGGGGAGTCGCTGCAACAGGTCTGGCTGTTCCTGATCGCACCTCTGGTCGGCGGCGCGATCGCTGTCCTGGTCTGGAAGATCACACGGCCTGCCGAGGGCGTTCTCGGCGATGAGGGCCAGGAGTCGCTCGAGCGCGAAGCCTGAGTCACGACGAAAGCGGCCGGAGTCCACGGATTCCGGCCGCTTTGTCTGTTCGGCCGGCCTGATCGGGAAACCGGACCTATTGGCGGGGGCCATCGTCCGTTGAACAGCACACGGATGCGGCTGATGCCGGATCCGAAGCTGACGCGTTCGGTGGCTTCGATCAGGCAGCTCGCAGCCGTTTGCGCCATTCCCGGGTGACCGCCCGCGGGCCCATCACGATACGGGGGTTCGCCCGCGGATCGAGCCAGCGCTGCACCTTGCGCATGGTGCGCTGCGGGATCGCCACGCACCCAGCCGTGGGCCGGTTGCGCGAGACATGTAGGAAGATGCCGCCGCCCTTGTCCGTACGCACGGGACGCGTGGCACGCCATTGACCCGAAGGCCCGCGGTACACGGACTCGGGAAGGTTGTAGCCGATCACCACCGCGTACCGGTATGCCCGTCCGTAGTCCAGGAGTCGTTCGGACCATTGCCCGTCATCGCGCCACCGCGCCGACTTCGTGCGTTTGGTCTGCAACACGTTGTAGGTACCGGGATCGCGCGGATCGTACGGCCAGTAGGTGCGCGGTGTGATGCGGTGGTAGGGCAGCGACACCGCCCCGCCCTTCCCATGGCCGAATGCCGAGGGCAGGTCGAACACCCCCGCCGGCGTCTGCCCACTGTTCTGCCGGCGTACTCGGGCCGGCGCGAAACCGTTGCTGCCCAGCCAGGCCCGCACAGCCTTGCCCTGGCGAACCCATCCCCGGTCGGTTCTCTCGAAGCGCCGCAGAGTCGCCCGCCGACTGTCCCACCGCGCCGACGTCACGACGACCACCTGCTCGATCGGCGCGGTTTCCCGCGATGGGGCAAGCAGCGCGGACATGAGCAACAACTCCTGCACGGCTCCCACCGTAGCCGCGCCCCACTCGTCACCCGGCAACCCGACCCGCGACAGGCGTACCGTGGAAACGGATTGACGGGGAGTCCGACATGACTGAAGAGCACCCAACTGCGTGCGCCGAATGTGGCAGCGATCTGCATCCACGTGACAAGTTCTGTCCCGAATGTGGGTACAAGATCCCCATGGTCGAGGTCCTTACCGATGACACGGAGGTCCTCGAGGCGGACGACGCAACCCCACCACCGCCGCAGAAGCGATCCCGCAAGCCGCTGCTCTTCGGCGGGATTGCGGCACTCGGCCTGATCCTCGCCGGCGCCGCATGGTGGGGCCTGACGCAGAACTCCGAAGCGAAGGACCAATATCAGGCGTCCGGGCCGGTGCTCGTGGCATCGCTGGACGACATGTCCGGGGCGCAGTCCACCAAGATGGTGCGCGAGATCGCCGGTGATGCCAATGCGGAGCTCACCACGATCAATGTCACGCTTGACAAGAACCCCGAGGCCTCGGGGGCAGACCGACTCGCCGTTCTGCGCGACGCTTTCGCCGCCCTGGCCGCGCTGCAGATGTACGAGCAGGACAACACCGAGGTCTGGAAGGACAACCGTCCGGTGCTGGCCAGCAGCCTGGACACTTTGTCGGAATACGGCGGCGTCACCGAGACCGCAGCCAGCGAGGGTGAGGACGCCGCCCGGACATTGGACGATCTGACCCGCCGGGTGGACAAGGCGATGGCCAAATACCGCAAGAAGCTGAAGCAAGCCAAGGCCGCGGCGAAGGCTCAACGTGGCGATGTGGCCAGCTACCACGCACAGATGGAGTCGCTGATCGACCAGTACACGGCGCTGCGCAACGACACCGGTGCGTTCACCGAACAGATGCGCAACCAGCAGATGTACATGTACGAGATCGAGGACTACTTCGCCACGGCCGCTACCGACCGCAGGGAAATCGGCAATCAGATGGCCGCTCTGCGACCTCCCACGGAACTGCGTGCGGTCCATTCCCGCATCGTGTCGGTGATCGGGGATGGCGCCGATGCCATCGATTCCGCGGTCGCTGCACTGGAGGACAAGGAGTGCTTCGATGGCGAGTGCTACTTCGAGTTCAACGCCCAGTGGCAGCAGTTCCAGGACGAGTCCGACCGGATCACCGCCCGGTACGCAGAGGCCTACGACACATGGCAGGCCGCGATTGCACGAGCCGAGAAACAGGCCAAGAAGGCGGATCTGCCGTCAGAGCCCGTCCTGTGAGATTCGGTCCCTGGCAGCCTCGAGCAATCGCACCACTTGGGCGTCGGGCACTTGCGCGAAGTCGCGGTAGGCCTGGCCGACCGCTTGGAAGCGGCGAGGTGTCTCCAGACATACGACGTCGTCCGCGACTGCGCGCATCGACGCCGCGGTGTCTGGGGCTGCAACTGGCGCCGCGAGCACCACCCGCACCGCTGCCTTGGCCCGGGCGACCTGCGCAGGCGGCACGGGCGGTGGCGCCTGTGGCGATGCCGTCGTCCACGACGATCACGATGCGTCCGGCCAACGGCAGCGCTGGTGCATCCGCGCGAAAGCGCAGGGCACGCTGGTCGACCTCTGCACGCTCTCTGAGTGACGACGCGCTGCAGGACGTCGTCGTCGACCCTGCATTGCGCGAGGACGTCCGGGTTGGTGACCAAGACGCCGCCCTCCCCCACGGCTCCCATCGCCACCTCCGGCTGGCGGGGCAGACCCAGTTTGCGCACGATGATCACATCGAGTGGGGCATGCAGCGCCGCTGCCACCTCGAACGCCACCGGCACCCCGCCGCGCGGCAGACCCACGACGACCACGTTCTGCCCCCGGTAGGCGGTCAACGCGTCACCGAGCTGGCGTCCGGCGTCAGCCCGGTCCTGGAAGCGCATGCTCACGGGACGTGCACGGTCTTCGGCGGCCCGCTCGCCGCCTGCTCCAACAACTCCGAGCGCGACAAGGTGTAGGTGCCGCAGTCGCACCAGGCCGGCAGACCGTCATCGCTCATCGCATCCCCGGCCAGCATGTCGATGTGCTCGGTGCCGCGGTCGCCACCGTGATGAGCGGTGTCGACCCGGTCGCGCGAACCGTGGGCGTGCGGGCCTTCGATGGCGTAGTAGACCAAGCCGGCATCGGTTTCGTACACCGCGGCCAGATGGTGACTGCGCGGGCACTGCACACTCAACCGCTGATGCCGCGAACGCTCTGGACCCAGCGCCTCGAGCGCATCTTCTGCCGCCTGCCGGCGGTCCTGCGGATTCATCGTGTTCATGACCAGCCCCTTCCCTCTCTCAGCAACGCCGTGCCTGCAGAGGCACAACCGTCACTGGCATCCCCGGATGGCTGGTCGCCGTGGTGCCGACCGTGGGACGACGGGCTCCGTAAGACCTTGAGAACGGCCACACCGATCGGTGGCAAGTCGTCCGGTTGGACACTTCCAGAATACCCGCAGAAGCGGCGTTGATCCGAAGCCGCGCATCGGGGCTGCCTGCACGGGCCGTTCGCGGGTCTCGCAGCTACCGTTGACCGTGATGAGTCCGACACTGCTTCCCCGCCCCGATGTGAATCCGATCGTCCGCGAGACGCGATCGGTCTACCGCAGCCTGCTGGGAGGCGGTTTCGCCGACATGCGACGGATGCCGTCGGAGGTCATCTTCGATGCCAACAAATGCACCGTCCATCGATACGAACCCACGGCCGAACAGGACCCGACTGCACTGCCGGTCCTCCTGATCCCGCCCATGGCCGCAACACCGGTGTGCTTCGACCTGCGGCGCGGGTGCTCGATGGTCGAATTCCTCCTGGACGAAAGCCGGCCGACCTACCTGGTCGACTACGGCGATATCAGCACTCTGCGCGATCAGGATCTCGGTCTCGAGCACTGGATCGATGAGGTTCTCCCGGATGCGATCGACGCAGCGTTGGCCGACTCCGGGGCGCCGGGTGTGCACCTTGTCGGATGGTGTCTGGGCGGCATACTCGAGATGTTCACCGCTGCGGCTCACCCGGACCTCCCGATCGCGAGTGTGACCTCGATCGCCAGCCCCTTCGACTTCGGCGAGGTCAGGGTGCTCGGGCCGGTCCGTGTTCTCGAGGGTCTGACCGGTGGCCTGCTCACCACGGGTATCGTCCGAACGCTCGGCGGCATACCGGGGCGGCTGAACGGGCTCATCTACCGGTGGCTGGACCCCGTGAAGCAGATCAAGAAGCCCTTGGTGCAGCTGCAGAGCCGCGACGACCCCGACACGCTGGCCCAGATCGAGGCCGTGGACGTGTTGATGGACACGATGGAGGCCTATCCCGGGCGCAGCATCTCGCAGATCTACCACTCCTTGATCCGCACGAACCGCATGTCTCGGGGCGAGTTGCATCTCAAGGACGGGCGGGTCGTCGAACTCGGGACGGTCACCGTTCCGGTCATGGCGATCGCGGGAACCGGCGACCTGTTCTTCGCGCCGCCCGCCTCGGCCCACCACGTCGCCACACTGCTGACGAACAGCCCGCAGGTGAGACTCGAAACCGCTCCTGGGGGCCATCTCGGCGTGCTCACCGGCAGGACGGCTCGGGGTACGACCTGGGCCTACGTGCAGGAATTCCTGAGCGCCAATGACGGGGCAGATCGAGGGTAATCGCGCCCCGGATGCGATTGTCCACAGCGGGGTTTTCGGTGAATCGGGAATGTCGTACCCCGTGCTTAGCGTGGTGTCATGAACGGTTCGGTGGTCGAGGCGATGGAGTTGATGGCGTTGCCCGACGCTGACGCGGTGGGGTGGCCGCGGCCTGTGAGGTGGTGATCGGGTGGGCGCACGCCCGGCAGATCGAAGCCATCGAGCAGGTATCCCGGGAGATGCCGGACTTCGTCGACCAGACCGGTGAACTGATCGACCCGGCACCTGCCGAGATCGCTGCGGCGCTGCACTGGTCGTCGGGGGCGGCCATCGACCGCACGGACTTGGCGCACTGGCTGTGCGCGGACCTGCCGCAGGTACTCGACGGTTTGCGCCAAGGCCGCCTGGACCTGCCCAAAGCCCGCGAGATCGTGATCGGCACCACCGAACTGCACGCCGCGGCCCGCCAGCGTCTGGCCACCGACGCGATCGAGTACGCCACCGGGCACACCCGCGCCCAGCTACGGGCCTGGCTGGCCCGCCAGATCACCGCGATCGACCCCGACGCCGTCGCCCGTCGCCGCAAACGCGCCGTGCGCACCCGCCGGGTGTGGATCACCCCCGAGCCCGACGGCATGGCCACCCTCGGCGCGTATCTCAGCGCGGAGGAGGCCCAGGCCTGCTGGAACGCGCTACGAGCCGCGGCGGCCAACATCGAAGGCGGCATCGACGCCGCCCGCGCGGACACCCTGGTCGCCCTGCTCACCGGGCTGCAGGTCGGCGACCCCGTCCCGGTCCAGGTGGTCATCACCCCGGCCGGCCCGGAACTGCCCGGACACGGCCCGCTGAGCGCTGACCACACCCGCGACCTGTGCGGCGGAGCCGACCGGATCACCCTGGACCGTCCCCGGCCGTCGACCGGGTACACACCAGCCCCCAGCCTGGCCAGATGGGTCCGCACCCGCGACCGGCACTGCCGCTTCCCCGGCTGCCGGCGCCCAGCGGTCATGTGCGACCTCGACCACGTGATCGCCTACCCGGCCGGATCCACCCACCACGGCAACCTCGCCGCGCTGTGCCGATACCACCATCGGCTCAAGACCCACACCAACTGGAAAGTACAGATGCTGCCCGGCGCGGTCCTGCAGTGGACCAGCCCCCGCGGCCACGTCTACCACACCAGCCTCGACGACCCCTGAGCTCCCGGGCCGCCTGTGGCGGTTTGCCGCACCTTCACTTCACTTACCTGAGTCATCCGCCCAGGTGTTGCAGCAACCTCGCGGTCTGAGTGGGCGTCCAGCCCGGTGGACGAAGGATGTCCGCCCAGACCACCGTCGGCGCGGTTCCGTGAGCTGCCCATGCCCAGCCGCCACCGATTGGCTGTCGATCACGTCCCCAGCGACAGTCGCCCACCAGACCTATTCCCGCGTCACACCCCCAACGTTCCACCTCTGGTCCACACGCCGGGTCAGTGTCCAGCCGAAATCCCACTCGAGGAATGACGAGGTGGATCGCGGTAGCCCGACTGTTTGAGCCCCGCGACCCACCAGCGTCGTCAGGCGGAGATGGCCTCAACCACCTCGCCGACGGTTCGGTCGGGCTGTGCCCTGCCGACCTCGGACAGGGCAACAAGCCCGACTGGATCGTGTCGGTCAGCAGCCCACATCTCCCACCGATATGTGACCGCGGCGATGTACCTCGCGCGAGGCTGCCATTGCGACTCTTCTCCAACGCCGTGAGCCTGGCCACTACCCCACACGGTGAGCAGTATTCGAGAAGAGGCGGTTTCCCTGCCTTCGCCGAGGCGTGCGGAGTACGCCGCGTTGACCCGGGGCCATGTCGGGAGTCCGCTCCTATGTGACCAACTACGAAACGCAACCGGCCCGCTCCGTGGGGTCTTCCGAATCCCGGTGGAAAGCGATTTCGGACGGTGCCCCTTGTATTCGGTGTACAACGTCTCCACAGCCGGGGGCCTGCATCGCACATGCGATGACGACGCGAGTTGTGCACTACCCGGAACGACGAGACGAGAACGACGCTAGTCGTGGCTCCATAGGCTTGGCGGCATGCGTGTTGCCTGCTGCGGGTTGACCACCCTCGACGTGGTTCAGTACGCCGACCGCCTCCCCGCACCTGACGAGAAACTCCAGGCGACCTCGACCTTGGTGGAGTTCGGCGGCCCGGCGGCCAACGCCGCATTCACCGCGGCGGCTCTGGGCACATCCGCCACATTGGTGTCGGCAGTCGGTGGCGGCTCCATCGGACGACTCGTCGGCGAGCAACTCGCGGGAGCATCGATCGACCTGCTCGACCTCGCCGGCAAGGACTGGCAGGCACCGGTCTCGTCTGTCCTGGTGACCGGGGAGAGCCGAGCAGTCATCTCGATGAACGCCTCCGGCGCAGTGCCACTCGCCCTGCCCGACGACGCCCTGGACGACTGTTCGGCACTGCTGGTCGACGGCCATCATCTGGACCTGTGCATAACCGCCGCCCGCCGTGCTCGCGAACTCGGCATCCCGGTGCTGCTCGACGGCGGTTCCTGGAAGACCGGGTTAGACCGGCTTCTTCCGCTGATCGACGCGGCCGTGCTCTCGGCCGACTTCCGGGGTCCCCACGGCACCGAGTGGGGCGACATCCCGATCGCGGTGAGTCACGGTCCTCACCCGATCACACTCGGCGACCGATCGATTCCCGTCCCCGTTGTCGAAGTCACCGACACCGTCGGCGCTGGAGACGTGTTGCACGGTGCACTACTCGTCTATCTGGCCCGGCACGGAATGGAGGCTTTCGAAGAAGGCCTGCGGTACGCCGCGGGCGTGGCCAGTGAATCCTGCCGTCATGCGGGCGCGCACGCCTGGGCACATGCCACGGACGGCGCTAGCCGCTAACGACAATCGTTTTCATCTTTGATACCCTCAGATCATGTACAAGCCCCTGCTCACGATCGCGGCCGGCGCCTTCCTGATCGCCGGCTGCAGCGCCACGGACTCCGACACCAGCCCGAGTGCGACGTCCGAGATCAGCGTCGTGGCCTCCCACTACCCGGTCCAGTTCCTCGCGGAGCAAGTCGGCGGGGACCTGGTGAACGTCGAGACCCTCACGTCCCCGGGCACCGAGCCGCACGACCTCGAGCTGACCCCGCAGCAAGTCGGTGAGGTGCAGAACGCGTCTGCGGTCTTCTACATCGCCGACTTCCAGCCCGCGGTCGACGACGCGGTGGCCGAGGCGTCCGGCACCGCCGTCGATCTTTCCGAGGGACTTCCCCTGCTGACAGGCGTGGACGAGGCTGACGACCACGGCGGTACAGATCCGCACGTCTGGCTGGACCCCGTGCTGATGCAGCAGATGGCGACGACCGTGGCTGACACCCTCGCGCAGCAGGATCCCGATAACGCGCAGTCCTACCAGGACAACGCCGCACAACTCGACGAAGAACTCGCTGCCCTCAACACCGAATGGCAGGACGGCACCGAGAGTTGCGAGGTCACGACGCTGGTCGTCAGCCACGAGGCTTTCGGATACCTGGCCAACCAGTACGGGTTCGAGCAGCGCGGCATTTCCGGCTTGTCACCAGAGACCGAGCCGAGTGCGGCGGCCATCGCCGATCTTGCGCAGTTCGTCCGAGACAACGGCGTCACGACCGTGTACACCGAGACACTGGTCGATCCGGCAGTGGCGGAGACAGTGGCGGCCGAGGCCGGCGTCCAGACCGCGGTGCTGGACCCGCTCGAGGGACCGCCGGCCGACGGTGATTACCTTGACGCCATGCGTGCCAACCTGCAGACCGTGATGGCTGGCCAGACCTGCTCATGAGTGTGATCCGCACCGCCGGCCTCGGAGTCGACTTCGGGCAGCCGGTGTTGCGTGACGTCACCATCGACGTCGGGGAGGGCGAGTTCGTGGCTCTCATGGGTGCGAACGGCACCGGCAAGACCACACTCATCCGCAGCCTGTTGGGCCTCATCAAGGCCGATCAAGGACGAGCGTGGCTGTTCGACACGCCGACGGCAGAGTTCCGGCAGTGGCAACGGGTGGCGTACGTCCCGCAACACCTGATCGCGGCCAACGCGGTGCCCGTGAGTGTCGAGGAGGCGGTCCGCAGCGCCCTGGCCAACCCGAAGCAGCGTTGGCGCCCGCTGTCCCGTGAGCAGCGCTCATCCATCTCCAGTGCCTTACAGCGGGTCGGGCTCGAGGCGCGCAGCAAGCACCGCCTCGAGGATCTTTCCGGGGGCCAGCAGCGACGCGTCATGATCGCCCGCGCCCTGGTCACCGGAGCTGACCTGCTCATCATGGACGAACCAACCGCGGGGGTCGACCAGGGTGAACAGACCCGGCTGGCCGGCCACATGCGAGACCTCCACCAGGCCGGGGCCACGATCATCCTGATCACGCACGATCTGGGACCAGTGGCGAGCCTGGCAACCCGGGCCATAGTCCTGGGACAACCGTCGCAGGAGTCCGTGCGCTACGACGGGCCAACCCCTCCCCCCGCCCGGTGGACCGAACATGTCTGGCACCACAGCCACGACGCCGAGCCCGAGCCGCGCCTGCTGGAGGGTCCATGAGTCTGCTCGACTTCGACTTCATGCGACGCGCCCTGCTGGCGGCCGTCGTCGTGGGCATGGTCGCACCCGCGATCGGGGTCTTCCTGGTGCAGCAACGACTCGCCCTGCTCGGCGACGGCATGGGTCACGTAGCGCTCACCGGTGTGGGGCTGGCGTTCCTGACCGGCGGCGCCCCCGTTCCGACTGCGTTGGTCGTGGTGGTCGCCGGCGCGATCGGGATCGAAGTGTTGCGCCTTCGCAGCCGCAGTGCCGGAGACGTGATCCTCGCGCTGGTGTTCTACGGCGGGATCGCGGGCGGCGTGCTGCTCACGTACCTGGCCGGCAACCGGGCGGCGTCGTCGTTGAACCAGTACTTGTTCGGCGCCATCACGACCGTGTCGTCGCAGGACCTCATCTGGCTGGTGGGGGCCTCCTTGGCTCTGCTGGTGATTGTCGCAGTGTTCGGTCGCGAGATGTTCGCGGTCTCGTTCGACCCCGAGGTGGCCCGCACGCAGGGCATCCGCACCGGCTTCATCGGTGTCATGATCACGATCCTGGCCGCCGTGGCAGTTGTCATCGGGATGCGCACTGTCGGATTGCTGCTGGTCAGCGCGGTCATGATCGTGCCGATCGCCGCAGCTCAGCAGGTAAGCCGCAGCTTCCGCGGGACGGCCGGGGTCGGGATCCTTGTGGGTCTGTTCAGCGCGGTCGGCGGGGTCATCACAAGCTTCTACTTGGACGTCCCCTCCGGGGCGACCATCGTGCTGATCACCCTTGCGTGCTTCGTCGGCGCGCTGGGGCTGGCAGCGGTGATCCGGAGGACAGCATGAGTACCGCGAGGCGGCGCACCCGTCAGCGGGCAGCGGTGGAGGATCTGCTGGCAGGCATCGACGAGTTCCGCACCGCTCAACAGATTCACGCTTTGCTGCAGGCGTCCGGTGAACGTGTCGGGCTTACGACCGTGTATCGCAGCCTGGCACTCATGGCACAGGACGGACAGGTCGACGTTCTACTCGCTGAGGACGGCGAGGCGAGGTATAGAGCTTGCAGTTCGGGCCACCACCACCACCTCGTGTGCCGCCAGTGCGGCTCGACCGTGGAGGTCACCGCGACCCCGGTCGAACGGTGGGCCCGCACGATCGCCGAACAGAACGGCTTCACCGACGTGTCCCACACCGTCGAGATCCAAGGCCTGTGTGAGGAGTGCTCGGCGTGATGTCTGCGCGGTGATCGAGAAACCTGGTGGCCGCCGAGGCGGCGCCGGCCCCATACTCACAAGCGTATGAATGCAGATCACGTCACGTTCAGAGCTCGAGTTGTCGCCGTGCACAAGAGCCGCTGGGAGTTGTCACCCGGCGGACCGGCGGTACTGGCCGGCGGCTTCACCAAGGACCCAGCGGACCTGCCGCTCGTCGGTGACTGGGTGCTCGCCGAGGACCATCAGTCGCTGGCCCGGATCCTGGCCATCGAGCCGCGGCGCGGTCTGCTCACGCGCAAGCGGCCCGGGGACACCGCGCACGACGCCGTGGTCGAACAACCGATCGCCGCCAACATCGACGTCGCGCTGCTCACGATGGCGGTCGACGGCGACTTCAGCCTGCGCCGCCTCGAGCGCTACCTGACCCTCGCCTGGGACTCCGGTTCGACACCGGTGGTGATCCTGACCAAGGCGGACCTGGTCGACCCCGAACACCTCGTAGATCTGCTGGTGCAGGTGGACAGCGTCGCTCTCGGCGTCGAATGCATCACGACGAGCGCACGGACCGGAACCGGGCTGGACCGGCTGACAGAGATTCTCGAACCGGGCAGGGTCGCAGTCCTGCTCGGGTCCTCTGGCGTGGGCAAATCCAGCCTCTTGAACGCCCTCGCCGGCGCTGAGCTGCAGGTCGTGTCCGACGTGCGGGAGTTCGACGGCAAGGGCATGCACACCACGACGTCACGGCTGCTGTTGGAGTTGCCCTGGGGGGCGTTCCTCGTGGACACTCCTGGCCTGCGGGAGTTGCAGCTGTGGGCCGACGAGGACTCGTTGACCAGTAGTTTCCCGGATGTGGCGCAGTTGGCGCTCGAGTGCCGCTTCAGCGACTGTGCGCACGATAGCGAACCTGGGTGCGCCGTGACGCTGGCTGTGAGCGATGGCACCCTGGCGGCGGACAGGCTGAACAGTTGGCGGCGTCTGCACCGCGAACTGGCGTACCTCGCGCGCAAGGTCGACCCCGCCGCTGCCCGCGCTGATCGTCAGCGATGGAAATCGATCGCGAAGACGCGGCGCACTCTGAACAAGCAACGATCAGATCGCGGCGGGCAAGGTTGAGCGCATGAACTGGACCCTGGAAGTGATCGTCGTGCCGGTCTCTGACCTCGACCGGGCCAAGGACTTCTACGCCGACGGACTCGGCTTCGTCGTCGACCACGACACGACCATCGACGGTATGGGCAGGATCGTGCAGCTCACCCCGCCCGGTTCCGGGTGCTCCATAGTGATCGGCAGCGGCGTCGTTCCGCAGATGGCGCCGGGATCGGTGAAAGGCCTGCAGTTGGTGGTGAAGGACATCACGAACGCACACGCGGAACTGGTGGCGCGAGGTGTCGACGTCAGTGAGGTCCAGACGATGGGCGTCAACCCCCGGCCCACCCCGCACCCGCTGGACAACGTGGGGTTCATCTTCTTCGACGACCCGGATGGCAACAGCTGGGCGGTGCAACAGATCTCGTCCCGGCCGTGATCGCGCCGGGCCGCCCACAGCGCGCTGGTTCAGCCGGTCTGGGCCTCGCTCAGGACCTCGATGATCTTGTCGGTCGTGGTGTTCGCCGGACCCCGCCCCGGCTTCTCGGAGATGTCGCTGTTGGCCAACACCACGATCGTGGTGTCGGTCACCGGGTCGTAAACGGCGTCCGTGTTGTAGCCAGGAAGGGTACCGGTGTGACCCAGCCAACCCTTCTGCTGCGTGATCCCCACGCCGTACGATGCGTCCGGGCCGTTCGGGGGCACGTCACTGTTGAGGGATTCGATGCGCATCTGCTGCATCTCCGGGCCGATCAGGCCTTCGCCGGTGCCCAGGGCCCGCGCCCAGATGTGCAGGTCCTCCAAGTTGGAGATCACGGCCCCGGCGGTGAAGCCCCATGACGGGTTCCAGTCGGTCGCGTCCTTGACCTCGCCCTCCGGGTCGGCCTGCTCGGTGATGCCCGACAGGTGGGGTGAGCCGATGTCCGCCGATTCGCCCGGGAACACGCTGTTGGCCATCTTCAACGGACCGAAGATCTTCTCCTGCATGACGTCCTCGATGGACTTGCCGGTGACCTGCTCGACGACCATCCCCAGAAGCACCGTGTTGGTGTTCGAGTAGAACTGCTCCTCGCCGGGCTTGAACATCGGGTCGTCGCCGCGCACGTAGTCGACGAGCTGCTCGGGGGTGAACACCGCCTTGGGGTTGGTGGAGAAGGCATCCAGGAAGTCAGCGTTCGCGGTGTACGTCGGGATGCCGCTGACCATCGCGGCGAGGTCGGTGAGCGTGGCGGTGTCGCCGTTGGGCATGCCGTCCACGTACTCGCCGATCGTGTCGTCCATGGACACCTTGCCCTCTTCGGCCAACTGCAGAACCAGGGTCACCGTCATCGGTTTGCTCAGGCTGCCGATACGTGTCAGGTCCTGCGCCTGTGGTGCCCGTGGGTCGTCCTGACCGGCCTGGCCGACCGATCCGATCCATTCACCGTCCGGGGACCACACCCCCGCGATCAGTCCAGGCACGTCGAACTCCGGACTCGCCAACTGTTCGTCAAGAACGTTCTGGAGTTCTGTGGCCGTGGCTTCGGGCAGGGTCTGCGCGGCGCTCGGGCTCGGTGACCCCGATGCGGCGCTCTCACCGCTATCGGACGAACACGCCCCCAAGCCCAAGGTGGCGATCGCCAGCAGGGCAACAACGCGAGTGATCTTCATTCGCGGAGTCTGTCACGCGGGCGACTGGCGGCACAAGACGCGGAGTCGATCGTGGATGTACAGCACGGATCCCGGGCCACATCAGCGGCGACGTCAGGCAGCTTCGACCGGGGGTTCCCGGGACAGCGCCTTGCGCACCAATTGCACTGCGGCCAGCACCATCAACCCGGCGAAAAGCCACGCCGCCTGCTGCTGGGGAATCGCCTGCGAGCCCAGCGACGCCACAAGGGCCACGGGGGCGCCGATCAGCCCAACCCACACCCCTACCGCCGTGGCGGTCTGACCGGACCGCACTGTGGTCACTGAAGCGGTCGCAGCGGTGATGAGCACCACCAGCAGGCTGGTGCCGCGCGCGGTGGTCAGATCCACGCCGGCCAGCAGCACCAGACCCGGGATCAGCACGATGCCGCCGCCGATACCGAGGAGCCCAGCGAGCAGACCCGCCACGACCCCCACGGCGAGCAGCAGCCACCACGGCCCGCTCCCCGGACTCGCCTCGGTCTGGGACGCCGGCTGGACCAGCCTGTAGGCCGAGTACAGCAGCAAGGCCGCGAAGCCCAGTTGCAGGGCCGGTACCGGGACGTGTGCCAGCAGACGGACTCCCAGTTGACCACCGACAACACTGCCCAGTCCCATCACGAGCCCGGCCTGCCACGCGACGGCCGACCCGAATGCGTACCCGAGCATGCCCAGAACACTGATCGGGATGATCGCCAGCAGCGACGTGGTCACAGCCGTGCGCTGATCGAGACCCAGTAGGAACACCAACAGCGGAACCATCACGATCCCGCCGCCCACCCCGAAAATGCCGGCCAATAGCCCGCCGAGGACCCCGACCGCGACGACCTTGCTCATGGAAGCAGGCGGTCGCAGCGCGGATCCCATCAGCAGGCCCTCACCCCGTGGGCTGGGGCAGCGCCTGCTCCGGGGCAAGCGCAGCGGTGAACTCGGCGAAAATGTCCGAACTGGCGTTGGCATACGAACCCTCGGAGTCGAATGCGTCGGCCTCGTACGTGGTCGCCACCGAGATCGTGAGATCGTCCGAGGGCAGGTAGCCCGACGTCGCCCCGGTCCCGCCGAAGTTCATCGTCTGGGTGATCCACGGCCCGAGCAGAACCACGCCCAACCCGTAGGAAGCGGCTTCGGTGTTCGCCCGGCACGCCTCGCACTTGCCGGTGGGATCAGCCTTGCCGAAGCCGACCAGATTCGGGCCGACCTGCTGCTGATACATCTCCGGAGACACCTGCTCCCCCGAACCCACGATCGTCATGGACCGGGTGAGGTCGGAAATGGTTGAGGTGAGTACCGCACCCTCAGCGGTGGTCCACGAGGGATTCCAGAACGTCGCCTCCTCGTAGAAGCCGACCGACGCCGGGATCTTCAGGATCTCCCGACGCTCCGACGTGAAGCTGTGCAGCACGGGCTCGGGTATGGCCGGAGTGTCGCCGTTCGTGCTCGTTCCCGTCAGGCCCATCGGGTCGATGACGTACTCCTGCATCACCTCGGCCATGGGCTTGCCCGTGATCTTCTGGAGGACTTCGCCGAGGATCACGTAGTTGGTGTGGGAGTAGGCCCAGTTGCTCCCCGGCTCGAACAGCATCGGCGCGGACACACCGATGTCGATGAGCTGTTCGTTGGTCCACTGCTGGAACGGGTCGCCGTAGTAGGCCTTCTGCAGGCTCAGCTGGTAGACGTAGTCGGCGTAACCGGACGTCATGTTGAGCAGGTTCTTCACAGTGATCTTGTCCGCCTCCGGCAGATCCGGCAGCCAGGTCGACAGCGGATCATCGAGGCTGACCTCGCCCTGATCGACCAGTTTCGGCGAAGATCTGACCGATGTACGTGAAGCCGAACGACCCGCTGCGGAAATGCATGTCGACGGTCGCCGGCACGCCGGTCATGGACGTCCCCGTGGCGCCGGTGTAGACATCCTGACCATCCTTGGTGACCTTCACGATCAGCGCCCGGAGGTTGTACTTGGCCATGGACTCCCGCGCGACCGTTTCGATCTTGGCTGCCTGGACCGGGTCCGGGGTGGCGGACTGAGAATCGGACGTCGCGGGACTCTGGCTGTTCGTGCAGGCCGCCAGAAGCGACAAACCGATCGCTGCGATCAGGAGACTCTCTGGTGCGGGTGTGGCCCACGCGCAGTTCCCTTCGGTCGGGAGAGATACCCCCACCTCTCAGACGGTCACCCTAGCCGAGCATGCCCGCCTAGGCACAGCGACCACGCCGCACAAAGTGGTCACGGGGCGAGCCGGAATTCATGAATGTGCCATCTTTCGGCGGAGATTCAGGACAGTTCGCAGGATATGTCCGAACTTCTCATCACGAACGGGGCAGACCGCGGGACGTGTGCCCAGTTTGTGAGACGCAGGGCTACCGGCCGCCACACGCGCCCTACTCCACGACAACAGTCGCCGCACTTCCCGCAGGACCGAAGACGGCCAGATACGCCCCGGCCGGCGCCTGCTTGGTCACCGTGGCTCCCCCACCGGAGTCGACCATCGCCAAGGCGTCGTCGAACAGTTTCCAGTCGCTCTGGCCCGAGATCGTCAGACTCGCAGCATCGGGGACCCGATACCACTGGACGTAGCCGTCTGCGCCGATCGGAACCGTGTTGCTGCCGGACGACAGGCTGGGAACGGTCGCCGCGGGCCGCAGAACGCTGCTGCTGAACGACAGGAACTCCTCCGCACCTTGCATGAAGAAGTCGAAGTCATACATGTCCCGGCCGACTCCGGGAACCTCGACGAACATCGTGCCGACGGTGTCACTTGTCGTGGCATCGAAGGGAACGGACTGGACGAGAACGCCCTGCGCCAGCAGGTAACCGGACACGCCCGGGATGGTCGCGACGTCCACTGCGGGGGTGGCCAGGTCCCACCACAACGAACTCGGATTCTCGTTGGCCAGCAACCACTTCTTTCCCACCCGTGCCTGCCAGGTCTGCGACAACCGACCCCCCGGGCGGGTCCGTTGGCCGAACGGGACGTCGGAGAAGTACGTGCCCGTTCCGCCGATGTCGCGTCGCACCAGGTAGGTCCGGCCCCAGGCCCGGACCGACCGGAATGACGTTCCAGGGGTCCGGGTGTCCCAGAAGGCCCCACCCTTGCGAAACACAAGGCGGCCGGGTTGGTCCACCCACTTGCCGTCGGTCAACGCGGCAACCTGCAACGTCCTGTTCTTCGCTTTGGTCACCTTCAGGGTCACGTTCTGGGCCAGGTAGGTGCCGGTCATCTTCTCGATGTCCCGCCGTGTCGCCCTCTGCTTGGCCGGTACGCCTCTGATCTGTTTGGGCATCTTCTTGATGGCCCCGGTCTCGACAAGCGCGTTGAGCAGCACGGTTTGCGCGATTGTCTTCGCGCTGGCGGAACTGAAACTTGTGCCGGCACCCTCCACGACGACCGCCAGTCCCTGGTCGGGCGCGATCACGAACCCCGCGTGGTAGTCGGTGATGGAGTCGCCGCCCTTGGCCCAGCCCAGCACACCGGCAGACGCCAGGGCCGGGTCCTTGACGGTGTCCCAGCCGAGGCCGTAGCGCAGGCCGCTGGGCGGTCCGACCCGCAGGGTGGTGGCGGTCTGATCGACGGCCATCTGTCGAATCGCGGAACTGGACAGGATCCGCTTACCCCCGACCACTCCGCCACCGGTGAAGACCCTCGCCAGTCGGGCCATGTCCTGCGAGGTCGACATCAGACCACCGGAAGCCAACAGGTTGGTGATCTCGATCGGCTGGACCTTCCCCCCTCGGATGACCGGCGCAACAGACCCCCGCCCCGGCACCGCCGTCGCATAGGCCGAGTGCTTCATCCCCAGCGGTTCCAAGATGTTGCTGGCCACGTAGTCCTGGAAGGGCTCTCCCGAGACCCGCTCCACCACCAACCCGGCCAACGTGAAGCAGTCGTTGCAGTACACGATCATCGCCCCCGGAGTGGTCTTCAAATGCGAGGTGCGCAGTCCGGCCAGTAGACGGTCGACGTAGGTGGGGATCGGCTTGTGGCTGAAGCTGTCGGCAAAGTCGGTGCCGGGCAGCCCGGCCGAATGGTTCAGCAGCATCCGCACGGTTATCTGACGGTACTGCGGCGAGGCCATCGTGAAGTCCGGGATGTACCGCACCACCGGGGCATCCAGTGACACCTTGCCCCGCTCCACCAACTGCATCACCGCCATCGTGGTGATCATCTTGCTCACCGAACCGATCCCGTACCGGGTCGTGGGAGACGGCTTCTTTCCGGCCTTGTTCACCCGGCCGAACGTCTGGCTCCACACCGTCTTGCCACCGGCCACCAAGGCCACCGACGCCGACGTCGCCTTGGTCTGCCTCAGCGCGGACCGGACCGCTTTGCGACCCTCTTTGATCGTGGTACTGAAAGTCGGCGGCGGTTGCTTCTGGGTGATCTCCGCCGCCTGGATGGCCGGCGCACCCGCGATCAAGGTCGCGCCGGCCACGGTGGTTGTCAGGAACGTTGTGATGCGCATATGGCTCCGCCTATCCAGGCACGCCATCGCGCACTCGTGTTGACCGTACGTCCTCGCGGGCTGGGGTGGGTTGTCGGGCGGTTGCCGGGTCATGCGAACGGCCTCTGGTCAGGCTGGCAGACCGTGCCACGCGGCGGCGTTTCCAGATTCACCAGATAATCGACGCGGGCGCGCTCGACACACGCGCTCGGGTCCTGGAAACTGACGTGGCCGTAGCCGTCATGGGTGAGAAGGACAGCATTGCCCAGAAGGCGCTGCGCACGAACCGCGTTCTTGTAGGGCGTATTCGGGTCATGCCGGGTGCCGATCAGCAGGATCGGATTGGGCGTCGACGCGTTCCACGGGCCGCGGTAGGTGTCCTCGCCCCGCACCGGCCACGCGGCGCACGGCGCCCACAACCACCATCCTTGCACCCGTCCCTGCAGGCGACTGATCCGATTGAACCGGCTGATTACCTGCGGCCAGGCCGTCGGCGGTCTACTCGCCGGCGCATCAGCACACGAGATCGCAGCCGACGTCGTGACACCTGCCCAGCCTTTCGGGGTGAGGAACGGGCCAGCCCCGGCTTCGAGGTCTGAAGCGTTGCCACGCATGGCAGCGTTGAGCGCGGCGGCGTTCTTGTGGCCACGACTCGGGATTGCGCAAAGGTGCGAATTGCGACAACAGCAGGTCAGCCTCATCCAACGAACCGGGCGGGGTGGCGTCAGGAGCCGGTACCGGTGAGCGACGCACACGCTGGAGCATTCGGTGGAAGCGCTCGGCGGGCGTCCGATCGTGACCGGCCAGGGCACAGCGCTCGGGTCCAGCCTGACGGCACAGGACGAGGAACTGGTTGAAGACCTCATCGGTGCTAGCTGACACCGCTGGCGGTCCGAGCCTCAGCGCTGCGGGCGTACCGGACTGGGTCTACCACCCCGTCGAGCAGCATCGCCCGGACCCGACCGGGGTACATGTTCGCGTAGGTCTGTCCGAGGAATGTGCCGTAGGACAGCCCTACGTAGGTGAGCTTGCGATCACCCACCAGGCGCCGAAGGTAGTCGAGGTCACGGGCCGTGTCCGCGGTCGAGATGTGAGGTAACAGCCAACCGCTGACATTGCCACAGCGACGAGCGAGCGCCGCGGACGTGCGACTGAACGACGTGGATTGTGCCTTCGTGATGGGAATCGATACGCCACGCCAGAACCTCGCAGCACTGCGCTCGCTGCGGAAGCAGCGAACGGGCGTGCTGGCGTTCGTACCGCGGGGATCCCAACTGACGACATCGAACCGGCCATCCCCCCAGCGGTCGAGGTCGTCGCCGGCCCCCTTCACCAGACCGATGCCCGTGTCGCCGGGCCCGCCCGGATTGATGAACATCGAGCCGATCCGCTGCTCGGGTTTGCTGGCGAGGTGGCGGATGACCTTGAGACTGATCGTGCGACCGTGCGGCCGATCCCAGTCCAGCGGGACGCGAACTCGCGCACACTCCAGCCGCTCCCCACAGCTTCGCCACTGGATCGACGCGCTCAGCGCGGGAGCGGCCGTCGAGCCACTGACCGGAACACCTATGTTCGCGAGCGTGACGGCCAGCCCCACCGATACGGCCAGCAGCCAGCGCACGGAAGGTGCTCCGCGCTGGCCTTGATGAGTTCATCGGATATCCATGCGGGTGCTCCGCGTTCGCATCGGGCTGACTTACTCGACCACGACCGTCGCGGTGCTTCCCGCGGCGCCGAAGACGGCCAGGTACGCCCCACCGGGGGCCTGCTTCGTAACAGCCGCTCCCCCACCGGAGTCGACCATGGACAAGCTGTCGTCGAAGAGCTTCCAGTCGCTCTGACCCGAGATCGTCAGCCGCGAGGCATTGGGCACCCGGTACCACTGGACGTAACCGTCGGCACCGATGGTGACCGCGTTGTTGCCCGACGAGAAGCTGGGAACCGTTGCCGCGGACCGCAGCACACTACTGGCGAAGGTGAGGTACTCATCGCCGCCCTGTAGCGAGAAGCCGAAGTCGAACAGGTCTCGCCCGGACATCAGCGGAACCTCGAGGAACATCGTGCCGCGGGTGTCGCTGGTCGTCGCGTCGAAAGGAACCGACTGAACGATGGCGCCTTCGGCCAGTAGATAGCCGGATAGGCCGGGGATGGTCCTGATATCAATTGCCGGCGTCCCGGCCAGTGTCCAGTTCAGCGAACTCGGGTCCTCGTTGGCCATCAACCAGGCACTGCCGAGTCGGTCGCGCCAGGCCGGCGACAACGATCCGCCCGGCCGCATGCGTTGGCCGATTGTTCCGTGGGTGCGGAAGGTCCCGGTGCCGCCGACACCGCGCAGTGTCAGGTAGGTGCGACCCCAGGCCTTCACGGACCTGATGGATGCTCCCGGAGTCACAGTCGACCAGAAGCCCCCGTCAGCGCGCCGCACGAAGCGACCCGGCTGGCGCGCCCACGTGCCGTCCGTCAGCAGGGAGAACCTCACCGACCTACTCTTACCCTTGCTCACTTTGAGGGTCAGGCCCTGAGCAAGGTAGATGCCTGTCAACTTCTTGACCTGCTTGCGCGTCGGCCTGTCCTCGGCGGGCTTGCCGCTGATTTGCTCCGGCATCTTCTTCACGGCCCCGGTTTCCACCAACGCGTTGAGCAGCACGGTCTGCGCGATCGTCTCGGCGCTGGAGGAACTGAAGGTGGTGCCGGCCCCCTCAACAACTACCGCCAGCTTCTGATCGGGAGCGATCATGAACGCGGCGTGCTGCTCGACCAGGTCGCCGCCCTTGGTCCAGCCGCGGATTCCGACCGACTTCAGGGCCGGATCCTCGACGGTGTCCCAGCCCAGGCCGTAGCGGAAGTTGTTCGGCGGAGCCGCCTTCAGTGTGGTGGTCGTCTGGTCCACAGCCATCTGCTCGCACGGCCGCGCTGGACAGAATGCGCTTGCCGTCGACGACCCCGTCACCGGTGAAGATCATGGCCAGACGGGCCATGTCGTTGGAGGTGGAGAACATGCCCCCGGCCGCCAAGACGTTGGGGATCTGGAGGGGCTGGACCTTCCCGCCCTGGATGACGGGCGCCACCGCCCCAGGCTTGGGTGTCGAAGTCGGATACAACGAATGCTTCATCGCGAGCGGCCTCAGGATGTTCTTGGACACGTAGTCGGGAAAGGGCATGCCGGAAACCCGCTCCACCACCAGACCAGCCAGCGTGAAGCAGTCGTTGCAGTACACGTTCATCGCACCCGGCGTCGTCTTCAATGTCGAGTGTGCGAAGGCCAGCCAGAACGCGGTTCGTGTAGCCGGGTAGCGGCTGGTCACTGAGCCAGTCTCCGTAGTCCGTACCCGGGAGGCCGGCGGAATGGTTCAGCAGCATCCGCACGGTGATCTGGCGGTACTGCGGCGAGCCCATCGTGAAGTCCGGGATGTACCGCACCACCGGGGCGTCCAGCGACACCTTGCCGGCGTCTACCAGTTGCATCACCGCGATCGCAGTCACGGTCTTGCTGACCGATCCGACTCCGTACATGGTCGTCGCGGAAGGCTTCTTCCCCGCCTTGTTCACCCGGCCGAACCCCTGACTCCACACACGCTTGCCCTTGGAGACCAACGCCACGGATACCGAGGTCGCCTTGGTCTGCTTCATGACCGACCGGGCCGCTTTGCGACCCTCTTTGATCGTGGTGCTGAAAGTGGGCTCGGGTTGCTTGACCGGCACCGCAGCGTGCGCGGCCGGCACGCCCCCGATCACGGTCGCCGTGGCCACTGCTGATGAGAGAATCCTGAGGACACGCATGAACGGCCTTCCTGCCACGCGGGGCCGCGGTGCGATGCACCGACAGTACGCGCCCGGGCTGGGGTTGTCGATCATTGGACCCCCGGGCGCTGTTGTGCGACCCGCGCTCCCCTTCGCTCCCCGATTTCTCTCCTCAGGATCGCCGCAGCTACCCGAGTTGAGCGAGCGGCGCCACCACGTTTCGTCCGAGCGCCTCGACGAACTCCACCGGATCGTCCGGCGGCATGACATGGACCTGACTGAAACCCATCGACGCATACGGCCGGAGCGCCTGCACCAAGGCCTCGTTCGGAGTCGGATCACCGGTCCACAACAAGGTCTTCCGGATGCGGTCGAAGTCCGTTCCGACGGTCTCGCAGTGCTCGCGCAGGACGTCGAGCTTGTGCTGGATCACCGCCGGATCGCTGCCCTGGTTGACGAACAGGTTGCACGCATCCGCGTACTGCGCCACGAGCCGCAGCGTCTTGCGCTCTCCCCCGCCACCGACCATGATGCGCGGCCGATGCAGGGGCTGCGGGGAGTTGATGGTCTCGGCCAGCCGATAGTGGACACCGTCGAACGGTCCGTCATCCGGCCCCCACATCTGATGCAGGATCTGCAGCGTCTCCTCGAGCCGTTCGAACCGCTCGGACAGCGCCGGGAGAGGAACGCCGAACGCGCGATGTTCGCGTTCGTACCACGCCGCCCCGATCCCGAGCACCGCTCTTCCCCCGGACAGCACGTCCAAGGTCGTCACGATCTTGGCCAGAAGTGCGGGATGCCGGTAGGTCACGCCGGTCACCAGGAGTTGCAGTTCCACCGTTTCGGTCTGCCCCGCCAGGTAGCCCAGAGTGGTGTAGCCCTCCAGCATCGGGGCGTGCGGACCACCGAGCTGTGGCACATCCATCTGCAGGTAGTGATCCATCACCGACAGGTTCGCCACGCCTGCCGCTTCGGCGGCCCGGGCCGCTTCGGCCAGCACCGACCGAATGCTTGCCGGCCCGCCGGGAAAGCCGAAGTTCACAATGTGCACGCCCACGTCCATGCATGCATCGTCACCGCTGCGGGGGCCCGTGGCAATAGGCACGCCGTTCCGCCAGGGGCATGCTCCGAGGAGTCCGATACACCTCGTCATCCGTTCACCACTGCCTACCTCGCGACGGCGAACGCCGGCTCGCACATGCGGGATAGGGTGAAACATCCTCACGTAGTGATCCGGAGGAAGACTGTCGTGCGATTGCTAGCCATCCTGGCGTTCAGCATCTTCGCGACCCTGCAGGTGGGCGCACCCGAGGGATCGATAGACGCTTTCATCGACGGTGAGATGCCGTCTTCCGGCGCGCCAGGCCTGGCCTACGCCGTCGTGTCCGATGGCGAAATCACAACGGTGGGCGCGCGCGGGGTCACCAGGATCGGTGACGACAGGCACGTCACACCGGACACCGCCGTTCCTCACCGGATCCATCTCCAAGAGCTTCACCGCCATGGCCGTGATGCAACTGGTCGAAGCGGGCAAGATCGACCTGGATGCCCCAGTCTCCAACTACCTTGAGGCGTTCTCCGGCCGGCCCGCCGGCGCCATCACGATCCGGCAGTTGCTGAGTCACACCAGCGGCTTCTCCACGCTGCAGGGCAACGCCTCACATACCGACATCACCGGCGGACCAGATGAGCTCGCGCGTCGGGTCGACCAGCTCGCTGAGGTGGAACCGGCTCACGAACCGGGCGCGAAGTGGGAATACTCGAACACGAACTACCAGATCCTTGGTCGCCTGGTCGAAGTTGTCGGCGGACAGGACTACCAGTCCTATGTCACGGAGAACATCCTCGAGCCCATCGGTATGGAGAACAGCTTCGTCTCCGATGGCGAGGTCCACGAATCGATGGCGACCGGGCACAGGCCCTGGTTCGGCACGAAACGACCGCTGCCCGACAACACGACCTACCGTGCCACGGCTCCACAGGGCGGAATCGTCGCAAGCGCCAGGGATCTGGCGCGCTACCTGCTGACGATGATGAACGGCCAGGACGATGTTCTGAGCGCCGACGGCAAGGCCCTCATGATGCGTCCAGCCAGCGAAACGTCCCCCGGCTACGGGTTCGGCTGGTTCGTGGATCCGACCAACGAGCACTGTCGGGCATTCCGGGTCGAGCCCCGGCTTCGAAACGCTCGCGACGATGATCCCGGCTGACAACGAGGGGGTTGTTGTTCTGGTCAATGCGGGAAGTGGCACGGGCTTCGGGGAAACGACCCAGTTGCGCAACGGAATCACCGCGAGAGCGCTTGGGCTCGACTACTCCGGCGAAGGTTCTCGGCTGCCCCAGAAAACCCTGTTCGTCGCTCTGGTGTTGTTGCCGGTGATCTACCTGGTCAGCATGGTCTGGGC
>CAVPGV010000012.1:0-33056 GCA_963704075.1 uncultured Actinomycetota bacterium
GCCTCGTCGGTGGTTGCGCTGGTCGCGGGCTTCTCCTCCTCGCCGGCCACCAGAGAGACCGTGCTGAGCGAGACATCGACCGGCAGGATCCCCGCCAGGTCCGAGACGATCCTTGCGACCTGCACCTCGTTGCCCATCGCCTGCGACAGTTCCGCCCTGGCGGCATCCACCGCCGCGTACACCGTTGGCACGTTGTCGTATTGGGCCTTGGCCGCCTCCGCCTCCCGCAGACTCTGCTGGGCGACCGAGAGTTGGGTCTGCGCCTGGGCCAACTGCATGCGGGCGAATCCGAACAGCAGGACCAGCAGACCGATCAGACCAATCAGCGCCAGGAGTACACGTCGCTTGGCGGCACCCACTGCTCGCCGCCGCACGATGGACGGGGGGATGAGTTCCGGGGCGGGAAAGTTCCGCGGGCCGAGCAACTGGTGCAGACTCTCCTGCTGCGGGACGATCCCGACGGCTGGCCGTGGTGTCCGCGCCGGTGTCATCACCGCTGGTGTCCGGAGGTCGAGGACCGCTCGCGTAGGTTGTCATGCCGCCCCCAACGCCAGACCCACGGCCGACGCGGACGCCGGGCTGCCGGCCAGGGCCAACTCCTCTGGCGACAAGGACTTGCCGTGCCGGCTCACATGCGGGGTGCCCACGACGACGGGAATCCTCAGTACGGAGGCCAGGATCGGCAGGAGCCCCAACGTGGCGCCGGCGCCCCCGACGACGTACACCCGGCCAGGTCGTCGTCCTTCGCTGGTCGCGTAGAAGTCGATCGAGGTGCGGATGTCGGACACCAGGTCGGCCAGTGCCGTGCGCATGGCGGTCTCGGTCGCCGCTTGATCCGCAGCGTTCATCGTGGGCCATGTCACCGGCAGGCTGAGCTTCCAGCGCTCCGCGTCAGCCCCATCGATGCTGAGGTGCTCTGCCAGCTTCTCGGTGATGTCCTGACCACCCCGGGAGAGGATACGGACGAAGCGGGGTTGCCCCCCCTCGTGGATGCTGATGCTGGTCATCGTGTGTCCGACATCCAGCAGCGCTTCGGGGTTCGGGGCGAGCGGATCAGCAAGGGCACCCAGCGTGGACAGCGGTGTCAACGTGACGGAGGCGACACGCAGACCGGCCGCTTCCACGGCATCGACGGTGTCCAGTACGGATTGTTCGTTGGCCGCAACGAGCAGTCCCCTGATCACATGGGCCCCGTCGTCGTCGACCACGTCTTCGTAGGAGAGGAAGTCGAGTACACAGTCCTGGACGGGCATCGGCAACATGTCCGCCGCGAGCAGGGGCAGGGCTTGCTTGAACTCCTTGGGAGGCACCCAGGGTAGATCCACCTGCCGGGCCACCATGCGCTGGCTGGCCACCCCCAGCCGGACGTCCTTGCCACCGGGCCTGCCGACCTTGACCAGGTGTCGGATGGCGTCACTGAGGGCCTCCGCGTCGACGACTTCTCCGTCCACCACGACACCGGCATGCAAGCCGATCGAACTGAGGTGCTCGATCACCGAACCCGAACGGCTACGGGAGACGGTCGCGAGGCGGACGGTGGAGGATCCGACCTCCAGCCCCACACTGTTCTTTGCCACCGTGACCTCCGTAGATGTGCGTCCACCGGTGGCATCGGCAGTTCTCGCGCACTTGTTGAGGCCAGGATCCTCAGAGAAACAGATCGGAGTACCACGCGGCCACCGCGGATCCCCAGACCATGGCCCCAATCGCGGCGATCACCATGAAGGGCCCGAACGGCAGTGCGCTCTTGCGTCCCGCCCGGCCGGCTGCGATCGAGGCGATCCCCCAGACCGATCCCAGCAGAAAGGCCCCGAATCCGCCCACCAGCAGCGCGCCCCAGCCCACCCATGCCATCGCGGTACCCACGACCAGTGCCAGTTTCACGTCACCCCACCCCATCCCCCGGGGGAAGGCCGTCGCAAGTGCCGCGTAGACCAGCGCGAGCGCCAGACCACCCAGGATCGCGCGGCCAAACGCAGGCCACTCCTGCTCCACCGTCGCGGTGACCGCCAGGCCCGCGACGACGACCGCGTAGGTCGACAGTGTCAGGCTGTTCGGGAGGCGGTGGTGCTCGACGTCGATCAGGATCATGGCGATGGACGCGGCGACGAACCACAGGGCGAAGGGCAGCAGGATCGACCAGCCGACCCAGGCCGCACAGGCTGCGAAGGCGATTCCAGTGGCCAGTTCAACGAGTGGGTACCGCGGCGAAATGCGCGCACCGCAGTCCCGACAACGACCGCGCAACAGCACCCAGGAGACCACCGGGATGTTGTCGTAAGCCCGGATCGGGTGTTCGCACGCCGGACAGTGGGAGGCCGGCCGGGACAGCGACTCCCCGCGTGGCAGTCGCCAGACCACCACGTTGAGAAACGACCCGATGAGCAGACCGAGTAGTCCGGTGAGGAGAACCACGGCTGCAGCCTAGTGCGATCGCCGGGCGGGCGGCCCGTGCCTGTGGATGTCAGTACTTGGCGCTGAGTTCACCGGTCACCTTCGATCCCCAGGCCGCATTCGTCCACTGCGGGAAGTACGGCGGCGAGGCGAACTGCAGACGCGAGTCGTAGGAGTAGTCCTTGGCGAAGCCGGTGCCCCCGGAGGTACCCACCGCACCACGCCACTTCTGCGCGATCGAGCCGCGGACCGAGAGCGTGCCGAGGTCGGCGCCCTGGTTGTAGTTCTGCACCCAGAAACTGCGCGCGAGCGACTGGATCGAGGCGTAGACCCAACGGGTGCCGGACGCGTTGGTCAGCCCGGGGTAACTGATGTTGGAGTAGCTGGTGCCGTAGGTGGTCGTGGTCTTCCAGGTGCAGGTGATTGTCGTGTTCTTGGACGGCTTCCCCGACGCCCACCCACTGCTATTGGTCGGGCAATAGCTCGAGTTGCTCGAGTCTTCTTGCTCCGTCGGGCCCTGCCGGGATCGGATCACGGGGTGATAAACCACGACCGAGTTCGCGGAGACCAGGCCGACCATGTCCGGTCCAATAGCTGAGTTACCCTTCGCAGTGCTGTTGATGGCAAGATCACCGGTCAGTATCACGTTGTTCTGCGCAGCGATGGTAACGCGCCCCTTGACGGTGCCCTCGACGTAGACATTGCCCAGACCGCAGTCAAAGGTCAGGGGGTGAACGTCATTCACGGGGACCTCCGTCGACTGCTGGGCGGTGCCCACTTCGGTCCACGTGCTCTGCCTTCTCTTGGCATACCAGGTTCTGCTGGTCGTGTAGCTACTGCTGTCCGGGTTGTAGTAGCTGATGTCATCCACGTCCTTGGGCTCCAGGCCCGAACCCTTCGGGATCACGTCACTGGATGTGCTGCCGGAACTGGAACCATTCACGATCTGACCGGGTACACAGGTCGCCGAGCCGGTGTCAGCAGCCTCCACGTAGATCACCAGATCCGTCGGGACCGGGACGGTCTGGCCGTTGGCGGGGTACTTCTGCCCAGTAGCGGGCTTGAACTGTGAGGCGTTGCCGCAGTTCAGACCCGGGGGGGAACCAGGTCCAGTGAGGGATTTGCCGGCGCTACTGGTGTTCCACACCGTCATGGTGCCGTTGCTGTTGAACCGAATCCGAGTGTCCCCGTAGTAGTTGCAGCCCGGATAGGTGTCGAACTTGTCGGAGTTGTCCGGCAGGTACAGAGGAAGTGCCGGTCGCGCCCCCGCGGTTCCGAGATACGGGTTGACCGACGAGGTGTTGCGCCAGCAGGTTCCCTTCCCCACATTCCTGCCGACGCCGTTGTTGTCCGGCGTGCCGTACTCCTCGGTGCAGTCCGGATCCGCGACCTGGAACCCCTTCAGGAATTGCGGCCTGGTCCCTCCGTAACCACCCATCAACGGTGAATCATTGAAATGCACGTCGCCGTCGAGGACGTCGTTGCCGGCGAACTGGATCTCCTGACAACGACTCCTGCCCTGCCACCAGTACTTGGCCAATGACGCCCCGCTGCGCCCGCACTCGTTGTATGCCGATCCTCCCTCGCTCAGCGAGTTCGTACCTCCAGGCGGATAGGCAACGAGATTCTGCGGATCGGCGTCCTCGAAGTCGGTGTAGTACAGGAAGTCGGTGGAGCCACCCCGGGCGACCCGGACCTGGATGGTTCTGGAGATACCCCGGACCTTGCCGGTCGACTCGACCCATACCGATCCGTCCTTCCAGAAGTTGGCGGTGTTCACGTCGTAATGGAACTTGCCGGCCGACGGGTTCCCCGCTTGAACATCGACCCAGCCCGGTGCGGTGCTGCTGTTCCACCCGCACGAGTTCGTCTCGGCTTTCGGCCCCTTGAGCGCCTCGTTCGCGCAGTCGACGGTCAACGAGTACGCGTCGGTCCGATTGAGCTTGGCCAAGTAGTCATCGACGCCTGCCTGCGCCGCAGCCAGAGCGGCCTGCCAGTTCTCGTCGCGGCGCACCTGGGGCGCGACGTTGGTCGCGTAACTGAGAGCGGCAGCCACCACCACGGTCATGATCGAGATCATTCCGAGAACCATGATCATGGCCGCGCCGCGATCCTGCTCGATGTCGGACTTCATCATGATCACCTCCTAAGGCGTGGGTGTCGGCTGGATGAGGGAGTCGGCGTTGGGAAGGGTGACGCGAGCCGTGACCGTGGCTGAATCAGTGCGATCAGACGGCTTCACGCGGATCACCAGATCGATGCTGTCCACCGCCTTCAAGCGTGAAACCGCGGACTGCAGCGGGGTCGCAATGGTCGCGCCCGTGCGGTCGTAGTACGTGAACAGGGTTCCGTCCTCGACGTCTCGGGCCAGGACGCGTTGTCGGACGGGACATGAGGGACCAGGCGTGCAGTACTGGTAGTCGAAGTCGTTGTATGCGTGCACGTTCGGCTTCTGGACAGTCTCGGTGAGGACCCCTTGGGCATCGACGCTGTACGTCACTCGCCGCGGGCCGTAGTCCGTGGTGCCGGACGTCGGCAGGATGCCGTCATTGTCCACGTTCGCATAGAACTCGACGTAACGTGTGTCGCCTTTGATGAAGGCCGCCACATCACAGCCCGAACAGGTCGCCTGGACCTGGGACGGCAGGATCGCGGTACGGAGGACTCGGGTCATGGCTTCGACCGCGACGTTTGTCTGACTCAGTCCGTTGAGCCGGGTCGCGTTGTCCCCCAGCGTGCGCTGCGACACGATCAACCCTTCGGTGACGATCGCCAGGACGGTGCCAAGAATGCTGATGACGACAAGCATCTCGATCAGGGTCACACCCCGGTCGTCGGTCGCCGTGCTCTTCGCGAACATCAGCCACTGCCCTGTGGTGCCACAAGGGGATACGTGACAGAGCCGTCCGCCGCCACGTTGATGAAGAGAACGACTCCCCCGGCTTGGACCTTCCACTGACCGTAGGGCAGCGAGGACTTCACGACTCCGTTTGCGTCCGTTGTGCCCAGGGTGAATTGAGTCTGGCCACAGCCACTGGTGTTACCGATCGTGGCGGTGGCAAGCTCATTGGCAATCGGCACATCCGCCCCGGTCTCCTCGTCGGCCTCAGGGTCAAGGAACGTCAACTGAACGGGCTTCAGTTCCACCGGTGCGGTGACCGTTTCCCCCGGCAGAGGTCGTACCGGTTCTGGCCTTGTCCCACCCACCGTCGCCGGATCATTCAACAGACAAGTCCCCGCCCATACCGAATAGCCGTCCGGGAACGGCCACAGACCTTCGACCGTGGTCTGCCCGCTGGGGACCTTCTGCTTGCCCATCGTGGGGAGGCTCGGGTTGAAGAGGACCACCGCGGGAAGTGGAGTCGGCAGATCGAACTCGGATCCGGGGTCATCGGAGACGACGAGATCCAACTCCAGCGTGGCCGCCTCGTCGTAACTGAAGGGCACGATCTGGATGGTGCCGGATCCGACAACTGCGGCCTTGGACGTAGATGGTTGACCGTCAAAGCTGACGAATCCGGGTTCATCCAGTGTCACTGTGTAGTTGCCCGTGCTGGTCAGTGCGAACACCGCACACCCGTCGGAGGCGGTAACGCGGGTCTGTGCACCCCCGGGACCGGAGATGTCCACGGGCAGTGACGCGACTCCGAGGCCATCGGCTCCCTGCACCTTCGCGGCCACGAATCCTTTGATCGTGGCCAGCGTGCCCTTCGGCGGCGTCAGCACGGTGTTGGACTCAACGTCTCGGGCACGCCCGTTGTCGGTCCAGGCCACGTTCACGTTGACACCGAGCGACGGATAGGTGACTGCGGCGCCCCCGTCGCAGGGACTCGTGCCGGTGCCCGAAGGAAGCCACTCGACCGTACGCGTGACGGTGAACTCCGTGCCGTCGAGGTCGAGTGGTTGGCCCGCGGTGCCACCCGGGAGCTTGTGCGGGTTGACGACCTGACTGGTGGCACCGATCGTGGTCGGGGCGGTCTTGGACGAACCGAACTCGTTGCGGACGATCTCGAGCTCCCGGGCCGCGAGGTTGGTCGCCTGGATGCGAGCCCGGTCCTCTCGGGTCACGGCCAAGGACAGTTGAAGGCCGTAGGCGAAGGCGCTGGAGACCATGGCCAGGATCACCATGGAGACCATGAGTTCGATCATGGTGAAGCCGGCGTCCGCGGGGTTCGGCGGACGCGATGAACAGGGCCCACGCCACCGAGGTCGCAGACCGGAAGCACACGTCCGGGTTCCCACATGTGGATCATCGACCGGATTGTGCGTCGCCTTGAACGCCGGACAAGCGAAGGGACCCCGGCGAACCGGGGTCCCTTCTTGATGTTGTGAACTATCAGGTGCAGTCGCCCTCGGCCAGACCGTCGGGGCTTGAGTACTCCCAGTCGGTTCCGGAGGCGGACAGTGCGCGTCAGGCAGTAGTCCTGGTTGGTGTTGAAGGTCGCGGTGATCGCGGCCGTGCCACCGTCGTAGTTGCTTCCCGTCGAGTACTTGAAACCAACCGACTGCAGGTCAGCCACGTCGCTGGTGTAGACGCCTTCGTCAGTCAGCCACGTCTCTTCAGCGGTGGCCGCGTTGCGCAGGTCAGCCTTGACGGCGCTGTCCCAGCCCTTGGACCGCTGGTTCAGGAAGACCGGGATGGCGATGGCTGCCAGGATCCCGATGATGATGATCACGACGAGGAGCTCGATGAGGGTGAAGCCCTCTTCCTTCTCCCGCGCCGCGGCGATGCGTGCGAACATTTCGTTCTCCTTCGAATGTGGGGCCGTCGTGCCCCGATTGCAATGACGAAGTAGGCATCGGGCGGTCGAGGTGCGGTGATCCAGTTCTACTTCGGCCGATGTCACCCATTCGGCCGCGTCGAAGATCGACTTCACTCTTTCAGGTGAGTCCTCAGCCCCATTGACGAGTTGCTCCAATCGGACGACGACCCGCGCATTCGGGCGACATGCCCGTGATCGCTACGTCCGCATCTCATCCGTCAGATGATGCGTCAGGTTGTGGTAGTGCAGCCACCAGTCGGGCCGGTTCGCCTGCGGCCGGTGCTCGATGTGCGTGATCCCGGTGTGGTGGGTCTCGACCGCGACCACACTCCACGGCCCCTTTTCGAAGATGTACTCGAACACCGCTTCGATCACGCCGGCGTGGGCTACGAGCAGAATCCGGCGTGGGTCAGCGGGTTCTTCCGGGGGTCCCCCCATCCGGTTGCGGCGGGCGGCGGGAACCAGAGTCTCCAAGAACGCTCCGATCCTCGATCGGAACTGCATCCAGCTTTCGCCCGTCGCAGTGACCGGCGTGTAGGGGTCCAGAGTCCCCCACAGCTCGGGCGTGAAGGTCTCGAACTCGCGTGCAGGGATGGGGGTTCCGTCGGGCCGGCACGTACCTATCTCGCGCAACCCGTCCTCCAACACCGGGGGCAGCCTTATCGCGTCCCCGATGATCTGGGCGGTCTGGGCCGTGCGCGCGACACTGCTGGCGTAGAAGTCGGTGGCGCGGATATTCTCTCGAATCCACTCCCCCGCCCGGGCAGCCTGTTGCTGCCCAAGATCCGTCAACGGCTCGTCACGATGCGAGACGGTGATATCGCCCAGATTGACGTGACTCTGACCATGCCGAACGAGGTACAAATGCACGCCTCAACGCTACGCGCAGCGGCGCATGACCGCTGACTCCGAGGCCTGTGTATTGTCTTTTCGTTGTGTCGTACCTGTGTTCTAGGTTCGGGGTATGGACATGGACATCGATCTGGATGAGTTCGACGGGCTGGTCGCCGGGATCGACGCCGCTGAACGGGCGGTGCGGGCTGCGGCCGCCGGGCGCCTGGAGGCGATCTACGCGCTGCATGAGGCGTTGCCCACCGACCGGTACTCCGCGGCCTGCGACGCGCTGGTCGCCGAAGTCGCCTGCTCGTCTGAACCTGTCGCACCGTTCGGCGTGGCGGTTGTACGACGAGGCGTTCCTGATCTGCCAACGCCGCGCGATCATCACCGCCCTGGGTGCCGGGCACATCGATCTGACCCGGGCGAAACTGATCGCCACCCTGCTACCCACCTCGGATCTGCAGGACCGCTGGGAGACCGACGCGATCACCTACGCCGGGTCCCACACGACGTATCAGGTGCGCCGCTGGTTGCTGTCACGGCTACCCGACAGCGACCAGAAAGCCCGCAAGACCGCGTTCGAGAAACGCACGATCGAGATCACCCCCGACCGCGACGGCATGACCGACCTGTACGGCTACCTGCCCACCGACGTCGCCGAAGCCCTGTTCACCGCCCTGGACACCCTGGCCCGCACCAACAAAGTCCCCGACGACGACCGCACCCTGGCCCAGCGCCGCGCCGACGCCGTCGCCGACCTGCTCGACGACACAACCCTGGTGAAAACCACCGTGGCCGTGGTGCTACCCACCTCCGGGATCGGCGCCACCGTCAACGGCTGCCCCCTGCCGTGGACCAACGCCTGGCAGCTGGCCTGCCGCACCGACCCGACCTGGTTCGCGTGGCTGGCCACCCCCACCGGCCGGGTCATCAACACCACCCCCGGCCAGTACCGCATCCCCACCCCACTGGCCCGCACCGTACGCGCCCGCGACCAACACTGCCGCTTCCCCGGCTGCAGCGTGCCGGCCGCCCGCTGCGACCTCGACCACACCATCGCGCATCCCGCCGGCGACACCACCGCGGACAACCTGCACTGCCTATGCCGACGCCACCACCGGATCAAACACCAAACCGGATGGCACGTCACCAACATCGGCGACAACGAACTGGAATGGACCAGCCCCGCCGGACGCACCTACCGCACCAAACCACCCAACACCCTCGACCACGCAGCGTAACCATCGGACACAACTCGGCTCACTCTGCGGAAGTGGGTGGTAGCGGAGTTCATCGTTCCCGCGTCACCGATTCCGTACGGATTGCAGCGAAAGTCGAGGGTCTTGGACCACGCGACTCATTGCCACCGCCAGATCTCGCACGGGCATCGCGCGAGATGGGGATCGAGCATCCATGCTCAGGATGCACGAAGCGCGCGCCACCTGAAACAGTTGTGTCATCCGGTTGATCTCGGCGGCACCGGACGACGAAAGTGGAGGCTTTCACATGGCGAAGGGGCGTGCCCTCGGCGACGCGGCCCCGGGTGGGGAGTCTGCGGAGCCGCAACCCACGTCGGTGCCAATACAGCGTGTCGTCCCCACGCCCGACGACCTCCGGCTTCAGGAGTACCGACTCATTGCAGAGAACGCGTCTGATGTCGTCTTTCGTGCCGACATCCACGGCATCGTCACCTGGATGAGTCCGTCCATCGAGAGGCTGCTCGGATGGCCCCGGGACGAGGTCACCAATCGTGACTTCCTCGACTTCGTCCACGATGAGGACAAGGACCGCATCAGCCAGACACGAACCGGATTGGCGAACGGGGCGAACGCTGTCATGGAGTTCCGGGCCCGGCACCGGTCCGGCGACTACATCTGGATCTCCTCCTCCGTCAGACCGCTGTACGACGAACAGGGCACCATCATCGGACGAGTTGGCAGTTGGCGCGACGCTACGGAACGCCGGCTCGCCCAGCAGCGCCTCGAAGAGACCAAAGACAGGTTCCGCCTTCTGGCGGAGAATGCCTCCGACATCGTGTACATGTCGGGCCCGGATCGGATCGTCCGCTGGATCGCTCCCACCGTCGAATCCGCACTCGGGTGGACGCCCGGCGAGATCATCGGTACCGCATTCCACGATCTGCTCCATCCCGACGACGCGCAGGCGATCGCCGAGACCAGGCGACGCGATTTTCCCGCAGCGAGGACTTCGTGAGTTCGGGCCGCACGGTAGAGATGCGGCTACGGAAGAAGTGCGGCGAGTACCGGTGGTTCTCCGGCAACGCGACACAACTCACGGATGCAGAGGGCCGGCCCGCGGGCATCGTGGCGGGATATGCGCGACGTGCATGACCTGGTCATTCATCGTGAACGTGCGGAGCGTGGAGAGAGCCGACTGGCTGCGGTACTCGAGACCCTCTTCGACCCGCACCTGACGCTGGACGCGGTTTCGGACTCGACGGGCATCATCACGGACTTCGTCTTCACGGACGCGAATGCGGCGGCATGCGAGTACCTCAGGATCCCCCATCAGGATCTCATCGGGATGCGTCTTCTCGACGTGTTCCCAGGTCACACCAACAGCGATCTGTTCCACCGGTATGTGCGCGTGATCGAGACCGGTGAGCCGCTGATACTCGATCACTTCGCATTCACCGAATCCGGCAAGCGCAAGGATGCGAATTCACCCGAAGGTCTGTACCTGGACATTCGCGCGTCCCGGGTGGGAAACAGTCTCAACTTCATCTTTCGTGATGTCACCGAACGGCATCTCGCACAGCGGCGCCTGGCTGAGTCCGAGAAGAAGTACCGACGACTGGCCGAGAATGCGGCCGACGTGGTCTACGAGTGGGGTTTTGATGGGCGCCTCGCGTGGGTTTCCCCGTCGGTGACGCAGTCGCTCGGCTGGAAGCCCGATGTGATCGTGGGCCGGCATGTCACTGATTTCGTGCATCCCGAGGATCTCGATCCGGGAGACCCTGTTGGCGTCAGCCGACGCGCGCGAGGCCCGCCTGAGAACCGCTGACGGCGACTGGAAATGGATGCGCATCTCCGGGCGTGCGATACGCGACGGCGCAGGTCGAGCGACCGGCTTCATCGAGACGGCGCATGACATCCAGGCGGAGATGAGCGCACGGATGCGTCTTGCTTACCAGGCCGGTCATGACCCGCTGACAGGACTACCGAATCGCAGAACGCTGCTTGCCGAACTTGATGGCTCCTTCGGCGGCACAGGCCGCAAATGCGGGAGCCCTGCTGGCTGTCGGCATCGATGACCTGGGGTCGATCATCGACGGATTCACGCATGCCGCCGCCGACAGGGTGGTGTCGCACGTGGCCGAACACCTGCAACGACTGGAAGCGACCAGAGTCGCGCGGATCACCGAGGACGAGTTCGCGGTGCTCCTTCCCCTGCACGACACGGATTCCATCGCTGACGTGGCAGACGCCATCCAATCGATCGTCAAGTCACCAACTTCGGTCGGCGGACACAGCATAGATGTCACCGTCAGCATCGGAATCGCGGCCCGAACGAACGCGTTGAGCGGTGAGGAATGGCTCCGGAATGCATCGACCGCTCTGCACCACGCCAAGTCCTTGGGCGGAAACCGGTGGGAGTTCCAGGACTCAACCATGGCCAAGGCAGCCACTGAACGTGTGATCATCCGCAGCGCGATCCGGGACGGACTGGCGGCAGGCCAGTTCCGCGCCTGGTTCCAGCCGGTCGTGTCCCTGACCACTCGATCCGTTGTGGGCCATGAGGCGCTCGCCCGGTGGATCACCTCCGACGCCCAGGTGGTGCCCCCCGATGTCTTCATCCCGGCGGCCGCTCACGCCGATCTCATTCTCGACCTCGACCGGGCGATACTCGGCCAGGCTCTGGAGCAGGCGGCGCGACAGCCGGAGACGTACTGGGTCTCCGTCAACGTGTCGTCGGCCTCTTTGCGTGACGCAGGACTCGTTGCGGGCGTCCGCAGCGAATTGGCCCGTACCGGCGCTCTGCCGTCTCAGTTGCAGCTGGAGGTGACCGAGACGTCGCTGCTCACCGATACCCAACGCATTCAGGAGAACATGAATGCGTTGGCGGACATCGGCGTCTCGTGGTGGGTCGACGACTTCGGCACGGGTTTCTCATCGATCACACACCTGCGCGACCTCCCGGTGGAAGGCCTCAAACTGGACCGGTCTTTCACCCACGGGATCACCACCGACCCCACCAGAAGCAGGCTGGCTCAGGGATTGCAGGGCCTGGCCCACGGAATGGCCCTGTCCACCGTGGCCGAAGGGATCGAGACCGAGCAGCAGGCCGTCCTACTGCAAGAACAGGGCTGGCAGATGGGACAGGGCTGGTTGTTCGGTCGGCCGAGTGCGGACGCCCAAGCGCACGGCCCCGATCGTCGCCGTGTTTGAGTGCACCACTGCTCGTGAACCGCCGGGGTCGATCGACTGACGGCCGCGACCGCTCGCGCAGGGCCCTTCGGACGCACCCCGCGCGCTGCCATGGGCGAGGAGCACACAGATGAGGGGCGCAGAGCGGGGATCAGTTTCCGGCGGCGCTCTGCACCGTGACTAGGGGTTCGACCGTTGCGCCGTTCCCATCCGCCGAGCAGGCCGATCGCCGTTTCGAGGTCGAACGTCGACAACGACTCACTCGATCAGGTCGAACACCTTGAAGATCGGCATGTACAGGGCGATGATCATGGCTCCCACGATCCCTCCGACGACAGCAATCATCAGCGGCTCGATCAGTGAGGTGAGTGCCTCGGTCGTCGCTTCGACCTCAGCATCGTAGAAATCGGAGATCTTGTGCAACATCTGATCAAGAGCTCCAGTGTCCTCACCGACCGCCATCATCTGAACGACCATGGCCGGGAAGACCGCGTGGTTGACGAGAGGGCCGGCCAACGACTCGCCCCGACGCACGGATGCCTCAACATCATGCACCGCCCGGGCAATGACCACGTTGCCCGTGGTGTCCGCCACGATGTCCAGTGACTGCAGGATCGGGACTCCGGCATGGATCATGGTGCCCAGGTTCCGGGTGAAACGTGACAGTGCGATCTTCTGGAACAGGGTGCCGAAGACGGGCATTTTGAGCTTCAGGGGGTCCACGGTGTTCCGGACTCGTGGATTGTTCTTGTACTTGCTCCACAACACCATGCCGACGATCACGAGCAGGAGGATCACCGGCATCAGGGTCTTCAGGAGGTCGGACAGCACCACCAGGACCCGGGTCGGCAGCGGCAGCTCACCACCGAGCCCGGCGAAGAGGTTCGCGAACACCGGGACGATGAACAACAACATCGCGGTCAGCGAGAGCAGGGCGAACGCGAAGACCACCAGGGGGTAGGTCATCGCCGACTTCACGGTCGAGCGCAGCTTGACTTCAGCCTCGAAGTTGTCTGCCAACTGACTGAGTACCTGATCCAGGAAGCCGCCGGTCTCCCCCGCCCGGGTCATGTTGATCATGATCGGCGGGAACACCCGCGGATGCTGGGCAAACGCCTCGGACAACGAAGAGCCTTGTTCGACGGACAGGCGGACAGAGCCGTAGACCTCCCCGAGCCGCTTGTTCTCGGTCTGGTCGCCCAGAATCGACAAAGCACGCAACAGCGACAAGCCAGAGTTGATCATTGTGGCGAATTGCCGGGCAGAGATCGCGAGGTCCTTCAACTTGACCCGCTGGCCCATCCCCGGGATTTTGATCTCCGTCTTGAGCCCGGAGTTGGCCTTCGTGATCGCGATCGGCGCGTAGCCCATGCCCTTGAGTTTGGTCGCAACGACTGACGGTGATTCAGCTTCGATGCGACCACGGATCACCTTGCCTGCAGCGGTCGCGAACTTGATAGTCGAATGTGGCCAGACTCATCGCGACCTCCCGGTCAATCGCAGGAAGTCCTCCATCTGGTGGCAGTTCTCAACGCCCTCTTCGAACGTGATGCGCCGCGCCCTGACCAACTCTGCGAGGTTCTGGTCAAGGGTCTGCATTCCGAACTGCGCACCTGCCTGCATCGACGAGTAGATCTGGTGCGTCTTGCCCTCGCGGATGAGGTTGCGGATCGCCGGAGTGGCGATGAGGACCTCGGTGGCCGCCACCCGGGACTTGCCGTCGGCGGTCTTGCACAGCGTCTGGCACATGATCCCTTGCAAGGTTCCGGCCAGTTGCTGGCGAATCTGCTGCTGCTGGTGCGGCGGGAAGACGTCGATGATGCGATCGATGGTCTGCGCGGCGTCCTGGGTGTGCAGAGTGGCGAAGACCAGGTGTCCCGTCTCTGCTGCTGTCAGCGCCACCTGGATGGTCTCCAGGTCGCGCATCTCGCCGACCAGAATGATGTCGGGGTCCTGACGCAGGACGTGCTTGAGAGCCTCCCCGAAAGAGTGGGTGTCCGTGCCGACTTCGCGCTGGTTCACCAGACAACTGCGATGGCGGTGGAGGAATTCGATCGGATCCTCAACGGTCATGATGTGGTCGTGTCGTTGGGTATTCGCAATGTCGATCAGTGACGCCAGGGTCGTGCTCTTGCCCGGATCCGGTCGGACCGGTCACCAGCACGAAACCGCGAGGCAATGATGCGAAGGTCGCCACCACGGGCGGGATACCCAGAGACTCCAGGCTCTTGATGTCGAAAGGGATCACTCGGAACGCGGCTCCCACCGACTCCCGCTGCTTGTACATGTTGACGCGGAATCGGGCACGACCGGGCAGTGCGTACGAGAAGTCAAGTTCCAGCCGCTCCTCGAAGACCTCCCGCTGCTGCTGGGTGAGCATGGCGTACAGCACCCGCTGCAGCGCAGGACTGTCCATCCTGGGCGCGCCCGCGCAGCGGCTTCAGGTCACCTGCGACCCGCACCGTCGGCGGTGCGCCGGCCGTCAGGTGAAGGTCGCTGGCGCCAGCCGCGAGCATCGCCTCCAGCGCCTGCACCAGGCTGATGTCCGTCGCCCGGACCTGCTGCTCCGTGCTGGGGCGCGCCGGTGCGCTGGGCGGCGGGGCGTTCTGAACCGACATCGGGATTCCTTCCGTCATGGTCGATGTCGGCAGTCGTGAACGGTTCCTTGAGCGGCCCGCTCGGCTTGAGGTCCTCGCGAACGGTTTTGTGGCCGACTGTTGCGTCGTTGCTGGTTCTGAGGACGATCAATCGACAACCGTGCAACAGTCGATGTGTGGATTCGGTCCCGCCCGCCTACACAACCACCCGCAGCACTTCGTCCAAGCTCGTCACACCCGCCAGAACCTTCGCCAGCCCGTCGGAGCGCAGCGTCTGCATGCCTTCTTCCCGGGCAGCGGTCGCGATCGTCGCCGAGGAAGCGCGCTCTACGGCCAGCCGTTCGATCCGTTCGGTGATCGGGAGGACCTCGTGCAGGGCCACCCGACCCTTGTACCCGGTCCGTGAGCAGACAGAACAGCCCACCGCCCGGTAGATGCGCGGAAGTTCCTGACCCGGTTCGAGGTGAATCCCGGCGGACTTCAGCACGGCCGCGGAAGGCTGATAGGCCTCCTTGCACTTCGGGCACAGCCTGCGGCACAACCGCTGGGCGAGCACACAGTCCAGCGCCGATCCGACCAGGAAGGGCTCGATCCCCATTTCGATCAAGCGGGTGATGGCGCTGGGGGCGTCGTTGGTGTGCAACGTGGTGAGTACAAGGTGCCCGGTAAGGGCGGACTCCACCGCGATCTGGGCCGTCTCATGGTCACGGACCTCCCCGATCAGCACGATGTCCGGGTCGGACCGCAGGATCGAGCGCAGGGCCGCGGCGAAGGTCAATCCCGCTTTCGTGTGCGTCTGCACCTGATTGACCCCGGGCAGTCGATACTCGACCGGATCCTCGACCGTGATGATGTTCACCTCCGGCCGGTTGAGGATGTTGACCGTCGCATAGAGCGTGGTGGACTTCCCCGATCCGGTGGGCCCGACGACCAGGATCATTCCATAGGGCTTGCCGAAACTGGCCGAGTACCGCTCGTAGTTGATATCCCGGAAACCCAGATCAGCCAGGTCCAGCATGGCTGTGGAGTTGTCCAGGATTCGCAAGACCATCTTCTCGCCCCACACGGTCGGCAACGTCGCCACCCGCAGGTCCACCTTCTGACCGTTGGCGGAGACACTCAGTCGGCCGTCCTGCGGGATTCGACGCTCGGCGATGTTGATGTCGGCCATGATCTTCAATCGGCTGATCACCCCGGATTGGATCGACTTCGGTGAGCGCATCACCTCGTGCAGAACGCCGTCGATCCGGAAGCGGACGCGGATGTCGTGCTCGGTGGGTTCCAGATGGATGTCGGAGGCCCGATCCTGGATACCCTGCGTGATCAGCAGGTTCACGAACTTGACGATCGGGGCGTCCTCGACCACCTCTTTGATGGACGCGAGGTCTTCGTCCTCCTCGTCGGCATCTAGAGCCGTCGTGAGTTCGTCCAGCTCCCCGTCCGCCCGATAGTGCCGGTCCAGAGCGGCCTGCACGTCGGTGCGGGTGGCGACCACCGCCTGCACGGTCATACCGCTGGCCGACCGGATGTCGTCGATCGCGAACACATTCGCGGGGTCGCTCATGGCCACCACCAGACGGCCGTTCTCGAACCCTACGGGGATGGCACTGTGGCGCCGGCACACAGATCCGGGCACCTTGGTCAGGGCGGCCCCGTCCATCGTGATCTCGGTGAGGTCGACGAAACGCATCCCGATCTGGGCGGCCAGCGCCTGCACGACCTGCGACTCCGTGAGCATGCCCAAGTCGATCAGCACCCTCCCCAGCGAATGACCGATGTTGCGCTGCTCGAGCAGTGCCTTCTCCAGCTGATCGGTGCTGATCAGGCCTTGCGTCACGAGGATGTCGCCGAGTTGTTTCATACTCCGCGCACCCCCTTCAGAATCGTCGCGAGCAGGTCGTCCTCTTCCACCGGTTCGGGCTGCGTGGCACCACCGGGGATGATCGACAGATTCGGCTGGGATGGACGGCCTTGTTCGGGCTCACTGGGCTGCTCGAGCGCGGCCAGCATGGCCAGGCGCTGCTCGACGGCGCCCATCTGGCCGCTGAGCGGCACAGCACACCGCGCCTCGATCAGATCGGCCAGGTCGACCACCGTGCCGATCTCCCCGTGGCCGGACGCTTCGGTGAGTTCCGCGACGGTCCGATGTCCGTCGATCAAGGAGTGCAGCCCGCGCAATCGGCCGGGGACCGTACCCGGGTAAACGCCGATGACAGTCGCCGGCCCCCCGAGCAGGTCGGCGGCCGGGCGCCACCGCTGGAGCAACTGCACCACGTCGGCGCTGAGTTCTGCCAGCGGGAACGCGACCTCGACGTCGTCGGGGAGGACATCCATGGTGTCTACGGAGAACGTGCCCGTGCGCCAATGGGTCAGCGATGCCAGTGAACTCACCACATGGGCGCGCACAGTGGCAGGGATGACAGCAGGGTCCACGGTGTCGCTATCGACCAAAGACCGCACCAACCCAAGCCTGTTCTCGTTCGCGTGTCGCAGCGCCTGCGCCAGACCGGTGGTTCCGACGGCCCCCTCGATCACCAGCCGCCGCGCCAGGTCCTGGTGCGACGAATCCGCGGAGATGCTCACGACCTGTCGGTCGCGCAACCCGATGAACGCGCTGTGACCGCGGGGACCCCCGTCCAGGGTGATCTTCCATTGCCCCGGCTTACGGCCCACCAGACCCAGGACGTCCTGGACCCGGAAGGCCTCTAGCGCGCCGGACAGTTGCATACCGGCCTACTCGGGAGGCGGCAGTTCGAAAGCGGGACCCATGGGCGGCGGCAGGTCGATCGGGTCCCCCGTCGGTGCTGCCAGATCTGACAAGTCGTCCAGAGCACCGGCCACTGCGTCGTCGATCGGTCCGGGCATCTCGAAGGACACCGGGACATCGGGCGCAGGCGGTGGCAGGTCGAACATGGAATCGCCGGACCCGGCGGCGGACGCCGAAGAGGTCCAGTCCGCGAAATCGTTCGGCGCCGGTTGCTCCTCCACGTCGGTATCCGGCGCGGCGAAGGCGGCCGCGGAGTCCCCACTGAGGAAATCATCACCGAAACCAGCATCGGAAATGGTGGGCTCGTCGGCCCAGCGGATCTCGGGGGTGCCGTCCGGATCGGTCACGACCGCCTCTTCGGTGGACTGGTCAACCTGATCCTCCGATGGTTCCTCCACGAAGTCGTCGGCCAGGAATGTCCCGGTGCTGACCACCGCCCAATCGGGCTGCGGCGCGGATTCGGGTTCGTCGTCCTCCGCGGACTCAGGGGATGCGGTCAGTGCCGGGCGCTGGCCCATCGGGAAGGCCTCAGCGATCTCGCGGGCCTCGTAGCGCAAGAGCCCGATGGGTACCCCTGGGGCACCCACGACGACGAGCACCCATGGGTCCTTGTCGATCACACAGATCCCGCTGTCGCTGCCCTCCAGGAACATCTGCGAAGCACCGGCCTGCCCCAGTGCCTTGGACATGGCGCGGACCTGGATCATCATCCGGACGGCCCCGGCGGCCACCGCATCGTCGTCGACCGACACCTCCCCCTCGGACGCGATCGCGAAGCCGTCCTCGGACACCAGTCCGAGCCACTGCACATCAGGGTGCTCCCGCAGCGCGTCACTGAGCAGGCGCCCGACGATATCGGAGGCACCTGGATGGGGAACCTCAATATCAGCCATCAACGGGGTCCTTTCACCTCGGCTTCATACCGAGTATGGCCGATCGGCGCACCTACACGTGCGTTGTGGGCAGCGCCGCCCGCATGGCGGCTGTCGGAGCGGGCCGACCCGTCATGAGTTCAACTTGCCGTTCGGCCTGTGCGAGCAGCATCTCGAGTCCGGAGACGATCCTGCCCCCGCTCGCCTCCCACGCGCCGGCCAGCGCGGTGGGCCACGGAGAGTACACGACGTCCACCAACCACCCAGCCGTAGTCGGGATCGTGGCGGTGAGCGCGTCCGCAACCCCAGCAGGCACAGTGGTGATGATCAGTGGTGCGGCCCAGGGGGCCTGCTCCGCCAGCGGGTGAACCTCCAGCGCGATCCCGATGCGTTCAGCGGCCGCCCGGATCGGCCCGGCGCGTTCCGGGCGTCGCGCCAGGACATGAACCACGCCTGCGCCCAGGGCGTGCACCGCCGCCACCGCGGACCGGGCAGTCGCGCCGGCGCCGACAATCGTGGCCGGAAAGCCAGGTTCGGCACCGAATCCCGCCCGTTGCAGCGAGGTCACCAGACCGTCAACGTCCGTGTTGAAGACCGCCCGGCTTGGCAGCAGAAGAGTGTTCGCCGACCTCGTCACCCCGGCTGTCCAACTCACATCTGTGCCCACGTCCAGCACGGCCTCTTTCAGCGGCATGGTGAGTGACAAGCCCACCCACGACTGGTCCAGTCGATCGATGAACTCGGGGAGCTGCTCAGCAGTGACCTCGACCCGGTCATAGGTCCAGTCCAACTGCAGCGCACCGTAGGCCGCACGGTGCAGCGCTGGCGACAGGCTGTGAGAGACCGGAGAGCCGATCACCGCCGCCTTTCGGCTCACGGATTGTCCGCGATGTACTTCTCGAACTCCGCCTTGAACTTCAAGAACTCGTCGTAGTCGCTGGTGAACTTCGTTTCGCCGGTGTCGGGGTTCACTGAGACGAAGTACACCCAGTCCCCTTCATCCGGGGTCAACGCCGCTTGCATGGCGGCTTCGCCGGGCTGGTTGATCGGCGTGGGCGGCAGACCGGTGTTCTCGTACGTGTTGTACGGCGACGACGTGGCGATCTGGTCGGGCGAGAGGTTGATCTCGGACTTCTTCAAGACATAGTTCACAGTGGCGTCAAGTTGCAGCGGCATGCCCGCGGCCAAGCGGTTGTAGATGACTCGGGAGACCATCCCGTAGTCGTCGGGATGCCCCTCGGCCTGCACGAGGCTTGCGATCACCATGACCTCGTAAGGCGAGTAGCCGGTCTTCTTCGACGCCTTCACGAAGTTCAGTGAGTCCGCTGCCTCGTTGAACCGCGAGATCATCGCGCCGATGATGTCGCGGGCGCCGAATCCCGGCGGGAACTCGTAGGTGGCCGGGAACAAGAACCCCTCAGCATTACCTTTCGCGAACTTCGGAAGACCCAACTGATCGGCATTCTTGATGGCCCGGTTGAACTTGGCCGCTGAGATGTCCGTGCCAGCGGTCAGTCGTTTCACGACCTGGTCCTCACGCAGACCCTCTGGAATGACCACCTGTGATACGACGAGATTCGCCGGGTCCAGCATGGCATCAAGAGCAGCCTGGCCACTCATCCGTTCAGCGAGCCGGTAGTAGCCCGGACCGATCGACTGGGACTGCTCGTTGGCGGTGGCGGCGGAGATGAAGGACTGGGCACTGGCCACCACTCCCTTCTCCTTGAGAGTCGTGCCGATGTCCGACAGGGTCTGCCCCTCTTGCACCTGCACGATCACCTCTTCGCCGCCCGACCCCGCGTAGTCGTCGGCGGCCGCACCGAGCACCCGGTCCCTGAAGAAGAAGGCGCCGATCGCCAGAAGCACGAGGACGAAGATCACCAATGCTGCGATAAGCGGCCCCCGGCCCCGTTTCTCGGGGTCCGGGCGACGCGGAGGTTCGACCTCCATGTGCAAGCCGAGTTCGCTCATCAGTGTCCGTTCGTCAGCGTCCCCGGAATCCTACCCGTGGCACGTTCAGCGTCCAGCGTATTCTGCAACATGATGACAGCCGCCGCTTGATCAACTACCGACCGACCCTTGCGCTGGGACAGTCCGGCCTCACGCAATTGCATCTGGGCGGTGGACGTGGTGAGCCTCTCATCGATCAGGCGTAGTGGTACATCCGGAACCGCAGCAGCGATGTCGGCGGCAACCTGCCGCACGCGCTCCGCGGCGGCATGCTCGCGGCCGTCCAATGAGACGGGCAGGCCGACCAAGACCTCCAGCGCCTCGTAATCCTGCACAATGGCGACGAGCTCGTCCAGCCACTCACCGCGTGCGTCCAAGGTTCGCTCCGGAACTGCGAGGGTGCCCGAGGCATCGCTGCGGGCGACTCCGATCCGTACCGAGCCGACGTCGACGCAAACTCGAACTCCCGGGCGCACTAGGCCGGCAGTCCCCGCACGAACGCCTCCGCGGAAGCGAACGCCGACGGGATCCCCTCCGGCTTCGCCCCTCCCCCTTGAGCGGCGTCCTTCTTCCCGCCACCCCGACCCTCCACGCTGGGCAGCGCGCTGTTGAGCAAGTCGTTGGCGAACAAGCCCCGGTCCTGTGCGGCTTGATTGACGGTCGCGATCAGGGACACCCGGGCGTCCACCACGGCCGATGCCAGGACTGCCGCGGGCACGTCTGCGGGCGCTTTGCGGATGCCGGTCAACGCGATCTCACGCAGCTGCTTGGCGTCGGTGCCCTCCGGGGCCCGCAGGGTCCAGACCCGGAATCGACCCGATCTGCTGGCCTTCGCCGATGATCGAGTCGATGTTGCTCATCATCGCCTGTTGCTTGAGCCGGGCGAGTTCCCGTTCGGCGTTCTTCAGCTTCTCCACCGTGCTGCCCACACGGTCGACGAGGTCCTCTCGTGGCGTCTTGAGCATAGTGCTCAACGCGGAGACGAGAAGGTGTTCGCGGGCCAGGTACGAGTACGCGTCGGATCCGACGAGTGCCTCCACGCGACGGACCCCGGAGCCGATCGAGCCCTCCGAGATGAACGACACGACGCCGAGTTGGCCCGACCGGTGGGCGTGGGTGCCGCCGCACAGTTCATGCGCCCAGTCGCCGACGGAGACGACTCTGACGCGGTCGCCGTACTTCTCCCCGAACAGGGCCATGGCGCCCATCTCGAGCGCTTCGGGCTGGGTCATCCAGCGTGCTGAGACGGTCATGTCCTCGAGCAGCAGCGTGTTCACCCGCTCCTCGGCGTCCCGCAGTACGGAGTCCGGGACCGCCTTCGGGTACGGGAAGTCGAACCGCAACCGGCCTGGCGCGTTCTCCGAGCCCATCTGCGTGGCGGTGTCGCCCAGCATCTCGCGGAACGTCTTGTGGATCATGTGCGTGGCCGTGTGCGCCCGGGAGATGGCCCGACGCCGTTCGACGTCGACGATCCCAACCGCCGGCGCGCCCACCGCGGCCTCGCCCTCGAGCACACGGGCGCGATGTACCCACAGTCCGGGCACCGGCATCTGGACGTCGTCCACGTGCAGCACGGTCCCGTCGTCGAGCCGGATGGTGCCGTGATCGCCGAGCTGCCCGCCCGCTTCGGCGTAGAAGGGACTGCGGTCCAGGACGACTTCCACCGTCTGTCCCGCGGCTGCGGATGTGACGGTCTCGCCATCGCGCAGTAGCCCTTTGACCCGGCCCTCGGACTCCCATTGGTCGTATCCGGTGAACTCGGTCTGCCCGGCGGCTTCCATGACCTCGCGGTAGGCCGTCAGTGGTGTGACGCCGGCCTTGCGAGCGACGGCATCGGCCTTGGCTCTTTGACGCTGCTCAGTCATGAGCTCGGCGAAGCCGTCGCGGTCCACCTGCAGGCCCTGTTCGGCAGCCAGTTCGAGGGTCAGGTCGATGGGAAAACCGTACGTGTCGTGCAAGGCGAAGGCGTCCGCCCCAGACAGCGTTGTGGTGCCCCGGGACTTGGTGGCGGCAACCGCATTGTCGAAGACCGTGGTGCCGCTGCGCAGGGTCTGCCGGAAGGCTTCCTCCTCGGACACGGCGATGGTCGTGATCCGACCGGCGTCGGACAGCAGGCTCGGGTATTGCGGTGACATCGAGGTGATGACACTACCGATCAATTCGCCCATCGTGGGCTCGTGGGCCCCGAGCAGGCGCATGTTGAACACCACTCGGCGAAGAAGGCGCCGCAGCACGTAGCCGCGCCCCTCGTTACCGGGCAGGACCCCGTCGGAAATCAGGAACGCGCACGTGCGGGAGTGATCGGCCACGACCCGCAGGGCGACGTCGTCCGCGTGGTTGCGGCCATAGGGCCGCCCGGTGATCCGTACTGCCGTGTCAATGGTGTGCCGGGTGGTATCGATCTCGTAGATGTTGTCGACACCCTGCAGGATCGCGGCCATCCGTTCGAGGCCGAGGCCGGTGTCGATGCTCTTGTTCGGGAGCTCACCGAGGATCGGGAAGCCCTCTTTGCCGGGGCCCTCCCCGCGTTCGAACTGCATGAACACCAGATTCCACACCTCGAGGTAGCGTTCCTCGTCGACCACCGGACCGCCTTCGCGGCCGTACTCCGGCCCGCGGTCGTAGTAGATCTCGCTACAGGGACCGCAAGGGCCGGGCACGCCCATCGACCAGTAGTTGTCGACCATGCCCCGGCGCTGGATCCGTTCGGCGGGAAGTCCGACGATCTCCTGCCACAGGCGGGCGGCTTCGTCGTCGTCCTCGTAGACGGTGACCCACAGCTTGTCCTCGGGGAAGCCGTAGCCCCCCTCGTGGACAGGCTTGGTGAGCAGGTCCCAGGCCATCGGGATCGCGAGGTCTTTGAAGTAGTCGCCGAACGAGAAGTTGCCGCACATCTGGAAGAACGACGCGTGCCGGGTCGTCTTGCCAACCTCTTCGATGTCGAGTGTGCGCACGACCTTCTGGGCGCTGGCCGCCCGCTGGTAAGGCGGCACCGCCTCACCGAGGAAGTATGGCTTGAACGGCACCATCCCTGCGTTGACGAACAGCAGAGTGGGGTCGTTCAGCAGCAACGAGGCGCTGGGCACCACGGTGTGGCCGCGCTCCTCGAAGAACGCGAGGAACCGACGTCGGATTTCGGCTGACTCCATGGGGGCCAGCCTAGTTGCCCTCCGGACGTGCTACTCGCGGGCGGTTCCGGGGGCTCGCCGGGCGTCCAGGGTCCCCAGGGTCGCCGGGCGGATGTCAGGGGCGGCAGGTGCCCGACGGACGTCTGGCCGGGCCACCTTGCGGATATCCACCACGTTCGCGTCCGGCTCATCGGACACGAGGTTGGCGAGGTAGCGCGCGGAGGCGGCGACGCTGGAAGCGGTCTGGGCCACCTTGCTCAGGTTCTCCCGGAAACTGCGCTCGCGAACACCGTTGACGGCGTTGGTCCCCTTGCGGTACGCAACGATGCCGCCGGCGGCGCCAACGCCCATCCAGAAGAGTCGACTCACCTGGACAGTGTAAGCAGGGTTCTGTTTCGGTTCCTGCGATCGGCCGGAATGTGGTTCGGGTCCGGCAGGTGCGTCTTGGCCCGTTGGCGGCGTTGTGCCCCGTACGCAAAGGGCCAGAACACAGGTAACGGGCAGAAACAGCCGAGTCCAGACAACGAATAGCCCGTTGGTTGCGAAATAGCCCCTAAGCAACGGGCTATTCGGCAACCAACGGGCTAATTGGCGCCTTGCTGCTGGCCGCCGGACCCTCACCCCTCGTCGAACGCCTCCCGTAGCCGTTCGACGGCAGCGCCGGCCCGTGCTTCGGCTCCGCGCTGGGTGGGCCGGTAGTACGTGCGCTCGACAACTGGGGCCTCCACGTAACGAACCGGCACGAAGCCGCCCTCGTCGTGCGGATAGCGATATCCACGGCCAGCTCCCGTCGCCCGCGAGGACTTCAGGCTCGCGTCGCGCAGCATGGCGGGAACCGGCGAAACCCGACCCGATCGAACATCCTCCAGCGCCTCGTTGATGGCCAGATATGCGGCATTGCTCTTGGGGCTCAACGACAGGTGGATCACCACATGACCCAGCGTGATGCGTGCCTCTGGCAAGCCGATGAGCTGCACGGCCTGCAGACCCGCGATCGCCAGTGGCAGTGCCGAAGGGTCGGCCAGCCCGATGTCCTCGCTGGCCAGGATCACCAGGCGGCGAGCGATGAATCGCGGGTCCTCACCGCCGTCGACCAGCCGTGCCAAGTAGTGCAGCGCCGCATCGACGTCGCTTCCCCGAACACTCTTGATCAGCGCGCTGGTGATGTCGTAGTGCATGTCGCCGTCTCGGTCGTAGCGATTCGCCACTTGCGGGATGATCGCCCGCACGACCTCGCCGTTGATCTCGGGTCCGGGCCCTGCGGCAGCCTCCAAAGCAGTCAGCGCCCGTCGAGCATCTCCGCCGGCGAACCGGACGATCAAATCGGTGGCTTCGTCGTCGATCGTGACGTCCGGTAGACCGTCCGGGTGTTCCAAAGCACGGGCTATGACCGCACGGACCTCGTCATCGGTGAGGGCGGACAGAACCAAGAGCATCGACCGCGACAGCAGCGGGCTCACCAGGCTCATGCTCGGGTTCTCGGTGGTGGCCGCGATCAGGGTGATCCAGCCGTGCTCCACCGCCGGCAACAGGACATCCTGCTGCGTCTTGGAGAACCGGTGGACCTCATCGATGAACAGAATCGTCCGCTCACCGCGCATGCGCCCGATCTCGCGTGCCTGTTCAATGGCCGCCCGGACGTCCTTCACCCCGGCGCTCACTGCCGCCAGTGCGACGAAGCGTCGGCCGGACACCTCCGCGGCGAGTCTGGCCAACGTGGTCTTCCCGGTCCCCGGCGGCCCCCAGAGGATCACACTGGTGGCGGCGTCCGGATCGCTGAGCAGCGCCCGCAACGGCGACGTCGGCCCCAACAGGTGCGACTGCCCGATGACCTCGTCCACCCCCGCCGGACGGACCCGGGCCGCCAATGGTTGTGCCGGGGCGTTCTGGTCGAACAGGTCCATCCGGCTATTCCGCCTCGGGTTCGTCCTCGGGCACGAAGTCGACCCCTGCCTCGTCGCGCTGGGCCGCGGTGATGGTTGTGGGCGCCCCCGTCAACGGATCCTGACCGGCACCTGTCTTCGGGAAGGCGATCACGTCGCGCAAAGAGTTCGCCCCGGCAAGCAGCATCACGATGCGGTCCCAGCCGAACGCGATGCCGCCGTGCGGTGGTGGCCCGTACTTGAACGCCTCGAGCAGGAAGCCGAACTTCTCCTGCGCCTCGCGGTCATCGATGCCCAACACGCCGAAGGCGCGCTGCTGCACGTCGCGGGAGTGGATACGGATGGATCCCCCACCGATCTCGTTGCCGTTGCACACCAGGTCGTAGGCCCAGGCCAGAGCCGAACCGGGATCGGTGTCGAACGTGTCCAGCGACTCGGCGTTCGGCGAGGTGAAGGGGTGGTGCACCGCCGTCCAGGCGACCGACCCGTCGTCGAGGTCGACCTCCTCGAACATCGGGGCGTCCACGATCCACACGAACGACCACTGGGACTCGTCGATCAGACCCAGTCGCCGGGCGATCTCGTCACGGGTCGCCGCGAGCAGGCCGCGGGCGTCGCCGGGCTTGCCGGCCGCGAAGAAGATGCAGTCCCCCGGGTTCGCACCCGTGGCCGCCACCAGGCCATCGCGTTCGGCCTCCGAGATGTTCTTGGCCACCGGACCGCCCAACGATCCGTCCTCGGCGACGGTCACGTAGGCCAAACCCTTGGCGCCGCGCTGCTTGGCCCACTCCTGCCAGGCGTCGAACGCTCTGCGTGCCTGACTGCCGCCGCCGGGCATCACGATGGCGCCGACGTACGGCGCCTGGAAGACCCGGAACGGGGTCTGCGCGAAGTACTCGGTCAACTCGGTGAGTTCCAGATCGAAGCGCAGGTCCGGTTTGTCGGAGCCGTAGCGCCGCATCGCCTCGTCATACGTCATATGCGGGATCGACCCGATGTCGTAGCCGAGGATCCCCTTCCACAGGGAACGGATGACCGCCTCCCCGACCTCGATGACGTCCTCCTGCTCCACGAAGGACATCTCGATGTCCAGTTGCGTGAACTCAGGCTGCCGGTCGGCGCGGAAGTCCTCGTCGCGATAGCAGCGGGCGATCTGGAAGTAACGCTCCAGTCCGGCCACCATGAGCAACTGCTTGAAAAGTTGGGGCGACTGCGGCAGGGCGTACCAGTGGCCGGGCTGCAGCCGGACGGGCACCAGGAAGTCCCTGGCTCCTTCGGGCGTCGACCGGGTCAGGGTCGGCGTCTCGACCTCCACGAAGTCCCGCTCGAGCAGCACGTCGCGGGCGAGTTGGTTGACCTTGGAGCGCATGCGTAGTGCGTTCGCCTGCCCGGGACGTCGCAGGTCGAGGTACCGGTGTCGCAGTCGCGTGTCCTCGCCGACCTCGACGTGCTCGTCGATCGGGAATGGCAGCGGTGCTGCCGGCGACAGGATCTCGACCGATTCCGCGACGACCTCGACCTCCCCGGTGGGAAGTTCTGGGTTCTCGTTACCCGCTGGGCGCACCCGAACCGTGCCCGTGACAGTGATGCAGTACTCGGACCGCAGGTCGTGCGCAGCCTCGTCGTGGAGGACCACCTGAACGACTCCGGAGGCGTCGCGAAGATCGAGGAACGCCACCCCGCCGTGATCGCGCCGGCGGCCGACCCACCCGGACAGTTTCACCTGCCGGTCGGCGTCGGATGCGCGCAGGCTTCCGGCATGGGTTCTTCTCACGTCATTCTCCTGTCAATATCGCGCCAACGACCTCGTCGGCGGGAACACTTCGTTGGGAGCCGGTCTCGAGGTGCTTGATCTGAACCGCGCCTTCGGCCAGTTCCTTGTCCCCGATGATGATGGCCCATCGAGCGCCGGACTTGTCGGCGGCTTTCATGGAACCCTTCATCCCGCGGCCACCGAACGCCATATCCACGCGGACGCCATCGGCGCGCATCCGACCTGCCAGGCGTGAGGCGGCGTCGCGGGCCGCCTCTCCGAGCGGCACCAGGAACACGTCGACCGCGCTGAGGTCTCCAGGGTGCAGGCCCTCGGCCTGGCAGGCGAGCAGTGTGCGGTCGGTACCCAGGCCGAACCCGATACCGGACATGTCCGGTCCGCCGAGGGACTCCATCAGTCCGTCGTAACGGCCGCCACCGCCGATACCGGACTGGGCACCCAGCGCGGGGTGGTCGAACTCGAAGGTCGTGCGGGTGTAGTAGTCCAGACCTCGTACCAGCCGCGGGTTCAGGGTGAATCTCACCCCGAGCGCAGTCAGTGCCTGTTGGACCCGCGAGAAGTGCTCCCGGCAGTCGTCACACAGGTGATCAGGCGGCAGCGGCGCACCTTCAAGCAGGAGTTGGACGTCGGGCCGTTTGTCGTCGAGCACACGCAGAGGATTGAGCCGGGCACGCTCGGCCGTAGGCTCGTCCAGCGGCAGGCCAGCCAGGAACTCCCGCAGCGCCGCGCGGTAACCGGGCCGGCATGTCCGGCATCCGATCGAGGACATATACAACTGGTATCCCCGCAGACCCAACCTCCGATAGCCCTCGTCGGCGATGGCGATGACCTCGGCGTCCAGGAGCGGATCGTCGATCCCGATCGCCTCGACCCCCACCTGCTGCAGTTGCCGGTAGCGACCCTGCTGGGGGCGTTCGGCGCGGAAGAACGGACCGGCGTACCAGAGTTTGACCGGCAGGCTTCCCCGGTGCAGGCCGTTCTCCAGCACCGAACGCATCACCCCGGCCGTTCCTTCCGGGCGCAGTGACAGCGACCGATCACCGCGGTCGGTGAACGTGTACATCTCCTTGCTCACCACGTCGGTGGACTCCCCCACCCCCCGCACGAACACCGCGGTGTCCTCGAAGACCGGCAGTTCGATGTAGCCGTACCCACCGAGTTCCGCTGCGCGACCCAGAGTGTTGCGCACGGCCAGGAAATCCGCGGAGACGCCGGGCAGGTACTCCGGTACACCCCGCGGTGCTTGCAGCAGGCTCACAGGCCACGCCCCGGTGGCTGCTGCAGGTTCAGGGAGCGGGCCTGTTCCAGGAACGGATTAATGGTCAGCTCTTGCCCGATCGTTGTCTGCTCACCGTGGCCGGGGAGCACTACCATCTCGGGAGGTTGGGGCAGCACCACCGATGACAGCGACCGCATCATCTGCGCAGTGTCCCCGCCCGGTAGATCGGTGCGTCCAATCGAGCCGGCGAAGAGCAGGTCTCCGGAGTACATGATCGGCGGGATGTCACCTTGGGCATCCGTCAGGAACACCGTCGAGCCGGGTGTGTGACCAGGTGCGTGACGAACACCGAAGGTGAGGCCGGCCAGGTCCACCGAGTGCTCGTCCTCGAGCATCCGCACATCGTCGGGTTCGGCGAACTGGAGGTGACCGCCGGTCATCTGCTCGAACATGACCCGGGTGTCTCCGGAGATCCCCGCCATCGGATCGGACAGTAGATGACGGTCGGCTGGGTGGATGTACGCGGGCACGTCACGGGCTTCGCACACAGGCGTGACCGACCACATGTGATCGAGGTGCCCATGGGTGACGAGCACCGCGACCGGTTGCAGGTGATGCTCACGGACCACCTCGTCCACTCCGGGCATGGCGTCCTTGCCGGGGTCGATGACGATGCACTCAGAGCGGGGACCGGTGGCCACGACGAAGCAGTTCGTGCCCCACGGCCCAGCGGGAAATCCTGCGATCAACACACACACCAGCCTATCCGTGACACACGGACCGTCCCGATTCCGGCGGCACGTAGACTCCTGTTGCTGCCCGCCGCGCTCGTGCCGGGCGGTCTGGCCCGACGGGAGGACAGCCGATGACCAGCGACAAGCGTCGACGCGAACTCGCACGCGCCAAGGCCGAACGGCAGGCCCAGCGTCGCGCTGAGGCATCCACGCGGGCTCGCCGGAACCGGATCTTCGGCCTTTTGGCCGCAGGCGCCGTCGTTGCCGGCGCCGTGGTGTGGGCGGCCTGGCCTGACAGCACCCAGCAAGCGGGGGCTGAGGCCACGCCGGAAGCCGAGGGGTCACCAGCCCCCGACGAGTCCGCCTCCCCGACCGCCGGGGCCACACCGGGTCCGGTCGCGACGCCGGCCGGGGTGATCTGCACCGAGCCCGGGGCACCGCGCAACGATGGTCGGACCTGGGACGAACCCGCTGATCAGAACCTCTCCGGCACCGTCGACTGGATACTCAACACCAACTGTGGCCGGATCACTGTCGCGTTGGACGCGCAAGCAGCGCCCAAGAACGTCAACGCACTGGCTTTCCTCACCGACCAGGGCTACTACACAGGGAACTTCTGCCATCGCCTGACCACAGCCGGGATCTTCGTCCTGCAGTGCGGCTCCCCCGGCGCCGACGGTACCGGCGAGACCGGCTTCACCGTTCCGGACGAGAACCTCCCGGACGAGGGGGAAGGCAACTACCCGGCGGGCACCGTCGCGATGGCCAATCGGGGCCCCGACACCGCCAGCAGCCAGGTCTTCCTGGTGTACAAGAAGACCACCCTGCCAGCCGGCTACACCATCGTCGGGAAGGTCTCCGAGGGCCTTGACGTGGTTAAGTACGTTGCAGCAGGGGGCGTGGAGGCGGGATCATCGGATGCGACCGATGGACCACCGGCACAACCCATCGTGATCAAGACCGCGTCGATCGGAAATTAGGACAATGACTGACCAGACACCCAAGCCAGGGCCGGCTCCCGCCGAGTCGTTCGGCCGGGTCGCCGAGGACGGCACAGTCTTCCTGCGCCTGCCCGACGGCAGCGAACGGCCGGTTGGACAGTTCGCGGCCGGCGGCGCGGAAGAGGCATTGCACTACTACGCGACCAAGTACAACGACCTGAGCCACTCGCTGGAACTGACCGCGACCCGGTTGGCGGACAACAAGTGCTCTCCCAGGGAGGCGCTCGTGGTGGCGGGCAAGGCCCGTCACGCCCTGGAGGAACCGGCATTCATCGGCGACATCTCCTTGCTCATGGCCCGGATCGGGCAGCTCGAGGTGCTGGCGAACATCCGCGGACAGATCCTTGACGAGGAGCGCAAAGCCGCAGCCGCGGCCGGCCAGCAGGCCCGCGAGAAGATCGTCTCGGAGGCAGAGGAACTGGCCACATCGACGGCCTGGAAGCAGACCGGTGAGCGCTACCGGGCACTGGTCGACGAATGGAAGAAGCTCCCCAAGCCGACGGCGGAACAGCGCCCGGCGACCGACGCGCTGTGGGAGCGGTTCCGGACGGCGCGGAGGTCCTTCGACAAGGCGCGTAAGGTCCACCGCGACGAGCAGGACCGCAAACGCGCCGCGGCGGTCGCGGCCAAGACCGCACTCGCCGAGCAGGCCGAGGCATTGGCGGATTCCACCGATTGGCAGAGCACCGCAGCGGCGTTCCGGGACCTGATGGAGAAGTGGAAGAAGGCCGGTTTCGCGGGGAAGCGCGACGACGAGGCCCTGTGGCAGCGTTTCCGCGGAGCACAGGAGACGTTCTTCAGCGCCCGCAAGCAGAACTTCAACGCCCGCGACAACGAACAGAAGCAGAACCTCGCTGCCAAGAAGGCACTGGTCGTCAAGGCCGAGGCACTTCTGCCCATTAAGGACGCCAAATCCGCTCGTAGGGCCCTGCGCGATATCCAGGGCGAGTTCGCCGGGATCGGGCACGTCCCGCGAGCGGACAAACCCAAACTAGACGCCCGCCTACGAGCCGTGGACGACGCCATCCGATCGGCCGAGACGACGGCATGGCGTCGCAGCAACCCGGAGATCCGCGATCGGGCCCAGGGACTGGTGGACGCCTACCGGGCCTCCGTCGACAAACTCGAGGCCGAGCTTGCTGCCGCGCAGCAATCCGGGGATGAGGCCAGGATCGACGCCGCCAAGCAGAGCCTCAACCAGCAGCGGTTGATGCTGGAGTCCGCGGAGAAGAGCCTGTCGACGCTGTAGTCCGGGGTTTCACGGCGCTCGAGACGGCGCAGTCGGGATCGGCGTCTTCCGGGGCGGACGGGCTGGGGCGCTGCCGACCTGAAGGTGTCAACGGCGGGGGGCTAGGACTCTCAGCCAGCCCCTGAACTCCGCGCTCCCCAGTCGGGCGCTGTGTCCCCTTCAAGTGACCTCGTTGTGCACAGGTTCATTCGGACTATTGCCCGGGCACATCTATCGTACTAGTGTTCGAAGTAGGGGGAGGGGGATCATGACCAGCACCAGCACCAGCACCAGCACCAGCACGGCGGTGTCGTTGCCGGGTCTGATCGCCTCTCTGCACGCCACCGTCGACGCGATCGTGGCCGCCGACCCCACCGGTGAGTCGTTGGACGACCTGGCCGGGGCGATCGAACAGTTGCACATCCTGGGCAACAAGGTGGATGCCGCGGATATGCGGCTGTTGGGTGCCTACGACGCCGCTGGTGGGGCGCAGATCGCCGGGCACCGCACCACCGGTGACTGGCTGGCGAAGACCACCGGCATCACCTCAGGGGCCGCGGGGTGGCGGGTGCACACCGCCCGGGCGCTGCGCGACGATCTGACCGACACCGCCAAGCAGTTGGGTCGCGGGGCGATCAGCCTGGAGCATGTGCGGGCCATCCGCGGTGCCCGGCGGATCCTGGGCGAGGACTACGCCAACATCGAAGCCACGGTGGCCGGGATCGCCGCCCGGCACACCCCGGCCGACCTGCGCACGATCCTGGAGGTGATCATCCAGCAGTACCGCCCCGAGATCCACGACGACCTCGCCGAGCACAACCGGTCACGCCGCAAAGTCGACCTGTCACCGGGGCTGGACAACACCTGGATCCTCAACGGGCTACTCGACGCCGCCACCGGTCAAGCGTTGGCCGCGGCGTTCGACCTGTACGCCGCACCGACCGGCCCGGACGACACCCGCACCCCCGGGCAGCGCCGCGCCGACGCGCTGGCCGAGATCGCCACCCGATCCACTGATGACACCGACCGGCCCACCGGCCTCGGGCACGTCACCATCACCGTCACCCCCGACCAACTCAGCTCACGGCTCGGGGTGCGCTGGCCGTCCGGGCTGCTGATGTCGCGGGCCGAGGTGGCCGAACACACCTGCACCGCCAACCTCACCCTGGTCGTCGGTTTGACCGCCGATCAGGTCCACTGGCAGCCGCTGGCGGTCGGGTTCGCCGAACGCTATGCGACCAAAGCCCAACGCGCCGCGCTGGCCGTGCGCGACGGCAACGGCTGCATCCACCCCGGCTGCACCGTGCCCGCACACCGCTGCATCGCCCACCACATCCGCCCCTGGAACCAGGGCGGGCCCACCGACCTACCCAACCTGGTCCTGGTCTGCCGATACCACCACCGCCGCGTCCACCACGGCCGCCTGCACATCATCCAAACCCCCACCGGCGCCTACACCACCACCGACCGACCCCCACCGGACACCGGATAGAACCGGGTCGCGGAGGTCTACCGACACGG
>CAVPGV010000013.1:0-111005 GCA_963704075.1 uncultured Actinomycetota bacterium
AGGCCGATGAGCAGGTCCTGCTGGACATTCCGAACTGGGACTTCGACAAACAGGGTGCGGTCCCATTGCGCAAACCGGTCGACATCGGACCTGGTGACACCCTTCGGGTGCGTTGCAGGCACGATGCCTCACTGCGAACGCAGCTGCCCGCTCTGCAGGACACACCGGCTCGGTACGTGGTCTGGGGTGAAGGCACAACCGACGAGATGTGCCTGGCCATCATGATCAACGGCTGACCGCTATCAGTGCAACGGATGCCCATCCGGTATCGCTACACCTAGTATCGGGGGATGCTGACTAGCGCGTTCACCGACGATGCCCTCGGAACCCATGATGTTGTCTCATTGCAGGCCGCACTCGCCGGCGGCGATGTCAGCCCCGGCGAACTGCGGCAGGCAGCGCTCGAGCGCGCCGAAGCCGTGAAGCGGCTGAACGCGGTCGTGACCTGGCTGGACGAACCCGCCCCAGAGCAGGGTCCGTTCGCCGGGATCCCGTCGTTCATCAAGGACAACGAGGACATCGCCGGCTATCCCACCACCTTCGGCTCCCGCGCAACACCACGGACACCCGCAGCCGGGCCTTCGCGGTTCGTGCGGGACTGGCGGCAACTCGGTCTGAACACCATCGGTAAGTCGGCGCTACCGGAGTTCGGCCTGACCGCGACCACCGAACCGATCGCACACGGACCCACCCGCAATCCATGGGATCTGGCATACAGCACCGGCGGCTCGTCGGGCGGCTCTGCGGCGCTGGTCGCGTCCGGGGTCGTGCCGCTGGCACACGCGAACGATGGCGGGGGGTCGATCCGGATCCCCGCCTCGTGCTGTGGACTGGTGGGTCTGAAACCCTCGCGTGGGCGACTGGCCACCGCAGAGGCGATGGACATCATGCCGGTCAACATCGTCACCCAGGGTGTGCTCACCCGCACGGTTCGCGACACCGTGGCGTTCTACCGGGCTATGGCGCGAGTGCGGCCCACCGGTGACCTGCCGCCGATCGGGCCGACCGCCGATCCGCCGAAACTGCGCATCGGCGTCATCACCGACGGCCTCGCAGGGCTCTCGGTGGACCCCGAGGTCCGGGCTGCGGCCATGGCAGCCGGCACGTTGTGCGAATCGCTCGGGCACGACGTCGAGAGCATCGCTAATCCGTTCGACGACACGATCGCTCACGACTTCCTGCGCTACTGGGGGATGCTCGCCTTCTCGCTGCGGCGCCTGGGCGGGCGGGTGTTCGGGCCCGACTATGCGCCCTCTCGCCTGGAGCCCTTCAGCAAGTACCTCAGCGACTACTTCACCTCGATCGCACCGCGGATGCCCGCCGCGATCCACCGCTTGCGCCGCTTCAGCCTGGAACACGACCAGATCCTGGACACGTACGACGTCCTGATTTCGCCGGTGCTGGCCAGCCCGCCGGTACCGATCGGCCATCTGGGTCCCGATGTGGCCCCGCGCGAACACCTCGTCCGGCTTCTGCGCTATGCATCATTCACCGCGCTGCAGAACGTGTCGGGAGCACCCGCGATCTCGTTGCCGTTGGGTGTGTCGTCGGTGGGCTGCCGATCGGCGTCCAGTTCGCCTCGGGGTACGGGCGCGAACAGGTCCTGCTCGACCTCGCCGCCAGCATCGAGCAGGCGTCACCATGGCTGCGCATTGACCAGACGCCGAGCACCGGCGAGGCGTAGATTTGGAGATGCCGGGCACAGCAGTGGGCTTGGCATATCGAACCAGGGAGTGACCATGGCAACAGCGTCGATGAGCGTCCAGGATGCCCTGTGGCTGACCATGGACCGGCCGAACAACCTGATGGTGGTGGATGGCTCGCTGGTCCTGCGGGGAACGCCGGACATCGACGACGTGCATGCCATCTACGAAGCAGCCGTGGAACGCTTCCCGGTGCTCGGTCGGCGTGCGGTGAAGTCGGGTTTCGGATGGGCGTGGGAGGACGATCCGGACTTCGACCTCGAGTCACACCTCCAGGTGGTCGACTTCGGGGAGGGCAAGACGCTGGTCGATCTGCAGGAGTTCATGGCCGAACAGCGCTCGCAGCCACTGCCCAAGGACCGTCCGCTATGGGTCGGCTACGTGATCTCCCCGATCACACTGGACGACGGCACCGTGGGTTCGGCGATGATGACCCGGTTCCACCACTCCATCGCTGACGGGGTGCGGTTGACCCAGGTCCTGCTCGGGTTGTGCGAGACGGATGAGGCCAGCGTCGGCGCGGTGGTGGCCCGTAAAGGGGTCCAGAGCGGCGAGGCGTCCTCACCTCCAGAGGAGATCGGACGCGTGGCCATACACGCGGCGGGCGAGGTCGCCCACGTGGTGGAGGCCGGCGTGGAGGACGTGGCCAGTGAGACGGTGAACGCGGTGCGTAATCCGCTGTCGGCCCTGGCCCACCTGCCCGGCAAGGCGCTCGGGGTCGCGCGCTCGGGCTTCCACCAGGTCGACGAAGGCTTCTCCCTGGTCCGCCACCCCGACCGCCTGCTCGATGCCCTCGAGGTCCTGGGGGCCGAGCAACATCGCAGCCTCAACGACCTGTCCTCGGTGACGAAGATCGCCTTGGCCGGCACGGAGTCGACGGTGTGGACCGGCAAGCCGGGCACGCACAAGGCGCTGGCATGGTCACCGGGCATTCCCCTCGACGACATCAAGGCGCTGGGACGCCGGGCGGGAGCGACAGTCAACGACGTGCTTCTGGCCGCGATTTCCGGGGGGCTGCAGCGGTATCTCGCGGCGTTCGACGAGGAGTTGGAGGAGGTGAACTGGATGGTGCCGGTCAACCTGAAGCCGTTCGAGGACAACCTGCCTCCGGACTTGGGCAACTACTTCGCTCTGGTGTTCCTGCCCATGCCGCTGGACGAACCCGACCCACAGGCACGCCTGGAACAGATGCACCACCGGATGCACCGGATCAAGCACTCCGACGAGGCGGTGCTCACGTTCGGCCTGCAGCGCATGGTTTCGATGTCGCCGAGCCAGATCGCGTTCTTCCTCACCAACTTCTTCGCCAACAAGGCGGTGGGCGTGCTCACCAACGTGCCAGGGCCGACGTCGCTCATGCGTTTCGCCGGTATCGAGGTGGAGCAGGTCGTCGGCTTCGCGCCGTGCTCCGGCAACCAGCCGATGACCGCGACGATCTTCAGCTACAACGGCAAGGTCACCGTCGGTTTCGCCACTGATGCCGAACTGCTGCCGGACCCGGCCAACCTCGTCGAGTTGGTCCTCGATGAACTGACCCGTATGGACGCCGAGGTGGTCTGATCAGGGTCCCTGATCGTCCTCGGACCTCTCCACCAGCCCCAACGCGTCGAGTTCGAGCATCCCGGTGTCGTCCCCGGTCATCGGGAACAGGGTTGACTCGTCGGGCTTCTCCCGCAAGACCGTGCTGACGTAGTCGTCCACCGCCTCCCGGAGGCCGACATCCTGTCCTGCCCGCTCGGACATGTACCAGCGGTGTTCCAGCACTTCGTGGAACACCTCCGCGTCCTGCAGTTTTGTGCGCAGGTGTGATGGCACCGCGGAGATCACCGGTTCGTAGACGTCGGACAACCATCGGTGGGCCGCGATCACGTCCTCCCGGGGCGACTGCTCGCTGCGCCTGGTGCGTACCTCGGTGGCCAGGGTCGCGGTCGGCATCCCGTCGGCGCGAGCGGCAGCACAGTACTGGTCGAGGTCGTTCAGCAGCCTGCGGGCCTGGTTCTCGCCCACGTCCAGGCCCACGAGCCGCAGGAGGCGCCGGGAGTGGTAACCCGCATCGACCACCTTTGGCTGGATTCGGACGACTCCGTCAGAGGTCCGCCGCAGATCGAGTTCGGCGACGTCGAAGCCGAGGTTGTTGAGCCGGTCGACCCTGCGTGCGATCCGCCAGCGCTGCGCCCCGTCGACGTGCTCAGCCTCGGTGAGTTCATCCCACAAACGCTCGTACCGTTTGGGAATCTCGTCGGCGATCGCGATCGGGTCGAAATCCGGGCCGAGGCGGCCACCGGCGACCAGGTCCATGAGACCGCCCGCGATGTTCAGATGCGCAAGCTCCACGTCGTGGTTGCGCTGCCCGTCGGTGAGCCGCTGGTGCAGCTCACCGGTCTCGGCGTCCACCAAGTAGGCGGCGAAGGCTCCGGCATCCCGCCGGAAGAGCACGTTGGACAGCGAGCAGTCGTACCAGGCGAAACCCACCAGGTGCAGCCGCGCCAGCAGCAGGACCAATGCATCGAGCAAACGGTCGACCGTTTGCTGTGACAGCACCCGGGTATAGACCGTTCGGTACGGGATGGACCAGGTCAAGTGTTCCGTGACAAGCATCCCCGGTAGCGGCTCGCCGCGGGCGTCGCGCCGCCCGGTCACCACACCGACTCCATGGACCGCGGGGATGTCGAGTTCCTCGAGGTCGCGCAGCAGGCCGAACTCCCGCTCGGCGAGCTCCTCGTTGATCTCTTTGAGCGCCATGACGGTCCCGCCGACGTCGACGAATCGGACGACGTGGCGGGAGATCCCACGGGGCAGCGGAATCAACAGTTCCTGCGGCCAGTGCATCAGTGGCAGTTCCCACGGGAAGTCCAACATGTCGCCGGGCAATCCAGCTTCGAGCCGGATCTGCAGTTCGTCGGACGACATTTGGTCATTGTGCCCCAGGGCGCCGGTTTCGTGGGTTCTGACGGGTCCGGACCGCCCACGACCACGCCGATTGCGGGTCCACACCCGTCTGCCAGACTGGGCTGATGATGCTTCCGGCAGCTGCAGCCAGCGCCGGCGAACCCAGTCTGATCGTCCCGGCATGGTTGTGGGCGCTCACGGTGGGGATCGTCGTGGTGCTGATCACGTTCGAGTTCGTCCAAGCGACGCGCAATCCGCATGAGGTCAAGGTGCGGGAGGCGGCTATCCAGTCGATCATCTATGTGGGGATCGCGATCGCATTCGGCATCTTCTTCGCCTGGTGGAGTGCCGACCAGACACCGGCCAAGGGTGGATCCTTCGGCCTTGAGTACTTCGCCGGATGGTTGATCGAGAAGAGCCTGTCGGTGGACAACCTCTTCGTCTTCGTCATCATCATGAGCACCTTCGCCGTGCCGAAGATCTACCAGCAGAAGGTGCTGATGGCCGGCATCGCGGGGGCACTGGTCCTGCGGACGATCTTCATCTTCCTGGGGGCGGCGGCGCTCGAGGCGTTCTCGTTCACGTATGTGATCTTCGGGGTGTTCCTGATCTACACCGCCATCGGCCTCGCGCGGCACCGCGACGAAGAGCCCGAGTTCAACGAGGGCAAGGTGGTGCGGATCGCCAAGCGGGTGTTGCCGTTCACCGATGAGTACGACGGCCCGCACCTGCACACCAAGATCAACGGCAAGTACTTCGGCACGCCCTTGCTGATGGTGATGATCGCCATCTTCGCCACCGACATCATCTTCGCCCTCGACTCCATCCCCGCGGTCTACGGCGTGACGAACGAGCCCTTCATCGTGTTCGCCGCGAACGCTTTCGCGCTGCTGGGCCTGCGGGCGCTCTACTTCCTGGTCGCCGGTCTGCTGGACCGTCTGGTGTACCTGTCGATCGGGCTGGCCGTCATCCTCGCATTCATCGGGGTGAAACTGATCCTCGTGTTCTTCGGCATCCACATCGACATCTGGCTGTCCCTGGGATTCATCCTCGGCATCCTGGTCATCACTACGGTTGCCTCACTGCTCAAGGTCCGTAAGGACCCGTCCGCGTCGGCCCACGCCGGGGCCATTCCCGGCTTCGAGAGCAAGAAGACCAAGGACCAGAAAGAGGCCGACGAGTAGCCAGCGGCCCGAGTCGCGGATGTGACTCGGCGGCCGAGGGTTCGTTTGCGCAGTCCTGGTGCGGATCAGGCAATGCTGGATCGCGAACAGACCGCGAGAAGGACAACCGACCCGTTTCGCATCCTGTTCAGCCGCCTGACGAGGGCAAAGGCTGCGACGGTTTGGCTGTGATCTCCACCGCGGGCGTGAGAGTTGGGTACAGGCGTTGGACAACGGTACAGGCGTTGGACAACCACGGGCGTTCTTTCTCACGCCTGTGCGGATCTCCAACGCACGTACACAACTCCAACGCCTGTGGACCTTGCCCCCCGAGAAGCCGGATTGATCCTCGAAATGGAGATCTCCCCACCGAGGAGATCCCGCCCGCGATTTCGCCACAGCCTCTGCAGAGGCGCCTGAGGCGCCAGAATTCCCGCTGGGCGAACGATGTCGCCCTAGATGGCTCGGATCAAGGCAGCAGTCGCTGCGCCGACCACAACCACCACCAGGAACGGAGCGCGCAGCATCAGGGCGACCGCCGCCGCGGCCACGGCAGCGAGGCGGGCGTCGATCACCACGGTCATCCCTTGTCCCACCGTCACCACGGCGAGCAGGGCGGACAATAAGGCGATGGGGAACATCGCGACCAGTTGGGCCACCAATGGCTTGTCGAGCATGCGTTCGGGCACGACGAAGCCCAGCGCCTTGAGGGTGTAGGCGACTGCACTGCCGATCAGAACGGCCGCCCAGATCACGAGGTTCTCCGCAGGAACAGGAACGGGACGAGGGCAGCGCACAGGACCGGCAGGCCGGGGGAGAGGACCGGCGTCAGCGCGATTCCCACCACGGCGGCGGTGACTGCCACCTGCAGCAGGCGTCGATCGGTGATCTGGGGCCAGAGCAGAGCCAGGAAGGCCGCCGGTACTGCGGCGTCCAGGCCCCAGCGGGTGGGATCGCCGATACTGTCTGCGCCAAGTGCCCCCACGAGACTGCCGAGGTTCCACAGCACGAACACACTGGCCCCTGTCGACCAGAAGGCAAGAGCCGGGCGCGGCGTCGGTCGATCGTAGTGGGCCAGCGCCATCGCCGTGGACTCGTCGATCGTCAGGTGGGCCGCTGGCAGGGACAGTCCCGGGGACGGCTGCAGGATCTGACGGATACGCAACCCGTAGAAGAGGTTGCGCAGCCCGAGCAGTCCACTGCTCGCGATCGCGGCCGCGGCCGAACCGCCGCCGGCCAGTACGGACACCATTGCGAACTGGGACGCGCCGGTGAACATCAGAGCACTCAGCGCCATCGTCTGCCAGACAGACAACCCTGAGGTGATCGACAGGGCCCCGAACGAGACTCCGTAGGCACCCGTGGTCGCGCCGATCGTGACGGCCTCGACCACGACCCCACGACGCGTGTCGTCCGGGGATTGCGATTGATTCATCGTGGATCTCTCGTCATCGGGCGACCTCCGCCGGCCGTGGCACGGTCCTGGCCCGCGGACAGCGACCGGTGGGCCAGGACGATGCCCGACCCGCCAGGCACAGGTATCCCCCGTGGCCGGCTTCTGCACTTGTCCGCACGATGGGCATCATTCCAATAGCCCGTGGCGTGATCCCGCGGGGGAGTGCTGTTGAGCGAGACCAGGCACAGGGCTAGGGCCTGCATACCGGTGAGTGCTGCCCGCGCGGGTACCGTGGTGAACATGGTGGGAGTGCTCGCCGCGATCGCCGCGGCCGCAGTGGGCATCTCCGGTGTGGTCGCGCCGGCAGCCATGGTTGACGGTCCAGCTGGGTACAGCGCAGCCCCGCGGCAAAGTGCTTTGGACGCCGATTACTACCTGGTCGACGCCTCCGGGAACTGGGCCGCCCCGCGCTGCATAGGCAATGGCAGTCGGGGCCCGCGGGTGCAGCCGGTATTCGTGTACCGGAAGGGGACGAAGAACCGGTACAACCACTTCCGCACGGTCTTCAACCGATCGACGTACCTGACCACCGGCATCTTCGAACGTTCGTCAGGCGCCCGTCGCACGGTTCGCTGGGTCCATGACCGGTCCTGCAGCCCGGTTATCCTGCAGGTGGCGGTGCCCGCCTCGAAGACGTACAACTTGGTCAACTTGCGGCGGTACCTCACGAAGAAGGACCCCCGATTCCGGCGCACCGACCGCGTCTACAGCCTGTGGGTCGACGCCACCACAAGTCCCAACTGGTCGGGCCTCGGCGGGGACCGGTGGTCGGCGACGTGGAGTTCGTCGTGGGGCTTCGTCTGGGTCGACGCCCACGAACTCGTGCACGCGCTCGGAGCGATCAGCCCGAATGCGCCGCATTCCACGGGCAAAGGTCACTGCTACGACGCCTACGACATCATGTGCTATCGCGACGGCGGCCCTGGATGGCGCAAGACGATCAAGTGCCCCTCGCCGAGTTCGCAGTACCGCCTCGATTGCGGTGACGACGACTACTTCGCGCTCAAGCCTCGCAAAGGGTCCTGGCTGGCGCGCAATCCGGGCGCCAACGTCGCCAGATCCAGGTTCCTGGCCAAGGTCAGGCCTCGGCCGCTGCCGGTTGAGCCGCCCGCCCCGATCGATGTGACGCGGGACTTCGACAGCGTCGACTGGCAGAGCGTGCCGGGTGTGCGGTACGACGTGGGGGTGGTGGATGGCAACGCCAGCATCTCCTGGGTGGTGCAGGACACCACTGCTGGCACAGCGCCACTGGCCGCGTTGAGCCCGCAGGCACGGGTGTTCGTGCGTGCAGTCAACGATGCGGGGTATTCCAAGCGGATCCGTGCCGATTACCGCTGAAACCCGGTGTGTGGCGGCGCGGCCGCGGCCCGGACGTGGATTACCGTGAACACGTGAAAAGACTCGCTCTGGGTATTCTGGGGGCACTGCTCGGACTCGTCGGCCTCGGTCTACTGGGCGGGGGCTCGGTCCTGCTGAGCCTGTTTGGCACTGATGGCGAAGCCGATATCCCGATCGGGCGGGTCAGCGGCGACCAGGTGCGGGCAGTGGTGGTAACGGACTTCCAGATCAGCAGTTCCACGGCTCTGCCCGTCGATGAAACCTGGTTCGATCTGCGACTCGAGGTCACCGGCGAGGACCCCCTGTTCGTAGGAGTCGCCGGAAAGCCTGATTCTCTGCAGTACTTGCAGGGTGTGCCGTACGAATTGGTCACCGGGATCGACAGTTCGTCGGATTCGTTGGACTCAACCACGATCCCTGGCGACCGGGTCCCACCGGATCCCGGTGCGGAGGCCTTCTGGACCGATCAGCAGACCGGGCGCAAGGCCTCGGTGGCCTGGCCGGTGTCCAACTCGGACAAGACGCTTGTCGTGATGAACAGGGATGCTGCCAAGGGTGTCGCCGCGGACGTCTCCGTCATCGCGACAGTCACCTGGATCGGTCCGCTGGCGGTCGGCATGGTGATCGCCGGAGTGGTGCTGGTCGGACTGGCGATCCTGTTGTTGATCCTCGCCTTCCGCACCGGCGGCACCGCGCCGCCGTCGAGTCAGCCCCCCATGGCAAGCGCCTACAGTCGATGATTCCTGGGCGACAAGACCAATCGGGGGCGATGTCCGTCGCACGCGCCGCGGCGGATGCCGGTCCCGACACCGCTTAGGCTGGCAGGTGTGGAGGTTCAACACACCGAGGTGCAGTCCGACCGGGTCCTCACGCTGCCCAATGTGCTGTCGGCGCTGCGGTTGCTCGGGGTGCCGCTGTTCCTGTGGTTGATCCTCGTGCCGGAGGCGGACGGATGGGCAGTGGCCCTGCTGATTGTCGCGGGTTTCACCGACTGGCTCGACGGGTACCTCGCGCGCAAGTGGAACCAGATCACCCGCGTCGGGCAACTGCTCGATCCGGTGGCCGACCGCCTGTACATCCTGGCCACCTTGATCGGGCTGCTCCTGCGCGGCATCGTGCCCGCTTGGTTTGTCCTCCTGCTGATTTCGCGCGACCTGATCCTCGCGGTCGTGCTCGCGGTACTGAAGCGCCGCGGCGTCACGGGTCTGCCCGTTCATTTCCTGGGCAAGGCTGCGACCTTCTGCCTGTTGTACGCCTTCCCCCTGCTGCTGCTCGGCGACGGGTCCGGGTGGCTGGCGGACACCGCCAAGGTGTTCGGATGGGCATTCGCCGTGTGGGGAACCGCTTTGTACTGGTGGGCGGCCGTGCTCTACGTCGGTCAGGCACGCCGGATCATGGCGGCGTCGTCGTGAGGCAGCATTTGCCGGAGAACCTGCTCGACAGGATCATCGCCGAGGCGCAGGCCGATGATTACGCGTTGGCCCATCAACCTGAAGGGCCCCGTTCCGTGCGTTCGATGGCGGTCACCATCCTCGTGTTCGTGGTGATCGGCTTCGTGTTCGCCACCGCGTCATGGCAGCGTCAGACGGTGCAGCCCCAGGCGCAGGACCGACGCCAAGCGCTTATCGACCGCATTGAAAGTGCCACGCGAGACGCCGAATCGGACCAGGCAGCGGCGGTCGAACTACGGGCAACCGTCTCCCAACTGCAGCAGCTGGCCACCACTGGGCTGGGAGAGGGATTCGCCGAGGAGTTGGAGGCGGTCCAGATCACGTCCGGCTTCGTGGGATTGGCCGGCCCGGGTGCGATCGTGACGATGCAGGATGCCGCCCCGCCACTGCCGAAGGGGGTCCAACCGGACGAAGCCAGGGTGCTCGACATCGACGTTCAGATGGTCGTCAACGGCCTGTGGCAGTCCGGGGCTCAGGCCATAGCGATCAATGACGTCCGGCTGACATCGGTCACCGCTATCCGCACCGCGGGCGAGGCCATCCTCGTGGACTACAAACCTTTGGAACCGCCGTACATCATCGCGTCCGTGGGTCCGGCCGACTTGGCCGACATCTTCGCCGGTTCGGACGCGCAAGCGGAGTTGGAACAACTGCGCCGCGACTACGGCATACAGTCGGAGGTGACGGGCGCCGATCCCGTGACGGTGCCGGCGTCGACGGCGAACCTGCCGATACGGGCTGACGTGCTGAAGGGCGGCTGACAATGATCGCGCTGATCGGGTTGATCGTCGGGATCGTGCTCGGGGTGGTTTTCTCGCCCGAAGTGCCGACGTGGATGGACGCCTACGTCCCGGTGGCGGTCATTGCGGCATTGGATGCGGTATCCGGTGCCTTGCGTTCCATGTTGGACGGCAACTTCTCGGACAAGGTCTTCGTCGTCTCCTTCCTGGGCAACGTCGCAGTCGCCTGTGCCCTCGTGTGGTTGGGTGATCAACTGGGCGTGGGCGCCCAGATGTCCACCGGCGTAGTCGTCGTCCTAGCGATGCGGATCTTCGCGAACGCCGCCGCGATCCGCCGGATGGTGTTCAAGGCATGAAGTCCCGGCAGTGGGGTGTGGTCATCGTCTGCATCCTCATCGGCATCGGTACCGTGGCCGTCGTACGCGGTCAGGACACCGACGAGTTCCTCGCGACGGCGCGTGAGCCCGACCTGATCCGTCTGCTCGACGACCTCCAGTCGCGCCAGACCCGCCTCGACGGCGAGATCCTCAGATTGCAGGCCGCCGAGCAGAACCTTCGGTCGGGGACGACTGCCGAAGCCTTGCAGGAGGCACAGGAGCGCGCCGACGATCTGCGGGTACTGGCCGGTACCACCGCCGTGAGCGGACCTGGGATCAGACTGCGGGTCGAGGGTGACGATGCCTTCTTCGCCTCCGATCTGCTCAACACCGTGCAAGAGCTGCGCGACGCGGGTGCAGAGGCCATCGAGGTCAACGGCATCCGCGTGGTTGTCGACACGTGGTTCGCGGACGAGGGTGGCGGCATCTCGGTGAGTGGCACGGTGGTCACTGAGCCTTTCGAGATCCTGGCGATCGGCGGCCCGGCCACCATGGCCACCGCGATGCGCATCCCGGGCGGTATCGCCGATACCGTCTCGGCCCAGGACGGTTCCGTGGTGATCACCGAACTGGAGGAAGTCGAGATTCTCAGTACGGTCAACCTCCCGGAGCCCGACCCGAACGTCACGGTGACCGACTAATCTGCGGGTATGACACCTGACGATCGGCGCTACACGCGAGAGCACGAGTGGATTCTCCCGATGGAGAACGGCAACCTGCGGATCGGCATCACGGACTACGCCCAGGACGCCCTCGGCGACGTGGTGTTCGTGGCCCTGCCCGAGGTGGGAGCAGCCGTGAGTGAGGGCGACGCCTGTGGGGAGGTGGAGTCCACCAAGAGCGTGAGCGAGATCTACGCACCAGTGTCGGGCACCATCGTCGCCCGCAACGACGCGGTCGAAACCGCGCCTGAGACCCTCAACACCGATCCGTACGAGGGTGGCTGGCTGTTCGTCCTCGAGCCGGAGGACGCGCAGGCCGCCGAATCCCTGCTCGCTGCGGAGGACTACGAAGCGCTGGTGCGGGAGATCTGAGCGTCTTGCCGAAGAAGCATGACAACTCTAAGGCTTAGCGTAAGGTAAAGATTCGTCCTTCTTCGCCCCGTTGCACCAGGAATCGTGAGGAGCCCTGTGACCACTGAATGTCTGAAGTGCGGTCGTCCGCTGGATCCGGAGGATCGATTCTGCGGCGCGTGCGGGACGCCGCGGCCGCGCATGGAGGACGATGACCCCACCGGCGTGGTCGTGGCGCCCGAAGTCGACACCGGTCCGATCCCGGTGGTGGAGGGTCTGTCAGGGCTCACCCGCGGCATGAGCGTGATCGTCGTGCAGCGCGGCCCAGAGATCGGACAGCGCTTCGAGTTGTCCGGCCCCAGGTTGACGGTCGGACGTTCGGCCGACAACGACGTCATGCTTGACGATGTGACGGTGAGCCGCCATCACGCGGAGTTCGTCGCGGACGGCGACCAGTGGACATTGATGGACAAAGGGTCCCTCAACGGCAGCTATGTGAACCGCACGTCCATCGAACGTCACGTGTTGACGTCCGGCGACCTGATCCAGATCGGGAAGTTCCGCCTGCAGTTCCTGCACGCCGAAGAGGATCACCTGCCTGAATGAGCACGAACCTCATGGGCATCGGTCAGACGGTGTCCTCACTGCGCCACGACTTCCCGGACATCAGCGTGAGCAAGATCCGTTTCCTGGAGGCAGAAGGTCTCGTGGAGCCGTTGCGGACTCCTTCGGGCTACCGCAAGTACACCCCCGCCCACGTCGAGCGGATCCGCTACGTGCTGACGATGCAACGCGACCACTACCTGCCGTTGCGGGTGATCGCTGAACACCTCGACGCCCTCGACCGGGGGCTGACTCCGCCGGAACCGACCAGCGCCACTCCGCAGACGCCGGCCGTGCAGGTCGCGGCACCCGATCTGCAGACCCTCGACACCGGGGTGCGGCTGCTGCCCGCCGAACTGCGACGTGAGTCAGGTCTGAGCGCCGACGAGTTCGAGCAGGCGACCGAAGTCGGTCTGCTGCCGGCCGGACCCGACTTCAGCCTCAACGATCTCGAGACCGCCCGCGGCCTCGCGGCGCTGCGGGACTGCGGCCTGCCCATCCGTAACGCGCGTCCCGTGGTGCTGGCCGTGACCCGGGAGTTGGATCTTTACCGCACTGTCCTGGGCCAATCTCGCCGTGCGGAGTCCCAGGACGCGTTCCAGGACCGCGCCCGGAGTCTGGCCGCCGCACTGATCCGGGTGCACGTCGCGGTTCTGCGCGCCCAGCTCTGACCCAGGCGCATTCTGGACCATCGACCGCAGGAATCTCGGCGGGTGATCCGGTGAGGCGTACAGTGAAACCTGTGCGCGCTGTCGATGTCGTCGGAGTCCGGGTCGAGATGCCCTCCAACCAGCCCATCGTGCTGCTGCGTGATGCTGAGACGGAGAAGTTCCTGCCCATCTGGATCGGTGCTGTCGAGGCCACTGCGATCGCCTTCGCCCAGCAGGGTGTGCAGTCCGAACGGCCCCTGACCCACGATCTGCTGCGCGATGTCATCGAGGGGATGGGGCGGACCCTGACCAGAGTCGACATCACCGAGTTGCGTGACGGCATCTTCTTCGCCGAACTGATCTTCGACAACGGTGTGGTGGTATCGGCGCGACCTTCGGACGCCATCGCCCTCGCATTGCGCACGGCGGCACCCCTGTTCGCCTCCGAAGCGGTGCTTGAGGAGGCCGGGATCGAGATGCCGGCCGAAGAAGAGGAAGCCGAGGCCGAAGTGGAGGCGTTCCGGGAGTTCCTGGACCAGGTCACACCGGAGGATTTCGAAGGTGGAAGCAATCAATGATTAACCCTCTACTAAACAGTGAGGTATTGATCGGCGTTCGGTGGGCGTGTCGGTCGCGCGGCAGCCGGTCGGGGGCCTAGGTTGTGGGATACCGCTGGCATAGTTCGCAGCACAGTCGAGGAGTTGGCCCATGAATGAAGCAGTCGCGAATTCGCCTGCAACACCGACTGCAGAACAGCAGGAGTTGTTCGCCGACGAACTGCAGCTGCCCGACGATGCTGGATACCGGGCCCCGGTCGTGGCGAAACTGGTGGGGATCACCTACCGGCAACTGGATTACTGGGCGCGGACCGGCTTGGTCGAGCCCAGCCTGCGTACCGCCAAGGGTTCAGGATCCCAGCGCCTGTACAACTTCCGCGACATCGTCACCTTGAAGATCGTCAAACGACTGCTCGAAACCGGCGTGACCCTGCAACAGATCCGCACCGCACTGGACCATCTGCGCACCACAGGGGTCAGCGATCTGTCGCAGATAACGTTGATGAGCGACGGGGCCAGCGTGTACGAGTGCCGTAGCGCCGAGGACGTCATCGACCTCGTGCACGGCGGCCAGGGGGTCTTCGGGATCGCCGTGGGCGCAGTGTGGCGAGAGGTCGAATCCGATCTGGCGACGTTGCCCGCCGAGCGCGCGGACGGCAGCGTTACCGTGGTGGACGACGAACTGTCGCGCCGTCGCGCACGCAAGATTGGATGAGCCCACGTTCCCCGAACGCCACATCGGGCCGGACCCCGATGACCTCGAACGCATGGTGTCCGCGCTCGGGTACGCCGATGTCGATGCTCTGATCGATGCGGTGATCCCCGCCGACATACGCACCGATGCCCCACTGCAGCTACCGGAGCCCATAGACGAGGCCGCGAGCCTCGTTCTGCTGCAGGCGCTGGCGGCGCGGAACAAGCCCCGCCGAAGCCTTCTGGGACTGGGGTATCACGGCACCCTGACCCCCGCGGTAATCACCCGCAACGTCCTGGAAAGCCCAGCCTGGTACACGGCGTATACCCCGTACCAGCCGGAGATCTCGCAGGGCCGGCTCGAGGGTCTACTCACGTTCCAGACACTGGTCTCGGACCTCAGCGGACTGCCGGTGGCGAATGCATCCCTGCTCGACGAGCCCACCGCAGCCGCCGAGGCTATGGCCCTGGCACATCGGGTCGGTCGTGGCGACACGTTCGTGGTCGACCAGGATCTGCATCCGCAGACACTAGCGGTGCTGGCGACGCGGGCCGAACCGATCGGGATCACCCTGGACGTACGCGATCTCAGCGATGGCCAGATGCCCGAGTGCTTCGGGGCCCTGATCGGTTACCCCAGCGGTACCGGCGCCGTGCGCGACCTCGCGCCCGTAGCAGCCGCCGTGCAAGAGCACGGTGGGCTGTTGTGCGTCACCGCGGACATCCTGGCGTTGGTGTCGCTGCGGCCGCCGGGTGACATGGGGGCGGATATCGTGGTCGGATCCGCCCAGCGTTTCGGCGTGCCGATGGGGTTCGGCGGCCCGCATGCGGCCTTCATGGCAGTCCGGCAGGGCCTGGAACGCCAGTTGCCCGGGCGCATGGTAGGCGTCAGTGTCGACGCCGATGGCCGACGGGCGCTACGACTGGCGCTGCAGACCCGCGAACAGCACATCCGCCGCGACCGGGCCACCTCCAACATCTGCACGTCCCAGGTCCTGCTCGCACTGGTCGCCGCGTTCTACGCCCAGTACCACGGCCCTCACGGACTGCGTGCCATCGCGCAGCGGGTCCACAGCCATGCCGGCGTGCTGGCCGCGTCCCTGAGTGCGCACGGGCTGCAACTGAGACACCGAGCCTTCTTCGACACCGTGGTGGTCGAGCACGACAACGCCGCGGCCGTGGTCGAGCGGGCCAGGCGACGCGGCTTCGATCTGCGACTGCTGGACGGCGCCGTCGGTATCACCTGCGACGAGGTGACAGCCGACGCCGACGTCGACGCGGTCCTCGAGGTCTTCGACGCGCCGCGGGTGAGCGCGATCGGTGCGATCCCTGCGGAGTTGCTGCGGGGCGGCCCGTTGCTGGACTACCCGGAGTTCCGCAGCTATCACAACGAGACCGCCATGATGCGGTATCTGCGGCGGCTGTCGGACAAGGATCTGGCCCTCGACCGGACGATGATCCCGCTGGGCTCCTGCACGATGAAGTTGAACGCCGCCGCGGAGATGGAGGCGATGACCTGGCCGCAGTTCGCCGGTCTGCACCCTTTCGCGCCGATCGACGAGTCCGAAGGGACCCGTCAGATGATCGCCGACGTGGAACGGTGGCTGGCCGAGGTGACCGGCTACGACCGGGTCAGTGTGCAGCCCAACGCCGGCTCGCAGGGGGAGTTCGCGGGTCTGCTGGCCATCCGCGGCTATCACCGGTCGCGCGGTGACGACGATCGCACGGTGTGCCTGGTCCCCAGCAGTGCGCACGGCACCAACGCCGCGAGTGCGGTCATGGCCGGGCTGAAGGTCGTCGTCGTGAAGTGCACCGATGCCGGGGACGTCGATATCGAGGATGTGCGGGCGAAGATCGCCGAACATGGATCCCCGTTTGGCCGCCATCATGCTGACCTACCCCTCCACGCACGGCGTGTTCGAGAAGGGGTTGCGCGAGATCTGCGATGTCGTGCACGAGGCGGGCGGACAGGTGTACGTCGACGGCGCGAACATGAACGCGCTGCTGGGGCTGGTCCGGCTGCCCGAAGTGGGCGCCGACGTGTCTCACCTGAACCTGCACAAGACGTTCTGCATCCCCCACGGCGGTGGTGGTCCGGGGGTCGGCCCGGTCGCCGTCCGGTCACATCTGGCGCCGTTCCTGCCGGGTCATCCGCTGGTCACCCAGGCTGGGCCCAAGGACCAGGGTCCGGTCTCCGGGGCGCCCTGGGGCAGTGCCGGGGTGCTCATGATCCCGTGGGTGTACCTGCGGCTCATGGGCGCTGAGGGTCTGACCCGGGCGACCAAGGTGGCGATCGTCTCGGCCAACTATGTGGCGTCGCGGCTGCAGGACCACTATCCGCTGCTCTACTCCGGCGACGGTCTGGTCGCACACGAGTGCCTGCTGGATCTGCGCGAGATCACGCGCACTACCGGCGTGACGGTGGACGACGTCGCCAAACGGCTCATCGACTACGGGTTCCACGCCCCCACGATGTCCTTCCCGGTGGCCGGCACCCTGATGGTCGAACCCACCGAGAGCGAGGACCTGCGCGAGCTCGACAGGTTCTGCGACGCGATGATCGCCATTCGCGCGGAGATCGACGAGGTGGGCTCGGGGGCGGTGTCGATCGGTGACAGCGTTCTGCGCAATGCCCCGCACACGGCGCAGTGCCTGGTCGATGACTGGGACCGGCCCTACCCGAGGCGGACCGCGGTGTTCCCCGCGGGCAGCGACGCCAAGTACTGGCCGCCCACACGTCGCATCGACAACGCCTTCGGCGACCGGAACCTGCACTGCACGTGCGCCCCGGTGAGCGACTACTCCTGAAGGCCCACGCGGCATGGTGAACCCTGAGGCAGCCGACATCGGCGGCGCGGTGATCATCGCCGTGATCCTCGCCGGGGTCTGCCGCAACCGCGGGTGGTCCTCGGCGATCCCCTTGATCCTCGCCGGGATCGCGGTCGGACTGGCACCCTTCGGTCCGCAAGGCCTGGCCGACCCTGAGTTCGTGCTGGTGGTGATCCTGGCGCCGCTGGTGTTCGGCGAGGCGCTGACGAGTTCGATCGTGGACCTGCGGCGGGTCCGACGTCCGGTACTGCTCCTAGCGGTGGGGCTGGTCGTCGTCGGCGCCTTGGCCGTGGGCGCGGTTGCGCAGTGGGTGATACCGGGAATCTGGACATCCATGGCGTTCGCGCTCGGGGCGATCCTCGGTCCCACCGATGCGGTCGCGGTGTCCGCCACGGCCCGAAAGGCGGGCCTGCCCACGACGCCTTGTGAACATCCTGGAGGGCGAGAGCCTGGTCAACGACGGGACGGCGCTGACATTGTTGCGCGTCTTCTCCCTGTCCGCGGCCGCCGGTAGCGTGACGGCCGCGGAGGGCACCCTGATCCTTCTCACGTCCGTTCTGAGCGGGCTGCTGGTAGGAGCCGCCGGGGGACTGCTGCTCATGTCCGTGGTGCGCCGGGCCCGCGACACCACGGTGGCCAACGGCCTGATCCTGGTGGCTCCGCTCCCGCTGTACGTGGGCGCGGAGGCGTTGAAGGGCTCGGGCATCCTCGCGGTGGTGCTGGCCGCCTTGATCGTGGCGCACGGGTCGTCCAATGCCGTCACGTACACGGGGCGGCTGCAGGCGACCGGACTCTGGATGACCATTACGTTCATCCTGCAGTCGGCGGCCTTCTTCCTGGTCGGCCTGGAGATGCCCCGGGTGCTCGACGCCATGCCGACGGATCAGATCCCCACCTTGATCGTGGCGATTCCGGTGGTCTTCGTGACGCTGGTGGTGATCCGGTTCGCGTTCGTTTTCCTAATGGCCCTTGTCAGCGGACAGTTGTCGGACAACCGGGGTTGGCTGGTGGCGGCATGGGCGGGGACGCGCGGTCCGATCTCGGCTCTGGCCGCGTTCACCGTGCCGGTTGCCACGGACGGCGGCGACCGGATTCCGTATCGCGAGTTGGTGATCAGCATCACGTTCGGGGTGGTCATCATCTCCCTGCTGCTGGCACCGACCATCGCCTGGTTGGCGCGGGCGGTACATCTACCGAAGGACGACGACGCGTCCACTGAACGCCGGGTCCACTTGGCGCTGGCCCGCGCGGCGCTCAACCGGCTCGAGGAGATCGAGGAGGAGTCCGAACGCAAGGATTCACCGCTGCCGGCATCAGTGATCGGTCCGCTTCGATCACGGGCGCAGCAACGTCTGGAGCGCGCTTCGGCGATCTCGGAGCGGGAGGCTGCGCCGCACGACTCGACGGGCGCTCGAGAGCTCGCTGTGGAGATGATGCGTTCTGAGCAGGAGGAGTTGCTGCGGCTGCGTGATCGGGAGGGACTGCCCGACGAGATCGTCCGACACATGCAGCATGAGATCGACGTGAGGATTCGGGCGCTCGGGACGTAGCGGTGCCTCTTGTCAGGTTCGGCCTTCGGACTCCTGCGCCTGTTCCAGCAGATCGAGTTGCCGCTCGGCGGCCTGTGCGTGCATCCATGTCGCGTGCAGCACGGGTAGGCCAAGATCACGCAGGTGATCGACCACTTTGACGTCGTCGTCGACCACGGCCACGAGTTCATGCTCCCGCGAGATCGTCTGAATGATCTCGGCTTTGTAGAACCGGGCTGGACGCCGGTCGTGGTTCGGGCGCATGTGCAGTTCCCCGCGGGGCAACCCGTTCTGCTCAAGCCAGTGCACGGTGTCACGACGGTAGCGGCGGGGTCGTCCCGTCACGTAGATGATGGTCGATCCCGCGGCCAGTGCCTCGTCGGTCGCCTGACGGCCGGGGGCCAGGACTGGATCATCGACTGCAGCGGCGAAGAAGCCGCGCCAGTTCTTGGGTCGCTCGTCGAGGAAGTGCAATCGGTGCCGGACGTCGGCGAGCACACCATCGATGTCGAACACTGTCACGTGCACTGTCCGACCGTATCCGCTGGGCAGGCCTCCCGGCACTATTGCGGTACACGCGCCCAGCGACGGACCTGCGTCCCCGATTCGACCCGGCCGACGGGCGGGTGTCCACGGCCGGACGTTGGGCAGTCGAACGGGTGTTGGGGAGTCGAAAGGGGCCCCGTTGGGCTCCCGGTTTCCCGTTTTGGTCCCCGATGTGAGCGACCGGGCTCTGCAGCGGGGCCGCCGGGCGACAGCAGCAACCGGGAACTGCCGTGCCCGCCCACCACCTCAGTAGACTGAGAGGACTAACGGCCAGGAAGGCAGTCGAGTGTCTATTGATGTGACCGTGTCCGGGGAACCACGCGCCGTCGAGTCCGGGACGACCGCTGGCGAGGTGCTCGGCGATGACCGCTCCATCCTGGTGGCACGGGTGAACGGCGAACTGCGCGACTTGGACCACCCGGTCGCGCCCGGCGATGCGATCGAGCCGGTTCGTGCCCACGATCCCGAGGGACTGGCCGTTCTGCGTCATTCGACCGCTCACGTCATGGCCCAGGCCGTCCAGGACCTGTTCCCGGAGGCGAAACTGGGCATCGGACCGCCGGTCAAGGACGGGTTCTACTACGACTTCCAGGTCGCCGAGCCGTTCCACCCCGAGGACCTCACACGCATCGAGAAGCGGATGGTCGAGATCCTCAAGAGCGGTCAGCGGTTCCACCGCCGGGTCGTCACAGAAGGGGAGGCCCACAAGGAACTCTCGACCGAGCCCTTCAAGATCGAGCTGATCGGCAAGAAGGGCGGCAATTCCGACGAGATCATGGAGACCGGCGGATCCGAACTCACCGTTTACGACAACATCGACCGAAAGGGTGCGGTCTGCTGGTCCGACTTGTGCCGGGGGCCGCATGTCCCCAGCACCAAATACATCCCCCCGAACGCGGTCAAGCTCATGCGTACGGCCGCGGTGTACTGGCTGTCCGACGAGGACAACGAACAGTTGCAGCGCATCTACGGCACGGCCTGGCCGCACAAGGATGATCTGAAGGCCCACCTGCACTTCTTGGAGGAGGCTGCCCGGCGCGACCACCGAAAACTCGGCTCCGAACTCGATCTCTTCTCGTTCCCGGAGGAGATCGGCTCGGGTCTGGCGGTGTTCCACCCGAAGGGCGGCATCGTCCGCACCGTCATGGAGGACTACTCACGGCAACGTCACCTTGCCGCCGGATACGAGTTCGTCAACACACCGCATGTGACCAAAGCGGCGCTGTTCGAGAAGTCCGGTCATCTCGACTGGTACGCCGACGGGATGTACCCGCCGATGGATATGGATCACGCGCAGTACTACCTGAAGCCGATGAACTGCCCGATGCACAACCTCATCTACTCCGCCCGGGGCCGGTCCTACCGCGAACTACCGCTGCGCCTGTTCGAGTTCGGGACCGTCTACCGCTACGAGAAATCCGGGGTGGTTCAAGGGTTGACGCGTGCTCGCGGGTTCACCCAGGACGATGCGCACATCTACTGCACCCGTGAACAGATGCCCGCCGAACTCGACAGTCTGCTGACATTCGTGCTGGAGCTGCTCAAGGACTACGGGCTGACCGACTTCTACCTGGAGTTGTCGACGCGCGACCCTGAGAAGAGCATCGGCACCGAGCAGGAGTGGGACGAAGCCACCCGGATCCTGTTCGAGGCGGCGAAGGCCCAGGACCTGGAGCTCGTCATGGACGAGGGCGGCGCGGCGTTCTACGGACCGAAGATCTCGGTGCAGGCCAAGGACGCCATCGGACGGACCTGGCAGATGTCGACCATCCAGGTCGACTTCCAGTTGCCGCAACGATTCAACCTCGAGTACCAGGGGCCGGACGGGACCCGGGAACGCCCGATCATGATCCACCGGGCTCTTTTCGGGTCGATCGAGCGCTTCTTCGCAGTGCTGCTGGAACACTACGCCGGCGCTTTCCCCGCCTGGCTGGCACCGGTGACGGTGGTGGGTATACCCGTGGCCGATCAGCACATCGGCCACCTGCAGGGCGTCGTGGATCTGCTGCGGTCCCAGGGGGTCCGTGCGGAAGTGGACACCAGTGCCGACCGGATGCCCAAGAAGATCCGTAACGCGCAGAAGCAAAAAGTCCCGTTCATGCTCATCGCCGGGGACGATGACATCGCGAAGGCGGCGGTGAGCTTCCGGTATCGCAACGGCGAGCAGCGCAACGGTATCCCCATCGACGAGGCAGTCGCCGAGATCGTCGCCGCTGTTGCCGAGAAGCGCCAGGTCTGATGGCCGGCGCCTCCGCGTGGGACCGGCTGTGGACGCCTCATCGCATCGCGTACATCAAGGGGGAGAACCGCCCGGATCATCAGGATGCCGGTGACGATTGCCCCTTCTGCCGGGTCCCCCGCCTCGATGACCCTGAGGCGCTGATCGTCCACCGGGGCGAGTTGGTCTACGTCGTGTTGAACCTGTACCCGTACAACCCGGGCCACATGTTGGTGTGCCCCTACCGGCACATCCCGGACTACACACAGCTCGACGCCGCCGAGTTGCTGGAGTTCTCCGCCTTCACACAGGCGGCGATGACCGCGATGCGGGCGATCGCTGCGCCGCAAGGGTTCAACCTGGGTATGAACCAGGGTGCCATCGGAGGTGCGGGGATCGCCGGACACCTGCACCAGCACGTTGTTCCCCGGTGGGGCGGGGACACCAACTTCATCACTGTGGTCGGAGGCACCAAGACGATGCCCGCGCTGCTGGAGGAGACCCGGGAACTGCTGGCAGCGGCCTGGCCCAGCTGACGCCGCCACTTCGCGCGTTGCGCGCGCTACTCCAGCGCGACCAGCCACGAACCGAGCATCGGGACCGGCTCGAGGCGTGCGGCCGCCACACCGCCGGGAGGCAAGTGCGACACCAGCGCGGGCTCGAGCAGGTCCGAGAGGGCCGAGATCGTCACCGGTTGTGTGGCCGGACCGAGGATCGTCAGGCAGGGTCCCAGCGCGCACCCTTGTGGACCCGCCGCGATGAGCGGCTGGTCGACGTCGTCGCCCGGCAGCACGGTGCTGGCGGCCGGCACGGACCGGGCCGGCAGGTGAGCGGCCAGCCAGTCGACGCCGGCCCCGCTGCGGGTATCGATCGTCACTGCCGGGGCGAGCAGTCCCTCCCGGATGGCTTCGTGGGGATCAGCGCCAACCGCGTCGGCGGCGTCGTAGAGAGTGTTCGTCTCGGCCTCGACGGCATCGCTGAAGTCGTCGCGGGGCGCCTCGAGCGTGCCGTCGGGGAAGTATTGCCGACCCGAGCGTCACATCGAGCACACCGATCACGCTCTCATCGTCGTCCAGCAGCGGCAACGTGGTGGTGAGCACGTCCTCCTCGAGGACGCGGGAAGCAATGGCCGACGGCCTCGTTCACGTCGAGGGTGGCGGGGCCGAGATCGTGGACCAGAACGTAGCGGGCGCGGCCCGCTTCGGCGAGCAGCTGCCAGATCTCCAGGAAGCGCCCGTCCATCCCCTGACCTGCGCTGAAGAGGTGCACGCCGGCGTCGGCCGCGGCGCACACGGACTGAGCCGCGGGCAGCGGAAGATCGGCCGGTACGTGGGCTGCCACCACCCCGGCAGCGCGCAATCGGCGGGTCAGCCAGCGTGCCACCCCGTCCTGCAGTCCGAAGACGAGAACCACCGGGGGCGCGCCGGAACCAGAAGAAGCCACGCCCCGACTAATAGCATGAGTTGGTGTCACCACGCCTCGGAGGGAATCCCGCATGCTGAACCAGACCAACGTGCGGGCTGGCCTCGCGAAGGTCGTCGAGCCGGTTGCGCGCGGCCTTCTGCGGATCGGGCTGTCCCCGGACGCGGTGACGGTCATCGGAACGGTCGGGGTCAGTGGGGCGGCCGCCTACTTCTTCCCCGACGGTGAGTTCGTCATCGGCATCCTGATCATGGTGCTGTTCGTCTTTTCGGACATGCTCGACGGCACTATGGCCAGGCTGCAGAAGCGGACCGGCGTGTGGGGAGCGTTCCTGGACTCAACGTTGGACCGGGTGGCCGACGGGGTCATTTTCGGGTCCGTTCTCATCTGGGCGGTGCGCGGGCAGTCGGCATGGGTGCAGGCGGCGGCATTCGTATGTCTCGTGGGCGGGTTCGTGATCTCCTACGCCCGCGCTCGCGCTGAGAGTGTCGGGCTCGACTGCAAAGTGGGCATCGCCGAGCGCACCGAACGCCTGTTGCTGCTGCTGGTCCCCGCGTTCTTCTACGGTCTCGGGGTTCCCTATCTGCTTCCGGCGGCGCTGTTCGTCCTCTCGATCTTGGTGTTGATCACCGTGTGGCAGAGATTCGCACACGTCTACCGGCAGGCCATGGCATGAACATCCAGGACGAAGTCACCTACTGGGCCTACGCGACTGGATGGCGCATCGTCAGAGCCTTGCCGGAGAAGCAGGCGTACGGTCTGTTCGACCGCTTCGCCGATCAGGTATGGCGGCGCCGGGGCGAAGGTGTCGTGCAACTCGAGAAGAACCTGCGCCGGGTCCTCCCCGACGCTACGGAGGCGCAGATCCGGGAGGTCTCGCACGAGGGGATGCGCTCCTACTTGCGGTACTGGTGCGACGCCTTCCGACTGCCCTCGTGGACTCCTGAGGAGATCACCCACCGGCACCGGGCGGTCAACGCCCATCACCTCGAGGACGCCCTGGCCGCCGGTCACGGCGCGGTGTTCGCCGTGCCGCACGCGGGCAACTACGACCTGACCGGCGCCTGGGCCAGCATCCATTTCGCCCAGGTGATCAGCGTTGCCGAGCGGCTCAAGCCCGAGCGATTGTACGAGGAGTTCCTGGATTTCCGCCGAACACTGGGTATGAAGATCCTTCCGCACGCCGGTGCGGAGGGGGTGTTCGACCAACTCGTCGATCTGGTCCGCGAGAACGGCCTGCTCGCCCTGCTGGCCGACCGTGACCTCAGCCGCCACGGGGTGCAGGTGGAGTTCTTCGGCGAGCCGGCGAAGATGCCGATCGGTCCCGCGGCGATCTCGCTGCTCACCGGAGCGCCGATGCTGGCCACCGCCCTGTACTACCAGGGGCCACGCGCCCACGTGCACGTCTTCGCCCCCGTGGAGAAACCTGCCGGTGACTGGACCTCGTCCAAGCGCTTCGACGAGGACTTCATCGGGGCCGCTCACGTCCTGACACAGTCCATGGCCGATCAACTTGCCGAGGGGATCGCCACCCATCCGCAGCACTGGCACATGCTGCAGCCGGTGTTCATCGCCGACCTCGATCCGCGGCGGCGACAGTGAAGGTCGGCATCGTCTGTCCCTACGACTGGACCTCGCCGGGCGGTGTCAAGGCCCACGTGCACGACCTCGCGGTCACCCTTCGCCGCTTTGGTCACGATGTCAGCGTGCTCGCGCCGGTCGACGACGACGAGTACCCGCTCGAGCCGTTCGTCGTCGACGGCGGCAAACCCGTCTCGGTGCCGTACAACGGCTCGGTGGCCAAGGTGAACTTCGGCCCGGTGTCGGCCACCCGGGTGCGTCGCTGGATCAAGGAAGGCGACTTCGATGTCTTGCACGTGCACGAACCGGCCTCGCCGACGCTGAGCGTTCTGGCGTGCTGGGCCGCGCGCGGGCCGATGGTCGCCACCTGGCACAGTTCCCTGCAACGGTCACGGGCACTGTCGGCCGCCTACTACCTGATGCAGACCGCGATGGAGAAGATCTCCGCCCGGATCGCCGTGAGCGAGGCTGCACGTCAGACTCTCGTCAAGCACCTCGGCGGTGATGCGGTCCTTATCCCCAACGGGGTCGTGTGCTCGGACTACGAGGCTGCCCGGCCGTTGCCCGGCTACCCGCGCCAGGACCCGACGCTGTTCTTCATCGGCCGCATCGACGAGCCGCGCAAAGGACTGCACGTGCTGCTCGGCGCCCTACCGCGAATCGCAGCGGCGCATCCGGGTGTTGAGGTTCTGGTGGCCGGCCCCGGCGACCAGGAGCAGGCCACCGAGGGCCTCGCGCCGGAGTTGAGGGACAACGTCCGCTTCTTGGGCCTGGTCACCGACGCCGACAAGATCAGCGGTTTCGCCAGCGCCGATGTGTACGTGGCGCCCAACACCGGTGGTGAGAGCTTCGGCATCGTGCTGCTGGAGTCCATGGCTGCCGGTACTCCCGTCGTCGCCAGCAATCTCGAGGCTTTCGCCAGCGTCCTGGACGGGGGGAGGTCCGGTGAGTTGTTCGTCAGTGAGGATCCCGATTCTTTGGCCGACACCGTGCTCGACCTGTTGGCCGATCCGCAACGGCGTGAAACCCTCGTGCCGATCGGTCACGAGCGGGCACGGCAGTTCGACTGGGAGGTCGTGGCCCGGGAGATCGAACAGGTCTATGAAAGCGTCACCGCGACCGGCGAGAAGGTCGAGAACGACATGCGCGGGCAGTTCGTCGGCCGGCTGGCCAGACCGAACCGGGACGAGGTCTGATGGACGTCTGGATGGTCGTGCTGGTCGTTGTGCTGGTCGTGTTGTTCGTGTTGTACCTGTCGCAGACGGCCGCGCGTCTGGACCGACTGCACCACCGGGTGGACACCTCATTGGCCACCCTGCAGGCCCAGTTCATGGATCGGGCCAACGAGGTCCTGTCCTTGGCCAGTTCTGGGCGGCTCGATCCATCGACGAGCGTGCTGCTCGCCGACGCCGCCGACAATGCGCTGGCGCAGGCGCGCGCCAGTGACGCTGAGTTCACGCTCGCCCGGTCCAGCGCCGAGAGTGCGCTCACCAGTGCGCTGGAGGCGACCTTCACCGATCCCCAGGTGGTGGCCGAACTCGTGGACCAGCCCGATGGCCAACGCGCCGTGAACGACCTGTCCGCCACCATCCAGAAGGCCGCTTGGTCACGGCGTTTCCACAACGATGCGGTACGCGCCACCTTGGCGGTGCGCCGTCAGCGCCTTGTCAGGCTGTTCCGCCTCGCCGGCTCGGCCGCCCTTCCGCACACCGTCGAACTCGACGACGAAGTGCCACCGGCCCTGCGCACGCGCTGACCGCCCGGTCGCTCCACGAGGTCGCCCAGGCCCTGGTCAGACGGCCGGGTCGCCGCGGTCTGTGTGCGGATCAGATACCTGAGCTGCCCGCCAGGCACCGGAACCGCTCTTGGCGGTCCTTCGGATTTCAGCAGTGGAGTCAGCGTTGAGTCAGTCCGGAGCTGACGCCTTGTCGCTTTCGGACAGGTCGTCGCCGACGGTGCCGGACCCGGCCGGGCTGGTACCCTCGAGCCGGTGGGGTGAACCCGACTACCCCTCGACCTCAAAGGAAGCCTTCTGGTGAGGATTCGACCAGTGGCTGGTCGTTTCTTCACCGAAAGGAAGTTCGGGCCCACTCTGTGCAGGCGGCCGAAGCCGAGTATCACGTCGCCAACACAGCGCCCGTTCGCTGCCCCCTCGAATCCGAAGCGCCGCTTTGGCCGCGGGGTCACGCCGGCGACCTCGGCGTGCGCGTGCGTCGAGGTGTCCACGGCGACCGTCCATCGCGGGTGCACCGACGGCATTAGGTGGGTGGCAGCAACCGGCCCTACCATTGGTCTAGACCTGAAAGGAATTCTGATGACTGACCCCACCCATGTGACTGGTTCGGCCCGCGTCAAACGCGGTATGGCGGAAATGCTCAAGGGCGGCGTGATCATGGATGTGGTGAACGCCGAGCAGGCCAAGATCGCCGAGGACGCCGGAGCCGTAGCGGTCATGGCCCTCGAACGGGTGCCCGCGGACATCCGTGCCCAGGGCGGCGTTGCGCGCATGAGTGACCCCGACCTCATCGACGGCATCATCGAGGCCGTGTCCATCCCGGTCATGGCCAAGGCTCGGATCGGGCACTTCGTCGAGGCGCAGATCCTGCAGTCGCTCGGCGTGGACTACGTCGACGAGTCCGAGGTGCTCACCCCGGCGGACTACTCCCACCACATCGACAAGTGGCAGTTCACCGTTCCCTTCGTCTGCGGTGCCACGAACCTCGGAGAGGCGTTGCGCCGGATCACCGAAGGGGCGGCGATGATCCGCAGCAAGGGGGAGGCGGGAACGGGCGACGTGTCGAATGCGACCACCCACATGCGGACCATACGCGACGAGATGAAACGCCTTGCGAACCTGCCGGAGGACGAGTTGTACCTCGCGGCGAAGGACCTGCAGGCGCCATACGACCTGGTCGCCGAAGTCGCGCGGACCGGCAGCATCCCCGTGGTGATGTTCACCGCCGGCGGCATCGCCACTCCGGCCGACGCCGCCATGATGATGCAACTCGGGGCGGACGGCGTGTTCGTCGGCAGCGGCATCTTCAAGTCCGGCAACCCCGCGGAGCGGGCGGCTGCGATCGTTGCGGCCACGACCCACTTCGACGACCCGGACATCCTCGCGAAGGTGTCGCGCGGACTCGGTGAGGCGATGGTCGGGATCAACGTAGAGGAGCTCCCGGAGCCGCACCGACTCGCCGAACGCGGCTGGTGACAGCGCGGGTAGGGGTTCTCGCGCTCCAAGGTGACGTCCGCGAACACGTGCGGATGCTGCAGGAATGCGGCGTGCAGGCGACCAAGGTTCGCACCCCGGCGGATCTTGCGGCGGTTTCGGGCCTGGTGATACCCGGCGGGGAGTCGACGACCATCGGCATGCTGATCCGGCGCAACGACCTGGAGGAACCGCTAGCGGCGGCACTCCGGGCGGGTTTGCCCGTTCTAGGAACGTGCGCGGGGATGATCCTGCTGGCCCGAGAAGTGCTCGACGGGCGACCGGATCAGTTGAGCTTCGGCGCGATCGACATGACGGTGCGGCGTAATGCATTCGGCCGTCAGGTCGATTCCTTCGAGACCGCGGTTCCGGTGCCCGCACTGGCCGGGCCACCGGTGACCGCGGTCTTCATCCGGGCGCCCTGGGTGGAGCGGGTGGGACCCGACGTCGAGATCCTCGCCACGGTCGAGACCCAGAACGACCCGGATACAATCGTGGCCGTTCGGCAGGGCCGGGCGGTGGCGACCTCGTTCCACCCGGAGATGACCGACGACCGGCGGTTCCACACCTTGCTGGTCTCGATGGTTTTGGAGGAAGTATGAGCGGCCATTCCAAATGGGCCACCACGAAGCACAAGAAGGCGGCGATCGACGCCAAGCGCGGCAAGCTGTTCGCCAAGCTGATCAAGAACATCGAGGTGGCCGCACGCACCGGTGGGGGTGACCCCGACGGGAACCCGACGCTGTACGACGCGATTCAGAAGGCGCGGAAGAACTCGGTCCCTGTGGACAACATTGATCGAGCCGTCAAGCGCGGCTCGGGCGCCGAATCCGGCGGATCCGACTGGGAAACGATCATGTACGAGGGCTATGGCCCGCAAGGGGTCGCCGTACTCATCGAATGCCTCACCGATAATCGCAACCGGGCCGCCGGTGAGGTTCGCGTCGCGATGAGCCGTAACGGGGGATCGATGGCCGATCCCGGCTCGGTGTCCTATCTGTTCGCACGAAAGGGCGTCGTGCTCGTGCCTGCCAGTGGGCTGACCGAAGATGACGTGCTGCTGGCCGTCCTCGACGCCGGGGCCGAGGAGGTCAACGATCTCGACGGCACGTTCGAGGTCATCTGCGAGCCGACCGATCTGGTGGCAGTGCGAACTGCTCTGCAGGATGCGGGACTTGACTACGACTCCGCGGAAGCCTCTTTCGTTCCCAGTGTGACCGTTCCGCTGGAGGCAGAGGGCGCGGCCAGGATCTTCCGTCTGCTGGAGGCGCTCGAGGACAGCGACGATGTGCAGAACGTGTATGCGAATTTCGACGTGAGTGACGAGGTCATGGCACAGGTGAACGGCTGAGTCTGACCAGTTCTGATAAGTATTGCCCCGTGACCAAGCGGCTTTCGCTGTCACGCCGATAGCGTAGGGTCCACGCGCCCGCAAGGAGGAACCCCGTGGCGAACAGCCCCGATCAGCCGAGTCCGAAGCGTCCGGCGGCCAAGAAGAGTCGTACTACCAGCGGTGACAAGGGATCCGGTGTCGTGCCCGAAGGGGCCAAGAAGGCGACTTCGGCCACCAGTAAGGCGCAAACGACCAGCTCACACAGTGAAGCGGCTGCCCCCGACAAACCCCCGGCGAAGAAGCCCGCCGCGAAGAAGCCCGCGGCGAAGAAACCCGCCGCGAAGAAGCCCGCGACCAAGAAGCCCGCCGCGAAGAAGCCCGCGGCCAAGAAACCCGCCGCGAAGAAGCCCGCGGCGAAGAAACCCGCGGCCAAGAAACCCGCGGCAAAGAAACCCGCCGCGAAGAAGGCTCCGAAGCAGCCGAGCCCGTTGCGCGGCAAACAGGCGAGCGTGGACGCCAAACGGTTGTCGGGGTGGGACTTCGCGACGTGGCGGATGGCCACCGACGACCCCGTCATGCGTTCGACCATGATCGGCCTATTGGTCTTGGACAAGAGTCCCGACTGGGAGGTCCTCAAGGAGCGTTACGAGCGCGCCACCCGTCTGGCGCCGATCCTGCGCTCCAGCGTCGTGGAGGGACCGATCGGCATCCAGACGCCACGTCTGGTCGTCGATCCCAACTTCGACCTGAATTTCCATATCCGCCGTTTCAGCATGCCGAAGGGGTCGACCTGGTCGGATGTCTTGGAAGACGCGCGCCGGCAGAGTATGACGGACTTCGACCGCGACCGGCCGTTGTGGAAGATGACTCTGCTGGAAGGCCTGCCCGGTGGTCGGGCGGCGCTGATCCTGAAACTGCATCACGCGATCGCCGATGGTCAGGGCGCGGTCCAGCTCGGCCTCGCCTTGTTCGACTTCGCACCCGGAGGAGCCGATCTTGGTCCGATGCCGCCGGCTCCGGAGGCCGCCGTGCTGGACACGACCGGATTCCTCGAGGCGGTGATCCGCAACAACGTCGGGTGGGTCGCCCGGACGGCGGAAGACGCGATCAAGGGCCTGGGCCCCCTTACGATGGAGGCGGTCAAGAATCCCGGGGATCTCATATCGCGTGCCCGGCGGACCGCGGAATCGGTTTTCCGTTTCACGAGGATCCCGTTCGGACCGCTGTCGCCGATCATGCAGCAGCGCAGCATCAACTACCATTTCGACACCATCGACATGGATTTCGGGGAGTACCGGGCTGCGGCGAAGCGGCGTGGCCGCAGCGTGAACGACATGTTCCTCGCGGCGATCAGCGTGGGGATGCATCGCTACCACGAACGGATGGGACGCCCGGTCGACGAGTTGCGCATGAACATGCCGATCTCCTTGCGGACCTCGGGTGAGGACGAGTCCAACGCGGTCACCATCGCACGTTTCGAGATTCCGATCTCCAACGTCATCGACGACGTTCTGGAGACGGCTGCTCAGACCGTGCGTAGTTGGCGTGCGGAACCGGCCCTGAAACTGGCGGACAACCTGGCCGAGTTCTCCCGGTTCCTTCCTCCGGAGTTGCTATCGGCGGCGGCACAGACCTCCGATCTCACCGCCTCGAATGTCCCGGGTGTACCCGTCCCGGTGTGGCTGGCTGGGGCGCAGGTCGAGCGGATGTACCCGCTGGTCGCCACCATCGGCGCTGCGATCAACATCACGATGCTCACCTACAACGGCGTGGCCAGCGTCGGTATCAGCACCGACGACGCCGCAGTGGACGACCGGGACGAGCTGGTGCGCAGCCTGCGTCACGGGTTCCGGGAAGTGATCGGCTCTCCGGTCATCGCCGGTAATCCCTTGACGATCTCCCGCAAGGATTGACCCCGCGTGTCATCCACAGCCTTCCCCGCGTCGCCGTCGAGAACCAGGTAGGCTGCCGTACAGTTGTACGATCTCGAGGAGGCGGCATGCGGGTACTCGCAGTGGATCCGGGTCTGACCCGCTGCGGCGTGGCTGCCGTCGAGTCCGGATCCGACGGCAAAGCGCGCTCGTTGCTGGCGGGTGTGATCCGGACCGATCCGCAGGACGAGCACGCGGTGCGATTGCGCCAGGTGTACGACGCCGTGCATGAACACCTGATGCAGATGGACGTCGATGTGCTGGTCGTCGAGCGGGTGTTCAGCCAGAACAACGTACGGACCGCTATGGGCACGGCACAAGCAGCGGCAGTCTGCATGCTGGCCGCCACTCAGCTGGATCTGCCCGTACATCAGCACACGCCCACCGAGGTGAAGGCGGCCGTGACCGGATCGGGCCGCGCCGACAAGGCCCAGGTGGCGTTCATGGTGGGACGGATCCTCGGTCTGCGCGAGTTGCCCAAGCCCGTCGACGCGACAGATGCTCTGGCGCTGGGCATCTGTCACGTGTGGCGTTCACGCACGGCGGTGGCGGTGGGCCGATGATCGCCCAGATCCGCGGCCAGGTCGTGTTGCGCAGCGCCGAGGAGGTCGTCGTCGACGTTGGAGGTGTGGGCATCAGCGTGGTGGTCACTCCCCGGACTGCAGCGGGCCTGGAGGTGGGACAGCAGTGTCTTCTCACCACCCATCTGGTGGTCCGGGAGGACAGCCTTACGTTGTTCGGCTTCGCGGATGTGGGGGAGCGGGAGATCTTCCGGACCGTCCAGACCGTATCGGGCGTCGGACCGCGGTTGGCCCTGACCATGCTTTCCACACTGACCGCCGATCAGATCCGCGGTGCGATCGCCGACGAGGATGTGGCGGCGTTGATGACCGTGCCGGGGGTGGGTCGCAAAGGCGCACAGCGGATCATCGTCGACCTCAAGGACCGCTTGGGCGTCACGACCGCCGTGGCCGACACTGGCATCCCGTCCGAGGCGTCCTGGCGCACGCAGGTCAGCGCGGCGCTGACCGGTCTCGGCTGGTCGGCCACAGAGGCTCAGACAGCGGTCGCCAGCGTCGCCCAGCAACCGGATTCCGGGCGTCTGACGGTGCCAGAGGCGCTTCGTCATGCCCTGCAGGTTCTGGATCGCAGTCCGGCGGTGGCACCGTGAGCGATCCCATCGTCTCCACCGGTGCCGACGACTCCGAACGGCTCGTCGAAGGGGCGCTGCGGCCGACGTCGCTGCGTGACTTCATCGGGCAGGAACGGGTCAAGGACCAGTTGCGGCTGGTCCTGTCGGCCGCAAAACAGCGTGAGCACGTCGCCGACCATGTCCTTCTCAGCGGACCCCCCGGTCTGGGCAAGACCACCCTGGCCATGATCATCGCCGCCGAACTCGGGACGGCGCTTCGCTTGACCAGTGGTCCGGCGATCACCCATGCAGGGGACTTGGCCTCGATCCTCACCGCGCTGCAACCCGGCGAGGTGATGTTCATCGACGAGATCCATCGATTGTCCCGGCCGGCCGAGGAGATGCTCTACATGGCCATGGAGGACTTCCGGGTGGACGTCGTGGTGGGCAAGGGCCCCGGGGCGATGTCCATCCCGTTGGACCTGTCGCCGTTCACGCTGGTGGGCGCGACGACCAGGTCCGGGCTGCTGCCCGGCCCGTTGCGCGACCGGTTCGGCTTCACAGCGCACATGGACTTCTACGACCCCGCAGACCTTCAGCAGATCGTGCGGCGGGCGGCCAGTTTGATCGGGATTGAGGCGGACCCAGCCGCCCTGGAGATCATCGCCGGCCGTTCACGTGGTACGCCCCGGATCGCTAACCGACTCTTGCGGCGGGTCCGGGATTACGCACAGATCCACGGTGACACGCGCGTGGACGTCGACTCCACCGAGGCAGCGCTGGCGCTGTTCGAAGTCGACGCGATCGGCCTCGACCGACTGGACCGCGCGGTGCTGAAGGCACTGATTGGCAACTTCGGTGGCGGCCCGGTGGGATTGTCGACGTTGGCCGTGGCCGTGGGGGAGGAGTCGGAAACGGTGGAAACAGTGTGCGAACCCTTCCTTCTGCGTTCCGGCTACTTGGCTCGGACCCCGCGTGGCCGCATTGCGACCGCCAGGGCGTACGCACACCTGGGCCTGGCACTTCCGGCAGGAGCCGATCAACTCACGCTGACCGATCCACAGGATGTCGCACCCGGCGGGTAGGATCGGGCAGTGGAACTCGTGGTGTTGGCGTTGCCGTTGGTGCTGCTGTTCGGATTGTGGTTCACCATGATCCGTCCGCTGAGGCTGCGGCAGCGGGAGGCGCAGGCCGCCCAGATGGCGGTGCACGTGGGGGCCGAGGTGATGACGACGGCAGGTATCTACGGGACTGTCGTGTGGATGGAAGATCAGACGATCGGGTTGCAGATCAGCGACGGGGTCGTGGTGAAGTACGCGCGCGCCGCGGTGGCGAGTGTGATGGACGGCGAGGGATAGATGGCTGCAGTAGCAAGGCCGAAACCATGGCGACCGCTGTTGTCGTTGCTGGTGATCATCATCGGCCTCGGGGTGTGGGCCTTATGGCCCGGGACCTCCCACGTTCCGCGGCTCGGGCTGGACCTGCAAGGTGGCACCCAGGTCATCCTCGTCCCCAATCAGGCTGAGGGCGCAGGCGACATCACCGATGAGCAGTTGCAGCAGACGGTGGAGATCATCCGTCAGCGTGTCAACGGGTTCGGCGTCGCCGAGGCGGATGTGGCCATCCAGGGCTCAGGCAATGACGCGGCCATCGTGGTCTCGGTACCAGGGGTCAACCAGCGCGAGATCGCCGAGCAACTGAGCCAGACCGCACTGCTCGACTTCCGCCCGGTGTCGACAATCGTCGACCCGGCCATCATCGACACCACGGCGGCCCAGCCCGAGGACGCGGCGAACAACAACAACAAGAAGAAGAAGAACAACAACAACAAGAACGGGGCCAGCGGCGAGAGTAGTTTCGCCGAAACGACCCCAAGCCCGGCAGCGGATGCCGCCAGCCCCGCTGCTGACTCCCCGAGCCCGGACAGCAGCCCAACGCAGGACGCGAACACGCAGGACGCGAACACGCTGGTGCCGCCGGTCGAGGGTGACAATGCGAACGACCCCGCCCTTGAGGACGCACTGCTGAACCTCGATTGCACGGACCCTGGCAGCAGGCAGGGCGGCAAACCGGACAACCCCGAGAAATGGATCGTGACCTGCGATCGGGAGGGTACGGCGAAGTACTTGCTTGAACCGGCCTTCATCAAGGGCACCTCCATCACCAACGCCACCGCGGAACTCGCACAAGGCGGCGCCGGTGGTTGGGTCGTCAACCTGGAGTTCGACAGTGAAGGCGCGCAGGCGCTCTCCGAGATCTCCAACCGCCTGGTGAGCCTGCCCTCCCCGCAGAACCAGTTCGGAATTGTCCTTGACGGCCTGGTGGTCTCCTCGCCGTTCTTCCAGCAGCCGATCAACGACGGCCGTGCACAGATCAGCGGACAGTTCACCGCCGACGAGGCCAAGAACCTCGCGCAGGTCCTGAAGTTCGGAGCCCTGCCGTTGACGCTGGATATCGCATCGGTCGAAACAGTGACGCCGACTCTCGGCGCCGACTACCTCAAGGTCGGCTTGATCGCCGGTGCCCTCGGGCTCGGCCTGGTCGTGGTGTACCTGCTGTTCTACTACCGTGCACTGGGCATGGTGGCGGTGGTGTCGTTGGTGATCGCGGCCTTCATCACGTACTTCGTCTTCGTCATCCTGGGCCGACAAGTCGGGCTGGCGCTGACCCTGGCCGGTGTGGCCGGTGCGATCGTGGCCATCGGTATCACCGCGGACTCCTTCGTGGTCTACTTCGAACGCATCCGGGACGAGATCCGCGAGGGTCGCAGCCTGCGGGCGGCGTGTGACGCCGGCTGGGCCCGAGCACGCAGCACGATTCTGGCCGCGGACTTCGTATCGTTCCTGGCCGCGGTCATCCTGTACTACCTGTCGGTCGGGGCGGTTCGCGGTTTCGCCTTCGTGCTGGGCCTGACCACGCTGATCGACGTGATGGTGGCGTTCATCTTCACGCGACCGATGGTCAGCGTGCTCGCGCGTAGTGCGTGGTTCACCAGCGGGCACCCGCTGACCGGTCTGGATCCGAAACGCTTGGGCGTCAAGACCATGCCCGGCCAGACATCGTCGCGCACCAAGGACAAGGTGGAGGTCTGATGTCCAGATTCGGTGACCTCGGCGGCAAGCTCTACCGCGGTGAGGTGTCCTACGACATCGTCGGACGACGAAACCGGTGGTATACGGTCTCCGCGGTCTTGATCGTTCTGGCCCTCGCTGGAATCCTGCTGCGAGGGCTGAACCTCGGTATCGAGTTCAAGGGCGGGGCGGAGTTCCTGGTCCCCAGTCAGTCGTGTTCGATCCAGGACGTCCGGACCGGCATCAGTGACACCGGGGTGGAGGTCGCGACGGTCACCGAAGTCGGTGGTGCGAACATCAGGGCCCAGACGCCGGCGGTGTCCAAGGAGCAGGATGCAGCTATCGTGCAGGCCTTGGCCGACACCTGCTCGGTCGACGCCGACCAGATCTCCAGTCGCAACGTGGGTCCCACCTGGGGCGGTGAGATCACCAGACAGGCCCTGATCGCGCTCGCGGTCTTCCTGGCTGCCGTGGTCATCTTCTTGTCGATCTACTTCCAATGGCAGATGGCGGTGGCCGCCTTGGTCGCCCTTGCCCACGACATCCTCATCACAGCGGGTATCTACGCCCTGGTGGGATTCGAAGTCACCCCGGCGACCGTGATCGGCCTACTCACGATCCTCGGGTACTCGCTGTACGACACGGTGGTGGTCTTCGACAAGGTCAAGGAGAACACCAAGGGGGTCACCGGTCAGAGCCGGTACACCTACGGAGAACTTGCCAACCTGGCGCTGAACCAGACACTGATCAGATCGATCAACACGTCGATCGTGGCGCTGCTGCCGGTCGGGGCCATCCTGTTCGTCGGAGCCGGTCTGCTCGGTGCCGCGACCCTCATGGACCTGGCGCTGGTCCTATTCATCGGAATGGCGGTGGGCACCTACTCGTCGGTGTTCGTGGCAACCCCGGTGCTGTGCCAGATCAAGGAGCGGGAACCGGCGATGAAGGCCCTGTCCGCTCGCGTCGCGAAACGTCGTGCCGCGCGTGGCGAGCAGACCCCGGGCGAATCCGCCGCTGAGGATCAAGGCCCGACGGTGAGCATCGCTTCGGGAGCGATGGCGCCATCGGTGGAGCGACGGCATCGCCAGAACCGAGAGGCGTCGTCCACGCGTGTTCAGCCGAAGCGCACAAGTCGGTCGAAACGGCGCGGCTAACGCCGTTGGGCAAGGATCGCCCCGGCCCGTAGACTCGGGAACACGAGTGAGGCGGTGACCTGATGGCGCGTGAGACGGCCCAGACTCTCGGGAACCGATGAGTCGTCGGTGCCCGCGTCTGCTGTCAGTCGTGTCCAGGACGTCCCCCGGCGCCGGCAACTGCTGTCGCGGCTGACCGGCAGTGGCCGCACCTCGATCCCCGAACTCGAGCCGTTGTTGCGCACCCTGCGGCAGTTCCACCCCAAGGCGAACCGGCAGGTCGTCGAACGCGCCTACGTGATGGCAGCACACCTGCATTCGGGACAGAAACGCCGTAGCGGGGAACCGTACATCACCCATCCCCTGGCCGTGGCCACGATCCTGGCCGAACTCGGCATGACTCCGACCACCCTGGCCGCAGCACTTCTGCACGACACGGTCGAGGACACCGCCTACCCCTTGTCCCGGCTGCGCGAGGACTTCGGCGACGAGGTTGCGCGCTTGGTCGACGGGGTCACCAAGCTCGACAAGGTCCAGTACGGTGATGCGTCCGCGGCGGAGACCGTGCGCAAGATGGTCGTGGCGATGGCCCGCGACATCCGGGTGCTGGTCATCAAACTCGCCGACCGACTTCACAACATGCGCACCATCGGGTGGATGCCGGAGGACAAGCAGCAGAAGAAGTCCCGCGAAACGCTGGAGATCTACGCGCCACTGGCCCACCGGCTCGGCATGAACACGATCAAGTGGGAACTCGAAGACCTCGCCTTCGCAACGCTGTTCCCGAAGATGTACGACGAGATCGTCCGTCTGGTAGGACAACGGGCGCCGTCGCGCGATGAGTACCTCGGACAGGTGCTCGCCCTGATCGACGACGAGTTGAAGTCCAACCGGATCAAGGCGAAGGTCAACGGCCGGCCGAAGCACTACTACAGCGTGTATCAGAAGATGATCGTGCGAGGCCGTGACTTCGCCGATATCTACGACCTGGTGGGGGTCCGCATCCTGGTGGACTCGATCCAGGACTGCTACGGAGTTCTGGGCCTGCTGCACGCGAAGTGGAACCCGGTACCGGGCCGTTTCAAGGACTACATCGCCAGCCCACGCTACGGCGTCTACCGCTCGCTGCACACGACGGTCATCGGGCCGGAGGGCAAACCCGTCGAGGTGCAGATCCGCACCCAGGAGATGCACCAGCAGGCCGAGTACGGTGTGGCGGCGCACTGGCGGTACAAGCAAGGGCGCAGTGGAGTCGACGACGGCCCGGACGAGTTCGCCTGGCTTCGACAACTGCTCGAGTGGCAGCGCGAGACCGAGGATCCCGACGAGTTCCTGGACAGCCTGCGGTACGAGCTCGGCTCGGGGGAACTGTTCGTGTTCACCCCCAAGGGTGACGTCATCTCGCTACCGGCCGGTGCAACGCCGGTGGACTTCGCCTACTCGGTGCACACCGAGGTCGGTCACCGGACGATCGGCGCCCGCGTCAACGGCAAACTCGTCCCGCTCGAGTCACGCCTGGACAACGGCGACACCGTGGAGATTTTCACATCGAAGACCGAGGGGCAGGGACCCTCGCGTGACTGGTTGAACTTCGTGGCCTCACAGAGGGCTCGCAGCAAGATCCGTGCGTGGTTCACGCGGGAGCGGCGCGAGGAAGCGGTGGAGCACGGCAAGGACATGCTGCTGCGCGAGTTGCGGCGCCGTTCACTGCCGATGCAGCGCCTGCTGAACACCCCGGATCTGCTGAGCATCGCCGCCTACTACCGGATGTCGGATGTCAGTGCCCTCTACGCCGCGATCGGCGAGAGCAAACTCGACGCCGGGGTCGTCGTGGACCGCCTCATCGCCGGACGCGGTGGGAGCGAGGCCGCGACCGACGACACCGAAGAAGAGACGCCACCGCCCTCGGTGCGTTCCCGGTCGGCCGGTGACCCGGGTGTCGCTGTGGCCGGCACGGACGACGTCCTGGTCCGGCTGTCGAAATGCTGCACCCCGGTGCCCGGCGACGAAATCGTCGGCTTCGTGACCCGGGGCAGCGGGGTTTCGGTACACCGCAAGGACTGCGTGAACTTCCCCGAGTTGGCCCAGCAGCCCGATCGCCTGGTCGAGGTGACGTGGCGGCCCAGCGCCGAATCGGTGTTCCTGGTCAACATCCAGGTGGAAGCACTGGATCGTGCCCGGCTGCTCTCAGACGTAGCACGAGTGCTGTCCGACAACCACGTCAACATTCTCTCCGCGTCGTCGACCACCAACCGCGACCGGATCGCCATCTCGCGCTTCACGTTCGAGATGGCCGACCCGAAGCACCTCGGGGCCGTGCTCAAGGGAGTTCGGTCCGTCGAAGGGGTCTTCGACGCCAAGCGGGTGTGAGGCGATTCCGCGAGCCTGACCATTGCCGCGTCGGTAGACCTCCGCCGACCCGGTTCTATCCGGTGTCGGGTGGGGGTCGGTCGGTGGTGGTGTAGGCGCCGGTGGGGGTTTGGATGATGTGCAGGCGGCCGTGGTGGACGCGGCGGTGGTGGTATCGGCAGACCAGGACCAGGTTGGGTAGGTCGGTGGGCCCGCCCTGGTTCCAGGGGCGGATGTGGTGGGCGATGCAGCGGTGTGCGGGCACGGTGCAGCCGGGGTGGATGCAGCCGTTGCCGTCGCGCACGGCCAGCGCGGCGCGTTGGGCTTTGGTGGCGTACCGTTCGGCGAACCCGACCGCCAGCGGCTGCCAGTGGACCTGATCGGCGGTCAAACCGACGACCAGGGTGAGGTTGGCGGTGCAGGTGTGTTCGGCCACCTCGGCCCGCGACATCAGCAGCCCGGACGGCCAGCGCACCCCGAGCCGGTGTGCTGAGTTGGTCGGGGGTGACGGTGATGGTGACGTGCCCGAGGCCGGTGGGCCGGTCGGTGTCATCGGTGGATCGGGTGGCGATCTCGGCCAGCGCGTCGGCGCGGCGCTGCCCGGGGGTGCGGGTGTCGTCCGGGCCGGTCGGTGCGGCGTACAGGTCGAACGCCGCGGCCAACGCTTGACCGGTGGCGGCGTCGAGTAGCCCGTTGAGGATCCAGGTGTTGTCCAGCCCCGGTGACAGGTCGACTTTGCGGCGTGACCGGTCGTGCTCGGCGAGGTCGTCGTGGATCTCGGGGCGGTACTGCTGGATGATCACCTCCAGGATCGTGCGCAGGTCGGCCGGGGTGTGCCGCGGCGGCGATCCCGGCCACCGTGGCCTCGATGCTGGCGTAGTCCTCGCCCAGGATCCGCCGGGCACCGCGGATGGCCCGCACATGCTCCAGGCTGATCGCCCCGCGGCCCAACGCGTGGCGGTGTCGGGCAGGTCGTCGCGCAGCGCCCGGGCGGTGTGCACCCGCCACCCCGCGGCCGCCGAGGTGATCCCGGTGGTCTTCGCCAGCCAGTCACCGGTGGTGCGGTGCCCGGCGATCTGCGCCCCACCAGCGGCGTCGTAGGCACCCAACAGCCGCATATCCGCGGCATCCACCTTGTTGCCCAGGATGTGCAACTGTTCGATCGCCCCGGCCAGGTCGTCCAGAGACTCACCGGTGGGGTCGGCGGCCACGATCGCGTCCACGGTGGCGTGCAGAGACGCGATCAGACCCGGCAACGACACCGCCGTGCTGGGCTGGTGCTGGTGCTGGTGCTGGTCATGATCCCCCTCCCCCTCTACTTCGAACACTAGTACGATAGATGTGCCCGGGCAATAGTCCGAATGAACCTGTGCACAACGAGGTCACCTCGAAGGGGACACAGCGCCCGACTGGGGAGCGCGGCAGTTCAGGGGCTGGCTGAGAGTCCTAGCCCCCCGCCGTTGACACCTTCAGGTCGGCAGCGCCCCAGCCCGTCCGCCCCGGAAGACGCCGATCCCGACTGCGCCGTCTCGAGCGCCGTGAAACCCACGGACTACAGCGTCGACAGGCTCTTCTCCGCGGACTCCAGCATCAACCGCTGCTGGTTGAGGCTCTGCTTGGCGGCGTCGATCCTGGCCTCATCCCCGGATTGCTGCGCGGCAGCAAGCTCGGCCTCGAGTTTGTCGACGGAGGCCCGGTAGGCGTCCACCAGTCCCTGGGCCCGATCGCGGATCTCCGGGTTGCTGCGACGCCATGCCGTCGTCTCGGCCGATCGGATGGCGTCGTCCACGGCTCGTAGGCGGGCGTCTAGTTTGGGTTTGTCCGCTCGCGGGACGTGCCCGATCCCGGCGAACTCGCCCTGGATATCGCGCAGGGCCCTACGAGCGGATTTGGCGTCCTTAATGGGCAGAAGTGCCTCGGCCTTGACGACCAGTGCCTTCTTGGCAGCGAGGTTCTGCTTCTGTTCGTTGTCGCGGGCGTTGAAGTTCTGCTTGCGGGCGCTGAAGAACTTCTCCTGTGCTCCGCGGAAACGCTGCCACAGGGCCTCGTCGTCGCGCTTCCCCGCGAAACCGGCCTTCTTCCACTTCTCCATCAGGTCCCGGAACGCCGCTGCGGTGCTCTGCCAATCGGTGGAATCCGCCAATGCCTCGGCCTGCTCGGCGAGTGCGGTCTTGGCCGCGACCGCCGCGGCGCGTTTGCGGTCCTGCTCGTCGCGGTGGACCTTACGCGCCTTGTCGAAGGACCTCCGCGCCGTCCGGAACCGCTCCCACAGCGCGTCGGTCGCCGGGCGCTGTTCCGCCGTCGGCTTGGGGAGCTTCTTCCATTCGTCGACCAGTGCCCGGTAGCGCTCACCGGTCTGCTTCCAGGCCGTCGATGTGGCCAGTTCCTCGGCCTCCGCGACGATCTTCTCGCGGGCCTGCTGGCCGGCCGCGGCTGCGGCTTTGCGCTCCTCGTCGAGGATCTGTCCGCGGATGTTCGCCAGCACCTCGAGCTGCCCGATCCGGGCCATGAGCAAGGAGATGTCGCCGATGAATGCCGGTTCCTCCAGGGCATGACGGGCCTTGCCCGCCACGACAAGCGCTTCGCGGGGCGAGCACTTGTTGTCCGCCAACCGCGTCGCGGTCAGTTCCAGCGAGTGGCTCAGGTCGTTGTACTTGGTCGCGTAGTAGTGCAGTGCCTCTTCCGCGCCGCCAGCGGCGAACTGTCCAACCGGCCGTTCGCTGCCGTCGGGCAGGCGCAGGAAGACTGTGCCGTCCTCGGCGACCCGGCCGAACGACTCGGCGGGAGCCGGCCCTGGCTTGGGTGTCTGGTCAGTCATTGTCCTAGTTTCCGATCGACGCGGTCTTGATCACGATGGGTTGTGCCGGTGGTCCATCGGTCGCATCCGATGATCCCGCCTCCACGCCCCCTGCTGCAACGTACTTAACCACGTCGAGGCCGTCGGAGACCTTCCCGACGATGGTGTAGCCGGCTGGCAGGGTGGTCTTCTTGTACACCAGGAAGACCTGGCTGCTGGCGGTGTCGGGGCCCCGATTGGCCATCGCGACGGTGCCCGCCGGGTAGTTACCTTCCCCCTCGTCCGGGAGGTTCTCGTCCGGAACGGTGAAGCCGGTCTCGCCGGTACCGTCGGCGCCGGGGGAGCCGCACTGCAGGACGAAGATCCCCGCCGTGGTCAGGCGGTGGCAGAAGTTGCCCTGAGTAGTAGCCCTGGTCGGTGAGGAACGCCAGTGCGTTGACGTTCTTGGGCGCGGCTTGCGCGTCCAACGCGACAGTGATCCGGCCGCAGTTGGTGTTGAGTATCCAGTCGACGGTGCCGGTGAGGTTCTGATCAGCGGGTTCGTCCCAGGTCCGACCGTCGTTGCGCGGTGCCCCGGGCTCGGTGCAGGTCACCCCGGCCGGGGTCGCCACCGGACCCGGTGTGGCCTCGGCGGTCGGGGAGGCGGACTCGTCCGGGGCTGGTGACCCCTCGGCTTCCGGCGTGGCCTCGGCGCCCGCTTGCTGGGTGCTGTCGGGCCAGGCCGCCCACACCACGGCGCCGGCGACGACGGCGCCTGCGGCCAGAAGACCGAAGACTCGGTTCCGGCGAGCCCGCGCGGATGCCTCGGCGCGACGCTGGGCCTGCCGTTCGGCCTTGGCGCGTGCGAGTTCGCGTCGACGCTTGTCGCTGGTCATCGGCTGTCCTCCCGTCGGGCCAGACCGCCCCGCACGAGCGCGACGGGCGGCAACAGGAGTCTACGTGCCGCCGGAATCGGGACGGTCCGTGTGTCACGGATAGGCTGGTGTGTGTGTTGATCGCAGGATTTCCCGCTGGGCCGTGGGGCACCAACTGCTTCGTCGTGGCCACCGGTCCCCGCTCGGAGTGCATCGTCATCGACCCCGGCAAGGACGCCATGACCGGAGTGGACGAGGTGGTCCGTGAGCATCATCTGCAACCAGTCGCGGTGCTCGTCACCCATGGGCATCTCGATCACATGTGGTCGGTCACGCCTGTGTGCGAAGCCCGTGACGTGCCCGCGTACATCCATCCAGCGGACCGTCATCTACTGTCCGATCCGATGGCGGGGATCTCCGGAGACACCCGGGTCATGTTCGAGCAGATGACCGGCGGTCGCCTCCAGTTCGCCGAACCCGACGATGTGCGGATGCTCGAGGACGCGCAGTCGGTGGACCTGGCCGGTCTCACCTTCGGTGTACGTCACGCACCCGGCCACACGCCCGGCTCGACGGTGTTCCTGACGGATGCCCAAGATGACATCCCGCCGATCATGTACTCCGGTGACCTGCTGTTCGCCGGCTCGATCGGGCGCACCGATCTACCGGGCGGGGACACTGCTGAGATGATGCGGTCGCTGTCGTCGGTCGTGCTGCCCCAGCCTCCCGAGACGGTAGTGCTCCCCGGTCATGGTGAGCAGACAACGATCGGACAAGAGCTGACCAATAACCCGTTCCTGGAACAGGCCCGCTCCCTGAATCTGCAGCAGCCACCGGGGCGTGGCCTGTGAGCCTGCTGCAAGCACCTCGGGGTGTGCCGGAGTACCTGCCCGGCGTCTCCGCGGATTTCCTGGCCGTGCGCAACACTCTGGGTCGCGCCGCGGAACTCGGTGGGTACGGCTACATCGAACTGCCGGTCTTCGAGGACACCGCGGTGTTCGTGCGGGGGGTGGGGGAGTCCACCGACGTGGTGAGCAAGGAGATGTACACGTTCACCGACCGCGGTGATCGGTCGCTGTCATTGCGCCCGGAAGGAACGGCAGGCGTGATGCGTTCGGTGCTGGAGAACGGCCTGCACCGGGGGAGCCTACCGGTCAAACTCTGGTACGCCGGTCCGTTCTTCCGCGCCGAGCGCCCCCAGCAGGGTCGCTACCGGCAACTGCAGCAGGTGGGGGTCGAGGCGATCGGGATCGACGATCCGCTCCTGGACGCCGAGGTCATCGCCATCGCCGACGAGGGCTATCGGAGGTTGGGTCTGCGGGGATACCAGTTGTACATCTCCTCGATCGGCTGCCGGACGTGCCGGCCCGGCTACCGCGCGGCGCTGCAGGAGTTCCTGGCCGGTCTGCCATTGGATGAGCCGACGGCCGAGCGCGCCCGGCTCAATCCTCTGCGCGTCCTGGACGACAAACGCCCGGACGTCCAGCGCTTGCTCGAGGGCGCGCCCCTGCCGCCAGATCACCTGTGCGACGACTGCCGGGAGCACTTCTCGCGGGTCCAACAGGCACTGACTGCGCTCGGGGTGCGGTTCACCCTGAACCCGCGGCTGGTGCGCGGCCTGGACTACTACACCCGCACCACCTTCGAGTTCGACCACCCCGCGCTGGGTGCCCAGTCGGGTATCGGCGGTGGAGGCCGTTACGACGGCCTGATGGAGTCCCTCGGCGGACCGGACATGTCCGGGATCGGCTTCGGCCTGGGCACCGACCGCACACTGCTCGCCTGCCAGGCCGAGGGTCTGCACCCCGGAGACGTCAGCGCGGTCGACGTGTTCCTGGTGCCCGTCGGAGAGGCAGCCCGCGATGCTGCCTCTCGGCTGGCAGGCCGGATGCGCGCCGACGGCGTCCGCGTGGATATGGCGTTCGGTGGCCGCGGGATGAAGGGCTCGATGAAAGCCGCCGACAAGTCCGGCGCCCGATGGGCCATCATCATCGGGGACAAGGAACTGGCCGAAGGCACGGTGCAGATCAAGCACCTGGAATCCGGCTCCCAACACAGCGTGCCCGCCGACGAGGTCGTTGGCGCGATATTGACAGGAGAATGACGTGAGAAGAACCCATGCCGGAAGCCTGCGCGCATCCGACGCCGACCGGCAGGTGACGTTGTCCGGGTGGGTCGGCCGCCGGCGCGATCACGGCGGGGTGGCGTTCCTCGATCTTCGCGACGCCTCCGGAGTCGTTCAGGTGGTCCTCCACGACGAGGCTGCGCACGATCTGCGGTCCGAGTACTGCATCACTGTCACGGGCACGGTTCGGGTGCGCCCAGCGGGCAACGAGAACCCAGAACTTCCCACCGGGGAGGTCGAGGTCGTCGCGGAATCGGTCGAGATCCTGTCGCCGGCGGCACCGCTGCCATTCCCGATCGACGAGCACGTCGAAGTCGGCGAGGACACGCGGCTGCGACACCGGTACCTCGACCTGCGGCGTCCCGGGCAGGCGAACGCACTGCGCATGCGCTCGAAGGTCAACCAGCTCGCCCGCGACGTGCTGCTCGAGCGGGACTTCGTGGAGGTCGAGACGCCGACGCTGACCCGGTCGACGCCCGAAGGAGCCCGGGACTTCCTGGTGCCCGTCCGGCTGCAGCCGGGCCACTGGTACGCCCTGCCGCAGTCGCCCCAACTCTTCAAGCAGTTGCTCATGGTGGCCGGACTGGAGCGCTACTTCCAGATCGCCCGCTGCTATCGCGACGAGGATTTCCGCGCAGACCGGCAGCCTGAGTTCACGCAGCTGGACATCGAGATGTCCTTCGTGGAGCAGGAGGATGTGATCGAGGTCGGTGAGGCCGTGATCCGTTCGCTGTGGAAGGGGATCCTCGGCCACGACATCGGGTCGATTCCGCATATGACGTATGACGAGGCGATGCGGCGCTACGGCTCCGACAAGCCGGACCTGCGCTTCGATCTGGAACTGACCGAGTTGACCGAGTACTTCGGGCAGACCCCGTTCCGGGTCTTCCAGGCGCCGTACGTCGGCGCCATCGTGATGCCCGGCGGCGGCAGTCAGGCACGCAGAGCGTTCGACGCCTGGCAGGAGTGGGCCAAGCAGCGCGGCGCCAAGGGGCTGGCCTACGTGACCGTCGCCGAGGACGGATCGTTGGGCGGTCCGGTGGCCAAGAACATCTCGGAGGCCGAACGCGATGGCCTGGTGGCGGCCACTGGTGCGAACCCGGGGGACTGCATCTTCTTCGCGGCCGGCAAGCCCGGCAGACGCCCGCGGCCTGCTCGCGGCGACCCGTGACGAGATTGCCCGGCGGCTGGGTTTGATCGACGAGTCCCAGTGGTCGTTCGTGTGGATCGTGGACGCCCCGATGTTCGAGGAGGTCGACCTGGACGACGGGTCGGTCGCCTGGACGGCGGTGCACCACCCCTTCACCTCGCCGAACGCCGAGTCGCTGGACACGTTCGACACCGACCCGGGTTCGGCTCTCGCCTGGGCCTACGACCTGGTGTGCAACGGCAACGAGATCGGCGGGGGATCCATCCGTATCCACTCCCGAGACGTGCAGCAGCGCGCTTTCGCCGTGTTGGGCATCGATGACAGCGAGGCGCAGGAGAAGTTCGGCTTCCTGCTCGAGGCGTTCAAGTACGGACCACCACCGCATGGCGGGATCGCGTTCGGGTGGGACCGCATCGTGATGCTGCTTGCCGGGGCGAACTCTTTGCGCGACGTGATCGCCTTCCCGAAGACCGGTGCCGGTCAGGATCCGTTGACGGGGGCGCCCACGCCCATCACCGCGGCCCAGCGTGACGAGGCAGGGGTCGACTTCGTGCCCGAGGACGAACCCGAAACGGAATAACCGGATGGATCTGTTCGACCAGAACGCCCCGGCACAGCCGTTGGCCGCCCGGGTCCGGCCGGCCGGGGTGGACGAGGTCATCGGGCAGTCGCACCTGTTGGGGCCGACGTCGCCGTTGCGGGCGCTGCTCAGCGATCCGGACGCCGCCACCAGTGTGATCCTCTGGGGGCCGCCGGGGACCGGGAAGACCACGTTGGCCAGACTCGCCGCGGAGGTGTCCGGCCGACGCTTCGTCGCATTGGCGGCAGTCAGTGCCGGGGTGAAGGACGTCCGGGCGGCGATCGAACAGGCACGTGAGATCGGGCGCACGCGCGGCGAGCGGACGATCCTGTTCATCGATGAGGTCCACCGCTTCTCCAAGACGCAGCAGGATGTCCTGTTGCCGGCGGTGGAGCACGGCTGGATCACCCTGATCGCGGCCACCACCGAGAACCCGAGCATGAGCCTGGTCAGCCCGCTGCTGTCGCGGTCGATGCTGCTGGTGCTGTCCGCCCTCACCGATGACGAGGTCCGAGCGGTCATCGCCCGTGCGTTGGCACATCCTGACGGTCTCCCGGACGTCACGATCGACGACGAAGCCACCGATCTGATCGTCCGGTTCGCCGGCGGGGACGCTCGACGGGCGCTGACCGCTCTGGAGGCTGCCGCAGGGCCCGGACACGAGATCACCGGCGAGGTGGTCAGGGCGATCATCCCGCAGGTGGCGAATCGCTACGACCGCGACGGCGACATGCACTACGACATCACCAGCGCGCTGATCAAGAGCGTGCGGGGAAGCGACGTCGATGCCGCCCTGCACTATCTGGCCCGGCTGGTCGACGGCGGTGAGGACCCGCGCTTCATCGCCCGCCGCCTGGTGATCCTGGCCAGCGAGGACATCGGGCTTGCCGACCCCTCGGCACTGCCACTGGCCATCGCGGGTCTGCAGGCCGTGCAGCTCATCGGCTGGCCCGAAGCACGCATCACGCTGGGTCATGTGGTGATCCACCTGTCGTTGAGCCCGAAGAGCAACGCCGCCTATGTGGCCATCAACGAGGCGCTGGAGGATGTTCGATCGGGTCGGGTTTCGCCGGTTCCCGCCATGCTCCGCGATGCCAGTCTGAAGTCCTCGCGGGCGACGGGAGCTGGCCGCGGGTATCGCTATCCGCACGACGAGGGCGGTTTCGTGCCGGTGCGGTACGTGGAGGACCCGATTCTGGACCGCACCTACTACCGGCCCACCCAGCACGGGACGGAGGCGCGGGCGGCCGCGGCACTGCAGCGGCTGCGCGACGCGGTGCGCGATTCCGACGGTTGACTGGTTCCGCGCCATCCGAAGGTTGAATGAGATGGACCACTGAGTGGTCGGTTTCATTCAAGCTTCCGGCCGATCGCCCGAACTGCTGCGTACACTGTCCGGGTGAGTCGACTCTTCTGGATGGGCGTTGGCGCCGCCGGCGGCATCGTTGCGTACCGCAAGGGGACCAATGCCGTCAACGGCGTCCGCGAGCGCAGTTTCCGGGAGAACTTGAGCAAGGTGGCCCAGACCGCTTCCAGCGTCGCCGCCTCGGCGCGCTACCTCGCCACCCTCGTGTCCGATGAGCCGGACGCGAATGTGGTGGACATCCGCAAGGTGGCCCGGCCAGACCTCCGTCGGGCACCTGCCGCCCCTGACATCCGCCCGGCAACCCTGGGGACCATGGACGCCCGGCGAGCTCCCGGAACCGCCCGCGAGTAGCACGTCCGGACGGCAACTAGGCTTGCCCCCATGGAGTCAGCCGAAATCCGACGTCGGTTCCTCGCGTTCTTCGAAGAGCGCGGTCACACCGTGGTGCCTAGCGCCTCGTTGCTGCTCAACGACCCCACCCTGCTGTTCGTCAACGCAGGGATGGTGCCGTTCAAGCCGTACTTCCTCGGTGAGGCGGTGCCGCCTTACCAGCGGGCGGCCAGCGTCCAGAAGGTCGTGCGCACACTCGACATCGAAGAGGTCGGCAAGACGACCCGGCACGCATCGTTCTTCCAGATGTGCGGCAACTTCTCGTTCGGTGACTACTTCAAGGAACTCGCGATCCCGATGGCCTGGGACCTGCTCACCAAACCTGTCCACGAGGGGGGCTACGGCTTCCCCGAGGACAAACTGTGGGTCACCGTCTACGAGGACGACGATGAGGCCGCCCGCCTGTGGCAGGAGATCGTCGGACTGCCCGCCGAACGCATCCAGCGCCGAGGGATGGTCGACAACTTCTGGTCGATGGGTGTGCCCGGCCCGTGCGGGCCCTGTAGTGAGATCTACTACGACCGCGGGCCTGAGTACGGCCGCGAAGGCGGTCCGGTGGTCGACGAGGAGCGCTACCTCGAGGTGTGGAATCTGGTGTTCATGCAGTTCGAACGTGGGGAGGGCCCCGGCAAGGAGGGTTTCCCGATCCTCGGTGAGCTGCCGAACAAGAGCATCGACACCGGCCTGGGCCTCGAGCGGATGGCCGCGATCCTGCAGGGTGTCGACAACATCTACGAGATCGACACGACCCGTCAGACCATCGACACCGCGGTGCGGATCACGGGGCGTCCCTATGGCCGCGACCACGCCGACGACGTCGCCCTGCGGGTCGTGGCCGATCACTCCCGCACGTGTGCGTTCCTGATCTCCGATGGGGTGCTGCCCGGCAATGAGGGGCGCGGCTACGTCCTGCGGCGGCTTCTGCGCCGGGTGGTGTTCAACATGCGCCTGCTCGGAGCCCACGAACCCACTATGGGCGAGCTGATCGGCAGTGTGATCACCTCGATGTCGCCGCAGTACCCGAGTCTGCTGTCCGACGCCGGTCGGATCACGACCATCGCCGTGTCCGAGGAGGAAGCCTTCCGGCAGACCCTGCGCAGCGGCACCACGGTCTTCGACAATGCGGTGGCCGCCACCAAGTCCCGGGGCACCACAACGCTGTCTGGGGCGGACGCCTTCGCCTTGCACGACACGTACGGCTTTCCCATCGACTTGACGCTCGAACTGGCCGCCGAACAGGGCCTGCAGGTGGACCGCGACGGCTTCGCCGAGCTCATGACCGAGCAGCGTCAACGAGCCAAGGCCGATGCCGTCGCCCGGAAGGCCGGCGTCACACCACTGACGGCCTACCGCGAGGTCATGGAAGCCGCCGGGCAGACCGAGTTCACCGGTTACGACCAGTGGGAGTCCGAGGCCCGGGTGAAGGGTCTCCTGCGCGATGGCGAGACCGTCACATCCGCGGCAGCGGGACAGACGGTGGAAGTCGTCCTGGACCGCAGTCCCTTCTATGCCGAAGCGGGTGGGCAACTCGGCGATCACGGCACCATCCGCCTCGACGACGGAACCCTGCTGCACGTGGACGACGTCCAGATGCCGGTGCCCGGACTGTGGGTACATCGCGCCCGCGTGCTCGAGGGCGAGGCTGCGGTGGGCGCGCCGGCGGTCGGGATCGTCGACGTTGAACGACGTCGGGCCATCTCCCGGGCGCACACGGCCACGCACATGATCCACAAGACGTTCCGCGAGATGCTGGGCGACACGGCCACCCAGATGGGCTCGGAGAACGCGCCCGGCCGGTTGCGCTTCGACTTCCCGTACCCGAAGGCGGTGCCGGACTCCGTGCTGCGCGACGCCGAGGAGCGGGTGAACACCTTGCTGCTGGAGGACATGACCGTCTCGGCGCGCTGGATGACCCAGCCCGAGGCCCTCGAGATGGGCGCCATGGCCCTGTTCGGGGAGAAGTACGGTGACCGCGTCCGGGTGGTCTCCGTCGGTGACTGGGCGCATGAATTGTGCGGCGGCACCCACGCCCACCGGTCGGGTCAACTCGGCGTCGTGTCCTTCATCTCGGAGGGCTCGATCGGCTCCGGCGTGCGTCGGGTCGAGGCCCTCGTCGGATCTGACGCGTACTCGTATCTGGCCCGCGAACACCTTCTCGTCTCCGCGTTGAGCACCATGCTCAAGACGCCACGGGAGGACCTCGTCGACCGGGTGGGCAGCACGGTGGAGAAGCTCAAGAACGCCGAACGGGAACTCGCCCGGCTCAAGCAGCAGACGATGATGAGCAACATCGATGCGATCATCGGCGAAGGCCAGCAGATCGGGTCGTTCCAGGTCTGGACCCTGCGGGCACCGGAGGGAACCGACGCCAAGCAACTGCGCGAGATCGCGTTGACCGGCATCCGCAAAGCGCCCACAGACCTGCCCGCGGCAGTCCTGGCGTCGGCCGTGGTGGACGCCCGGGTGTCGCTGATCGCGACCGTCAATCAAGCTGCGCAGGAGCGCGGGCTGTTCGCCAACGACCTGCTCAACAGCGCGCTGCCCAGCGTGGAGGGTCGCGGCGGGGGCAAGAAGGATGCCGCTCAAGGGGGAGGGGCGAAGCCGGAGGGCATCCCGTCGGCGTTCGCCTCCGCGGAAGCGTTCGTGCGGGGACTGCCGGCCTAGTGCGCCCGGGAGTTCGGGTGTGCGTCGACGTCGGCTCGGTACGGATCGGAGTCGCCCGCAGCGACGCGTCGGGGACCCTGGCCGTTCCCGAACGCACCTTGGACGCACGTGGTAAGTGGCTGGACGAGCTCGTCGCCATTGTGCGGGATTACGAGGCGCTGGAGGTCTTGGTCGGCCTGCCCGTCTCATTGGACGGCCGCGAGCATGCCGCCGCGGAGCGCGTGCGGCAGGTGGCCGCCGACATCGCTGCGGCGGTTCCGGATGTACCACTACGCCTGATCGATGAGAGGCTCACCACGTCCACCGCCCAGATGCAATTGCGTGAGGCCGGACTGTCCCAGCGCAAGGGTCGGTCGGTAGTTGATCAAGCGGCGGCTGTCATCATGTTGCAGAATACGCTGGACGCTGAACGTGCCACGGGTAGGATCCCGGGGACGCTGACGAACGGACACTGATGAGCGAACTCGGCTTGCACATGGAGGTCGAACCTCCGCATCGCCCGGACCCCGAGAAACGGGGCCGGGGGCCGCTGATCGCAGCATTGGTGATCTTCGTCCTCGTGCTTCTGGCGATCGGCGCCTTCTTCTTCAGGGACCAGGTGCTCGGTGCGGCCGCCGACGACTACGCGGGGTCGGGCGGCGACGAGGTGATCGTGCAGGTGCAAGAGGGGCAGACCCTGTCGGACATCGGCGCGACTCTCAAGGAGAAGGGAGTGGTGGCCAGTGCTCAGTCCTTCATCACCGCCGCCAGCGCCAACGAGCAGTCCCAGTCGATCGGTCCGGGCTACTACCGGCTCGCTGAACGGATGAGTGGCCAGGCTGCCCTTGATGCCATGCTGGACCCGGCGAATCTCGTCGTATCACGGGTAGTCATTCCAGAGGGTCTGCGTGAGGACCAGGTCGTGAAACGACTGGCCGCCGCAACGGACATCTCAGCGGCCAAGTTCAACCGGGCCATCAGGAATGCCGACGAACTCGGGCTTCCCAAGTTCGCCAAGGGCAATGCGGAGGGGTTCCTATTCCCTGCCACCTACGAGTTTCCACCGGGGTCCAGTGCCCGCGACATCGTCGGCGCGATGATCACGCGGTTCAACGAGGCGGCGGACTCACTGAACTTCGTGAAGGCGTCGAAGAAGACCGGTTACTCGCCCCACGAGGTCATGGTGATCGCGAGCCTCGTGCAGGCCGAGGGGCATCCCGACGACTACGGGATGGTCTCCCGAGTCATCTACAACCGCTTGGCCGCGGGCATGCCGCTGCAACTTGACGCCACTGTGAACTACGTCCTGAAGAAGTCCGAGATCAACCTCTCGCCCGACCAGATCGCCACGTCGTCGCCCTACAACACCTACGAGAACACTGGTCTGCCGCCCACACCGATCAACCAGCCAGGTGAAGCGGCCATGCAAGCGGCGCTGACCCCGGATGAAGGGGACTGGGTGTACTTCGTGTCGGTGAACCCGGATACCGGCGAAACGAAATTCACCGCCGACTACGACGAGTTCTTGAAGTTCAAGGCCGAGTTCGAGAGATACGTGGCGGAGAACCAGTGACCCGACGGGCTGCGGTGGTCGGGTCCCCGATCGCGCACAGCCTGTCGCCGGCGTTGCACCGGGCGGCCTATCAAGCGTTGGGCCTGGATTGGACATACGACCGCCACGAGGTTGTCGCCGAGGACCTCCCGTCTTTCGTCGACGGACTCGACGACTCGTGGGCGGGTCTCTCGCTGACGATGCCGTTGAAGCAGGCAGTCCTGCGACTGGCGCAGGAGGTCAGTTGGACCGCGCGGGTGACGAACTCGGCGAACACCCTTCTGTTGCCGCAACGACAGGCCTTCAACACTGATGTCGAGGGCGTCGCAACGGCCCTGCGGCGGGCTGGCTTCTCCCACCATGGGGGATTCGACGCGACCGTCGTCGGGGCCGGTGCCACCGCACGGTCCGCGGCGGCCGCAGTCCAGCAACTGGGCGCTGCTCGGGTGGACGTTCTCGCCCGGCGCCCGGAACGGGCTGGTGAAATGCGCGAGACCGCTGAGTTGATCGGAATCGAACTGCACGTGCACCGGTGGGGAGAGCCGGCATATCTGCGGGCACCGCTGGTGGTCTCGACGGTACCGGCCGGGGCGGCCGACACCCTGGTACCTGACCTTCCCGCGGAACCCGGCTGGCTTCTGGACGTTGTGTACTATCCGTGGCCCACCGCTCTGGCGGGTTCGTGGCAGGCCAAAGGCGGCAGGATCGTCTCAGGCCGCGAAATGCTGCTGGCCCAGGCCGAACGGCAAGTTGAACTCATGACAGGTCTGCCCGCTCCGACAGCGGCCATGCGGGCGGCGCTGCCCACAACGCACGTCTAGGTGCGCCGATCGGCCATACTCGGTATCAGTCGAGGTGAAAGGACCCCGTTGATGGCTGATATTGAGGTTCCCCATCCAGGTGCCTCCGATATCGTCGGGCGCCTGCTCAGTGACGCGCTGCGGGAGCACCCTGATGTGCAGTGGCTCGGACTGGTGTCCGAGGACGGCTTCGCGATCGCGTCCGAGGGGGAGGTGTCGGTCGACGACGATGCGGTGGCCGCCGGGGCGGTCCGGATGATGATCCAGGTCCGCGCCATGTCCAAGGCCCTCGGGCAGGCCGGTGCCTCGCAGATGTTCCTGGAGGGCAGCGACAGCGGGATCTGTGTGATCGACAAGGACCCATGGGTGCTTGTCGTCGTGGGAGCTCCGGGAGTTCCCATCGGGCTCTTGCGCTACGAGGCCCGCGAGATCGCTGAGGCCTTCCCGATGGGGCAGCGCCCGGCACTGACCGCATCACCGGAGTCCTCGGAGGACGAGGAGTCCGAGCCCGATGTCCAACCCGATTGGGCGGTGGTCAGCACCGGGACATTCCTGGCCGACGAGTTCGGGGAGGAACCGTCGGAGGATCAAGCTGATCAGGTCGCCGACGAGGCGGTCGTGACCGAACCGGACGGCACCCCCGAGATCCGCTGGGCCGACGAGCCCACCATTTCCGATGCTGGTTTCGGTGATGACTTCCTCAGCGGGGACTCCGCTGCCTTCGCCGCGCCGGATTCCGACGTGGAGGAGCAACCGGCGCCCGACGATTTCGCGGACTGGACCTCTTCGGCGCCCGCCGCCGGGGCCGGCGATTCCATGTTCGACCTGCCACCACCTGCGCCTGATGTCCCGGTGTCCTTCGAGATGCCCGGCCCGATCGACGACGTGGTGGCCGGCGCTCTGGACGACTTGTCAGATCTGGCAGCACCGACGGGGGACCCGATCGACCTGCCGCCGCCCATGGGTCCCGCTTTCGAACTGCCACCTCCCGAGTAGGCCGGTATGCAACTTTCCGGCGCACTCGAGGCCTTCCGGGTCCAGGACGTCCTGGGTCTGGTGGGCCGCAAGCCGGGGCAATGGAAGATCACCCTGGACGGGGGTCCTCGCGGCCACAGCGCATTCATCGGGCTGCGGGACCGGCAGGTCGTGAGTATCTCCGCGGACTCGTCCCACCAGGATCTGGCGCGGCGGCTGGTGATCGAGGGGGCCGTCGGAACCACCGGTCTGGCGCAGGCTCTGCGACATGCGAATGAGAACCGGCTTGGGTTGGTGCGGTCTTTGGTCGATAGCGACACCGTGGACCCTGCTGTCATCCCTGCCACTGTGCGCGCCCACGTGGTGAGTTCGCTGGCATCGCTGACCCATTGGCGCACGGGCACGTTCTCCGTGGACACCGTGGATGTTCTGCCCGACGACGTCGAGGTCGCTTTCCCGCTGGCAGAACTCAGCGCCGACGTCGTGCAGTTGCTCCAGCGCTGGCGCCCGGCCGCCGACCTGCTCGGGGGGCCGGCGACTGTGATCGGCGCATACCCGGGTACGGTCCCTGGCCGATTGCGCGGGTTGCACTCCTTGATCGACGGACATCGGACCGTCGCGGAACTCACCGAAGCATCCGGCCACGGGGAGATCGGCACGGTGGTCGACCTGGCCGATCTGATCGAAGCGCGATGTGCTGTGCCGCTCACCGGCCAGATGGGCGCCGTCGAGCAGCGCCTGGCCATGCTGGCCGCGCTCGAGCGGCCCAGTGAGGCCGAACAGGGCCGTTCATCCCAGCCGACTCTGTCGGTCATTCCCGGTGGCGCTTCGCAGCCCGAACCGGTGGACGAGGACGACCTGCTTGCGACCATGCTGAAGGGGGTGCGCGGAGTATGAAGCAACTCGGCGACATCCTGGTGACGCAAGGCCTGATCAGCACCGATCAACTGGAGAAAGCACTGCTCGAGCAGCGCAACGCCGGGCATTCGCTCGGGAGGGTGCTGATCGACTTGGGCATGCTCACGGAGTCGCAAGTCGTGCAGGCGCTGGCCGCCCAGATCGGGATGCGTTTCGTCGACCTCACCGAGATCACGATGGACGGGGCCGCCCTGACGAAGGTGCCCGGATCTGTCTGCCGGCGCCACAGTGCCATCCCGATCGGTTTCGAGAACGGCCGTCTGGTGGTGGCCATGAGCGACCCCGCGAACGTGTTCGCGATCGACGACATCCGGTCGGCCAGCGGTATGACCGTGCAGGCGGTGGTCGCCACCCGCACCGACGTGCAGGCCGCTCTGGACCGGCACTATCGGGCGGACGGGGAGCTGGACGAACTCACGACGGCTCTGGATGCCGACGAGGAGGACGAAGACCTCGCGTCCATCAAAGAGGTCGTCGAGGACGCCCCGATCGTCAAGTTCGTGAACCTGCTGATCACGCAGGGTATCCAGGACCGGGCCTCCGACATCCATCTGGAACCCACCGAGCATGACGTCCGCGTCCGCTTCCGGATCGACGGCGTTCTGCACGAGGTGATGCGCTCGCCGAAGTCGATCCAGTCCGGGGTGATCAGCCGATTGAAGATCATGGCCGACATCAACATCGCGGAACGTCGCATACCGCAGGACGGCCGGCTGAGCGTATCCGCCAACGGTCAGAAGGTGGACCTGCGGGTGGCCACGTTGCCGACCGTGTGGGGCGAGAAGATGGTCCTGCGAATCCTGGACAACTCCACGGCCATGCTCGACCTGGCCGATCTCGGATTCCGGGATGTCAACTACGAGCGCTACTCGGCCAGTTTCGGCAAGCCCTACGGGATGATCCTGGTCGTCGGTCCCACCGGATCGGGGAAGTCCACCACGCTCTACGCGACGGTGAACATCCTCAACCGACCGGAGGTGAACATCATCACGGTCGAGGACCCGGTGGAGTACCGGCTGCCCGGGGTCAATCAGGTGCAGACGCACTCGAAGGCGGGATTGACGTTCGCAGCGGCGCTGCGTTCCATCCTGCGCTCCGACCCGGACATCGTCCTGATCGGAGAGGTCCGTGACCACGAGACCGCCCAGATCGCGGTGGAGTCGGCCCTCACCGGGCACCTTGTGCTGACCACGCTTGCACACCAACGACGCCCCCAGCGCCATCACGCGATTGATCGAAATGGGGATCGAGCCCTTCCTCGTCGGATCGGCACTGGACTGTGTGCTCGCCCAGCGGTTGTGCCGCAGGCTGTGCCCGAAGTGCAAGGAGGCCTACCAGCCGTCCGCGGCGGCGCTTGAAGTCCGCCGGGATTCACCTCGAACCCGGTCAGGAAGTGCCGCGCATCTACCGGGCGGTCGGGTGTTCGGTGTGTTCACGGACCGGGTACAAGGGTCGGGTGGCCCTGCACGAGGTGTTGCCGATCACCGAACGGATCGAACGGTTGGCCGTGGAGCGGGCCTCGTCGGCGACGATCGCGACCGCTGCCCGGGAAGAGGGCATGCAGACACTGCGTTCCGACGGGCTGGCGAAGGTTCTGGCGGGTGTGACGAGTTTGGACGAGGTTCTGCGGGTGGTTGTGTAGGCGGGTTCACCCGGTTCCGCACCTCGACCGTTGCACGGTTGTCGATTCCTCGTCCTCAGAACCAGCAACGCCGCAACACTCGGCCACGAAACCGTTTGCGAGGACCTCAAGCCGAGCGGCGCGCTCAAGGAATCGGTCACGACTGCCGACATCGACCATGAGTCGCCGCGGAAGGATTGTCGATGTCGGTACAGAACATGCCACCACCGACCGCACCGGCGCGGCCGACGACCGAGCAGCACATCCGGGCAACCGACATCAGCCTCGTGCAGGCACTAGAGGCGATGTTGGCACTTGAGGCCAGCGACCTGCACTTGACGGTGGGGGCACCCCCCACGGTCCGGGTCGCCGGTAATCTCCAGTCGCTCGAGGGGGCGCCTGTCCTCGACAGTCCGTCGTTGCAGCGAGTCCTCTACGCGATGCTCACGCAACAACAACGTGAGGTCTTCGAACAGAGGCTGGAGTTGGACTTCTCCTACGCCCTGCCGGGCCGGGCGCGCTTTCGAGTCAACATGTACAAGCAGCGGGAATCGGTGGGTGCGGCTTTCCGGGTGATCCCCTTCGACATCAAGAGCCTTGAGTCCCTGGGCATTCCGCCCGTTGTGGGCTCCTTCGCGTCTCTGCCCCGAGGGTTCGTCCTCGTCACCGGCCCGACTGGATCGGGCAAGAGCACGACTCTCGCCTCGCTCATCGATATCGCCAACACTCAAAGACACGACCACATCATGACGGTCGAGGACCCGATCGAGTTCCTGCATCGTCACCGGAGTTGCCTTGTCAACCAAAGGGAGGTCGGAACCGATACACATTCCTTCGCCGAAGCGCTTAAGCACGTGCTACGTCAGGACCCCGACATCATCCTCGTCGGCGAGATGCGAGACCTGGAGACCATTCAGGTGGCGCTGACCGCCGCCGAGACTGGTCACTTGGTCTTTGCGACGTTGCACACGCAGGACGCCGCGCAGACCGTCGACCGGATCATCGATGTCTTTCCTCCTCATCAGCAGCAACAGATCCGGCAGCAGGTTGCAGGGACGCTACAGGGAATCGTCTGTCAGACCCTCTGCAAGACCTCGGACGGCAAGAGTCGAGTCGCCGCCGCCGAGGTCCTGGTCGCCACCCCTGCGATCCGCAACTTGATCCGTGAGGGAAAGACGCACCAGATCTACTCGTCGATGCAGGCAGGAGCCCAGTTCGGAATGCAGACCATGGACCAACATCTTGCCGAACTCCTGCGTATGCGCAAGATCACCTTCGAGACCGGTGTCGAGAAGTGTCATCACGTCGAGGACTTCACGCGTCTCGCAGGGAGGTCACGATGAGTCTCGCCACTTTCGACTACCAGGTACGGGACAGGGCTGGCAAAGTCGTCCGGGGTCGTATCGAGGCGGAGTCGCCCGCGGTGGTCGCCACGAAGCTCAAAGGAATGGGATACGCGCCCATCTCGATCACTCAGGCGAATGCCGGCCTGAAGAAGGAGATCAAGATCCCCGGCATGGGCGACAGGGTCAAGTTGAAGGACCTGGCGATCTCCGCACGGCAGTTCGCCACGATGATCAACTCGGGTCTGTCGTTGCTGCGTGCGCTGTCGATCCTCTCCGACCAAACCGACAACCAAGAACTGGGCGAGGTCTACGCGAGCGTGCGACTGAGGGTGGAGCAGGGTTCGTCGCTGTCGCAAGCGCTGGCCCAGCACCCCAAGGTGTTCCCACCCATCATGATCAACATGACCCGCGCGGGCGAGACGGGCGGATTCCTCGATCAGGTGCTCAGCCAGTTCGCCGACAACTTCGAGGCTGAGGTCAAGCTGCGGTCGACCAGTCAAGTCCGCGATGACCTACCCGCTGGTCGTCTTCGCCTTCGCGATCCTGTCCATGACGGCCATGCTGCTGTTCATCGTCCCGGTGTTCGCGGATCTGTTCGACGAGCCTCGGAGGTACCCTTCCGCTCCCGACCCGCATCCTCGTTGCGATCTCGACCATTTTGAAGACCTTCATGCCGGTCATCCTGGTCGCATGCTGATCGCTGCCATGGTCCTCTGGCGCAAGTACAAGAACCAGCCGAGCGTCCGGAATGTCGTCGATCCGATGAAGCTGAAGACACCGGTGTTCGGCAAGTTGTTCCAGAAGATCGCTCTGTCCCGCTTCACCCGCAACCTCGGGACGATGATCCATGCCGGCGTGCCCATCCTGCAGTCGTTGGACATCGTCGCCGACACGACGGGGAACGTGGTGATCGCACGAGCCGTGCGTGACGTCGAACTGTCTGTGCGGCAGGGGGAGTCCTTGGCCGGTCCTCTGGTGCATCACCCCGTCTTCCCGCCGATGGTGGTGCAGATGATGGCGGTCGGTGAGGACACCGGATCCCTTGACGCAATGCTGCACAAGATCTCGGACTTCTACGACGCCGAGGTGGAGGCCACCACGGAGGCGCTGACCTCCTTGATCGAGCCGCTGATGATCGCTTTTGTCGGTGGAATCGTCGGCGCCATGATCATCGCCCTCTACATGCCGATCTTCAAGGTGTTCGAACTGATCGAGTGACGGGCTGTCTCGGCTGGGGTCCGCCTCAGGCTTTGGCGTCCGCGCTCGGCCGACCGAACAACCAGCCCTGGCCCATCTGCCAGCCCTGTTCGTGCAGGATACCAGCTTGCTGCTCAGTCTCGATCCCTTCCGCCACCGTGGACAGTGCCATGCCATGCGCCAGGCCCTGCAACCCCTGAGCGAGCCTGCTCCGAGTGGGATCGGTGGCGATCCCACGGGTGAAAGAGCGGTCCAACTTGAGGCCCTCGACGGGGAGATCACGCAGGTGTGTGATCGATGAGAAGCCCGTGCCGAAGTCGTCGACCCACCAGAGACGCCGATCTCAGCGAGCGCATGCATGTTCTCCTGTATGCGTTGGGTGTCGGTGAGCAGCGACGTCTCGGTCACCTCCAGCTGGAGCTGAGATGGTAGAGCGCCGGTACGGGCCAACTCACTCCGGACGCCGTCAACGAGTCCGGGGTCGCTCAAGGAGGCCGACGACACGTTCACGGAGACCCAGGTCGTCGTCGGCTGTCGCGCTGCCTGTTCCAAAGCCTGGCCCAGTATCGCCCGGTCCAGGTCGAGGATGAGATCGGCGTGAGCGGCCGCCGGGATGAAGACGTCGGGGGGCACCACGCGGTTCTCGGAGGTGATCCAGCGAGCGAGCGCCTCATAGCCCACGACGGATCGGGTGCTGAGGGACACGACTGGCTGGAACCACGCCCGGAACTGTCCTGCTGACAGTCCGTCTCGGATCGCGCTGCGGATGATCACGCGTTCGGTGGCCGCCTTGGCCATGCTGGCGTCCTGGAACTCCCACCGGTTTCCGCCCAAGGACTTCGCGTGGTGCAGGGCGGTCGACGCGTTCCGCAGCCATTCCTCGCCTGTCGACGCGTCAGCTCGGGCCGCGATTCCGATGCTGACAGTGACATCGATGCTGTGCCCGCCCACCGAGGTTGGTGATTTCACGATCGATTGGATGAAGTCTGCCAAGTCGGCGATTGACTCCGTGTCGTGCAGGGGGAGTAGCACCGCGAACTCGTCCTCAGTGATCCGCGCGACTCTGGTCGCGTCCAGTCGTTGTAGGTGTTCGGCCACGTGCGACACCACGCTGTCGGCGGCGGCATGGGTGAATCCGTCGATGATCGACCCCAAGTCATCGATGCCGACTGCTAGTAGGGAGCCTGCGCTCTCGGCCTGGGCCGCCAAGAACGATCGATCGAGATCCGCAAGCAGTGTCCTGCGATTCGGCAGTCCTGTCAGCTGGTCGTGTCCGGCTTGGTAGGCAAGGCTCATCCGTGCGCTCATCTCCGCCTGGATGTCATGCGCTGTCTCGATGAATCCGGTCGCTCGACCTCTGCCATCGCGTATGGCGCGCCCGGTGATGCGCATCCACTTCCATTCACCGTCAGCAGTTCTCAGGCGGGCCTCCCGCGTGTCGGCCGACGCCAACAAGGTGTCGCGGATGAGGTCCTCGGGATGCACGAAGTCAGTGACATGCCGGCCAAGGATAACCTCGGGCTTCCAGCCGAGTGACTGTGTCACCGACGGGGAAATCCATGCAAGACGCCCGTCAAAACTCCACTCGTAGACCACGTCGGCGGCGTTCTCGGCCAGGCGGCGGTACTTCCTCTCGGACTCTGCCAGTCGCCGTTGTGCGAGGTGCCGCTCGGTGACATCTCGAAAGATGAAGTTGAGACTGTTTCCCACCCGAGATGCACGGACGTCCAGGTACAGGGGTTCGGTTGAATCGGCGGTTCGGTGGTCACCGGATCCGGTGAATGCGAAGTCATCGAGTATCAAAGGCTCACCGGTCTCGATCACGCGCACATAGCGGTGGAACAGATTGCTGTTGGCATGCCCCGGAAACACGTCGAGAAGACGCATCCCGATCAGCTCTGGATGGGGGATCTTGAGGTATTCGCACGCCGCCGCATTCGCTTCCATGAGGACGAAGTCGATGACCGTGCCCGCCGAGTCCGAGACCGAGTCCAGCGTCAAGTGCGGGTCGAATAGCGTCTCGAGAACCGCAGCCAGGCGACTCTCTCCACGCTCTGCGCGCTCACGATGAATGACCAGGTCATGGACGTCGCGCATTCCCGCGACGATGCCCGCGGGTCGACCGTCTGCATCCCTGAGTTGTGTGGCGTTGCCGGAGAACCAGCGGTACTCGCCATATTTCTTCCGTAGACGTACCTCTATCGTGCGGCCAGAAGGCACGAAGTCGTCCTCCTGAAGAATGCGTCGCCTGGTCTCCGCGATCGCCTGCGCGTCATCGGGGTGGAGCAGATCGTGGAACGAAGTGCCGATGATCTCGCTGGGTGTCCATCCGAGGGCGGATTCGATGGTGGGGGCGATCCAGCGGACAATGCCGTCGGGTGCCGACATGTACACGATGTCGGAGGCGTTCTCCGCCAGCAGGCGGAATCTCTCTTTCGTCTCTTCAAGGCGCTGCTGGGCGAGCCGCCGTTCCGTTGCATCTCGCCAACTACCAACGCGTCCGATGATTGTGCCTTGCTCGTCGTACAGCGGTCTCACCGCCGAGGAGATCCAGATGTAGTCGCCGGATCGGTGCCGAGCCCGAAACTCCATGACCGCGGGTATCCCATGCGCCACTCGAGCGCGTGTCTCGCTGACCCGGTTCTTGTCCTCATCGTGGACGAAGTCGAGGAAGTCGCGGTTCGTGACCTCGTCTCGGGGCCATCCGAGCAGTTTCTCCACCGAAGGACTGATCCAGGTGACGGTGCCGAGGACGTCGGCGCGAAACACAACATCCGAAGCGTTCTCCGCAATGAGCCGGTAGTCCTGCAACTCGAGGTCCTCGGGCGAGGGAACCAAACGCTGCGTAGGCACGGAACTGGGTTGCGACGCGGCCCAGCGTGAAACCCCGTCCCCGAGGGCACGCGCCTTCGCCACGTGAAGCCTCCATCTCCGTTGTCGAGTGCCGCAGAGTTCAGCCGGATGGCGTAACTGTTTCAGGTGGCATACGTTTCGTGCATCCTGAGCATCGATGCGCGTCCGCAGTTTCGCCCGCTGCCCATGCGTGATCTGGCGGCCGCAATGAGTCGAGTGGTCCAAGGGCCTCGACTTTCGCTGCAATCCGTACGGAATCGGTGCTCGGGGACGAATGATTTCCTCTGCCACCGCCACCGAGCGATTCGCCTCGCTGCATCGAATGGTTACGCTGCGTAGTCACGGGTGTTGGGTGTTTGGTGCGGTAGGTGCGTCCGGCGGGGCTGGTCCATTCCAGTTCGTTGTCGCCGATGGTCACGGCCCATCCGGTTTGGTGTGTGATGCGGTGGTGGCGTCGGCATAGGCAGTGCAGGTTGTCCGCGGTGGTGTCCCCTTCGGGATGGTGTGGTCGAGGTCGCAGCGGGCGGCCGGTACCGAGCAGCCGGGGAAGCGGCAGTGTTGGTCGCGGGCGCGTACGGTGCGGGCCGGGGCGCTGGGGATGCGGTGCTGCCCGGGGGTGGTGTTGATGATCCGGCCGGTGGGGGTAGCCAGGCGAAGCAGGTCGGTCCATGCGGCACTGCCAGCTGCCGGGCGTTGGTCCACACCGGTCGTTGGGCAACGCCTCATGCAGCGCGTAGGGCGTTTTCGTAGATCACCTCCAGCCGGCCGGCGGCTGCGGCCCGCACCGCCGGCGTCGATCCCCTCGACGAGCCCGTCGAACTCGTCTAGATCGATGTCCCTGTCCATACCCCGAACGTAGAACAAAGGTATGCCAGAACGAAAAGCCACTACACAAGCCGACGAGTCAGCGGTCATGGGTCGCTGCGCGTAGTTTTGTTACGTGCATTTGTATCTCGTCCGCCACGGACAAAGCCACGTCAACCTTGGCGACATCACCGTCTCGCATCGCGACGAGCCGTTGACCGATCTCGGTCGGGCACAAGCCGCTCGGGCAGGGGAGTGGATCCGGGAGAACATCCGCGCCACCGACTTCTACGCCAGCAGTGTCGCGCGCACGGCGCAGACCGCCCAGATCATCGGGTCCGTGATCGGGCAGCAGCCGACGCTCACAGACGGTCTGCGGGAGATCGGCACCTGTCGGCCGGACGGGACCCCGATTCCCTCGACGGAGTTTGAGACCTTCACTCCCGAGTTGTGGGGGACGTTGGATCCGTACACTCCGGTCACCGCGACGGGGGAGAGTTGGATGCAGTTCCGCTCGCGGATCGGAGCCTTTCTTGAGGACCTGGTTCCGGCGGCGCGTCGTAACCGCGTGATTAGCCCGCCCGAGGAGCCATCCGACCCCCGGAGAATTCTGCTCGTGGCTCACGCCGGTGTGATCGAAGCGGTGTTCGAGTACATCTTCGAAAAGGGGCCCTGGAGTGTGGTCGCGGTCGAGACCCACCACACTGGGATCACGCACGTCGAACACCGTCCGCAGGTGAACCGCCCCGACTGGTGGCTGCACTACCACAACCTCACACACCACCTGACCGATGAAATGCGGACGTAGCGGTCAACAGGGTGTCGCCCGAATGCGCGGGTCGTCGTCCGATCGGAGCAACTTGTCGCTGGGGGCTGAGACTCACCTGAAAGAGTGAAGTCGATTCTCGACGCGTCCGAATGGGTGACATCTGATGGAGCAGAACTGGATCACCGCACCCCGACTGCCCGATGCCTACTTCGTCATTGCAATCGGGGCACGACGGCCCCATATTCGAAGGAGAACAGAAATGTTCGCACGCATCCAAGAGGCGCGGGAGAATGAAGAGGGCTTCACCCTCATCGAGCTCCTCGTCGTGATCATCATCATCGGAATCCTGGCAGCCATTGCCATCCCGGTCTTCCTGAACCAGCGCGCCAGCGCGGCGAAGTCGTCGCTGACAAGTGACGCCCGCAACGGCGCGGTGGCGATCGAGACCTTCTTCACTGAGAACCAGACGTATCCTGCTGACCAGGCCGCAGTTGTGGCTCTGGCCCCCTCGTTGTCCGCCAACAACGCAGTGACGGCGTACACCACCACGGGCACTGCGTTCACCTACTGTGTCGAGGCCACGAACGGCGCCGCGATGGGCTGGGGAGTCACCTACGATTCGGCCGTGGGCGGTACGCAGGACCCCGACCAAGGTGGCTGCTAACCCCAACCCACAACGGACCCCAGATCATCTGGGGTCCGTTGTTGTGTGACGGGGTACACAGACATTGCGTTGCTGGAGGCCGCAGTCCGAGGCCTCTTGGTGAGGATCCGACCTCTGAGAAGCCGTTCTGGCACCGAAAGACCCGCGTCTTGGTTTATGGAGTGAGGGACGAGCGTTGTCAGGCACTCGTGATCAAGCGGTGACCGGAATCTGTCGAAGGAAACACCGTGGAGTCAACATCGCGTTTCGCTGCGCTCGCCTCCCGGCGGGCGGGAGTCGCTCACGGTGACTCCGGCTTCACCATGATCGAGTTGATGGTGTCCCTGGTGATCCTCGGCATCGTGTCGTCCGGATTCGCTTATGGACTGCAACTGACTCTCGCCGTGACCCGCGACGACCGCGCACGCCTGCAGGCATCCAACCTGGCCGCCCGGGAACTCGAGATCGTGCGCAACGAGTTCGGCGCGTCCAAAGCCGCTCCCACCGCCATTGGTGCGGTGAGCGAGGTCACCAACCCGCATCCCCTCGCCGGCGGCACCAGCGGTCAGCCGCTGAACCTCGACGGGACGAAATTCACCGTCGTGCGAACGGTGTCGTGGCTACCCGCAGGTACCGGCACAAGCCCGTGTGACGGAGGTTCCGCCGTCACCTATCCCTCCCTCGGGGTGAACGTGAAGGTCTCGTGGACGGAATCGGGCCAAAGCCGAGATGTTGAATCGAACACTGTCCTCACACCGCCCAAAGGAACACTGGCGACCATCAAGGGGTTCATCGCGGCGAAAGTCCAGGGCGCGGACGGCAACGGAGTTGCGGCGCTGCCCGTGGATCTCAGTGGCCCGGGCGGCAGCCAGACGCGGGTGACGGCCGCCGACGGCTGTGCTGTCTTCGCCCTGACCACGACGGGCAGCTACACAGTGACACTCGACCAGCCAGGCTTCATCAGTTTCGACGGTCAACCGACGACGTCGAAACCGGCGGTGGTGAGTGCGGGATCGATCCAGTTGGTGCCCTTCAGCTACGACCGGGCGTCGACGCTGCAGCTGGAGTACGTGGTCTCTGACGGCGTGGGTCCTCAGTTCGGTCTGCCTGATCCGCCGCCTTCAGTCGTCCTGTTCAATCCGAGTCTGCCCACGATGGGTAAGCAGGAGATTGCCAGTGGGCAGACGACAGTGACAGGGCTGTGGCCGTTCCCCGACGGGTACTCCGTATGGGCGGGAACATGCTCTCTGAACGATCCCGCGGTAACGGGAGGCAGCCGACCCGAACCCGTGCGGCCCCAGCCCGGAGAAACACTGACAGCCGAGGTGCTGGTGAAGCCGGTGAAGCTCACGTTCATCGACGATTTTGAACAGCCCCTCGTGGGAGAACCCGTGCTGGTCAAGATCAACGACGAGACCGGCTGTCGCGAAACGGAGTTCCAACTGGGGACCACGGATGCCAATGGCGTAGTCCAAGGGGCCTTGCCTTATGGCCAGTGGAAGGCGAGGATCGATGACCCGGATGGGGTAGGTGAGGACTATCTCATGTCGGTCGACGTGTCCGCGGACGGTTCGGTGACGTACCCTCTCGAACTGCCGCAGGGGGTGGGTGGCGGATGAATTCACTCAACGCGGCGCGCAGGAATGACCAGGGGATAACCATGGTCGAGATGATGGTTGTGGTGAGCATCCTTGGAACGGTGCTCGCGATCGTCAGTCAGGGCTTGATCATTTCGCAGAAGACCCTCAACGAGAATGCCGGGCGACTGCAGGGCGTGTCACAGACCAACGTCGCGGTCGAAGCCATGACGCGGGTCCTACGCACGGCGATCCTTCCTTCGCAGGTCCAAGCCACGTGTTCTGGCTGTGACGTCGCCGCCTTCATCGAAGGTGATGCCAGGTACGTCAAGTTTTACGCGAATGTCGACAACGACGGCATCCTGCCAACCTCGGGGACGACCGACTACGGGCCCCGGCGTGTGACCTACAGCGTCGATGCGCAGAACGTCCTGACCGAGACGATCCAGAAACCGAACCTGCACGCGGTCAACGACTTCGACTACCAGTACTGCAACCCGGGGCCCTCCTGTCCGGTACAGACCCGGATCCTCACCAGGGACGTGGAGCCCGGGCCGCTGTTCACCTACTACGACCGGACCGGTGCCGTGATCGCAACGCCATTGCAATCAGCAGTCTCGCGGTTGAAGTCCGTCGACAGCATCGACCTCGTGATCGCGGTCCGGCCTTCCGATCGTGCCGACTCGTCGACGGTCACTGCGCGCGTCACCTTGCCCAACGCAGACTCCCTGATCCAACCCACGCCCACCCCTTGAGGAGGTGACAGCCATGAATACCCAAGTTCCCGCCACGCCGAGCAGCGAGCGCGGAGCCGCGATGATCATGGTCATGGGGATGATCTCGGTGATGACTCTTGTCGTCACCGCAGCCCTGAGTTATGCCTTGAGCGTCGCTCCCCAAGTGGTCCGCGACGAGAACTGGCAGGCCGCGCTGGCAGCTGCCCAGGCGGGGGTGGACGACTATCTCGCCCGGCTCAACAGGACTGACGCCTACGCCTTGAGCGTGGATTGCTCGAATGTGGCATTGCGGGGTCCGAAGGCGGAGGCCAACGGATGCGGATGGACGAGCACGACCACCCCCGGATGGGTGGATGTCCAGGCCGGCAAGCCCCAGGCGGGCAAGTTCCACTACGACGTCAACACCGCCAACTTCTGGAAGGATGGCTCGGTCTGGGTGGAGTCGACCGGAAAGGTTCGCGGCATATCGCGGACGATCCAGGTACGCGTTGCGCGCGGGGGATCGACGGACTTCCTCTACTACACGGACTTCGAGGACGCGGACCCTCAGAACTTGGTCGCCTACCCGCCCGGCGACAGTGATTCACTGCCCACAGGCGGGGCCAAGTACAACGAATGCGGAAAGAGCGGACCTAGTCTGGCGACGTATTGGTGGCAAGGGGGCTCGCGTGTGACCAGCGGCCTCTGCCAGGAGATCCAGTTCGCTGGTTACGACGTACTCGACGGTGACGTCCATTTCAACGACAGTCCGCTCATGGGCGGCTACGGAGGGACCCGACCCCGCTTCCTCAAAGGCTACGAAGTGGCCGATCCCAACTGCACGGAGGAAGCCGGTGCCCCGGATGCCAGCGGTGTGGGAAAGTCCATTGGCAAAGGTAAATGCTGGCGCAGCACATCGTCGGTCTCGCCCTACCTGAGTAGCGCGGGGGCTCGGCCGGCTTTGCCGCTGTACCTGCCGGACAACTCCGACAAGTTCTCCACCTACCCGGGCTGCAATTACTACGGAGACACGAGGATCAAGTTCAACAGCAACGGGACCATGACCGTGTGGAACACCACCAGCGCAGGCAAATCACTCACCGGTCCGTCCTCGCCGCCCGGCACGAACTGCGGCAATGCGTCACAGTTCGTGCCGGCATCCGGCACGAAGTATCCGGCGACTGGTCAGACCATCCCGGTGCCGCAGGACCTCGTCATCTACGTGCAGGCGGCGGACTCGGGCTCCGCGGCCTGCGTGCCCGGCCAGATCGTCAACGGCTCGTCGTCGGGTAGCGCATCCAGCGACGTCATCCCACAAGGCAGCGGGGACCGCTACCAGGACGTCACCGACATCAGCTACTACAACCCATCGACCAGCAGCTATGGCGTCACCAAACGGTGGAAGAAGATCAGCGGGGATTGGAAGCCTGATCCCGACTTTGTTCCCGAGCGGCAGGAAACCACCGAGGTGCCGGAGGGCGACGTGCATCCCCTGACCTTCGACTGTGGGTCTGGCAACGTCTATGTCGAAGGCACTGTGAAGGGCCGGGTCACGATTGCTGCGCAGAACAACGTGGTCGTGACAGGAGACCTGGCCATCAACGGCACGGCCAAAGGCAACTCGGCCATCGGCCCGGACATGGTCGGCTTGGTCTCGGCGAACTCCGTGGTGGTCTACCACCCCGTTGCTCGGTCCCGGTCCACGAGCGAAGGTACCGCTTCAGCGACCAAGTCTCCCCGAAAGCTGAAGGTCGACTGCCCGTCGAGGTCCAGTGACACGCTATCCGACAAAGATGGCAAGAACGGAAACACCATCACCTGTGAATGGCCGGTGAAGACAACCTTCGGGAGCAGTTACAGCAACATCTCGTATCCAGGCGCGACCAACTCGTCGGGCAACCGGTGGATCTACGCGTCCATCCAGACGCTGGCTCGCAGTTTCTGGGTGCAGAACTATAACCAGGGGGCCGATCTGGGAACTCTCTCGGTGAGGGGGTCGATAGCTCAGAAATGGCGTGGTGCGGTCGGCACCTCGGGTGGCACCGGCTACGCCAAGGACTATTCCTACGACTCCCGTCTTCAATTCGCTTCGCCGCCCTACTTCCCGCAGTGGACCAACGCCGCGTGGGGTGCCAAGGTCACCGGTGAGTTGTCGGCCCGCTACTGACCGTCCACAGGCTTGCGCCACGACATGAGTCCCACCACTAGGCTCGCACCGTGACGGTGATCGCCGGTTTCGTCGGTCTGCTGATCGGCTCGTTCCTGAACGTGGTCGTATGGCGGCTACCGCGCGGCGAATCCCTGTCCCATCCGGGATCGCACTGTCCGGCCTGCGGGCGTCCGATCCGGCACTACGACAACATCCCTGTGGTGTCGTGGCTTGTCCTCCGCGGGAAGTGTCGTGACTGTGGCGCCCGCATCTCCATCCGCTACCCCCTCGTGGAGTTGGGGACCGGTCTGGCGTTCGCGGCGACCGCTGCCTCGATCGGATTCTCCGTCCTGCTGCCCTTCGCCTTATGGTTCGTGGCAGCCTGCATCGCCATGGTGCTGATCGATGTCGACCACCACCGCCTGCCCAACACATTGACCGTGTCCACGTATCTCGTGGTCGTCGCGGGCTTGGCGGTCACGGCGGCGGTCGACGACACCTGGTCAGCGTTCCTGCGAGCGGTCGCCGGAGGAGCGGTGCTCGCGGTGATCTACGCGGGACTGGCGTTTGCCTTCCCCAAGGGCATGGGATGGGGCGATGTGAAACTTGCGGCCGGGCTGGGCACGGCCCTGGCCTGGTACGGCTGGGCCGAGTTAGTGGTGGGCGGTTTCGGTGCCTTTTTCCTCGGGGCGGTGTGGGGACTGGCCTCGATGGCGGCGGGAAAGGCAGGAAGGAAGAGCGCGTTGGCGTTCGGGCCCTTCATGATTGTGGCGACATTCCTGGCCATGGCATGGGGCGCGGATATCGCGACCTGGTACGCCAGTCTGCTGAGTTGATCTCATCGGGACTCAATAAATCGCCTGCAATTGCCGATGCCTCCGGTGACGCGTTTCGGAGGTTTCAGTGAGCAGAGCCACGGTGGGTTTGGAGGTGGGATCCTCCGCGGTTCGTCTTGCGACGGTCAACCGCACCAGGGGTGGCCCTGTGCTCGAACACATCGGTGAGGCTGCCCTGGCCGCGGGTGCGGTCATCGATGGCGAATTGCAGGACCCCGACGCATTGCGGATCGCGGTACGGCAGGCGGTCAAGAGCGGTAAGCCGGGTAGCAAGGGTGTTCGGCTAGGTGTGTTGAGCCAGAGGATGGTAGCCCGCCAGGTCGATCTGCCGTGGGTGCCCGACAAGGAGTTCAAACAAGCTCTGCCGCTGTTGGCCGCTGATTGCCTCCCGATGCCCGTTCAGGACTGTGTTCTGGACTTCCTGGGATCGGCTGAGGTCCTGGACGACGACGGCGCGAGACTCCGCAGGGGTCTACTCGTCGCAGCCAGTGAGCAAGGAGTCCAGGATGTGGTGGATGCGGTCGAGGCATCGGGCCTGCGCGTCGGCTCCGTGACCCTCACACCACTGTCCACTCTGGCCGCGCTGGCAGACGCGAACGCTCCCGCTCCTGAGGCATTGCTGGACATCGGGCACACCATGACGACCGTGACGATTCATGAGAACGGCCAGCCCGCGTTCGTGCGGATTCTCGCGCGCGGCGGCCGTGACATCACCATCGCGCTGGCAGACCATCTGGGTATCAGCGAAAGCGACGCCGAACGATGGAAGTGCGCAGTGCCGGCCATGTGGACGTCCATGAGCCCCGCGGATCGTGGCGCGACCGAGACGGCCATCCGCGAGGCTGTGGCCGACCTCGTTTCGGACATCCGCACCTCGATCGATTTCTACAACACCAGCGAGGGGATCCGGGTCGGCCGGGCCTATGTCGTGGGAGGTGGCGGTGCCACGCTCGGCCTGGTGCCGATCCTGGCCTCTGTGCTGCGAGCTCCCGTCGACGGCCGGCAGCGGTCATGTCGTACGGCCCGGCAAGTCGCTCTCCCCGGCCGAATATGCACTTGCCGGCAGCCCGGCGTCCGCGGCCTGCCGTAGCCCTGGCACTGGGGGCGGCATGACTACCGACTACCGGCAAAGCGCAGGCCCCGCGGAACAGCCCGAGCCCATCCCTGAGCGTGTGCAAGCACCAGTCGAGCCGGTTGGGGCATTGGCCACTCTCTTGCCTCGGAAGTCATTTCCGACGCCGAGTCTCATCCCGCCTGCCGTTCTGCGTCGCCGGGCCGTGGGCAAAGCTCAGCGGGCAGGGGCCATCGCGCTGCTCGTCGTCCTCGGGGTATTCGGGGTCTTGTTCCTGCTGGGTCGGATGCAGCTCGCCGCCGCGCAGCAGCAGTTGTCGGCGGCCGAGCAGCAGCTGCAGGTCGCCGAGGCCGCAAAGGCCGAATACAGCGAAGTGCCCGCCGTGTATGCAGCGGTTGATGCGGCTCGGTCCGAACTGGCGCAAGCGATGGGAAACGAAGTGCAAGTAGCGCGTTTGGTGACGAACCTCAGCGCCATCATGCCCCCCTCGGTCTCGTTGACGACAGTCTCGATGACCATCGGTGAGGACGAGACCACTTCATCCACAGCCGCCACCACGACCGATGTCATTGAGCCGCTGGTCGGGACGGTCACCTTCTCGGGGGAGGCCCGAAGTTTCAACGACGTGTCGACGTGGATCGACACCTTGCGTGGACAAGCCGATTACCAGAACGTGATCCTGACCGACGTGTCGCGGGACACCGAGAACGGGATCTACATCTTCAGCAACTCCGCTGAACTCACCGATCAGGCCTTGTCCGGGCGGTTCGTCGAGGAGACGCAATGAAGAGCAATCCGAGGTTCTGGCAGATCGGGGCGGTCGTCGTCGTCCTGGTGCTCGGGTACGTCGGGTGGGTGTTGCTGGTCCGTCCGGTGTTCGCAGCCGTGGGGCAGACCCGCGACGAGACCACCGCCACAGAAGAACAGACTCAGCGGACGATGCTCGAGACACGGCAACTGGCCGAACAGAAAAAGGACCTGCAGGAACAGATCGACTCGCTGGAGCGGATTCGGGCAAAGATCCCGAAGGATGTGAACGTCCCGAAGCTGATGCGGACCATTCAGGCCGAGGCGCGGGCCGAGGGTGTGGAACTGGACTCTCTGCAGCCAGGTCAGATCACGCTCTTCAAGATTCCTGAGCCGTCGCCCGCGCCGAGTACCGCAAAGCCAGAAGCAAATGCCTCGCAGAGCCCAGCCCCCAAACCCGTCCCGACCCCGACGAACCTGGGCCAAGGCGTCGCGCCACGCAACACCGGCGTCGCGTATGTACCGCTGACGCTCTCGGGCCAGGGTGCGTACTCGGCCATCCGTCGACTGACATCGCGGCTGGAGCAGCAGCAGCGCGCGTTCCTGGTGACCTTGATCGACGTCAACCGGCAAGGCGACGACGAAGCCCAGGAGCCGCTGCAATTCACCATGCAGGCACGCGTGTTCGTCCTGAACGGCGACAACGTCAGCCTGCCGGCGGATCTGCGCACGGACGGAGGTGATTGAGGTGTCGGAGTACCTCGAAGAGAACCGGCGCGCCGTGATCATGCTGATCGTCGCGGTGTGTGTCGCGCTCTTGGGCGGCCTGTACCTGCTGCTGTCCCTTGGCGGCAACGAAGAAGAAGTGGCCCCGATACCGCACAACGACAACCCCAGCGCCGTGCAGGACACGGACCCGGTCACCGACGAGTCCGAAGCCGTCGAGAGCATCTATGTCGCTCGGGGCACCAGCGCGAATCCGTTCGGGCCGTTGGCGGGCGCGCAGAAGCAGGAGAAGTCCACGTCCGGGACGTCTTCGGAGACCTCCACCAGCAAATCGACGACGAGTTCGACGAAGAAGACCAACACACCGACAACTTCCACGCCGCCCAAGAAGAGCAGCGTCGAGAATCAGGAACCCGCACTGGAACCTGTCCCGCGGCAGAACGACCCTGCACCGAAGCCCGATGACCCGCAACCCATCGTTCCCGAACCCATCGGTGGCCCCGGAAAAGACGGTGAGGAGCTGCTGGTCCGCGTCATCGATGTGCAACCGGAACTGATGACTGCCCGCGTCAACGGCGAGCGGACCAAGCTGTACCTCAACGAGCCGAACGAGCTCGGCGGCCTGACCTACCTGGCGCCGCTCGGAGGTGGCTGCGCGTGGGTGGGAATGTCGGACACCGAGGTGCGCTTCAGCGTGTGCAAGGGCAAGACCGAGCGCCTGTAGGCCAGCGTGCCACGATGGGGGCATGCTCAGGTGGTTGACCGCAGGTGAATCGCACGGCCCTGCTCTGACTGCGGTGCTCGAGGGGATGCCCGCCGACGTCACAGTCACGACCGATGACGTCGCTGCGGCGCTCGCCCGTCGCCGACTCGGATACGGCCGTGGCGCTCGGCAGAAGTTCGAGGCCGACGCCGTGGAGCTTCTCGCCGGTGTCCGGCACGGACTCACGCAAGGCGGGCCCATCGCGATCCAGGTGGGTAACTCCGAATGGCCCAAATGGCAGCAGGTCATGGCCGCCGATCCCGTTGACGCCGAGGTGCTGGCCAAGCAGGCCCGTAACGCGCCGCTGACCCGGCCCCGGCCCGGTCACGCGGACCTCGTCGGTATGCAGAAGTACGGCTTCGACGACGCCCGGCCGGTTCTGGAGCGCGCCAGTGCCCGCGAGACAGCCGCGAGGGTCGCCCTTGGCGCTCTTGCCAAGGCCCTGCTCGACCAGGCGGCTGGAGTGAAGGTGTTCAGTCACGTCGTCCGGATCGGTTCCGTGGCCAGCGACGCCCCGCCGCCGTGCTCCGCGGACCTGGCCGCCATCGACGCGGATCCGGTGCGGTGCGCTGTGCCCGCGATCGGCGAGGCCATGGTCGCGGAGATCGACGCTGCCAAATCCGACGCGGACACTCTCGGTGGGGTCGTGGAGGTCATCGCGGAAGGTCTGCCGCCGGGGTTGGGTTCGTACGTGCACTCCGACCGGCGATTGGACGCCAGACTCGCTGCTGCCCTCATGGGAATCCAGGCCATCAAGGGCGTGGAAGTCGGGGACGGATTCGCCCTCGCCGCCATGCGCGGGTCGAAGGCGCAGGACGAGATCCTGCTCGTCGACGGCGAGATCACCCGGCCCACCGGGCACAGCGGAGGGACCGAAGGGGGCATGTCGACCGGCGAGCCCTTGCGTGTGCGTGCCGCCATGAAACCCATCAGCACCGTGCCGCGGGCCCTTCGCACGGTGGACGTGGCCACCGGCGAGCCCGCGACCGCCATCAACCAGCGCTCGGATGCGTGCGCCGTTCCCGCCGCTGGCGTGATCGCGGAGGCGATGGTCGCGCTGGTCCTGGCCGACGCCCTACTGGAGAAGACGGGCGGCGACAGCCTCGGCGAAGTCCGGCGGAATCTGACCGCCTACCTGGACACGCTGCGTTGACCGCGCGGCTGGCCCTGATCGGGGCGCCGGGCGCGGGGAAGTCCACGGTCGCCGCGGATCTGGCCCGATCGCTGGGGCTGTACCTGCGTGGACACCGATGAGCGCTACGTGGCCGAGCATGGCAGCACGGTGGCCGAAGCGGTGATCGACGATGAGGCCGGATTCCGCGAGATCGAGGAGCGCATCGTCCTTGACGCGCTGGGTGAGTCTGGTGCGGTAGTGGCCGTCGGCAGTGGTGCCCTCGCCTCGGAGAAGGTGCGTGATGCGCTGGCGACCGTCCGGGTGGTGTGGCTCGAGCTCGGACTGGTCGACGCGGCCCGGCGGACTGGTCTGTCCGGGGCCCGCCCCTTGTCGCTGGGCAACGTGCGGGGGCAGTTGCACGAGATGCTCAAACAACGTGCCGCGGTCTACGCATCCGTGGCCGACCACACCGTACACACCGATGGCCGCCAGCCCGCCGAGGTGGCCGACGAGATCGCTGATTGGGAGACGACGTCATGACCGAGACCATCATGGTGAAGGGCGCTGCGAGCTACCCGGTCGTGATCGGTCACGGGTTGTTCGAACAGGTGCTCTCGGCGCTGCCGGACGGGACAGCGCGCGTGGCGGTGATCCATCCCCGCGCCCTGCGGGCCACCGGGGAGCAGATGCGTGAGGACCTTTCGGGCCGCTACTCGGCGATCTCGATCGAGATCCCGGACGCCGAGGACGCCAAGAACGTCGAGGTGCTCAACTACTGCTGGTCGGTTCTGGGCGACAACGGTTTCACCCGGTCGGATGCCATTGTGGCCGTCGGGGGAGGGACGACCACGGATCTGGCCGGATTCGTCGCCGCGACCTGGTTGCGCGGGGTCGCGATCGTGCAGGTGCCCACCACCCTGCTGGGGATGGTGGATGCGGCCGTCGGAGGCAAGACGGGCATCAACACGGCCGCCGGCAAGAACCTGGTCGGCGCCTTCCACGAACCCACCGCGGTGATCTGCGACCTGCACACGCTGGCCGAACTCCCCAGGGCCGAGATCATGTCCGGCCTGGCCGAGGTGATCAAGTGCGGCTTCATCGCCGACCCGCGAATTCTGGAACTCGTCGAAGTGGACCCGTCAGCCGTTCTCGACCCGGCGTCCCCGGCGCTGCGGGAGACGATCAGCCGCGCCATCCAGGTCAAGGCGGATGTGGTCGCCGGGGACTTCAAGGAAGTAGTCGGCGTCCACCTGGGCCGGGAGGTCCTCAACTACGGGCACACCCTGGGCCACGCCATCGAACGCAACGAACGGTACCGGTGGCGGCATGGCCCGGCCATCTCCGTCGGCATGGTGTACGTGGCCGAACTTGCCCGTCTGGCCGGACGGCTTAGCGACGAGGTCGTCGATCGGCATCGGGACGTTCTGAGCTCGGTCGGACTGCCTGTCATCTACGACGGGCGCTTCCCAGCCCTGCTCGATGCCATGATGCGGGACAAGAAGACCCGCGGTGACACCCTGCGATTCGTCATACTGTCCGATGTGGCACATCCCGAGATGCTCATCGGTCCCGATCCCGCGCTGGTTGCTGCGGCGTACGCGCAGGTTCAGCCGTGAAGGTGCTGGTCCTCAACGGACCGAACCTGGCACGACTCGGGACCCGGGAACCCGATGTGTACGGATCCACCACGTGGGCGCAGGTTTGCGACATGATCAGCGAGCATGCGGCCGGGCTGGGCATGCAGGCGGATATCCGCCAGACCGACAGCGAGGCCGAACTCATCGGCTGGCTGCACGAAGCGGCTGACGAGCGGCTGCCCGTGATCCTCAACCCGGCTGCCTTCACGCATTACAGCTACGGGGTCCGCGACGCGGCCGCCCAGTTGAGTGCCCCGCTGATCGAGGTGCATCTGTCGAACCCAGCGGCCCGCGAGGAATTCCGGCATACGTCGGTGATCTCCGCGGTGGCGACCGGTACGATCGCCGGATTCGGTGTCACCTCCTACCGGCTTGCTCTGGACGCACTGAAGGAGCGCGACACATGACCGACGTCGGAGCCCGCCGCGACCGCCTGCGCGAACGGATGGCGGCGGCCGGCTGTGATGCCATGCTGATCACCAATCTGCCGGACGTCCACTATCTGTGCGGGTTCTCCGGATCGAACGCCGGCCTGCTGGTGTGGGCCTCCGGCGAACTCCTGGCCACCGACGGGCGATATGTCACGCAAGCGGCGCAGGAGTCACCAGGGGTTGAGTTGCTGGTGACCCGCCGCATCATCCCGGCTCTGCTGGAGGCCGCACCGGTCGGCGTAGTGGGTTTCGATCCCACCGCTGTAACTGTCGCCGCCGTGCGGTCCGCCGCCGCCGAGGTGCCAGGCGTGACCCTGGAACCGGCCGATGTCGATGTGTCCGGACTGCGTCAGGTCAAAGATGCCGAGGAGATCGCGGCGCTGGAGCAGGCGTGCCGGATCAGCACTGAGGCTCTATCCGAGTTGACCGCTGAGATCCGGGTCGGGATGAACGAACTGGAGATCGCCAGGCTTCTGGAACTGATCATGGGGCGCCATGGCGCAGCCGACCGCTCGTTCGACAGCATCGTGGCCACCGGCCCGCACAGCGCGATCCCGCATCATCAGCCCACGCTGCGCCCGATCGCCGCCGGTGATCTGCTCAAGATCGATTTCGGCGCCTTGTATGGCGGGTACCACGCGGACTGCACGCGAACGTTCATCGTGGCCGCGGATCCGCAGCCCTGGCAGGCCGAGATCCACGCCGTGGTCGCCAAGGCCCAGCAGACGGGCATCGACGCATTGCGCCCGGGACTGACCGGTCAGCAGGCGGATGCCGCTGCCCGAGCCGTCATCGACGACGCGGGATTCGGGCAGTTCTACGGCCACGGTCTCGGTCACGGCGTGGGGCTGGAGATCCATGAGGTGCCGTTCCTCGGTCCAACGTCCACGCATACAGTGGAAGCGGGTGTTCCACTGACGGTGGAACCCGGGATCTACCTGCCCGACCGGGGCGGGGTGCGCATCGAGGACACACTGTTGGTGCTCGAGGACGGCGCGCGGATCCTGACGGATTTCCCTCGCGACCTCGCGAGGGTCGGATAGGTGGGAAGACACACGTGGCGACGACCAACGACCTCAAGAACGGCTTGGTTCTGAATCTGGACGGACAACTGTGGTCCGTCGTGGAGTTCCAGCACGTGAAGCCCGGCAAGGGCGGAGCGTTCGTTCGCACCAAGTTGAAGAACGTGCTGTCCGGCAAGGTGGTGGACAAGACGTTCAACGCGGGCGTGAAGGTCGAAACGGCCAACGTCGACAAGCGCGCCATGAGTTACCTGTACTCCGACGGCGACGACTACATCTTCATGGACGCCACCACGTACGACCAGATCCCGGTCTCCGCCGCGACGGTGGGTGACGCGGTGAAGTATCTACTGGAGAACCAGGAGGCGATCGTCGCGCTGCACGATGGGACGCCCCTGTACGTCGACTTGCCCGCGAGTGTCGAGTTGGTGATCGAGTACACCGAGCCCGGGCTGCAAGGCGACAGGTCGACCGGTGGCACGAAGCCGGCCCGTCTTGAGACGGGCGCCGAGGTGGCGGTCCCGTTGTTCCTCGAGAACGGCGAGAAGATCAAGGTCGACACCCGAGACGGTTCCTATCTGGGCCGTGTGACCTCTTAGTGTCCGCACGAACCAAGGCCCGCCGCCGCGCGGTCGAGGTCCTCTACGAGAGCGACCTGCGGCAGGTATCTGTGGACGACGCGATGGATTCACTGTCGTCGCGACTGCAGGCGGTCAACCCCTACACGGAGGTCCTCGTGCGCGGCGTGCAGGCACATGCCGAACAGATCGACGAGACCCTGTCGACCTATGCCCAGGGCTGGACTCTGGACCGGATGCCTGCCGTTGACCGCGCCATTCTGCGGGTGGGGGCATGGGAGCTGCTGTGGGGGGATGTGCCCGAAGCCGTCGCTCTGTCCGAGGCCGTCGTGTTGGCCAACGAACTGTCCACCGACGACTCCGGCAAGTACATCAACGGGGTGCTGGCGCGGGTACGCGACGTGAAGCCGCGGATGGTCCTGGAGTAGGGCGCCGCTGCAAGTCCGGCACCCGTGGTGCCCTCGGTGGGATTCGAACCCACACTGCCAGGATTTTGAGGCCTGTGACTCTGCCGGTTGGTCTACGAGGGCGTGCGCTCACCATGGTAGCGAGGCCTCGTAGGCTGATCGACGACGGACGCGACCAGAAGGGCGGCGAACATTGGGTGACGCACTGACGGTTCTGGTCGCCGAGGACGAAGCGTTGATCCGTATGGATCTGGTGGAGACCCTCAGGGAACTGGGTTTTGACGTTGTGGGCGCAGTGGGCGACGGGAGGTCCGCGGTCGAAACGGCTGCGAGCACCCGGCCGCAACTTGCCCTGCTGGACATCAAGATGCCCGACATGGACGGCCTGGCCGCGGCCTCTGAGATCATCGGGCTCAAGTCCACCGCCGTGGTGATGCTGACCGCCTTCAGCCAGCCCGAACTGATCCAGCGGGCGGTGGCCGCCGGTGCCATGGGGTATCTGGTCAAGCCGTTCAAGCCCGAGGAGTTGCGTGCCGCGCTCACCGTTGCCTGGCAGCGTTACAGCCAACTGCTCGACGAGCAGCAGCGCTCGCGGGACCTGGAGCAGAGCCTGGCCGACCGCAAGACGATCGAGCGGGCCAGGGGACTAGTGCAGCAGCGTTTGTCCATCCCCGAGCAGGACGCCTACACGTGGCTGCGCAGGGCAGCGATGGATCAGCGGTTGAGCCTGGTGGAGGTGGCCCGGCGCACTCTGCAGGCGGCTACGGACGACACCGGCGCGGATTCCGCTACCTGAAGTCCGTATCTCGGATCTGCAACACATGGGCGGGCCTTGCTTGTACCGTGTCGTTTTGTCCGTAAGGTGTACACAATTCGACGCGGCAGTCGCGTCGAGGTTACTTGAGACAAAGGGGTACAGATGTCCCGACCGATTATTCTGCGGTCGCTCGTGGTGGTGGGTGTCGCGAGTCTCGCGTTGGCTGGTTGTTCCAGCGACGACGGCTCCGGCGATTCCACCTCGAGCCCGACGGCGGAGTCCACTGCAGCCCAGGGTGATGGCACCTTGAAGATCGGCACGTTGCTGCCGCAGACGGGTTCGCTGGCCTTCCTCGGACCGCCCGAGTTCGCTGGCGTCGATCTGGCCGCCCAGGAGATCAACGAGGCGGGCGGCGTGAACGGCGCTGATGTCGAGACCATCGTGGGTGACTCCGGTGACACCTCGACGAACATCGCGTCCCAGACCGTCGACCGTCAGCTGTCGCAGGACGTTGACGCGATCATCGGTGCTGCCTCCAGTGCGGTGTCGTTGACGGTGATCGACAAGATCACCAGTGCCGGTGTCCAGCAGGTCTCCCCAGCGAACACCTCGCCGGAGTTCTCGACCTACCCGGACAAGGGGCTCTATGCGCGCACCGCACCCCCGGACACGTTCCAGGGCCAGGTGCTCGGTGACCTGATCGCCGGCGACGGGAACAACTCACTGGCCATCCTCGCGCTCGACGACGCCTACGGCACCGGCCTGGCGGACAACGTCGAGAAGGCCTACACGGCCGCAGGTGGCACCGTCGCGTCCAAGCAGATCTACGACCCCAAGGCCCCGTCGTTCGAGGCCGAGGTGTCCGAGGCGAAGGCGTCGAACCCCGAGGCCATCACGCTGATCGGCTTCGACGAGTCCAGCAAGATCGTCCAGGAGATGATCAAGCAGGGTGTCGGGCCGGAGGACGTCCCGCTCTACCTGGTGGACGGCAACCTGTCGAACACGCTGTTCAAGGACCTCCCGAAGGGCTCGATGGAGGGCACTCAGGGAACCCTGCCGGGCGCTGAGGCCAGCCCCGAGTTCCGTCAGGCGCTGCTCGACGTGGACCCGCAGCTGAAGGACTTCTCCTACGCTCCGGAGGCCTACGACGCGACGATCATCATCGCGCTGGCGGCCCAGGCTGCAGGTAACGACAGCGGGCAGGCGATCGGTGACACGCTCAAGCAGGTCACTGCCGACGGTGAGAAGTGCACCACCTACGCCGACTGCCTGACTCTGCTGGAAGAGGGCAAGGACATCGACTACGACGGTCAGTCGGGTCCGATCGACCTGAACGATGTGGGTGACCCGAGCAAGGCGATCATGGGCATCTACACCTACGGTCCGGACAACACCTACACCCGTACTGGTTCCCAGGAGGGTGACGTGCCGGAGCCCGAGCAGGGCTGAGGCTCTTCGTAACACACCTGAGGTGCCCGCTCCCGATTCGTCGGGGGCGGGCACCTTGGTGTTTGTGGCACGGCTCGCGGCCCATCGCGGAGCCTCGTTCCGTCGCCCCATTCGCGAAATAGCCCGTTGGTTGCCGAATCGCCTCGAACTTGGAGGCTATTGGGCAACCAACGGGCCATTTCACATTTGCAGCAGGCCCTTTCCACAGGAGCGGTGGTGCGAACAGGCCCCTTTCCACAGGAGCGGGAGGTTTCGTCAGGTCCGGGGATTTCGAGCCATAGTGGGTTGATGCTCGAACAGTTGCGGGACATCGCGCAGAAGCGCCACGGTGTCCTTCTCACATCCGATCTGGAAGTTCTGGGGCTTGATCACAACGCCCGCCAAGCGGTCACGCGTGGGCTGCATCGCATCGCTCGTGGCGCGTTCTGTGTGGACAAGCCCACGAGTCCGTCGCACTGGCACTCCTTACGCACGGTGGCTGCACTGGCAGCCCGGAACGACCATGTGATCGCGAGCCACGTATCCGCCGCGGTCGCTCATGGACTGCCGTTGTGGGGTACCGACCTGGACCTTGTGCACCTGACCTCTGCGAAGACCAGTCGTGTCGCGCGGGCCGGCGTTGTAGTCCATCGCGCCGAAGCGCCCCATGTGGACGCTCGAGGCATTCCGGTCACGGATGTGGCGCGGACCATCGTGGATTGTGCGCGCATTTCGTCGCGGGATTCGTCGGTGGCGATGGCTGACTATGCGCTGCACACGGGGATGACCACACGGGAGCAGCTCGCGGCCGCCCTTTCCGGGGCCGTTGGCCGAGGTGTCTCTAGGGCCCGTGCTGTGGTGGCACTCGCGGATAGACGTTCTGAGAGCGTCGGTGAGACCCGTACCCGGCTCATTTGCGTGGATGCTGGCATTGACGTGACGCCCCAGGTGTGGCTGCGTGACGTTGACGGGATCGCTTTCGCGCGCGTGGACCTGCTCGTGGATGGCATGCCGGTGGTCATCGAGTTCGATGGCAAAGAGAAGTACGAGTGGATCGAAGAAGGGCCGGTTGACCCCGCGGCGAAGCATTGGCAGGAGAAGGTCCGCCGCGAGCGGATCGAAGACCTCGGCTATGTGGTGGTCAACATCTATTGGTCCATGCTCGACAATCCTGCCGCAGTGGTGGCCAAGATCCGTCGCGCGATTCTTCGGGCGGATACCAGTAGCCCGTTGGTTGCCTGATGGCCTCGATATTGCGGGTCATCGGGCAACCTGCGGGTCATCGGGCAACCTGCGGGTCATCAGGCGGCGGTCGATCACCTAGGCCTTGGCCAAAGTCCCCAGATACAACTCGATGACCTTAGGATCGTTGGCCAGGGCCCGCCCGGTGCCCGTGTAGGCGTTGCGTCCCTGATCCAGGACGTATGCCCGGTCACAGATCTGCAGGCAGCGCCGTGCGTTCTGCTCCACCATGATCACCGTCACACCGGTCTTGTTGACGGCTTTCACAGCGACGAACGCCTCGTCGGTCAACGAGGGGGACAGGCCCGCCGATGGCTCGTCGAGCAGCAGAACCTTGGGATCCATCATCATCGCTCGTGCCATGGCTACCATCTGCCGCTCGCCGCCGGACAACGAGCCGGCGCGTTGCTTACGACGGTCGGCCAAAGCGGGGAACAACTCGGCGACGTGGTCGAAGCGGTCGGTGAACGTCTTGGGGGCTTGGAAGGCCCCCATCTGAAGGTTCTCCTCGATGGTCAAGGAGGGGAACACGTTGTTGTTCTGGGGGACGAAGCCGATCCCCATGCTGACCAGTTTGTCCGCCCGCTTGTTGGTGATGTCGTTATCGTCGAAGGTCACCTCGCCGCTACGGACCTTGACCAGGCCGAACAGCGATTTGAGCAAAGTGGACTTGCCTGCGCCGTTCGGGCCGATGATGCCGACGAGTTCACCGGAATGCGCGTACAAGTCGCAGCCGTTGAGGATGTTGACACCGGGGAAGTAGCCCGCGATCACCTCGTCGATGCGGACCAGGGCGCCCTCAGCAGCAGCGAGGTGTTCCGCGCGGCCCTCGATCGTGGTTCCGGCCATCACGACTCCTCGTGGTGTGCGGTGAGCGCCTCACCGGTATCGGTGAGCGGCTTGTCGTGGTGGGTTCCCAGGTAGGCGTCGATCACGGCCTCGTTGCCCATCACATCGTGTGGCGGGCCCTCGGCGATGACTTGACCCTGACTCATGACGATGACCCAGTCGGAAACGTCCCGGACCATGTCCATGTCGTGTTCCACAAACAGCACCGTGGTCCCGCGATCACGCACCTCCCGGACGTGATCCAGCAGACTCTGGGTGAGCGCGGGATTCACCCCCGCCATGGGTTCATCGAGCATGATCATGTCCGGGCGCACCATCAGCGCCCGTGCCATCTCGAGCAACTTGCGCTGACCACCCGACAGCGATCCGGCCAGGTCGTCCTGTTTCTCACCGAGGTTGAAACTGTCGAGCAACTGCAGTGCCTGCTCGGTGATCTCGTTCTCCTGGCCACGCCACAAGAACGGGAAGATCGACGCGAAGAGACTCTCGCCGCGCTGATCCTGGGCGCCCAGCCGCATGTTCTCCATCACGGTCAAGCGGCTCAGTGCCTTGGTCAACTGGAAGGTGCGCACCATCCCGTACTTGGCCACCTTGTGCGGGCGTACGCCGGCGAGTTGACGACCGTCGAACGTCCATGAGCCCTCGTTCGGCTTGTCGAAGCCGGTGAGCAGGTTGAAGAACGTGGTCTTCCCCGCGCCGTTGGGGCCGATCAGGGCGGTGATCGTTCCTCGCTGGATCTCGACGTGCTGCACGTCGACCGCTGTGAGTCCGCCGAACTGCCGCTTCACGTGGTCGACCACGAGGATCGGGTCCGGCTTGGGCACCCCGGGTTCGTGGGCGACGTCGTCCAGGGCTTCGATCAGGTGCCGCAGATCATCGGGCATCGAGGGTCAACTCCTTCTTGTCCCCAAGGATCCCCTGTGGTCGGTAGATCATCAAGAGCATGAGGCTTATGCCGAGGATCCAGTAGCGGATCTGGCCGACCTGGTCGTTGCGGATGAAGTCGACCGTCCCGCTGGAGACGGCGTTGGCCAGAGTGCCATCGATGAGGACCAGCCCGAACCAGAAGACCACGGAGCCGACGATGGGGCCGAGCACGCGGGCAGCGCCACCAAGGATCAGAACGGCGTAGGCGAAGAACGTCAGGTCGGTGCTGTAGTAGTCCGGCTGGATCGACTGGAAGGCGATCGCGGCGATGAATCCGCCGAAGCAGCCCATGACACCACCGATCGTGAGGGCCTGCAGTTTGTAGGCGTAGACGCTCTTCCCCAGGGAACGGACGGCGTCCTCGTCCTCCCGGATCGCCTTGATGACCCGGCCCCACGGTGAGCGCATCATCAAGAAGACCAGGACGGACATGATCACCACGAGGATCCAGCCGATGGTAACGATCCACATGTCGTTCTCGCTGAACGAGACCGGACCGACACTCACCGTAGCGGAGTACGGGTTGAAACTGTAGAAGTCGTCGGCGAAGCGGTTGATGCCGTCCGACCCCCCGAAGATCGGGTCGAGGCTCACCGAGCGGAACGTGAGCCGCAGTATCTCAGCGGCCGCGATGGTGACGATGGCTAAGTAGTCGGCGCGCAGACGAAGCGTGGGAGCGCCGAGCAACAGGGCCAGTACGACGGCGGCTGCGATCCCGACGAGCAGGCCCACCCACAGGCTCCATCCCATCATCGCGATCGAGACACCGAGGCCATAGGCGGCGACCGCCAAGAACCCGGACTGACCGAAGTTCAGCAGGCCCGTGTAGCCGAACTGCACGTTCAGGCCGATCGCGGCGAGGGCGAAGATGACCGCCTGAATCCCGATGCCCTGGGTGATGGCCTGACTGAAGACGTTTCCCCAATCCATAACTCAGCCCACCCTCTCGCTGCGTCCGAGGATTCCCTGAGGTCTGATCATCAGGATGATGATCAGAACCCCCAGGGCACCGACGTTCTTCAATTCCGACGGGATGACCAACGTGGACAACTGAATCATCGTCCCGACAATGATCGATCCGACGATCGCACCTGTGGCGGTTCCGAGACCACCCAAAGTCACACCGGCGAAGATGAGCAGCAGCAGTTGGAACCCCTGGATCCAGTTGATGCCGTTCGACAGGCTGTAGATCACGCCTGACAGGGCGGCGAGGGCGGCACCTGCCATCCAGATGATGGACACGACGCGGTTGACGTCGATGCCGGACGCCGACGCCAGAGCGGGGTTGTCCGCGATCGCTCGCGACGCCTTGCCGATACGCGTGAGTCTCAGCCACAGGACGGTGCCCGTCAGTACGACGATGGCGATGCCGGCTGCGATCAGGGCCTTCGGGGTGACATCGATCGGGCCGATCGAGATGCCCGGCTGGCCGTTGAAGGAGGCGTACTGCCGGGTGCTCCCACCGAAGATGAACAGGTACACATACCGCAGGAAGATGCCCAAGCCGATCGATATCACCAGCATGGCGATCAAACCGGTGCCACGTTTGCGCAGCCAGCGCCAGAAGAACCGATCCTGGAAGTAACCGAACAAACCGCCGGCGATCACCGCCCCGAGTCCGGCCAGGACGAATGGCAAGCCCAGGAGGTTGTTGAAGAAGTAGGCGATGAGGGCTCCGAACGTCACCAGCTCACCGTGGGAGAAGTTGGTCAGCCCGGTGGTGCCGAAGATGAGGCTCAAGCCGACGGCTGCCAGGCGATGGTGAGGCCGAAGACGACGCCACCGAAGCCCAGTTGCAGGGCCCGGTCCAGCGTGGATTCAGAGGCGGTGTTGGCCTCGCCGGTCGGGAAGAGCACGGATTTCGTCTGGCTCATGCCGACAGTGATTTCCACACTCGTGCGGTCGGGGTTGGTCAGTGCGACGCCCTCAGGCAGAGTATCGGTGTCCAGGATCACGGTGTACGTTCCCGCATTGGGAACCTCCACACGCCATCGGCCTTTGTCATTGGTGAAGGCATTCTCAACGAATCCCTCTTCGTTGGATACGTTCACCTGGACGCCCGGGATGCCCTCGTTGCCGGTCTTGATCACCCCACGGATGGTTTCTCCCGCGGCCGACGCGGCCGTGGCCCCACCTACCACGGCCCACAGGGCCAGAGCGATCGCGGCGAAAGCCAGGAGCAGTCGTCGCACGCGCAACACCTCAATTCGCCGTTCGGTCTGTCGAACCCTACCGCTACGTGAGTCAGTCAAGCGGAAGTATCCACGAAGCTCGCTACATGCTAGAGGGTGTGTCGCAGTTGTCGGTGGCGGCCCCGAATCCGGTTCGCAGCCGCGTGGACCTCATGAGGTCCATGACGATCCGGGTGAGCGCCGTGAACCGTCGGCGGCCGCACGCGGAGCCCTGCCCACCGGGTCACGCTGCAGCGGGAGGGTGCGGTGTGACTCCCGGCTGGCGCTATGCGTCGCGCAGCAGGCAGGTGAGCCGACCGGTCGCGATCCGACGACCTTCGTCGTCCACCACGGGAATCACGTAGGAGGCCAAGGTGCGTCCCTCATGGACCGGTTCGGTGCGGGCCGTCACCGCAGCCCTGCGAGGCCGAGCGGTGGTGCGACACGCTCAGTTCGATGCCCATCGACTTCCTGCCGGGCGAGGAGAGCGCCGCAGCGATGGAGCCGACCGATTCGACCAGCACCGCAGTGGCACCACCGTGCAGGATGCCGTAGGGCTGCGTGTTGCCGGTCACTGGCATCCTGCCGACGACGGTCCGCTCCGTCGAGTTCGACCTCGATCCCCATGGTCTGCGCGAGTGCGCCGACCCCGTACGCTTCGACCTTCGAGACCCATTCCTCACTGTCCATGGCTGTCACGCTAGCCGTGGGCGGCGGGCGCAATCAGAGGGACCTGGGACTCGGGCAAGCGGGCCGGCGCGTCCGACCCACCGCCTAGACTCAGGCTCGATGAACGATTCCCCACCGTCGGCTGGACGGTTGCTCCTGCTCGACGGCCATTCGCTGGCCTACCGCGCCTTCTACGCCCTGCCCGTCGAGAACTTCAGCACCACCACAGGTCAACCCACGAACGCCGTGTTCGGATTCACCTCCATGCTGATCAACACGCTGCGCGATGAACGGCCCACCCACATCGCGGTGGCTTTCGACGTGTCGCGCAAGACGTTCCGCAGCGAGACCTTCCCGGAGTACAAGGCGAACCGCGCGAAATCGCCCAGTGAGTTCGCGGGGCAGGTCGATCTGATCCGGACGGTTCTGGACGCGATGGACATCCCGGCGGTGGCGGTGGACGGCTACGAGGCCGATGACGTCATCGCCACGCTGGCCGGGCAGGCGAAGACCGCCGGATACGAGATTCTGGTGCTCACCGGTGACCGCGACTGCTTCCAGCTCGTCGACGAGGCCTGCACGGTGCTGTATCCGAAACGCGGCGTCTCCGACCTCTCGAGGATGGACCCAGTGGCGGTCCAGACGCGCTACGGGTTGTCGCCGACCCAGTATCCGGACTATGCGGCCCTGCGCGGCGACCCCTCGGACAACCTGCCCGGTATCCCGGGCGTGGGGGAGAAGACAGCTGCGAAATGGATCCGCCAGTTCGGTTCGCTGGACGAACTCGTCGAACATGTCGACGAGGTGCCCGGCAAGGTGGGCGCGGCCCTTCGCGACCATCTCGGCCAGGTGATCACGAACCGTCAGCTCACGCAGTTGGTCGACGACGTCCCGCTCGACGTCACGGTGGGGGACCTGGAACGCATCCCGATATCGCGGGAGAAGGTCCATGAGATCTTCGACAGCCTGCAGTTCCGCATCTTGCGAGAGCGGCTCTTCGAGACGTTGGGAGAAGCGGTCGAACAACAGTCCGCGTCGACTGCGGTAAGTGTCGATCTGGCAGCCGACCCTGACCAGTGGCTGTCGTCGCACGCCTCCGCGGGGCCATACGGTCTTCAGATCACGGGAACCTGGGGCGCCGGGAAGGGGCGGATCGACCGCATGGCGATCTGCGCCGAGGACGGCACTGCAGCCGTGTTCGACCTCTATGACGGCATGCCCGAGCTCCTGCGGACCTGGTTGGCCGACCCGGCGATCGAGAAGGTCGTCCACGACGCCAAGGGGCCACTGCTGGCCGCGCGGAGCCAGCACTGGGAGCTCAATGGTGTCGTCGGGGACACTGCTCTGGAGGCGTACCTCTTGTTGCCCGGGCAGCGCTCCTTCGCTCTGACCGACCTCAGCGCCCGCTTCCTGCACCGAGACCTGGTGGAGAACAGCAGCACCGATCAACTGACGATGGACGGTCTGGAGGACACGTCCCTGCAAGAACTGGCCGACAGCGCGGCCGCCGTCCGGGAGTTGCACAGTGTCCTGCTCGAAGAACTCGGGCAGGGAGGAGTGGCGCTGCTCAACGACGTGGAGCTGCCCCTGCAGTCGATCCTGGTCGAGATGGAGTACGCGGGAATCGCGGTGGACCTGGAACGACTGCAGGCGCTGCGCGACACGTTCGACACACAGATCGGACAGGTCACGCAGGAGGCACACAGCCTGGCCGGACGTGAGTTCAACCTCGGCTCCCCGAAGCAGCTGCAGGAGATCCTGTTCGCCGAACGGGGACTGCCGAAGACCAAGCGCATCAAGACCGGTTACACGACCGACGCCGACGCATTGGCGACCTTGTTCGCCAAGACCGAGGATCCCCTGCTGGAGTGCCTGCTCGTGTGGCGTGACAAGAGCAAACTGCGTCAAACGGTCGCCGGGCTGATCCCGTTGGCCGACGATCACAGCCGTATCCACACCACCTACAGCCAGATCGTGGCGGCAACCGGTCGGCTGTCCAGCACCGATCCGAACCTGCAGAACATCCCCGTGCGCACCGCCGAGGGGCGGCAGATCCGCGCTGCTTTCGTCGTCGGTGAGGACTATGACTGCCTGCTGACGGCGGACTACAGCCAGATCGAGATGCGGCTGATGGCCCACTTGAGTCAGGACGCGGGACTCATCGACGCGTTCCGGACCGGTGAGGACCTTCACAACACTGTCGCGGCGAAGGTCTTCAGCGTCCCCGTGGAGGCGGTCGACGCCGAGCAGCGCCGGCGGATCAAGGCAATGTCCTACGGATTGGCGTACGGCCTGTCGGCCTACGGTTTGTCACAACAGTTGGGGATCCCCACCGACGAGGCCGCAACCATGATGGAGGAGTACTTCCAGCGCTTCGGCGGCGTGCGTGACTATCTCCACGAAGTCGTCGAACGGGCTCGGGTGGATGGCTACACGCAGACGTTGTGGGGCCGGCGTCGGTACCTACCCGACCTCAACAGCGACAACCGACAGCGCCGCGAGATGGCCGAACGGATGGCGCTGAACGCCCCGGTGCAGGGCAGTGCCGCCGACCTCGTGAAGGTGGCCATGCTGCGCGTTTCGCAGGCTCTGCGGGAGGCTGGACTCTCGACGCGCATGTTGCTGCAAGTACATGACGAGCTTGTGCTCGAGGTCGGCTCCGGAGAGCGGCAGGCCGCCACGGAACTCGTGGTGGCCGCGATGACCGGGGTCCGCGAACTGGACGTACCGCTGGAGGTGTCCGTGGGGTTCGGACCGGACTGGGACGCGGCCGCCCACTGATCCGTCGGGGGCCGGTGTCGTCTCGGTCTCAGCCGCTGACCGACAGCCCCTCAAGTGCAGGCACGTCGCGCTTGACGATCAGGCGCCAGACCCCGACCACGGCCACCGTGGCGACGACCAGGAGCATGATGGCCGCAACTTGTCCGACGCTGTTGTGCCAGATCGCCACCAAGCCGATGAGCGTCGCGCATCCGGCCCAGATCACCGGTATCAGGCTGCGGTCTCGGATGGCGACCAGTCCGAACACCACAAACTGCAGCAGCGCCCCACAGGCTCCGATCAGGGCGAACAACGGCAGGAGGTCGGCCATGTCCGCGTACTCCGGTCCGGCGATGATCGATACCACCAGATCGGGGAACGCCCAGATGAACAGCGTGCAGATCGCGCCGATGCCCGCCACAACACCCAGACCCACCAGAGTGGTCCGGCCACGCCGGGCATCCACCATCCGTGCGTAGGCCATGACCGCCACGAATTGTGGCAGCCACGTCACGATCTTCGCGATGATGATGCCCACTGCGTACTGACCCGCCTCGTCCTCGCTCAGGAAGACCCGACCCAGCACGATGTCCAAGTTCGTCAGCGCGAACAGGGCGAGCATGGCGTACGCCGCCGCAGGGATCTCCCGGAGCATGGTCGAATGCCGGGCCGTCCCCCCGCGGAACTGCCCACGGACGAGCAGCCAGCAGATCAAAGCCCCCAGAGCGGTGCCCGCTGCGATGCCGAGCATGCCGGCGGTCAGGGTCGCGAGAGTCAGCAGCAGGCCGATGGTGACCACGGTCTTCGGCACCCCGACCGCGAGGTACACCGCGGCGAGCCGGGCGTGCAGTTCCTGCCCCTGCGCGATGCCCAGGGCCCCACCCATGACGGTGAGGGGGAAGAAGGTCAACGCGAGCAGGATGTAGGTGAGCGGCGAATCCAGGCGCAGTGCGAAGCCGATCAACGGAGAGATGAGCAGCCAGAACGCCGCCGTGAGGGCCGCGGCCTGCAGGGTGGTGCGCCACGCCGCCGCGGTCTCGTCGGCCCGATCGGCCGGATCGGTGGCCACGATGTGGCGCGCGGCGACGGCCTGTGTGGCCAGGGCGATCGTGTTCCCGATCAGAAGCAGCGCCAGCAACGCGCTGAACGCGCCGAACTGCGCCGGGGTCAGAGTGCGAGCAGCCACCAAGGTCTGCGCGTAGGCCAGGACCTGCCCGATGCCCAGCGCCACTGCCACCAGCAAGCCGCCGCCGACAAGCTTCTGCGCGCCACTGGCCGTGTCCTCGGTGCTCATCAACCCTCCCGATGACACCCTAGGCGAGTGCACCCGGCATGGAAGCGACACGCGCTGCTCGCCTGGAGCGGCGGTTTGGCTTTGCTGGTGTTGGCGCCTCTGCTGAGCCCGGGATACGTGCTGCACCTGGACATGGTGTTCGTGCCGCAGCAGACGCTGCTGCCCTGGAACCTGGGAATAGGCGGTGGACTGCCTCGGTCAGTCCCGCAGGATGCGGTTGTCTCGTTGATAGCGGGACCTCTGCCGGGCCAATTCCTCCAGAAGTCGATCTTGGTGCTCACGTTCATTCTCGCCGGCGTCGGCGCAGGCCGCGTGGCCGGACGTACTTTGCTCCTGCAGCTGCCCGCCGCCGCTCTTTACCTGTGGTCGGCGTATGCCGCGAGCCGGCTGCTGATGGGGCACTGGGGACTGCTGTGGGCGTACGCGCTGCTCCCCTGGGCGGTCCTGGCCGCAGCGCCGTGCCCGTCGCACCGGTCGATGGGAACTGGTCGCGCTGCTGTGCGGGGTCGGGGCGCTGGTTCCCACCGGTGGCGTGATCCTCGCGGTCACCGCGGTGCCGTTGGCGATCGGCTTCGGCAGTGTCGTGCCTCGCGCGGGCCGATGGTTGTTGGCGGCCAGCGTGCTCCTGCTCAACGCACCGTGGTGGCTGCCCGCTCTGCGCAGCCCGGTCGCCGCGGTCTCGGATCCGCTCGGGCTGGTCGTCTTCGGTGCCCGCGCGGACGGCCCGGGCGGGGTCCTGCTCAGCGTCATGGGCGGGGGAGGGGTGTGGAATTCTCTGGCGACCCTCGGCTCGAGAACCACCTGGTTCGCGACGTTCGGGGTGATCGTGATCGTGACGCTGGCAGCCAGCGGGTGGAGTGCGGCGCGCCAGAAGGCTCCTGCCGAGGTGGTGTGGTTGACCGTGCTGGGGGTCGGCGGGCTGGTGTGGGCGTGGCTTTCCGGCGTGGCCGACGGGCAGGGCTGGGCACAGGGTCTGGTGGCCTCGGTGCCGGGCGGTGGGCTCCTGCGCGACGGGCAGAAGTGGACGGTGTTCTGGGTGCTGCTCGTGGCCGTGTGCGCACCGCACGGCATGGCCCGCCTCACGCGCCGCGCCCAGCGGCCGCTGGCGGTGTTCATGGCCGGGGCGTTGGCATTCGCGCCAGTGGCCTTCCTGCCCGATCTGGCGTGGGGCGGCCTGGGCCGGTTGCAGACCAGCCAGTACCCAGCGCAATGGGACGGACTGCGTGACCAGTTGGCCGTCGATCCCCGTGGCGGCGACGTGGTGAGTCTGCCGTGGGCGGCGTTCCGGCAGTACGCATGGAACGACGACGACGTCGTGCTGGATCCCTTGCCCCGGTATCTGACCCGGACCGTCGTCTGGAACGACCGGCTGCCCGTGACGGTTTCCGGTGAACTCGTCGAGGTCGGGGGCGACGATCCGCGGGCGGGGGTGATCTCCCGTGCGATAGACGAGGGACGGGCACTGGCCCCGCTGTTGGCGGACCTGGGCATCCGGTGGGTCGTCGAGCAGACCGATCAACCGCGGGCCACCCAGGACCCGGATCTGGCGGGGACCGCGGTGATCTGGCAGGAGGACGGACTGATCCTGCGGGAAGTCACCGGCTCCGTCGTCGATCGCGACCCCGGCGACGCGCTGGTCGTCACCGTGGACCTGCTGGCGCTTATCCTGCTCGCCGTTCTGGGGTGGTGGGCGGTGGTGCGGGACCGATCTCCCCGGGCGAAGGTGTCGTCACCAGGATTGTGATCGAACCGTGTCGCGAGAAGTCCTGCGACACGGTGCCCGGACGTGTTACGGTCCGTAAGGTTCGAACCAAACAGGAGGCTTTCCATGGGTGGTCCCGCAGGCGCAATCATCGCCTCAGTCGTCGGTGCAGTGCTCGCAATCGGCGCCGCATTCGGAATCGTCAGTTCACAGACGGCGACGCCGGCCCCCGTCGACAAGCCTTTCATCGTCTACGGCGAGAGCTGATCCACCCCGCTGGGCCGTCCACCGTGGTGCTCCACGTGTCCCGACGGCGCCGGTACCACTGACACGCCGCCCTTGGCCGCCACGTCACCCAGCACCTCGGCGAACGAGGCCGTCGTCGCGGCCCACGTGAACTCCTCGGACCTCATTCTGGCCGATTCCCCGAGCCGGTCCCGGTGAACAGGGTCTGACAGGACAGCATCGAGGGCCTGCGCGAAGTCCTCCAGACCGCCGTCCACCAACATCCCGGTCTGTTCGTGCACGATGGATTCGGCCACTCCGCCGGCCTCCCGGTAGGCGACCGCAGGGACACCGTGGGTGGCGGCCTCCATCACGACGATGCCCCACCCCTCCTTGAGCGAGGGCAGAGCGAGCACCCACGCGGAGGCGTACACCCGGTGTTTGGTCTTCTCGTCCACGAAGCCCAAGAAATCCACCAGATCCGCCACGCCGAGCGTCTGCGCCACCTGTCGCAGCCGCTCCGACCACCAGCCGTCGCCGACCACGGAGACCCGCAGGTCGGGGTGCCGCCGGCGAAGGATGGCCGCGGCCCGCAGCACGTGTTCGACCCGCTTGTGGGGGACGAGTCGACCCACCACCGCGATGTGCGGGTGGTCCGAGCGGGCGATGTCCAGGCCCGGAGCCTGCTCGATCCCGTTGTGGATGACGTGGACGCGGCTGGACTGTACGCCCAGATCGCCGAGTTCCTCGCGCGTCTTGTCGGACACCGCCACGTACGTGCAGTCGCGGTAGAGCCGAGGTGCGAGCACCGACTCGACCCACCATCCGATTTTCGAGCGCAGCGGGTCGTAGACCACCGGCCACTGCTCCCGGTGCACATGGTGGACCAGGACCACCACCGGCGTCGGCCCGGCGACCGCACGGGACATGAAGGGAATGCCGTTCTGGACGTCGATGATCACATCGATCTCGCCGAAGGCGCGCCGACGCATCCGCTAGAACGGCCTCCCGGTAGACACCCAGCTTCGTCCCGGCGCGCACGAATCGGACGCCGTCGACCATCTCGTCAGCCCGGGCGCCCTCGTACATGGCGCAGAAGATCGTGACCTGGTGACCCGCGGCAGCCAGCGAGCGGGCCACGTTCTCCACGTAGACCTCCGAGCCACCGCCCTCAGGATGGCGGGTGTCACGCCAATTGAGGAACAACACACGCAGCACGGCCATGGACCCGCCTCCTTCCCGTGCGTGACACGGTACCGCGAAGAGCACGCCGAGCCGTCGCACTTGGCTTAGGTTCTAACGGTGACCCGCGCCCATACGCCCGACGACGCCCGCCGCAGACTGCGCGCGATGGCCACGTGGAAGCGGGCCGCGAGACTCTTCACCGACTTCCAGGTCGAGCAATCCGACCCGGACCGCTTCTACGGAACCATGGCCTCGGACTCGGTGGCGCAGATGCAATGCCTGGCGGATCTCGATGGTGCGCACGTCCTGGACGTCGGCGGGGGACCGGGGTACTGGGCTGACGCATTCGCAGCAGTCGGAGCCAGGTACACACCATTGGATGCCGATGCCGGCGAACTCGCCCTCCACGGCAGGGTGCCGCTGCCCGGCACGGTCATCGGTGACGGGCAGGCGCTGCCCTTCCGGACCGGGTCGCTTCGACCTGGTCTACTCGAGCAACGTCGGTGAGCACGTCCCGCACCCCTGGGCGATGGGTGATGAGATGGTGCGGGTGTGCCGCCCCGGCGGACTGGTGTTCTACTCGTACACCCTTTGGTACGGGCCCTGGGGCGGGCATGAAACCGCACCCTGGCACTACGTGAACGGCCGATATGCGGCCAGCAGGTATCGGCGCACGCGGGGTCATGCGCCCAAGAACCTCTATGGCACCTCCCTGTTCCCGGTGTCCATGACCCAGGGGATTCGATGGGCCAGGTCGCAGCCCGAGGCCGACGTGGTGGACATCATTCCCCGGTACCTGCCCGCGACCCTCTACTGGACGTCGTCGGTGCCCGTGGTCCGGGAGATCCTCACGTGGAACGTGGCCCTCATACTGAGAAGACGATGACGGTTCTCGATGACCCGGTGCGCACGTCCGCGGCGCCGGAAGTGCGACCCGGGCAGCCGGTATGGCGGGTGCGTGTCTTCGCCGTGTGTCTGTCGCTGGTCACGCTCGCTTTCCTGCAGGACCCCGGACGGATCGCCGCCGACACCAAACTCGATCTCACCGTGGATCCGTGGGGCTTCCTGGGCCGTTCGTTGCACCTGTGGGATCCGCAGGGCTTCTTCGGGCAACTGCAGAACCAGGCGTACGGATATCTATGGCCGATGGGCCCCTTCTTCGGCATCGGTGAGAGTCTCGGGCTGCCCGCATGGGTGGTGCAGCGGCTCTGGTGGTCACTGATCCTGGTGATGGCGTTCCTGGGCATGTATCTGCTCATCCGCGCGTTGCGGGTGGGCTCGGGGTGGCCGCAGATCCTGGCCGGCCTCGCCTATGCCCTGGCGGTCCGTCCCCAGTCGGCGATCGCGGCCGTGTCGGTCGAGGTGTGGCCCATGGCGCTGGCGCCGTGGGTCCTGCTGCCGCTGGTGCGCGGCGCCGCACGTGGGAACGTCGCACGGGCTGCGGCGTTGTCCGCTCTCGTGGTGATGCTCGCCGGTGGTGTCAATGCCGTGGCCGCCGGTGCCGTCCTGCCGCTGGCACTCTGGTGGTTGCTGACGCTGCAACCCGGTCCCCGACGGCGCCAGCTGCTCGCCTGGTGGTCCGGACTCACTGTTCTGGCGATCCTTTGGTGGCTGATCCCGCTGCTGGTCCTCGGCCAGTACTCGCCCCCGTTCCTGGACTGGATCGAGTCCGCCCAGTTCACCACGTCGGTGACCGATCCGACGACCGTGCTGCGTGGTGCGGATCACTGGCTCGCCTACCTGGGCAACGCCTCGGTGTGGAAGGCCGGCTGGATGCTGGCCACCTACCCCGTCTTCGTTCTGGCGACAGGTGTCGTGGCCGCAGCCGGGGTGGCGGGGCTGGCGATGCGTTCCTTGCCACATCGTGCCTTCCTGGTCGGCGGCGCGGTCGCCGGACTGGTGCTCGTCACGGCCGGACACACGGGGGTGTTCAGCGGACTCGGCAGCGAACAGGTGCAGACTGTTCCTGGACGGTGTGGGTGCACCTCTGCGCAACGTGCACAAGTTCGATCTGGTGCTTCGGATACCCCTGATCATCGCGATGGCACACCTGCTGTCATCCGTGTGGCCGCGCGGCCGCAAGCCGCGGTGGCGGGTCCTGGTGTCGGCGGGAATCGTGGCTGCGCTTGTCGTGTCCTGGTGGCCCGCGCTCTCGGGGCAATTGTCTCGTGGCCGCTCCTACGTGGCGGTGGCCGATCACTGGCGGGAGACCTCCGAGTGGCTCAACACGCAAGCCCGGCCGGGCCGGGCACTGATCGTTCCCGGGGCGTCCTTCGGCCAGTACGTATGGGGCCGCACGCAGGATGAGCCACTGCAGGCGTTCGGGGGGTACCCGTGGGGCGTGCGGGACGCCGTACCGCTGTCGAGTGCGGGGAACATCCGGATGCTCGACGCGGTGGAGGCACGGCTGGAATCCGGTCAGCCCAGTCCTGGGTTGGCCGCGTACCTGAACCGCATGGGCGTGCGATACCTGGTGGTCCGCAACGACCTGGCTCCCAGCGCGCAGGCGCCGATGCCCATCCGGGTGCATCAGGCACTGGATGGCAGTCCCGGGATCAACCGGGTGAAGTGGTTCGGCCCGATCGTGGATCGTCCGGAGTCCACACAGGTGCTCGTCGATGAGGGCATGCGGGTCAGCTACCCGGCGGTGGAGATCTACGCCGTCACGCCGAGCAACGAGCCGACGGACCCGCGGGCGGTCCTGCGTCCGGCGGATTCGACCGTGGAGATCGCAGGCGGGCCGGAGGCGCTGCTGCCCCTCGCCGACAGCGGTGCGCTGGGCAATCGGCCCGCAGTGCTGTCAGGGGACCCGGAAGCGACGTCCTTGACCCCGGACACCGGCGTGGTCACCGACACCGACCGACGCCGCGAGATCACGTTCGGCTACATGCGGGGCAACGAATCCCCCACCCTCACCGCCGATCAGGATTACGAGCAGTCGCGGCCCGTTCACGACTACCGTGTCTTCGGCGAGGAGGGATCGGTGGTCGCGACTCCCGGCCTCGATTTCGATGCCAGCAGTTCGGCCTCTGATGTGGACGCGACGTGGCGACAGCCCCGGGGTGCGACTCCCGCAGCGGCCATGGACGGAGCCCTGGACACCTACTGGCGTCCCGGTGCCCTCAACGAAGAACGGTCCTACTGGGAGGTCAGGTACCCCGAAGCGATCGACCTTGGCGACACCGTGGATCTGGCACTGCTGAACCGCGGCACCAAGACACCGACCACGATTCCTCTGGAGATCACGACTGCGAACGGCACGACCTCGGTGGATGCCCGGGACTTCGCGGGCTGGCAGACGCTGCCGATCGCGGCCGGGCAGACCGACTTCGTGCGGGTGGGACTCGCCGAGCATCGAGCGGCCCAGGTTGTTGGGTATCAGGGAGATCCGGCTGCCCGGGGAAGGCGTGAGTGAGCTGCAATTGCCGCGCGGTGTCTCGGTGATGCCTTGCTGCTGACCGCTCGTCCCGGGGACGCCGGGGAGTGCGTACCGCGCGACGATCTGTTGCTGTGCTCCGACGGTCTGGGACGCTTCTCCCAGGACCGGCCGGGACTGTTCCGCCTGGTGGATCTGCCCAGCCCACTGACCAGCGATCCGCGGATCCTGGTCGCACCGCGCGATGCGTCGACCGTCGCCGACTCCCTCGCGCAGGTCGCCGGTGTCGGGGTCGAAACCTCCTCGACGCGCACGCAGGCCGCGGGAGGCTCCGGGATCGCGGCCTTCGATCGGCAGTTGGGAACCACCTGGCAGGCTGCCCCGGAGGATCCTCAGCCGGAGGTGACGATCACGCTGCCGCAAGTCCGCGAGCTCCGCGGAATCCGGCTGGTCAATCGACAGGGCGTCAACGCGTCGTCACCGCTGGAACTGCAGGTGCAGGCCGGCGACCGCACGTTCCAGGGGTTCACGGACACCAGGGGGCTGTTCCGCTTCGATCCGGTGACCACCGACACCGTCACGGTGCGCTTCCTCAGCGCCAACCAGATTCGCTCCCGTTCAGAGCTCGGCGAGTTGAGTCTGCCCGTCGGCGTGTCGGAAATCGGGCTCATCGGGGCGGACGACCTGCGCCGACCGGTGCCAGCCGACGCGGTGATTGACCTTCCATGCGGTACGGGACCGGACATCCTCGTCGACGGTGAAGTCACGGCTCGCGAACATCGGTCACTGCCCGCGCCGAACAGTTCATGAACGGAGAGACGCTCGCGGCCACCGTCTGCGACTCGCCGGTGACGATCCCTGCCGGTCAGCACCAGGTCGCCGTGCGCAGCAGTGGGCAGTTCAGGCCCGGTGTTGGCCGCGTTCGCCGATGAGCGTGCATTCGGCCCGACCGGGCGTCCGCAGTCCCCAGACATCGAAGAGTGGAGTGCGACACACCGCGTCGTCGGGGTCGCAGAGCAGGCGCAGCCACAGGTCCTGGAGATCGCCGAGAACTTCAACCCCGGGTGGCGGGCGGATCTGGCGGGAGTGGAGTTGCAGTCCGTGCGCGTCGACGGCTGGAAGCAGGGCTTCCTCGTGCCCGCGGGCGCGGGCGGCCAGGTCTCCGTGGACTACGCTCCGGACTCCACCTACCGATGGGGCCTGGCGATCGGGCTGCTGGCAGCCCTGGCCGTCGTGTATCTGGCCGTGCGCCCACCGGCGCTACGCGTGCGACCGTCGGTCGCCTCCCGACCGCTGCGGCACCTGGTCGCTGCACTCGTCGGTATCGGGGTTCTTCTGACGATGGGTCCATGGGGTGTGCTGGCGCTCGGCGTCGGGCTGGTTCTCGTCCGTCGATTGCCGCTGCCCGTCGTGGCCTTCACCTCAGTGACCGTGGCTGTGGTTCTGGCCGCAGTCGCCGGGATCAGGCCGGGGTCTGCTGTGGTGGTTCTGCAGGGCCTTGCGCTGGCACTGGCGTGGGCGGCGGTGCTGTGGGCCGGGTGGCGCGGCCCAGATGAGGCCAGACCAGTCGCGATGGGGAATGTGAGTAGCGCTGCGCCGGACGCTCGATGAGGACGTAGCTCACGTGTGCCAGGCCGACCGTGCCGAGCACCGTCAGCGGCCAGAGCAACCAGAACCAGCCGCTGAAGCCCGGGATCCCGAAGACGTGCGAGACGGTCTCCAGCACGAACAGGTGCCATAGGAAGATTCCGTACGAGATCGTGCCCAAGTAGGCCATGAGGGGAGAGGCGAGGAAACGCCGCCACGTCCCCCATCCGTCGGTGCCCAGGAAGCCCGGCAACACGAAGGTGGCGGCGGCCGCCAAGTACAGGTAGTGCCGGACGAAAGCCTGCGACGCGGACCCCTCGCCGAACGTGTAGGGCCCGGCGATGGGCGTGGCCGCCAGCAGGAAGAAGCCGATGGAGAGGACCAGGCAGGTGCCGACGTCGTCGGCCAACGTGTTGAGTCTCTGCATCCACCGTGGAGGGTCCGGCAGGCGCAGTCGGTTGTGGACCAGTGCGAACAACATGCCGGCTGCGAACCAGTCCATGAACTGGGGCAGCCACATGTTCACGACCTGGACCTCCTGCAGGGGTGTCAGGGTCCGCAGGCTCAACCAGATGAACGCCAATGCGAAGCCGCCACCGATGAGCCACAACTGGCGGCGGACGCTGGCGTCGACGTCACCTCGGTGCCGCCTGCCCATCCACCAGACCAAGAGCGGCAGGACGAGGTAGAAGCTCAGCTCCGTGGCCAGTGACCAGGTCTGTGTCAGCCCGTTGATCAGAAGCTGCGGCCAATAGATCTGGGTGAGGGTGAGGTGCGAGATCCAATGCTTGGGATGCACCTCGATGCCGGGCATCACCGCCAGCACGACCACCACGAGCAGCAGGTAGGCGGGCAGAATCCGCCAGAGCCGGCGCCGGAAGTACGTGCGGGTCGCAGGCCAGGTCGAGTCCTTCAGCGCCGCCATCGACCACGGGCGGTAGAGCAGGAACCCGGACAGCAGGAAGAAGATGGTGACGCCGATATCGAATCGTGAGAATGCGTGACCCCAGGCGGTGACGACCACGACACCGGTGAAATAGGCGACGTGGGTGGTGAGGACGACCAGCGCAGCGATGGCACGGTATCCGTCGAGGGTGGTGAAGCGGTGGGGCACGACCGTGTCGATGCGGAAGACGTCGGCGACGCGCTGCTGCAGACCGCTGGACACCCCTCAAGCGTACTTCTTCAGGGCGTGTCACCCGATCATGCTGCGAAGCGGGTACGAAATCCGATAACGTCAGCGTGCTGATGTACAGCCAACGATGGAGGCGTGATGAAGCGAGTGGTGGGACTGATCCTGCTGGCGCTCGGGGTGGCAATGCTCGTGCTGGCACCCTTGCTCAAGTTCTATGTGCTGCCGAGTGCGGCCAAGACCCCGGTCGATCAGTACACGGAGTCGACCTCCGACGTTCAGTTCGAGCAGTTGCTCGTTCCGAGCTTGGTGGCCGCTGGCGATCCCGACCCCTATGAACGGAATGTCGCGGCGACGCAGTCGGTGTTCGTGCGCGGTGATGTTCCGGCCTCCGAGCAGCCTGAGGCGCAGTCCCAGGATCTGGCGGTCTTCGACTACTTCCAGCGTGTCAACAACGACGCCACCGGGGAGTTGATCACCGCCGGTACTGCGCGCTACGCCTTCGACCGCGTGACCTCCGAGTTGGTCGACTGCTGTGGAGCCAGCGTGGACGACGAACCGGTGAACATGACCGGCAGCATCCTGCCGGTGAAGTTCCCGTTCGACGTGCAACAGCAGGACTACCAGTTGTTCAACACCTCGCTGAAGGGCCCGCCGACGTCCTCGTTCCAGGGCGAGGAGGAGAAGTTCGGAATCAACACATTCGTCTTCAAGTCCGAAGTGCCGCCCACTAGGTGGGTGAACTCGAGGTGCCGACCTCAGCACTGCCGGGCGAGGACGAGGACGCCGAGGGCAGCACGGTTCTCGCCGAGATGTACTCGGTGGTCACGACCTATTGGGTCGACCCGGTCACGGGCTCGATCGTCGCCGGTGAGTCGACTGAGAACTCCACCTTCGACCTTGACGGCGAGCCGATAGCTGACCAAGGCAATCTACACCGGGACCAACGGCACCCAGGAGAGTGCGCCGACGACATCGCAGCACTGGCCGCAACAGTGACGCTGCTCGGCACGACCGCGCCGCTGGTGCTCGGAGTGCTCGGCATCGTGCTGATCGTCATCGGCTTGTTGCTTCTACGTGGCGGCAAGGGCGACGAGGGTGCCGCTGCTGGTGACGATGATCTGGTGCCTGCGGGCAGCACGTCGGCGGACAACTCCACTCAGGTGCTGGGAGACGCGAACAAGTCCGACAACACCTAGTTCCACCCACTCCAACGACGAAAGGGCGGTGCGGCCGAATGGCCCGCCGCCCTTTCGCTATGCTTGCCTGGGGCAACCCGCCCCCACACCGTTGTGCCGTGGAGCCCGGACCTAGGGGATCCACGCGAATGGCTCATCGATGTGCCCGACGAACAGACCGGCTATCAACACTTCATGACTGAAACCCCCGACCTCACTGCTGTACCCACTTCCCCCGCGGCCCGCCAGGTGGCCGTCAACGACATCGGAGACACCGAGGCCCTGCTGGCGGCGATCGACGAGACGATCAAGGACTTCAACGACGGCGACATCGTCGAAGGGGTCATCGTCAAGGTCGACCGCGACGAGGTCCTTTTGGACATCGGCTACAAGACCGAGGGCGTGATCCCTGCTCGTGAGCTGAGCATCAAGCACGATGTCGACCCCTCCCAGGTCGTGGAGGTCGGCGATCGCGTCGAGGCTCTCGTCCTGCAGAAGGAGGACAAGGACGGCCGGCTGATGCTGTCCAAGAAGCGTGCGCAGTACGAGCGCGCCTGGGGCGACATCGAGAAGGTCAAGGAAGCCGACGGTGTGGTCACCGGAACCGTCATCGAGGTCGTCAAGGGTGGCCTGATCGTGGACATCGGTCTGCGAGGATTCCTGCCGGCGTCGCTGGTCGACATGCGTCGCGTGCGAGACCTGCAACCGTTCGTCGGTCAGGACCTCGAGGCCAAGATCATCGAGCTCGACAAGAACCGCAACAACGTGGTGCTGTCCCGACGCGCCTTCCTCGAAGCCACCCAGTCCGTGGTCCGCACCGGCTTCCTCAACCAGCTGCAGAAGGGTCAGGTCCGCACCGGCGTCATCTCGAGCATCGTCAACTTCGGTGCGTTCGTGGACCTCGGTGGCGTGGACGGCCTTGTGCACGTCTCGGAGTTGTCGTGGAAGCACATCGACCACCCGCAGGAGGTCGTCGAGGTCGGCCAGGAGGTGACCGTCGAGGTCCTCGACGTCGACATGGACCGCGAGCGCGTGTCGCTGTCGCTGAAGGCCACGCAGGAAGACCCCTGGCAGCACTTCGCCCGGACCCACGCCATCGGTCAGGTCGTCCCCGGTCGGGTCACGAAACTGGTTCCCTTCGGTGCGTTCGTGCGTGTCGCGGAGGGCATCGAAGGCCTGGTGCACATCTCCGAGCTGGCTGAGCGCCACGTGGAGATCCCGGAGCAGATCGTGACGGTCAACGACGAGATCTTCGTGAAGGTCATCGACATCGACCTCGAGCGCCGCCGCATCTCCTTGTCGCTGAAGCAGGCCAACGAGGACGCCGGAGCCGAGACGACGGACGAGTTCGACCCGTACCTGTACGGCATGCCCGCCTCCTACGACGAGCAGGGCGCCTACATCGGCCCGGAGGGCTTCGACCCGGTCAGCGGGGAGTGGAAGGAAGGCTTCGAGGACCAGCGCACCGAGTGGGAGCAGCAGTACCAGGAGGCCTACGCCCGCTGGCAGCAGCACAAGGAGCAGATCACCGAGGCCAAGAAGGCCGACGAAGAGGCAGAAGCCGGCGGCGACTACACCGCAGCCGCCGGTGAGCCTTCGGGTTCGTTGGACGAGGACGCGAACGAGGCGCTCGCGGCACTGCGGGAGAAGTTGCCGAACCGTCGGGTTCGCTGGACGAGGACGCCAACGAGGCGCTCGCGGCACTACGGGAGAAGTTGCAGAGCGAGGGGTAAGGCCCAGTCGCACGAATGCCGGCAGTCCGGAGGGGCTGTCGGCATTCATGTGCCAGAGTGTCCTCGATGAGTACTGCGGCGAGCGACCTTGGGTTGGACACCGAGCGGACGCGGCCGGGACGTCCCGGCCGGATCCGCTCGTTGGACGGTCTACGGGCGGTGGCCGTGCTGGCCGTCATGCTGTTCCACACGGCGTCGTCCCCTCTGGCCGGCGGTTACCTCGGGGTTGATCTCTTCTTCGTCCTCAGCGGCTTCCTCATCGCGGGGATCCTCCTGGACCAGTCCCGGACGGCCGGCGGGATTTCCCTCGGGGCCTTCTGGCTCCGACGGGCCCGCAGGCTCGCTCCTGCACTCCTTGTTTTGCTGCTGGCGATCTCGATAGCGCGGATCGCTACTCCGCACGCGGACACCAGCACGTGGCGGCCGGAGATTCTTGCAGCACTGACGTACACCACGAACTGGTACCAGATTGCCAGCGGATCGGACTACTTCGCGCAATTCGGGCTGCAGTCGCCGCTGGTGCACACCTGGTCGCTGGCCATCGAGGAGCAGTTTTATCTCGCGTTCGCGGTGCTGATGCTCCTGCTGTGCACACGGCTGCCGCGTCGTCGGCTGATGAAGGTGTTCATCGTGCTGGCCCTGGTCTCGGCCGGGTGGATGGCGCTGCGAGCTGGTTCCGACCCCGCGTCGGCCTACTACAGCACCGGGACCAGGGTGCAGGCCCTGCTCGTCGGAGCCGTACTGGCGGCTGCGGTCCGGGCGCCCTCGGCTGGTGTCGGCATCGACTCCCGCGGACGAAATATGGCGGGCGGGGTTGCCGCCGTGGCGATCCTGGTCGCACTGGCCGCCCCGATCCCGAACGCGGTGATGCTGCGCGGAGGATTCCTGGTAGTGGCGGTTTGCGCAGCCGTGCTGATCTGGGCCCTGCTCGGCTCCGGCGCTCTGGCGGCCGCCCTGTCGTGGCGACCGCTGGTCGCCCTCGGAGTCATCTCCTACGGAGTGTATCTGTGGCACTGGCCGATCTTCCTCATGTTGGGCACGGATCACGAGGGCGGCCCGGCCATGCAGTTGTGGGCGATGCTGCTGACCGTGGCGGTGGCGTTGCTGTCCTACGGACTCGTTGAGAAGCCGCTGCGCAACGGGAGATTCACCGGATGGCCCGCCAATCGCCAGTGGGGGGCGTACGCTGTCGCGACGGTGGTGTTGGCGGCTTCCAGCCTCCTTCCGGCGCGCACTGAGCCATCCGCCGAGCTAGTCAACTGGCCCATGGCCTCTGAGGTGCCGCAGCGGATCATGGTCGGCGGAGACTCCACGATGCTTCACCTCCTGAAACACTTCCCGCGCGACGAGTACCCGGACACGATCGTGGATGGACCGCTTTCCCTCGGATGCGGCATCGTGGATGCGGCGTACGTGCGCCAAGGAGTGATCCAGGATTCCGAGAGGTGCAAGAACTGGCAGGACGTCTGGCGCCGGAAGGTCGACGAGATGGCCCCTGACGTAGCTGTGATCGGCAGTAATGTCTGGGACTCGTTCGACCGGTCGATCGCAGGCGCGACTTATGCCCCCGGCACTCCTGAATACGACCAGCCCTTCCTGGATGGACTCCGTCAGGCGATCGAGATAGCCGGGCGTTCCGGACAGATCCCCGTGTACGTCGTTGGGCAACCGTGTATGTCGAGCGAGGTGGATGAGATCCTCAACGACCCACAACGATCCGGGAGGATCGATGCCCTCATCCGTTCACAGGTGAGTGCAATGCCGAACGCCCGCTACATCGATACCCGCGCATTCACGTGCACGTCCGACGGTACGGCGGTCGACGCGGCCAGTGGAGAGCAGTTGCGGGAGGATGGGGTGCACTGGGCTCAGCGCGGCGCGGACGTTTTCTGGTCGAGGAGCCTGTCGGAGTTCGTGGCGGATCGCCGGGAATGACCGGTGACAAATGGGGAGTCCGCGTCCCACCTGCTCGTTGAAAGGCCCTGCGACGGGTTGGTCGCTGGTACCCAATGCGGGGGCTCCGACCTCGTGGTCGATCGGGTGATATCGGCGTCTCGGATCTCAGCGGGGAACACAAAGGGGTGCCTGCTCTTTCACCCTGCCTCCCGCACCCTTCACTCGCGGATGGGCACTGTGCTGGAGTGCAGTTCCTCTATTGGCCACCAGACGGAGAGGCCGGCGGCTGTGCGGATCGGTGGCCACGGCCGGAGGCACCACATCCTGCGCATGGGGATGATGGTCACAGCCGGGAGGCATTCCAGGGCCGTCGAACCCGACCACACGACACCGACCCGATGCAGCCGATCAACGACACGACCCCCATCCGAAGCAGCCTCTACCCGCCGCTGAATCCGAAGGAACTGGTATGGTCAACTGACCTGCTGACGAGAACTTGGGGGAGGTCGACATTTTCTCTGTAGTCGCGGCATACATCGACGCGGGCACGGGTTCGTACCTGCTGACGGCCTTGGCCGGCGGTTTCGCCGCCATCTGGTTCTTCCTGCGCGCCAAAGTGGACCGACTGCTGGGCCGCACCCGCAAGCAGAGCCCTTCGGACCACAAGAGCGAGTCCGCGGAAGAGTCGGTCGGGGAGGAGACGTCACCTACGGCTGCTGAGACACCCCCGCTGAAACACGAGTGAGTGTGGGCTCGGGCAGTTACCGTGACCCGGAGAACGCTGCCGTTGTCTATGGCGGACGTTGGTATCGCGTGGCCGGACCTGCATCCGCTGCGGCACTCACGAAGTTGCGCAACTCCGACGTTTATGAGGCCCTCGTTGCCGACGGGTCGGTCGTCCGCTTCGAGGAGTCGGCGCAGGACACGGCGCACGAGGTGCGCAAGGTCCACGATCTGAACGCCGGAAGGTCTTTGCCAGTGGGTTCACGCGTATTCGATGTGGAGTCCGTGGGCAACATCACGTACCCCTGGGAATGGCCAGATGCTCTTCTGCGATCCGCCGGTCTGCACACACTCTACGTTCGAGACCGCCTATTGGGCATCGGCTTGGATCTCAAGGACGCCTCGGCATTCAACGTCCAGTTCCGAGGGATGCAACCGGTGCTCATGGACATCGGATCGGTCGAGGAGTGGCGCCCAAACCCCTCCTGGAACGCAACCCGTCAGTACGTCCAGCACTTCATCAATCCTCTGGCCGTGGGCTCCGGCAAGACTCTGACGGCTGCAGACGCCTGGGAGTTGTCGCATCGGAAAGGGCTGCGATCGGACGTCGCCCGGGGCATCATGCCTCGCCACCAACGGCGGCGGCCGTCCCTCTGGGTGCTGCAGGCATCCACACGTCCGGTCGCCGGCCACTCGCCAGTAGAGACGAGATACGCCGAGCAAGCCCGGCAGCAGCCCGAGCGAGCGCTGAAGGCTACCCAAGCCCTGACAGGCCGCTTGCGAAAGCAGACCGTCGCAGTGTCAGGGGGATCCCATTCCTCCACGTGGAGCGACTATGGCGACCGTTCTCACTACACGTCAGAGCAACTGCTCCTGAAGTTGAAACTCTCCCTTGACTTCATCAATGTGGAGGCCCGGAGAGATCTCGTCCTCGACATCGGCGGTAACGACGGTCTGGTGGCTTCGGACCTGGTCGAGAAGGCAGGTGCCACCGTGCTCGTGCTGGATCCGGACGGTGGGGCCCTCGATGTCCTCAGCCAGCGCATCATCGGACAACCCGATCTGCATTCCCGGATCACGGCGTTGCAGGGGGATGTGACCAATCTCACTCCAGCTTCGGGGTTGCTCGATACAGAGTTCGCTGCGTTCACCCAACGCATTGCCCCAACCGCCGTTCTGTGCCAGGCCGTCCTCCACCACATCGTCATCACACAAGGCGTGCCCCTGCCGCTGGCGGTCGAAGCGCTGGCCAGGTTCCGTGCGCCGCTGCTCGTGGAGTTCGCGACACACGATGACGACAAGGTCGCATTGCTCCTGCGCCAAATCCCCAATTGGAGCGGCGACTACTCCACCCAGGCGTTGCTTGAAGCGCTCGAGCGTCGCTATCACGAAGTTGCGGTCGTGGGGCATACTTCGCGTACGAGGATCGTCGTGACCACGGGGCTTCCGAGGTCCTGATGAAGGATCGGCTCCGCGGGCTCGTTGGCGAGCGGCGTACTTCATCCCCGTTCGAGATCTCGGCTTGGATCGTATCCCTGTTCCTTCTGACGACCGTCGTCAAGACGAATCAGGTGCTGGCGGCTGACTCTTTCTTCTTCGTCGCTCATGGCACCTCGCCGAGGATTCTCATCCTGCTCTGGATCTCCGCCATCGTGCTGCTGCTAGTCGTGCTCACCGCTGTCGTGTTCGCCCTGGCAAAGTTCGTGCCGGCGCGAGCCTTCGACGCCGTCGCCTCCGGCTTCACCTTCCTCGCAACGGCGTTCCTGCTCGGAAACGCCCTCGGATGGGCGATGGGCTTCTTGGGCGGTACGGTGTTCACACTCCTGGCACGGCGGATCGTGTTCGGCAAGGTACTCTTGATCATCGCGGCGGCGACCGCGCTCCTCCCGTTGCTCACAGTGGGCCCGACAACGGGCAACGAGTACGCCGCTCGCCAGGTCGGGTACCGCGACACACAGGACCTGCCCAGCGTGCTGTGGATCCTGCCGGACCGGGCCCAGTACCAGATGTTGTTCGACGGAAAAGGGCAGGTCCGACCCGAGTTTCCGAACTTGCGGAAGTTGCAGCAGACGTCCACGACGTACACCCGCGGCTACTCGACCGCGAACGGCACGGAGTTGTCGGTGCCGTCGATGCTGAATGGTGTGGCGAAGATTCCTCTCGAGCCCCAGAAGATGCAGGAACTGCAACGGTCCCCGGGGATCGCTGAGTGGCTGTCACCGGTGTACGAAGTGGTCGTTGACTCCCCCGTGTTCACGGATCTGTGCACCTCGTCGCAGTGCTCGCAGTCTCGACCCGAGGACGATTCCGCGACGGATCGGCTCCGCTTGTTCGCCGCCGACGTGGCCGCGGTGGCTGGGAACACGATGAATCCGGCGATCGCCTCCAAGTTCCCCCCTCTGGAAGGTCGCTGGCGCGGCTTCTGGCAGTCACAGGCCACGGGCACACAGCAGACTGCGGGACCGCAGGCCTGGGTGTCCGGTTTCGGGCGTGGACATCTACCCGAGTTCGTCCTGTGGCACACGCTTGCGACCCACGACCCCTATAACCGCGATTTCGACGGTAGGCCTATCTTCGGCTTCTCGCCTCCGGCGGACGTCGGCAGCTGGTACAACGTCAACGGGTCCTTGCCTTCGGAGATGTCTGAACGCCTTGCCCGCCACCTCTACCTTGCCGCAGGGGTGGACTTTGACCGGCAACTCGGTGCCCTGATGGACCAACTGGAGGCAGACGGCCGGCTGGAACAGACCATGGTGATCGTCAACAGCGATCACGGGAGAGCCTTCTCGCGCTCGGGGGATCATCGTATCGGTGACGATTCGACGATGGTCTGGAACGAGGTCGCACACGTTCCGCTGCTCGTGAAGTCCGCGGGGCAGACGACGCCGGAGCGGGTGACGGAACCGCGGTCCACGGCCCAGATCGCCAAGACCATCCTCGATGCGGCTGGGGTCGTTGTGGAGGGCGGACCGCCGCTGGCGCCGGGACTCTCACGACCGCCCGCGGAGGGGCCGTACTTCGTAGTGGACCTGGGCCGTGAGCGGCCGCAGATGGAGGAAATGCCGGCCGCTCTGCCCACCGCCGATGGCTGGACCCAGCAGGATCTCGATGCGGTCGGCGCTGAGCTTCCTTTGGCGCTGACCGATCCGGATCTGGCCGCAGGCAGACCACTGAGCGGTGAGTGGAGCAAGTTCACACCAAGCAGGCTCATACCTGTGGAGGGTGATTCCTCGCTGCAGTTGATGGGAATCCAGGACACTGCGGGCCAGTGCACCACCGGCAGCCGAGCCGTCGTGACTCTACGGGGGGTATTGGTTGGCCAGGTGGTGTGGGACGAGACCTTCCAGGCGCCACAGGTCGGAACTCGCGGCTGGGCAGTGCTCCCCCGGGCAGACAGCAGTGAGTACTCGTTCTGGTGCGGCTGAGCCAGCCAGACCGAGATTGGGCAGGAATGACGTGGCTGAGCAGGCCCTGAGGATGGCCACACGGCGTTCGATGGCGGGGCCGGCATCGGTACGGTGCTGACATGACCGATAAGGCGGCGAACCGGCGAAGCATCCCGGTCGGCCGGCGTCGGTGGCTTGCGATGTCTGCGCTTGTGGCGGGCCTGGTGGTCCTGCGCACGGCCATCGGTTGGCGGGGCTACTTCCTCGGCGACGATTTCGCCATCCGCTACCGCGCGGCGAGCCAACCGTGGTCGCTGGGCTATGCCTTCGAACCGTACAACGACCACGTGAGCCCCATCGGCTACAGCCTTGAGTGGGTGCTGCAGGCCCTGTTCCCCGGCTCGTACAGCGCCGCGGTCCTCGCGGCCTCCGTACTGATGGTACTGACGCTGGGGTTCACCGCTGCGCTGATCTGGGTTCTGACCGGTCGAGTACGTGCTGTGGTGCTGGCCTGTTTGATGGTCGGACTGGGTCTCTTCACCTTCGAAGTGGGGACCTGGTGGTGCACGACTGTCTACTCGATGACTTACCTTGTCTTCGCCGCCGCAGCCCTATGGGCCCTTGCGCTCGTCCTGCGGCATGGCGGTTCATGGTGGCCACCGCTGGTTGCTTTCGCCGGAGCGGCCCTTTCGGACAGCAAGGGGTTCCTCGCGATCCTGCTGCTGTTCGGCCTTGCGGCCGGGATCGCGATCACCCCGGAGGGCCCTCTGGGAGTCCGGGGTGCCTGGCAGTCTCTACGGGGGTTGTGGCTGGCGAGCGGGGCGGTGTCGCTGGTGATGGTGGGAGTCTCCGCCTGGTCCACCAGTGGGGTGCAGGGGGAGCCATCGGTGGGCCGGGCGGCACGGATGATGTGGGATCTATGGGCTATCAATATTGCGCCCGCGGTTCTCGGTGGGCCCTGGTGGTGGTACGAGGTCCCGAATGTGTCGTGGCCAGCAGTCCGGGTGCTTCCCGCACCGCCTGCATTCGTCGGTGTCGTCTGCCTGCTGGCGTGCGTTGTCGGCGTGATCGCCATCCTGCGGTGGCGTCCCCAGGTGTCGCGGTTCGTGCCGTGGGCCCTTCTATACGCCTTTGCTGCCACAGGCCTTCCGGTGCTCGGGCGCTCCGGGACCAATCTCGCTAGCCCGGCCTACCGCTACACCTTCGACCTAGTGCTGCCGGTCACGATACTGCTCTGTCTGGGTCTGGTACCCATGTGGTGGCAGAAGGGTGGCAGGAGGGCGCGGGAATGGATCGTGGCTGGACCTCTGGCGGTGTCGATGGTGGTGTCCACCGTGTCCCCGCCGCTGCCTGGGGGCGGAACGAGGCGCGGGACTACATGGGCAGGGCCGTGCTCGGTTTCGCCGACATCCCGCCCAATCAGACGCTGATCCCGCAGGGCGTGCCCGAGGATCTGGTTCCGGGGCTTCTGGTGCAGTACGCCAACACGCGAGCGGTGATGTCCCCGCAGCCCGGAGCCCCGGTATTCAGTGAGACGACGAGGGGCACGCTCTATGGCTTCTCTGATGACGGGTCGGTGGAGGTACAGGACGTCGTGGGGCCAACGTCCCCAGAGGGGCCGGATCGGGACTGCGGCTACGCGGTCACTTCCTCACCGCGGACGGTCCCTTTGCAGGGACGGTTGATCGCGTGGATCTACCTGGCGCGGGTGGCCTACTTCAGTCAGACGGACACCACTTTGAACATCGCGGTCGGGGGCAGATCCACACAGTGGACTTGCCTGCCTCCGGCCTCGACGCGGCGTATTTCCGCTTCTTCGGCCTGGTGATGAGGTGCTCGTTTCGGTCGGGTCGCCAGGGTCACGGTACGCATCACGGAGGTCCGGATGGCAACCGCATGAGCCCGCAGACGGAGCCGTCGTGCCCTTCGAACCGAAGGGGGCTTCGGCGAGTCGGCGACGAGTGGCCCAGCGCAGCGGTCCCTCGGGTCGGTCACGAGCAGATCCCCCCGGACCCTTTGGGTCTCCCCGGCAGGCTCGATGGACCGCGTGCCTTGGCCGTTGGCGCGGTGGTGCCGACCAGGGCGGACCGCCGCGATCGCGACCCCGATGTGGCAGTCATCGGGAGTGCGGTTCGGGACTCCTTCAACCGTCGATCATGGTGCTGGGGTCCCTCTCGGTGACCCAGCATCGACGAGCCGTTCAAGCAGGCGTCCGACGAGCCATCCAGATCGCAGGGGACGACGGTCGCCTTCCCACCTATGTGTTGACGATTCCGCGCATGAACGCGCGAATCGATCAGGAGATTCTCAATGATCCGAGCGGACGCGGTATCTCAGTGGGACTGATCGGACAAGCAGTAGCCGAAAAGTCCAATGCCTATGTGATCGACCTCGAGGCACTCACCTGTCGCCGGACGGGTCCGCCGTCGTCTTCAGTGACGGAGTGCTGTTGCGCGATGACGGCGCAAATTGGACCCAGGCGGGAGCGCAGGAGGCTCGGTCGCTGCTCCTTAGCAGTATCGCCGCCGACGGTGTGACGCCACTGCGGTCGCGCTACCACCCAGTACCGGTTCATGACCGGCGGTGATGCACACTCGCGTGGACGCCCTTGACGTATGGCGCTTGGCGTTGTACGAACCGAGTTCAGGTCACAGGCCTGCCGGCGACATATTGGCAGTGTCCTCTCTCACAATCCGGTTCGCGTCCACGTCT
>CAVPGV010000014.1:0-170401 GCA_963704075.1 uncultured Actinomycetota bacterium
ACCAGATGTTCCGGCGAATTTGTGCACGGCGGTGACCCCTGGTCATCCTCAGTCGTCTACTTGGCTTTGAACCGTTTGGTGGTGGTGGGTCCGCGTCCACCGACACCGACGGCGGTGACTTGGAAGCGGTACTTCGTTGCCTTTGCGGGCTTTGGTTTTGAACACCCGTTTGCTGGTGGTCTTCCACTTCTTGTACTTCTTCCCGCCCGGTTTGGAGATCCGCACCCGGTAGGACGTCGCGGCAGTCACTGGCTTCCAGGTGATCTTCACCGGACGCCTCTTGACCGCCACCTTGATACCAGTCACAGCGGTCGGCGACTTCGGAACCGAAGTCATCGGCACCACGATGGCCGCCGTGTGGCCGCCGCTTGCAGCGATCGCGGTGACCAACGTATGGTGCAGCGGCCCGGCGGTGTTCACCGCGACCGGCACCCTCGACCTCCTGGTGTTGTTGTTGCCCAACTGGCCGGAGGAGTTGCGGCCCCAGCAGTACACCTGGCCGTCGGCCACCGCACACGAATGCGCGGCGCCCGCGGTGATCGCGGTGACCGTCTTACCGGCCAGCACCCCGGACGCGACCGCTACCGGCACACTGGAATACACGCGATAATCGGCGGTGCTGTTGTTTCCCAACTGCCCGGAGCCGTTGGAGCCCCAGCAGTAGGCCTGCCCGTCGGCCACCGCACACGAATGCAACCGGCCGACTGCGATCGCGGTGACCATCCGACGGTGCAACGGCCCGGAGGTGTTCACCGCGACCGGCACCTTCGACTCCAGGTGCTGTTGTGGCCCAACTGGCCGGCGCCGCCCTCGCCCCAGCAGTAGGCCTTGCCGTTGGCCACTGCACACGTACTGTGGGGCCCGGCGGCGATCGCGGTGACCGTCTTGTCGGCCAGCACCCCGGAGGTGTCCACCGCCACCGGCACCGACGAATCCGTGGTGCTGTTGTTCCCGAGTTGCCCCCGTAGTAGTTGCCGCCCCAGCAGTAGGCCTGGCCGTCGGCCACCGCACAGGAGTGGCACGCGTCCGTCCGCGATCGCGGTGACCGTCTTGCCGGCCAGCACCCCGGAGGTGTCCACCGCCACCGGCACCGACGAATCCGTGGCGCTGTTGTTGCCCAATTGCCCGTAGCGGTTGTAGCCCCAGCAGTACGCCCGGCCGTCGGCCACCGCACACGAGTGGAAGAATCCGGCGGCGATCGCGGTGACCGTCCTACCGACCAGCACCCCGGAGGTGTCCACCGCGACCGGCACACTCGAGCTAGCGAAGCCGTTGGTGCCCAACTCGCCTCGAGTCGTTCCGGCCCCAGCAGTAGGCCTGGCCGTCGGCCACCGCACACGAATGGAAGAATCCGGCGGCGATCGCGGTGACCGTCTTGCCGGCCAGCACCCCGGAGGTGTCCACCGCGACCGGCACACTCGAATCGGTGGTGCTGTTGTCACCCAACTGCCCGGAGCCGTTGTAGCCCCAGGCCACGGCGCGGCCCGTCGTCGGTGCGGCAACCACCCCCGGCGCCATCAGGATCGACCCGGCCACCGCCATCCCGGCCAACACCGCCACCGGAGTCTTCGGTCTGGAACATGACACACCCCCCACCTAGGCGAGGTGCCGGGCATCCGATCGCCGGGTGCCGGCGCCCCCACCGGCTACACACCAGGCTACGCCTCCACCGACCCACATGGGTGTACTCACCTGGCAGGGCAGGACCCCGCAACCACAGATATCCCGGCGAGTTTGCGCTGTGCGTCGGCCAGACACCCAGCAATTACCCCTCTGACCTGGCCTTTCGAGACGGCTGCACCCGTTTCGGCTCCCCGGGCATCTTCGGATAGTCAGGGGGATAGGGCATCTCGTCGCCGTCATACAGGTCGAGGGCCGGTTGCAGGTCGAACTCCTGCCCCCACCGATCGGCGTGCACATCGCCCACGCGCGCCACGCGGTCCGGCACTGTCGCGATGGTCCAGTCGCCGGGTTGGGTGTGGCCCACCTCGTCCCATGTCAGGGGTGTGGACACCGGTGCATTGGGCCGGGGCCGCACCGAGAAGGCGCTGGCGATCGTTCGGTCACGGGCGTTCTGGTTGTAGTCCAGGAAGATCCGCTCGCCGCGATTCTCCTTCCACCACTCGACCGTCACGAGTTCGGGGGCCCGTCGGGCCATCTCGCGGCCGATGCCGATGGCCGCGTGTCGCACGTCGATGAAATCCCACCGCGGCTCGATCGGGACGAAGACGTGGAGCCCGCGGCCGCCGGAGGTCTTTGGCCAGCCCTGCAGTCCGAGCTCTGCGAGGATCTGTCGCAGCAGACCGGCCGCCTCGACGGCGTCGTCGAAGTCGGTTCCGGGCTGCGGGTCAAGGTCGAGGCGCAGTTCATCGGGGTGTTCGACATCCGGCGCAGTCACCGCCCAAGGGTGGAAGACGATCGTCCCCAAGTTGGCGCACCAGGCGATCACAGCCTGCTCCGTGGGGGTGATTTCGTCGGCCGTTCGCCCCGACGGGAACGCGATCTGGGCGCTGTGGATCCAGTCGGGTGCGTGCGACGGAATCCGTTTCTGGTAGAACGCCTCGCCCGGGCCGACCCGGCGACCCCGTTGCGCCATCTTCACTCCGGGGAGCACGCCGTCGGGCCAGCGTTCCAGGGCCGTCGGGCGGTCCAGCAGGTACGGCAGCATGAACTCGGAGACTGCGGCGTAGTACTCGACCACGTCCAACTTGGTATAGCCCGGTTCGGGAAAGTAGATCTTGTCAGGATGGGACACGCGCACCGACCGACCGCCCACTTCGATGTGCGTCTCGTCGGCCATCAGCGCACCTCCCCGGCAAGGACGGAGGCCACATCGAATCGCACGGGCTTTTCGAGTTGCTCGTAGGTGCAACTGGCCGGCTCCCGGTCCGGTCGCCACCGCACCAATGAGGCGACGTGTCGGAAGCGGTTGCCCTGCATATGGTCGTACTTGACTTCGGCCACCAGGATCGGTCGTAGCGGATGGAAACCCATGTCCTTCTTGCCCGTCCATCGCGACTGCATACCTGGCACCCGTTGACCCTCGGACTCCCATTTCCACGGGTGATCGTCGTCTGGGGCCAATCTCGAGGGCGGCCAGTTCCTTGGCCAGAGCGATCCGGTTCTCCCTGCTGAACGCACCGGCCGCGCCGACGTTATGCAATGTGCCCTCGTCGTCGTACAGACCCAGCAGCAGGGCACCGAGCATCGGCGATCCGTCGGGTGCCGCATTCTTGTACGGTCGCCAGCCGGCGACCACGACGTCGGCCGTCCGAACATGCTTGACCTTGAGCATCGTCCGCTTGCCGGGGGAGTAGGGCTGGTCCGATGGCTTGCACACCACGCCATCCAGACCGGCTCCTTCGAAGAGGTCGAACCACTCCCGAGCCACGGCGGGATCCTTCGTGATCGGCGTCAGGTGCATCCCGGCGGGCAGGTCGATTCCCTCGAGCAACTCGCGACGTTCGGCGAACGGCCGCTGGCTCACGTCCTCGTCCTGCCACCTCAGGAGGTCGAATGCCACGTATTGGGCCGGGGTGTTCTGCGACAGTTCTTGAATCTTCCAGCCCCCTGCTTCGGAGCGCGGCCGGATCCGGTTGCTCAGAAGGTCGAACTCCAGTCCGCTGTCGCCGAGGATGACGAGTTCTCCGTCGAGCGTCGTACCAGCGGGCAGGTTCTGGCAGGCAGCGACGACTTCGGGGAAGAGGTAGGAGAAGTCCTCCTCCTTGCGGCTCTGCAGAACGCAGTCGTCTCCTCCTCGGAACACCAGGCAGCGGAAGCCGTCCCACTTCGGCTCGTACAACAATCCCGGCGTGATGGGCACCTGGTCGCCGACGGCCTTGGCGAGCATGGGCTTGATCATGTGACGTCCCAGAGTGTGAAGAGGCCTTCATCCATGACGTGCGTGTGTTTGGGCCGGGTCCGCGCCGATACGCCGTCCAGGACAAGGCTGCCGAAGCCGCCGATCCCAGCCGAGATGCTCAGCGCCAGCTCGTCGACGAGGCCCTGCTCCAATAGCGTGCTGAACAACCGGGGGCCGCCTTCACACAAGATCTTGGGGTAGCGCTCGCGCAGGTCTGTGAGGTCCGATCCGTCGCTGACGATCGCGCCCTCGATGTCCGGCACGTTCCCGCTGGCGGACACCAGGATGAGGGCCGGGGGTGCTGGTTGCTCGCGGAACTGCTCCCACGGGGACCTGATCGCCACTGATTTGTAGGTCTCGGTCCGCGCAGTGCCCGCACCCACGAGGATCGCGTCACACCCTGCCCGCAGCATGTGGAACAGCCGTCGGTCGTGCGGTCCGCTCAAAGTGCCCGACAAGCCGTCGGGACCCTGAATGTGGCCGTCGAGACTGATCACGAAATTGACCCGCAGGCAGCGGCTCGGCCACGCGTACGCCTGCCAGAGTTCCTCGTCGTCCATTCGCCTATCTGAACACTTGCACGGTGGGCCAGGCGCGTCGACCGGTCCGGCGCCCCGGTAGATTCCTTGCGTGCCGCCCAGCCTCTCCGACCGTCATCCCGAGGTGGTTGCCGGCGAACTGGTCGCGGGCCTCGTGCCACCCCCCCATTTCGGGTCGGTGAGCCTGGACTCCTACGTTCCGGATCCCAACTATCCGGGGCAGCGCGCTGCGGTGGCGAGCGCACGGGCGTTCCTTGCCGCCGGTGTTGCTCCGCAACGACGTCGGTGGCTACGTAAGGCGGCACCCGCCGAATTTCGGCCGGGTATCTACTTCGACGGTGGTTTCGGCGTCGGCAAGACGCACCTCCTGGCGTCGGTGTGGCACCTCGCCGAGACTCCGAAGGCCTACGGCACGTTCGTGGAGTACACCCACCTGGTTGGTGCGCTCGGTTTCAACGGAACCGTCGAGGCCCTGTCGGACCGGACACTGGTGTGCATCGATGAGTTCGAATTGGACGACCCCGGCGACACAGTGTTGATGAGTTCGCTGCTGATGGCCCTCACGGAGAAGGGGGTGCGCCTGGCCGCGACCTCGAACACGCTGCCCGATGCGCTGGGGGAGGGTCGGTTCGCCGCTGACGACTTCCTTCGCGAGATTCAGGGCCTGTCAGCGCACTTCGACGTGATTCGCATCGACGGTGTGGACTACCGCCACCGCGGCGTCCCCGTTGCACCGCGGCCGTGGAGCGAAGATGCGGTCGTCCGGGCGGTGCAGGCCCGACCGGGCGCAACCCTCGACGACTTCGACCGCGTGTGCCGACATCTGGCGACGATCCATCCTTCGAAGTACTCGAAGCTCGTCGCGGGTATCCCGCTGGTCGGTTTGACCGGGGTCCACCAGCTCACCGCGCAGGACGTGGCGTTGCGACTTGTTGTGCTGATCGACCGCCTCTACGACCAGGACGTGCCCGTTGCGGCCTCTGGGGAATCCGTGGGGCAGATCTTCGCGCCCGAGATGCTCGAGGGCGGCTATCGGAAGAAGTACTTCCGGGCGCTGTCTCGTCTGGCCGCCTTGGCCGACCTCGCCAACGATCAGGCGTGATCCTCGAGCCACTGGGCACCCACGCGCTGCTCCTTGTTCAAGTACTTGCTGATCCATTCGGCCGCGAACTTCTCGATGCGTCCGCCGACGAACGGCACTGTGCACTTGATCGTGCCCTTGGTCTCGACGGCTGCGCCGGCGCCCTCGGGTCGTAGCGAAATCGTGCCGGAGAACCCGATGGGCTGACCGTCGAAGTCCACCGAGAACTCGGCGTCCCGGGCTCCTTGACCGTCGGCTGCGGCCCAGGTCTGCGTCTCGTCCATCGGAATGGTGTCGCCGAGGAAGCGCTTCACGAAGCCGGGAACCTTCGCGGGCATGACCCGCTTGTTACGGATCCGGGTGCGGTCACCGACCTCCTCGACCTCTGCCGTGACGTCGAGCGACCCGCTCTGCGTGCTCTTGTGGACGATGAACTCCTCGTCGGCCAGCATTGCGAAGACGGTGTCGGGGTCAGCGTCGTAGGACTGGACCTCATCGATGCGTGTAGCCATAGGCACGATCCTGCCGTACGGCGACGCGATTGGTCTCGACGCGCCCGAGATCCGGCTCAGGGACCGTGGAACCTGGCCTTTCGTGAGGGCTGCACCCGTTAGCGGCTCGCCGGGCATCTTCGGATAGTCAGGGGGATAGGGCATCTCGTCGCCGTCATACAGGTCGAGGGCCGGTTGCAGGTCGAACTCCTGCCCCCACCGCTCGGCATGCACATCGCCCACGCGCTCCAGGCGGTCCGGCACCGTGACGATGGTCCATTCGCCGGGTTGGGTGTGGCCCACCTCGTCCCATGTCAGGGGTGTGGACACCGGTGCATTGGGCCGGGGCCGCACCGAGAAGGCGCTGGCGATCGTTCGGTCACGGGCGTTCTGGTTGTAGTCCAGGAAGATCCGCTCGCCGCGGTTCTCCTTCCACCACTCGACAGTCACGAGTTCGGGGGCCCGCCGGGCCATCTCCCGGCCGATGCCGATCGCAGCGTGTCGCACGTCGATGAAGTCCCACCGCGGTTCAATGGGCACGAACACATGCAGCCCGCGCCCACCGGACGTCTTGGGCCAGCCCTGCATCCCGAGCTCTGCGAGAATCTCGCGCAGCAGACCGGCCGCCTCGACCGCGTTGTCGAAGTCGGTTCCGGGCTGCGGGTCGAGGTCGAGGCGCAGTTCATCGGGGTGTTCGACATCCGGCGCAGTCACCGCCCAGGGGTGGAAGACGATCGTCCCCAAGTTGGCGCACCAGGCGATCACAGCCTGCTCCGTGGGGGTGATTTCGTCGGCGGTACGTCCAGAAGGGAATGCGATCTGAGCGCTGTGGATCCAGTCGGGTGCGTGTGATGGGATGCGTTTCTGGTAGAACGCCTCGCCCGGGCCGACCCGGCGACCCCGTTGCGCCATCTTCACTCCGGGGAGCACGCCGTCGGGCCAGCGTTCCAGGGCCGTCGGGCGGTCCAGCAGGTACGGCAGCATGAACTCGGAGACTGCAGCGTAGTACTCGACCACGTCCAGCTTGGTATAGCCCGGTTCGGGGAAGTAGATCTTGTCAGGATGGGACACGCGCACCGACCGCCCGCCCACTTCGATGTGCGTCTCGTCGGCCATCAGCGCACCTCCCCGGCAAGGACGGAGGTCACATCGAATCGCGGGGGCTTCTCAAGTTGCTCGTAGGTGCAACTGGCCGGCTCCCGGTCCGGTCGCCACCGAACCAATGAGGCGACGTGTCGGAAGCGGTTGCCCTGCATATGGTCGTACTTGACTTCCGCCACCAGGATCGGTCGTAGCGGATGGAAACCCATGTCCTTCTTCCCCGTCCATCGCGACTGCATACCTGGCACCCGTTGGCCCTCGGACTCCCATTTCCACGGGTGATCGTCGTTGGGGCCAATCTCGAGGGCGGCCAGCTCCTTGGCCAGAGCGATCCGGTTCTCCCTGCTGAACGCACCGGCAGCGCCGACGTTATGCAAGGTGCCCTCGTCGTCGTACAGACCCAGCAGCAGGGCACCGAGCATCGGCGATCCGTCGGGTGCGGCATTCTTGTACGGTCGCCAGCCGGCGACCACGACGTCGGCCGTCCGAACATGCTTGACCTTGAGCATCGTCCGTTTGCCGGGGGAGTAGGGCTGGTCCGATGGCTTGCACACAACGCCATCCAGACCGGCTCCTTCGAAGAGGTCGAACCACTCCCGAGCCACGGCGGGATCCTTCGTGATCGGCGTCAGGTGCATCCCGGCGGGCAGGTCGATTCCCTCGAGCAACTCGCGACGTTCGGCGAACGGCCGCTGGCTCACGTCCTCGTCCTGCCACCTCAGGAGGTCGAATGCCACGTATTGGGCCGGGGTGTTCTGCGACAGTTCTTGAATCTTCCAGCCCCCTGCTTCGGAGCGCGGCCGGATCCGGTTGCTCAGAAGGTCGAACTCCAGTCCGCTGTCGCCGAGGATGACGAGTTCTCCGTCGAGCGTCGTACCAGCGGGCAGGTTCTGGCAGGCAGCGACGACTTCGGGGAAGAGGTAGGAGAAGTCCTCCTCCTTACGGCTCTGCAGGATTATCCCTTCGTCCTCTCGGAACACCAGGCAGCGGAAGCCGTCCCACTTCGGCTCGTACAACAATCCCGGCGTGATGGGCACCTGGTCGCCGACGGCCTTGGCGAGCATCGGTTTGATCACGTGACGTCCCAGAGTGTGAAGAGGCCTTCATCCATTACGTGCGTGTGTTTGGGTCGGGTCCGCGCCGATACGCCGTCCAGGACAAGGCTGCCGAAGCCGCCGATCCCAGCCGAGATGCTCAGCGCCAGCTCGTCGACGAGGCCCTGTTCCAAGAGCGTGCTGAACAACCGAGGGCCGCCTTCACACAAGATCTTGGGGTAGCGCTCGCGCAGGTCCGTGAGGTCCGATCCGTCGCTGACGATCGCGCCCTCGATGTCCGGCACGTTCCCGCTGGCGGACACCAGGATGAGGGCCGGGGGTGCTGGTTGCTCGCGGAACTGCTCCCACGGGGACCTGATCGCCACTGATTTGTAGGTCTCGGTCCGCGCAGTGCCCGCACCCACGAGGATCGCGTCACACCCTGCGCGCAGCATGTGGAACAGGCGTCGGTCGTGCGGTCCGCTCAAAGTGCCTGACAAGCCGTCGGGACCCTGAATGTGGCCGTCGAGACTGATCACGAAATTGACACGCAAGCAGCGGCTCGGCCACGCGTACGCCTGCCAGAGTTCCTCGTCGTCCATTCGCCTATCTGAACACTTGCACGGTGGGCCAAGCGCGTCGACCGGTCCGGTGCCCCGGTAGATTCCTTGCGTGCCGCCCAGCCTGTCCGACCGTCACCCCGAGGTGGTTGCCGGCGAACTCGTCGCGGGTCTTGTGCCACCACCCCATTTCGGGTCGGTGAGCCTGGACTCCTACGTTCCGGATCCGAACTATCCGGGGCAGGGCGCCGCGGTGGCGAGCGCACGGGCGTTCCTTGCCGCCGGTGCCGCTCCGCAACGGCGTCGCTGGTTGCGCAAGGCGGCACCTGCAGAATTCCGGCCGGGTATCTACTTCGACGGTGGTTTCGGCGTCGGCAAGACGCACCTGCTGGCGTCGGTGTGGCACCTCGCCGAGGCTCCGAAGGCCTACGGCACGTTCGTGGAGTACACCCACCTGGTTGGTGCGCTCGGTTTCAACGGAACCGTCGAGGCCCTGTCGGACCGGACACTGGTGTGCATCGATGAGTTCGAATTGGACGACCCCGGCGACACCGTGTTGATGAGTTCGCTGCTGATGGCCCTCACGGAGAAGGGAGTGCGCCTGGCGGCGACCTCGAACACGCTGCCCGATGCGCTGGGGGAGGGACGGTTCGCCGCTGACGACTTCCTTCGCGAGATTCAGGGCCTGTCGGCGCACTTCGACGTGATCCGCATCGACGGTGTGGACTATCGCCACCGCGGCGTCCCCGTTGCACCGCGGCCGTGGAGCGAAGATGCGGTCGTCCAGGCGGCGCAGGCCCGACCGGGCGCAACCCTCGACGACTTCGACCGCGTATGCCGACATCTGGCGACGATCCATCCTTCGAAGTACTCGAAGCTCGTCGCGGGTATCCCGCTGGTCGGTTTGACCGGGGTCCACCAGCTCACCGCGCAGGACGTGGCGTTGCGACTTGTTGTGCTGATCGACCGCCTCTACGACCAGGACGTGCCCGTTGCGGCCTCTGGGGAATCCGTGGGGCAGATCTTCGCGCCCGAGATGCTCGAGGGCGGCTATCGGAAGAAGTATTTCCGGGCGCTGTCTCGTCTGGCAGCCTTGGCAGACCTCGCCAACGATCAGGCGTGATCCTCGAGCCACTGGGCACCCACGCGCTGCTCCTTGTTCAAGTACTTGCTGATCCATTCGGCGGCGAACTTCTCGATGCGTCCGCCGACGAACGGCACTGTGCACTTGATCGTGCCCTTGGTCTCGACGGCTGCGCCGGCGCCCTCGGGTCGTAGCGAAATCGTGCCGGAGAACCCGATGGGCTGACCGTCGAAGTCCACCGAGAACTCGCCGTCCCGGCCTCCTTGACCGTCGGCTGCGGCCCAGGTCTGTGTCTCGTCCATCGGAATGGTGTCGCCGAGGAAGCGCTTCACGAAGCCGGGAACCTTCGCGGGCATGACCCGCTTGTTACGGATCCGGGTGCGGTCACCGACCTCCTCGACCTCGGCCGTGACGTCGAGCGACCCGCTCTGCGTGCTCTTGTGGACGATGAACTCCTCGTCGGCCAGCATTGCGAAGACGGTGTCGGGGTCAGCGTCGTAGGACTGGACCTCATCGATGCGTGTAGCCATAGGCACGATCCTGCCGTACGGCGACGCGGATTGGTCTCGACGCGCCCGAGATCCGGCTCAGGGACCTTGGACAGCCGCCTTGACGCAGACAGCCGTTGGAGTTGGGTACAGGCGTTGGACAACCGCACATCCGTTGGAGAACCACGGTCCGCGCAACTCCAACATCCGTACCTATCTCCAACGGATGTACCCAACTCCAACGGATGCCTGCCCGGGGCCCGGCCGCCGAACTCCAACGAATCAGCTCCAGCCCGGCGGAGCAGATCCAATCAACCACCCACGCGGGCGCGCTGCAGGATCGCTTCGACGTCCTGCGCGCCCATGTCCACCACGCCGTAGGTCCCCTCGGACTGACGAAGTCTTGTCGCAATGAACGCCTCGGACACCGCCGCCGGCGCGTGCGTCACCAGCAGGGACGTCTGAAGCAGCAGTGCCATCTTCTCGGCGAGCCACCGTGCGCGGGCGGGGGCACCGGCGGCGTTCTGAGCCAAAGCGTTGAGGACGTCGCGAAGACCGGTGTCAAACGCCTCGTCACAGCCCGCGGCCGGCGCCAGGTTCTGCAGGTAGGCGTCGAGGCTTTCGGGGTTGCGGGAGATGGCCCGCAGCAGATCCAAAGCGTTCACATTGCCCGAGCCCTCCCAGATGGAGTTGACCGGTGCCTCCCGATACAGCCGGGGCATCCCGGTCTCCTCGACGTAGCCCACGCCACCGAGGCACTCCATCGCCTCGAAAGTCATCCCCGGCGCGCGCTTGCACACGTAGTACTTCGACATCGGCAGGGCGATCCGGCGGAATGCAGCTTGCTCGCTCGAGCCGGCCGAGGAGGCATCCACCGCATGCGCCAATCGGATGCCCAGCCACGTGGCGGCTTCGACTTCGAGCGCCATATCGGCGAGGACTGTGCGCATCAGCGGTTGGTCGATGAGCCTGGCGCCGAACGCCTCCCTGTGCTCCGCGTGCCAGATCGCCTCGGACAGGGCCTTGCGCATGAGACCGGTGGAGCCCAGAACTGTGTCCAGCCGCGTGGCGGACACCATCTCGACGATGGTTCGCACGCCGCGCCCTTCTTCGCCGAGTCGCTGCGCCCACGTGCCGTTGAACTCGATCTCACTGGAGGCGTTCGAACGGTTGCCGAGTTTGTCCTTCAGCCGCTGTATCTCGAACACGTTGCGGGTACCGTCGGGCAGGACTCTGGGAACGATGAAGCACGTCAGTCCGCCGGGCGCCTGCGCGAGTACGAGGAACACGTCGGGAGCCCAGAACTGTGTCCAGACGCGTGGCTGACACCATCTCCACGATGGTTCGTACGCCACGCCCTTCGTCACCGAGTCGCTGTGCCCACGTGCCGTTGAACTCGATCTCACTGGAGGCGTTCGAACGGTTGCCAAGTTTGTCCTTCAGCCGCTGAATCTCGAAGACGTTGCGGGTACCGTCGGGCAGGACTCTGGGAACGATGAAGCACGTCAGTCCGCCGGGCGCCTGCGCGAGCACCAGGAACACGTCGCTCATCGGCGCCGAGCAGAACCATTTGTGCCCGGTGAGCAGGTAGCCGTCCTCAGTCGGGGTGGCGATCGTGGTGTTCGTCCGGACGTCCGAGCCGCCTTGCTTCTCGGTCATGGCCATGCCAGCGATCAGGCCGGCTTTGCCCTGCGGTGCGCGCAGTCCGAAGTCATACTCGCGACTGGTCAGCCCGCGCTCCCAGCTGCCCGTACCCTCGGCGTCCACACGCAACGCCGGGATCGCGGCATATGTCATGGAGATCGGGCACCCGTGGCCTGCCTCGACCTCGGCCCACGTGATGAACTTCGCCGCGCGGTGTACGTGCGCCGCCTTGTCGTCCGCGGTCCAGGGCGCTGCGTGCAGGCCGTGGGAGACCGCGACGGTCATGAGTTCGTGCCACGCGGGGTGGAACTCAACCTCGTCGATGCGGTTGCCGTACCGGTCGTGCGTGCGGAGGACCGGCGTGAACTCGTTGGCCAGGCGCCCCCATTCGCGGGCTTTCTCCGAGCCCGCCAGTTCACCCAACTCGACCAGGCTGGTCTCATCGGGTTGACCGCCGAACGCTGCGACCGCGTCGATCAGGGCAGCGTCGTCGGTGAAGGCGTTATGGATCAGCGGAGGTGGCTGGTTGGTGACAGTGTGCGTGCTCACGCTCTCACGGTAATCCCGGCGAGCGCGGGTCGGCCATCATCTCGGCTGTTTCCGGCAGACTCAGCGGTTATGGAACTGGCCGACGACGCGCTGTGTGCCGCGCTGACCGCGTGGTTGCCCGGACGCCGGTGGTACGCCGCAAAAGGTCACGACGTATCCGAATCGCGCATCCTGTCGCGTTGTCGAATGGACGGGTTCGATCACGTGATCCTCGGTGTGCAATTGCAGGGCCAGGGCTGGCACGTCTACCAGGTGCCGGTTGCCATTCGGGCTGGGTGTTCTCAGGAGCACGTCATTGCGACCACTGCCGAGGGCACGCTCGTGGACGCGGTCAGCGACGGTGCATGCGTAGCCGCTCTGCTCGAGGCGAAGGATGCAAGTCCGCAGTTGGATCCGGCCGCAACACCGGTACGGCCCGCGGCCCAATGGCGGGCCGACACGATGGAACTGACGAACTTCCGCGTGCTCGACGTCGAACAGAGCAACACCTCTGTGGTATTCGACGACCGAGTGCTCGTCAAAGTGCTCCGGCGACTCAATCCGGGCATCAATCCCGAGGTGGAAGTGCCCTGGCGGTTGTCCATGTCCGGTTGCCAGGACGTTGGACAGGTCCTCGGATGGGTCAACGGCGGGTGGCGCGATCCCGATGAGGCGTACCTGGTGCACGGGCATCTGGCGGTCATTCAGGAGTTCTACCCGGGGGCGCTCGACGCGGGGATTCTGGCGTACAAGGCGTTGAAGCAGGGGGACGACTTCATCGAACGCGCTCGCGAACTCGGACAGGTCACCGCCCGCGTCCACGCCGATCTCGCGAGGGCCTTTCCGCAGACCAGCATTTCGGCTGAGCACCTCGAACACCGCCTCGCGGGGCGGATCATCCGAGCAGCCCACGCGGTTCCAGAGATTGCGCCGATGCTCGCCGATCTGCTCCAACAGGTGGCTGCCCTGTCCAGCCGCGACCATCAGGTCGACGTCCAACGCGTGCACGGAGACCTACACCTCGGACAGGTGCTGTGGACAGCGCATGGGTGGCGGATGTGCGATTTCGAGGGCGAACCGGGTGAAAACCTCGAGGTTCGCCGTCTGCCCGACCATCCGATGCGCGACGTGGCAGGCATGCTCCGGTCATTCGCGTATGTCGCGTGGCTGGCTTGGGGCGACACTGCTGCTGCCAGGCAGTGGCGAGTTCGCGCCTGCTCTGCGTTCCGCGCTGGGTACGAATCAGCCGCAGGTCCTGTCGATGAGGTGATACTCCGCGCCTACTTGATCGACAAGGCGGCCTACGAAGCCGTGTACGAGAAGCGGAATCGCCCGCAGTGGCTGTCCATCCCGTTGAGCGCATTGAGCGAGTACACCGGCGGTTCGTGACCGCGCAGGCGATCAGCTTCTCTGGTTCCACCCGAACTCGGGGTACGACATCGCTGGAGCCGATACCTCACTGAGTGCTTGTGCGATCTGGTCGGGGATGTGGAGTTCCTCACTGGCCAGGGCCGTGCGTAGTTGGGCGGCGGTCCGAGTGCCGACCAGCGCCGCGGTCACACCAGGCTGGTCGCGGACCCAGGCGAGCGCGACCTCCGTCGGACTGACCCCGAGCCCCTCGGCCGCGGTAGCCGTCGCGTCTGCGATCCGGCGGGCGCCCTCCGTCAGGTACGGCTGGACGAAACTCGCGAACACGGGGTTGCCTGCGCGGGAGTCCGCAGGGATGCCCGAGCGGTATTTCCCCGACAGAACGCCGCGGCCCAGAGCCGACCAGGCGATCAGTCCCATGCCGTGGGCCTTGAGGGCTGGCAAGACCTCCCGCTCGATCCCACGCTGCAGCAAGGAGTACTCCATCTGCGAACAGACCGGAATCGTGCGTCCCGGTGCGGCGCTCTGCCAGGTGGCGACCTGGGAGGTCTGCCAACCGGCATAGTTGCTGATCCCCACGTAGCGCACCTTGCCCGAGGAGACGGCGATGTCCACGGCGCTCAGCGTCTCCTCGATGGGGGTCAGTGGGTCCCAGGCGTGCAACTGCCACAAGTCGATGTGGTCGACCCCTAGGCGTCGCAATGACCCATTGAGGCTGTTGAGCAGATGGGTGCGGGAGGCATCGAACCTGCGCTCGCTGTTGGGCCGGGACACCGCTTTGGTCGCGATGACGACGGCATCGCGGCGATCGCTGTCCACGAGCAGACGCCCCAGGATCTTCTCCGACTCGCCCTCGGCATAGACATCCGCGGTGTCCACCAGCGTGCCGCCGGCGCCCAGGAACATGTCGAGCAGTTCGGCGGCCTCGTGCTCGTCGGTGTCCCGGCCCCAGGTCATCGTCCCCAAGGCGATCCGGCTCACCCGCAGCCCGCTCCTGCCGACCGATCGCATCTCCACGAGCAAACGCTATCTGAGACATGGCCGCGCGGGCCTGACAAACGCGGTTGTTCTGGGCGGCTGGCAGGTGGTGGTCCCTCCCCATCGCCCATCGGGGAGTGGAATCGGTGGAGGCTGGGAACCCGGGGTTGTTGCCCACGCCGGTGGGTCCGTGGGCACACGGGGGCACGGGCAAACCGCCCTCACCCGCCGTTTGCTTGGGCTTCTGCGGGCAATGGCCCATCCTCGGGCTAGGCTGCCGGGCATGCGACTTGGAGTGAACCTCGGATACTGGGGCGCCGGGAACGACGCCGACAACCTCACCCTGGCCCGTGAGGCCGACCGACTGGGTTACGCGGTGGCCTGGGCTGCTGAGGCCTACGGATCGGATGCCGCCACGGTGCTCGCCTGGGTCGCCGCGCAGACCGAGCAGATCGACATCGGAAGTGCCATCTTCCAGATTCCCGGGCGAACGCCGGCGAACTGCGCGATGACCGCGGCCACCCTCGACGCCCTGTCCGGGGGACGCTTCCGTCTCGGCCTCGGTGTGTCCGGTCCGCAGGTGTCAGAGGGCTGGCACGGGGTCAAGTTCGACAAGCCCCTGGCACGCACCCGGGAGTACACCGACATCGTCCGTAAGGCGCTTCGCCGCGAGCGCCTGCAGTACGACGGTGAGTTCTTCACACTGCCGCTGCCGGACGGACCGGGCAAGGCGTTGACGCTCACCGTGCACCCCGTACGCGACCAGATCCCCATGTACCTCGCCGCGATCGGCCCGAAGAACCTGGAACTGACAGGCGAGCTGTTCGACGGGTGGCTGGCGATCTTCTTCGCCCCCGAGTTCGCGGGGGAGTTGCTGTCCAGCATCGAAACCGGCCGCCAGAAGGTGGGCAAGACCCTCGATGGTTTCGACGTCGTCCCCACAGTGCCGGTGGTTTTCGGCGACGACCTCGAGACCTGCGCCATGCCGGTCCGCGCCTACTCCGCGCTGTACATCGGCGGAATGGGCAGCCGTGAGAAGAACTTCTACAACCGCTTGGCCTCCCGCATGGGGTACGAAGAAGCCGCCATCGACATCCAGAACAAGTACTTGTCCAAAGACCAAGTGGGTGCGATGGCCGCGGTGCCGCTCGACTTCATCGACAAGACCTCACTGATCGGCCCCCCTGACCGGGTCCGAGATCGTCTCCACGCCTACGCGGACGCCGGTGTGACGACGCTGACGGTTGCCACCTATGCGGGCAGCCTTGAGGAACGGCTTCAGACGCTGCGCACCATGGCCGAGGTTGTGGAATCCGCCGGACTGGCGTGATGCACGACCCGATCACCTACTTCCAGGCACTCATCCTGGGCATCGTGCAAGGCCTCACCGAGTTCCTGCCCGTCTCCTCGAGTGCACACCTTCTCATCGTGAGCACGTTCGCCGGTTGGGACGATCCGGGCGCAGCGTTCACCGCGGTCACGCAGATCGGCACCGAGACGGCTGTCCTGATCTACTTCCGGCACGACATCTGGCGCATCCTCAGTACGTGGACTCGCTCGCTGTACACGCCAGAGCTCCGCTCCAATATCGATGCCCGCATGGGCTGGTACGTGATCTTCGGAACGCTCCCGATCGGGTTCTTCGGGTTTGTCTTCAGCAGCCAGATCGAGACCGCTGCCCGCAACTTGTGGCTCGTGGCGACGGTCTTGATCGTGTTCGGCCTGGTGCTCGGCGCGGCCGACCGCTGGGGCCCGCAGACGAAGACCCTCGACGATCTCAATATCAAGACGGGATTAGTCTTCGGCTTCGGTCAGGCCTTGGCCTTGATCCCAGGGGTCTCGCGGTCCGGAGCGACGATCAGCACCGGGCGATTCATGGGATTCGACCGCCCGGCGGCCACCCGCTACGCCTTCCTGCTGGCGATCCCGGCGGTGCTGGTGTCCGGGGCTGTACGAGGCGCTGAAGATCGGCGACGACAAGAACGCCTCCTGGGGGCCGACGATTCTGGCCACGATCATCGCGTTCTTCGTCGGGTACGCCGTGATCGCATGGCTGATCCGGTATGTGTCCCACGGCTCGTTCCTGCCGTTCGTGATCTACCGGGTCGCCCTGGGCTTGTTCCTCTTCGCGATGCTCGGCACCGGGGCCATCACTGCCTAGAAGCGGCGCCGCGAGCCCCGCTCACAGCCACCCGGAGCGTTTGAAGCCGCGGTAGAGGGAGAAACAGATGCCACCCATCAACGCCAGCACGAGGACATATCCGTAGCGCCACCGTAGTTCCGGCATCCATTCGAAGTTCATGCCATAGATTCCGGCGATCATCGTCGGCACCGCTGCGATCGCAACGTAGGCACTGATCCGGCGCATGTCGTTGTTCTGCTGCAAGTCCTGCCGGGAGGTTGCGGCCATGAGCAGGGTCATCAGGAGTTGGTCGTTGGTCTCGGCCTGATCAGCGACGCGCAGCACGTGATCTCCGAGGTCCCGGAAGAACGATTCCAACTCGCCGGGGATCCCGCGCACCTCGTCGCGGACCAACTGGTGCGCGATGGACACAAGCGGGCTCACAGCCCGTCGCATCTCGAGGTTCTCGCGCTTGATCCGATAGATCATCTCCGCATCGTTGGTGCGCTCGGGGGAGAACACAGACTCCTCGAGTTCCTCGATATCCCTGTTGATCTCCTCGGCGACGCTCAAGTATCCGTCCACCGTGGCGTCCATGATTGCGTGTGCCACCGCGGTCGCTCCGTGGGACAGGAAGTCGGGGTTCGCTTCCAGACGTCGGCGGATGCGGGTGATGTCCCCGAGCGGGCCGTACCGCACGGTGATCACGAAGTGCTGCCCGAGGAAGATCGAGATCTGTCCGGTCTCCACGTCCGAGGTCTTCTCGTAGTAGGAAAGAATCTTCATGATGACCAGGGCGGAGGCATCACCGTCGCCGAGTTCGACCTTCGGCCGCTGGCGGTGATTGGCGGCGTCCTCCACCTGCAACTGATCGAGGTCGAACACCGACTGCACCAGGGACAGTTCGGCACGAGAGGGCTCGAACAGACCGATCCAGACGAACTGGCCGGGTTCTTCGCGGGCTTTCTGGTACAGATCGGCCAAACCTTGACGCAGCGCTGCGGCATCCCCGGGGATCTCACCGGACACCTGTGCCACCTGGTCCCCGTCGACCAGTTGGCCCCCGCGATACACGCCCATCCCACGGATCACGTTCGCAGTGTGCCCTACGCCGCCTAGTGTGAGCGACGTGACCACGATTCTGCTGATCCGGCACGGCCGTTCGATGGCCAATGTCGAGGGTGTCCTCGCAGGCCGCAGTGACAGTCCGCTGGACGACACTGGTCGAGATCAGGCCCTCGACCTGGGCAGTAGGCTGGCCGACGTGCCGCTCGACGCGCTGGTGTCCAGCCCGCAGCTGCGCGCGCGGCAGACCGCCGACCTGGTGTCGAGGGGGCGAGCACAAGCCACGGTGGACGAAGCCTTCGCCGAATGCGACTACGGCGACTGGAGTGGCGCGGCCCTCAGCGAGCTGGCGACCGAACCGGCGTGGGAGACCGTCCAGTGGCTGCCGTCGGCTGCTCAGTTCCCGCAAGGCGAGACGATGGCACAGATGGCGCACCGGGCCACCCACGGGGTTCAGCGCCTCGTCCGCTCACATCCCGAAGCCGTCGTGTGGGTGGTCAGCCACGGCGACGTGATCAAGGCCATCCTCGCGGACGCCCTGGGTCTGCATTTGGACCATTTCCAGCGCATCGTCGTCGACACGGCCTCGCTCAGCGTGGTCCATTACACGCCCCGCCGTCCTTTCGTGGAGCGGATCAATGACACCGGGACGATTCGCCTAGCGCGTAAACCCGACGACAAAGGCTCCGACGCGGTCGTGGGAGGCCGGACTTCGCAGTAGGGTCGAGCCCGTGGCCCGGCGAATCTTGACCTTCTCGCACCCCATGCGTTTCGTCGTCGGTACCGTCGGCGAGCCCGGCGACAGGACGTTCTTCCTGCAGGTGAGCGACCCTGATCCCACCTCGGTTCTGTGCGAGAAGGAACAGGCCGGTGTGCTGGCGGAGAAGGTCATCGAGTTGCTCGATCAGGTCCGCGATCGTGGTGTCGAGGTCCCTGAGGACGTCGACGAGTCCCTTATCGACACCGATGCACTCGCTCAGCCGATCGAGGCGGAGTTCCGCGTTGTGTCCATGGGGATCGGATGGGATCCCACCGACGAAACCGTGATCATCGAGGCGCATGGGGAATCCGACAGCGACGATGTCCCCGACATCGGCGACGACGGTGGCTCCGGGCCCGACACTTTGCGGGTGCGGATGACCCCGCTGGACGCGTTGGCATTCTCGATCCGCGCCACCCGGGTGGTCGCTGCCGGACGTCCGCAGTGCCCGTTCTGCCATCTGCCGATCGATCCGGAAGGTCACATCTGCCCGCGGGCCAACGGATATCGCCGCCACGCGACATGAACGAGGAGCTGCTGCTCAGCGGGAAACTGCAGGTCCTCGGCAGGCTGCCCGATTCGTCCAACAACGCGTTGCTGTGCAGTGTGGCCGATGAATCGGCCCCGGTTCGGGTCGTTTACAAACCGCAGGCCGGGGAACGACCGCTGTGGGATTTTCCACCGGGCACGCTCAGTCGCCGGGAAAAGGCAGCAGCCGTTCTCGATGAGTTGCTCGGGTGGGGCCTGGTACCCGATACCGCCTGGCGCGAGGATGGTCCGGCCGGCCCTGGAATCGTCCAGCGCTGGGTGGAGGGGACGATCGACCTGGGGGCCTTCGAACCGGGGCGTATCCCAGAAGGTTGGGTACCCGTTGTCGAGGCCGAGACCGAGGAAGGCCCGGTCATCGTGTCACACCGCGACGACAGCCAGACCCTGCGCATGATCGCCTTCGACGCGATCGCGAACAATGCGGATCGCAAGGGCGGGCATCTGCTGCGTGCCACCGCGGGTCTGTTCGGTATCGACCACGGTGTGACCTTCCACGAGGAGCCGAAACTGCGCACGGTTCTGTGGGGCAAGGCCGCGGACGCCATACCGGCCGACATCTTGCATGCGGTCGAGGAGGCCGTCGGATCTTTCGAGGCTCTGGGGCAATGGTTGACCCGGTCAGAGGTGGCGGCAACACGGCGACGAGCCCGCGACCTGGTCGACGCGGGGCGTTTCCCGGTACCCGCCGGGCAGTGGCCCGCGTTGCCGTGGCCGTTGATCTGAGCCTCGGTGTGTGGACGGCGTTCTGGCCCGCACCCCATGGTCCAGCGCGAGGGGCAAGTAGGCTGATCCGGTGCTCTCCTGGCCCGCCGAGTCGATCCCGCCCCTCCCTGCCTTGCACGCGGACCTGACGGCTTTCGACACCGGAACCGGGTCGGTGAAACCGCTGAATCCCGGACCCGAGGCGCGGATGTACGTCTGCGGCATCACCCCGTATGACGCCACCCATATCGGCCATGCGGCCACCTATGTACTCTTCGACACGATCCATCGTTTCTGGCTGGCGACCGGTCACTCCGTGCGCTACGTGCAGAACGTCACCGACATCGATGATCCCCTTCTGGAGCGTGCAGCCCGCGACGGCGTCGATTGGCGCGAACTCGCCGACTTCGAGATCCAGCGCTTCCGCGACGACATGGTCGCGCTGCGGGTGCTGCCACCCACTCATCTGGTGGGCGCGGTGGAGTCTGTGGATCTGGCCGCACGGCGGGTCGTGGAACTGCGTGAAGCCGGCGCCGCGTATCCCGTGGGGTCCGACCTGTACTTCTCCGCCGAATCGGCCGCCCGGTTCGGCCGGGTGAGCCATTTGACGCAACCCGACATGGTGACCATCTCCGCCGAGCGCGGGGGAGACCCGCAACGCCCGGGCAAGCGCAACCCCGTGGACCCACTGCTGTGGCAGGCACCACGTCCTGGCGAACCGCAATGGGACAGCGAGTTGGGACCTGGTCGCCCGGGGTGGCACATCGAATGCGCTTCTATCGCCCTGGAGTTCCTGGGTCCGGCTTTCGACGTGCAGGGCGGCGGTCGGGATCTGGTCTTCCCGCATCACGAGATGAGCGCGGCGCAGGGGGAGGTCCTGGAGGGGTGGCCGTTCGCCCGGGCGTACGTCCACGCGCCAATGGTGTCCTACGAGGGCTCAAAGATGAGCAAGTCCCTGGGGAACCTCGTGTTCGTCTCGCGACTGCGCGAAAGCGGCGTCGATCCCATGGCCATCCGGTTGGCGATCCTGTCGCAGTCGTACCGCGAGGACTGGCCCTGGTCGCCGGAGTTGCTCGACGAGGCAACGCTACGACTCTCGGCGTGGCGCGGGGCCTTCTCACGCCCCACTGGGCCCTCTGCAGACAGAGCCGTCGAGGAAATGACGTTCGCGCTGTCCGATGATCTCGACACACCCCGCGCACTTGCAGCCGTGGATGCTTGGGCTGAGGAACAGCGCCTGCGGGGAGGCGATGACCCCGGGGGCCCCGGCCTCATGTCCCGCGCCGTCGACGCATTGCTCGGGGTCGCCTGAGGGCTCGCGGCCGCCCGCCGCCTGTGCAGGCGTTGGAGTTGTGCACGGGCGTTGGATAAACGCACAGGCGTTGGAGTTACGCGGCCCGCACACACTCCAACAGATGTACCTGACACCAACGGATGTACCTGAAGTCCAACGCCTGCGCGGACGGCGGTGGCCGAGGCCGCATCCGGCGTCGCTAGCCCTTCTTCTCGTCGTGGCCGCCGAACTGCTTGCGCATGGCGGATTGCACCTTGTTCGCGAAGAGTGCGTTGCCCTGGGAATCGAACCGCGAATACAGAGCCGAGGTGAGGACTGGCGCTGGCACTCCTGAGTCGATGGCCGCGATCGTTGTCCAGCGCCCTTCGCCGGAATCCGAGACCCGACCACCGTATTCCTCGAGGTCGGGGCTCTCCAGCAGCGCAATCGCGGTGAGATCCAACAACCACGACGCGATGACCGAACCCCGTCGCCACACCTCGCTGACGGCACCAACGTTGATGTCGTACTGGTAGAACTCAGGGTGTTCCAGGGGAGCCGTCTCGGCGTCGGCATCGCGGGTGTGCTTGCCGGCGTTGGCGTTCTTCAGGATGTTCAGTCCCTCGCCGTAGGCGGCCATCATGCCGTACTCGATGCCGTTGTGAACCATCTTCACGAAGTGCCCGGCGCCACTGGGTCCGCAGTGCAGCCACCCCTCCTCCTCCGGCGCCGGATCACCACTGCGACCGGGCGTACGCTCGATATCGCCCACTCCCGGCGCCACCGACCGCCAGATCGGGCGCAACCGGCCAACGGTCTCGTCAGGTCCGCCGATCATCAAGCAGTAGCCGCGCTGGGCACCCCAGACACCGCCGGAGGTTCCGCAGTCAACGAAGTCGATGCCTTTCTCCTTGAGATTCGCAGCGTGCCGGATGTCGTCGCGGTAGTAGGAGTTGCCGCCGTCGATGATCGCGTCGCCCGGCTCGAGCAGGTCCGCGAGTTCGTTGATGACGGATTCCGTGATCTTGCCCGCCGGAACCATGATCCACACGTTCCGCGGACGGTCCATCTTCTGCACGAATTCGGCCAGCACGGTCGAACCGGTCGCTCCTTCGGACTCCAGGGCGGACACGGCGTCGGCGGAGACGTCGTACACGACGGCGCTATGTCCGTCGTGCATGATCCTGCGCACGATGTTGGCACCCATCCGACCGAGTCCGACCATCCCGAGCTGCATCGGCGAATCCGTTGCCATCGCTTCCTCCACACCGTTGGCGCACCGGGCCATCCGGACGCGTATTCATTAGGGTCGAACGTAGGACACGAACGACCGGCGACGCTCGCTGGTCACCTCTGGAGGAACCATGGCGGTCAGCCAATTGCCCGAATGGCAGGCTCTCACCGGGCATCACACCCGGACTCTGCGCGACTTGTTCGCCGCCGACGCCACGCGTGGCGAACAGATGGTGCTGGAGGCCGCCGGGCCTGCTCTTCGACTACTCCAAGCAGCGCGTCACCCGGCAGACCGTCGACATGCTGGTGGCGCTTGCCGAAGCCTGCGATCTGCAAGGCCGTCGCGAGGCGATGTTCCGTGGCGATCACATCAACACCACCGAGGACCGGGCAGTCCTGCACACCGCCCTACGCTTGCCGCGTGACGCCACGCTGGTGGTGGACGGCCAGGACGTGGTGGCTGATGTGCACGCTGTGCTGGACCGGATGGCCGCGTTCAGTGCAGGCCGTGCGCTCCGGGGACTGGACCGGCCACACCGGCAAGCGCATACGCAACGTGATCAACATCGGGATCGGCGGATCCGACTTGGGTCCGGTCATGGCCTACGAGGCACTCAAGCACTACAGCGATCGCGATCTGACGTTCCGGTTCGTCTCGAACGTCGACGGCACGGACTTCGTGGAGGCGGTCCACGATCTCGACCCCGAAGAGACCTTGTTCGTCGTGTCGTCGAAAACGTTCACGACCCAGGAGACGATGAACAACGCCCATGCCGCAAGGCGTTGGCTGCTGTCCCGCCTCGGGGACGATGCCGCCGTCGCGAAGCACTTCGTAGCGGTCTCGACGAATGCGCAGGCAGTAGAGGCTTTCGGTATCGACACCGCGAACATGTTCGGTTTCTGGGACTGGGTCGGTGGCCGCTACTCCATGGATTCGGCCATCGGGCTGTCCACGATGCTGGCGATCGGTCCGGACAGTTTCGCGGACATGCTGGCCGGATTCCACGAGGTGGACGAGCACTTCCGCACTGCGCCCACCCGGGAGAACATCCCCGCCCTGATGGGTCTCCTGGCAGTGTGGAACCGCGACTTCCTGAAGATGTCCACCTGTGCCGTGCTGCCCTACGAGCAGTACCTCAAACGTTTCCCCGCGTACCTGCAGCAACTGACGATGGAGTCCAACGGCAAGTCCGTGCGCATCGACGGCAAGCCGGTCGGTTGCGAGACCGGCGCGATCTACTGGGGTGAACCAGGCACCAACGGTCAGCACTCCTTCTACCAACTGATCCATCAGGGCACCTCGGAGATTCCCTGCGACTTCCTCTTCTTCCTCGAGCCGCTCAATCCGCTGCCCGCGATCGACGCCCCTGATCAGCACGATCTGCTGGTGGCCAACGTGCTGGCGCAGAGTGCCGTCATGGCCTTCGGCAGGACAGCAGAGGAGGTCGCCGCAGACGGGACTCCGCCCGATCTGGTCGCGCACAAGGTCATGCCGGGCAACCGGCCGTCGTCGATGATCGTGGGCGAGAAACTGGATCCGAGGATGCTGGGCCGACTGGTGGCCCTGTACGAGCACAGCGTCTTCACCCAGGGCGTCATTTGGGGTATCAACTCGTTCGACCAGTGGGGCGTCGAACTTGGCAAGGTCATGGCCAAGAAGATCGCACCGGCGCTGACTGGGGAGGATGATGGCGCAGATCTGGACTCGTCGACGCGGGCGTTGGCAGGGCGATACCGACGGCACCACGGCTGAGGCCTCACGACTCGCCGCGCGGAGACCCTCTACAGGCAGGTATCGCCACATATCGAACACAGGGCGGCGAATTCCGACAACTTGCCGCGCGAGGGTCTCGGGTCAGGACAACTCTGCGGCCGGTTGACGCAGTTCACTCGCACTACCGCGCCCGAGGCCGGTCCCTGGGTGCCCGTAGGCTTGTCCCACCATGACTGATGACCTGTTGACCGCGCTGTCCCGCCGCGTCGTCATCGCCGATGGTGCAACGGGGACCATGCTGCAGGCCCACGATCTGAGCCTCGACGACTTCGAGGGTCATGAAGGCTGCAACGAGGTGCTCAACGTCACCCGGCCCGACGTCGTCCGATCGCTGCACGAGGCCTTCTTCGACGTCGGCGTCGACGCTGTGGAGACGAACACCTTCGGGGCGAACCTCGCGAACCTGGCCGAGTACGGTATTCAGGGCCGCATTCGGGAACTGGCGCAAGCAGGTGCCCAGATCGCCGCCGATGCCGCGCGGGACTACAGCACCAAAGACCACCCGCGATTCGTCCTCGGGTCCGTCGGGCCGGGCACCAAGCTCCCCACACTGGGCCACGCGCCCTTCGCGGACTTGCGCGATGCGTACACCGAACAGGTCATCGGCATGCTGCTCGGAGGGGTGGACGCTGTCCTGATCGAGACCAGTCAGGACCTGCTGCAGGCGAAGGCCGCGGTCCTGGCCAGTCATGCGGCGATGGCCGATATGCAGCGGCGCGTACCCATCCTGGTCAGCGTCACCGTGGAGACGACCGGGACCATGCTGCTCGGCTCGGAGATCGGGGCGGCACTGACCGCCCTGGAGCCGTTGGGGATCGATGCGATCGGTCTGAACTGTGCCACCGGGCCGGCGGAGATGAGCGAGCACTTGCGTCACCTGAGCCGGCACTCGTCGGTGATGCTGACCTGCATGCCCAACGCCGGGCTTCCCGAACTCACCCCTGATGGCGCCCGGTACCCACTGACGCCCGAGCAGCTCGCCGACGCCCACGAGACGTTCGTGGCCGACTACGGGCTCAACCTGATCGGCGGCTGCTGCGGCACCACTCCGGAGCACCTGCGGCAGGTCGTCGAGAGGCTTCACGACAAGGGCCGCGTCGATCGCAAGCCCACGGCGCCGGCAGCGGTCAGTTCCCTGTACCACTCCGTGCCGCTGCGCCAGGATGCGACGTTCCTGACCGTGGGGGAACGGACGAACGCGAACGGCTCGAAGGCGTTCCGGGAGGCGATGCTGGCCGGCAACTGGGACGAGTGCGTTCAGATCGCTCGGGACCAGGAGCGCGACGGGGCGCACGTGCTCGATGTCTGTGTGGACTACGTCGGGCGTGACGGGGTCGCCGACATGCAGGCGTTCACGGCGCGACTGGCGACCGCCACGACCCTTCCGGTCATGCTCGACTCCACCGAGCCGGAGGTGATCCGGGCGGGCCTGGAGCACCTCGGCGGGAGGGCGATCGTCAACTCGGTCAACTATGAGGACGGGGATGGTCCCGGGTCCCGGTTCCAGCGCATCATGCCGCTGATCTCAGAGCACGGTGCGGCGGTCGTGGCGCTGACCATCGACGAGGAGGGCCAGGCCCGCACCGCCGAGTGGAAGGTCCGCGTCGCCCGTCGGCTCATCGACGACCTGACCTCCAACCACGGGATGTCCGTTTCCGACATCCTCGTCGACACCCTGACGTTCCCGATCGCGACCGGGCAGGAGGAGACGCGTCGCGACGGGATCGAGACGATCGAGGCGATCCGGGAGCTCAAGCGCCTGCACCCGGACGTCAACACGGTGCTGGGCGTCTCCAACGTGTCGTTCGGGCTCAACCCGGCGGCCCGGCAGGTCCTGAACTCCGTGTTCCTGCACGAGTGCGTCCAGGCCGGGCTCGACGCCGCGATCGTGCACGCGTCGAAGATCCTGCCGATGAACCGGATCACCGACGAGCAACGCGACGCCGCTCTCGACCTGATCCACGACCGGCGCCGCTACGACGACGACGGCGTCCTGATCCACGACCCACTGACTCACTTCCTGGAGGTCTTCGCCGACGCCAAGAGTGTGTCCGCCGATCGTGCCGACGAACTGGCCGGGCTGCCGCTGATGGAACGCCTGCAGCGGCGCATCATCGACGGCGAGGCCAAGGGACTGCAGGCAGACCTTGACGAAGCGCTGGGTGAGAAGCCCGCTCTGGGCATCGTCAACGACGTACTACTGCCCGGGATGCGGACGGTCGGCGAGTTGTTCGGCGCCGGCGAGATGCAGCTGCCGTTCGTGCTGCAGAGCGCGGAAGTGATGAAGGCAGCGGTCGCGCATCTGGAACCGCATATGGAACGCACCGACGAGTCGGGCAAGGGCACGATCGTGCTGGCCACCGTGAAGGGCGACGTTCACGACATCGGCAAGAACCTCGTCGACATCATCTTGAGCAACAACGGGTACTCGGTGGTCAACATCGGCATCAAGCAACCCGTCAACACGATCCTGCAGGCCGCGGAGGAGGCGCAAGCCGACGCGATCGGCATGTCCGGGCTGCTGGTCAAATCGACGGTCATCATGCGCGAGAACCTCGAGGAGATGAACTCTCGTGGTGTGGCGCAACGGTGGCCGGTGCTGCTCGGTGGTGCGGCTCTGACCAGGGCGTTCGTGGAACAGGATCTCGCGGACATGTACGACGGGGAGGTCCGCTACGCCAAGGACGCCTTCGAGGGCCTGGCCCTCATGGACGCCGTGATGGCGGTCAAGCGCGGCGAACCCGGGGCCGCACTTCCTGAGCGCCGACAGCGTCGAGTGCGGACAACGGCCCGGCCGATGGCACCCGAGGACCCCGACGCCGTCTCGGATGTCGCGCGCGACACCCCGGTGCCGACCCCGCCGTTCTGGGGTGACCGGATCGTCAAGGGGATCGCCCTGAAGGACTATGTCTCCTATCTCGACGAACGGGCACTGTTCCGCGGACAGTGGGGATTGAGTCCCGGCAAGAACGGTCCGGACTACGACGAGCTCGTGGAGACCGAGGGGCGTCCCCGGCTGCGAAGCTGGTTGAGCCGGGTGGCCAGCGAGGGGCTGCTGGAAGCGGCGGTGATCTACGGGTACTGGCCGGCGCATTCTGACGGCAACGCGATCGTGGTCGGGGACCCGCACGAGCCGCAGCGCGAGGTCGCCCGGTTCGACTTCCCCCGGCAGAAGCGTGGGCGTCACCTGTGCCTTGCCGACTACGTGCGACCCGACGGCGATGTGCTGGGTCTGCAGATCGTGACCATGGGATCAGCCATCGACCGCGCGGCCGCCGAACTGTTCGAGAAGAACGCATACCGCGACTACCTGGAGTTGCACGGGCTTGTCGGTCCAACTCACCGAGGCGCTCGCGGAGTACTGGCACTCGCGGATGCGTGCCGAACTCGGCATCGATGCTGACGACTCGTCGGACATGGCCGGGATCCTCAAGCAGAAGTACCGAGGAGAACGTTTTGCGTTCGGGTACCCGGCCTGCCCTGATCTGAGCCAGCAGAAGCCGCTGGTCGAGTTGCTCGGCGCCGAACGCGTCGGGGTCACCCTGTCCGAGGAGTTCCAACTCGACCCGGAACAGTCGACGTCGGCGCTCATCTTCCACCATCCGGAGGCCGGCTATTTCAACGCCACCTGAGGCACTGTCTGTTCGACCTCGACGGAACGCTGCTGGACAGCGAACTGCTGTGGGAGGCCGCCCAGAACGACACGATGGACTACTTCGGCCAGACCTGGACCGACGAGGACCAGGCCAGCAGCATCGGCGGACCCATCGAACGGGTGGTGGACCACATGGCCTCGAGAACCGGGGCCGACCCCGGTCATCTGGCGCGCATCCTGGTCACGGAGATCGAGCACAAGGTGTCCACCACGAGAGCCCATTGGATGCCCGGCGCCCGCGAACTGATGATGGCCGCGTCACAGGCCGGGATTCCGGTGGCCGTGGTGAGCAATTCCTGGCGGGTGCTGCTCGACCTGCTGATGCACAACATCGACGTCCCGGTGGATCTGACGGTGAGTTCCACCGAGGTGGAACGACCGAAGCCCGATCCAGAGCCGTTCCTCTATGCGTGCCGACGGCTGGCGGTGGATCCTCGGCGCTGCGTCGTGATCGAGGACAGCCCGACCGGAGCAGCGGCAGGACTCGCGGCCGGATGCGCCGTGGTGGGTGTGGGACCTGCTCTGCGGGATGTCGTGGGTGAGCGGTACCGCCACGTGGAGTCGCTGGCCGAGGTGGATTTGGGGTGGCTTGCGGGCTTAGCGTGAGCCCGTCGGCGCCGAGGGCTCGGCAAGCGTTGGACTTAGGTACAGGCGTTGGAGAAACGCACAGAGTGGAGAACGACGGCCCGATCAACTCCAACGGATGTACCCGACTCCAACGGATGTGCTCGCCGGCGTCAGACACGACCTCCAACCTCACTCGGTGGCGATGGCGGTGAGGATCCGCAGGCGTGAGCCGCGCCACGCCGGCCACAGTGCAGCCACGACGCCGCCGACCGCCGCCAAGACCAGGAACAACGCGAGTTGCGGCACGTTGACGGCGAACTCCTCGATGCCTTGGCTGGCGAGGATGCGTTGCAGAAGAGCTCCGAACGAGACTCCCGACGATCATCCCGAGCACCGCGCCGAACACCGCGATGATGAATGCCTCGATGACGATCGTGCGGCGGATTCCTCCGCGCCACATGCCCACCGCCCGCAGCAACCCGATCTCGCGTGTCCGTTCGAACACACTGAGGGCAAGCGTGTTCACGATGCCCAACAGAGCGATCAGCACGGCGAGCACCAGAAGCGCGAACAGGAAGTTCAGGAGTTGGCCGATCTGGTCACTGATGCTCGATTTGAACGCGGACTGGTCGAGGACCTGAACGTTGGGAAACGGTTCCACGCGCGGTGGCGATGGCCGCTTCGACGACATCTGCGGGGACCGCCGGATCCTTCACGACGTACACCACGCTGTCCTCGTCGGACGTGCCGAGACGCTGGGCTGTGGGCAGATCGGTCACGTAGCCGGTGAGACCGCCGGCAGGTTCGTAGAGCGCGACCACGTCAAGATCAACCGGACCTGCCAGGGAGAGCACCTGCACCGTCGTGCCGATACCCGCCCCGATCTCCACCGCGGTGTCGGCGTCAAGGGCGGTGTCGCCGTCGGCGAGGTCGTCCAGTGAACCCGCGGTCACGTTCAGGGAGAGGGCACGCTGGATGGCCATCGGATCCACACCGGTCACCAGCGTGTCCCCGGTTCCGGGCGCTCGCATGGGAGCCTGCCGGACCACCGCCACCTCAGAGACCCCGTCCGTGTCCCGAATGGCTTCTCCGACCTTGCCCGGGAACGGCTGGAAATCCGTAGCCGGTGACCACGAAGTCGGCACCGATCACGTCGTCCACGATCCCGGCCACGGACTTCTGGGTGCTTGCGGCGAGGACACTGATCACCGACATGAGACACACGCCGATCGTCAACGCCCCGGCGGTGGCGGCCGTCCGCCGGGGGTTGCGGCGCGTGTTGCCGCGCGCCAGACGACCGCTGATCCCACGGAACAAGGTCCCGATGATCGATGTGGCCGGCCGGGCCAACTCCGGGGCGAGCGATAGCACTCCGACCAGAACGGCAGCGGCCGCCACACCGGCCATCAGGGCACCTTGCATGGTGTCGGATTCGGCCAGCCGAGGGGACATGACAGCCAGACCGAGACCTGCGCCGAATAGGAAACCACCGACCACAGTCCGCCGTCCCAGGGCACGGCTGGCAGGGAGTTCCTCGCGCATGGCCGCCACGGGCGGGATCACCGAGGCCCGCCTGGCCGGCATCAGGGCACTGACCAACGTGATGAACAGGCCCACGACCAGCGCGACCACGATCGTTCGGGGTTCGAAGACGAGCTGGCCACTGGGGAAGGGTGCACCCGCGGCCTGGAACAACGCCTGCAGGCCACGGGCGATCCCGGCACCCACGCCGATCCCTATGAGACTTGCCAGCACGGCCACCGCGGCAGCCTCCGCCAGGATCGACCGCAGGACCTGTGACCGGGAAGCTCCGATGGCGCGCAGCAGAGCGAGTTCGCGGGTTCGCTGGGCGACCAGCATCGAGAAGGTGTTGTAGATCAGGAACGCGGCCACGAACACCGAAACGATCGCGAACACGAGCAGGAACGTGTTGAGGAATCCGAGCCCGGAGTCGAGTTGCTCGGAGACCTGGCTGGCCTGCTCGTCACCGGTGATCGCCTGTGCCCCCGGCGGTAGCAGGGGAACGATCTCATCGCGGACGGCGGCCTTGAGAGACCGTCGGTTGCGCCAGCACGGCCAGGCTCGTGGCCTGTCCCGGCTCGAGGAACAACTCCTGCGCCGTGTCGAAGTCCCACGTGGCGAACCCCACCCCGAAACCGCTGCCGCGCAGGCGGGTCGTGCCGGTGAGCCCGAACTCCCGGCGATCCCCGGAGGGCAGCAGGATCGTCACGGCGTCGCCGACCGAGACCCCCAACTGATCGGCGGTGCCGGTGTCCAACGCGATCTCATCGCCGGCCGACGGCGCTCGGCCGTCGACGATCTCACTCGGATTGACCTCTGGGGGTGTCCAGGTCTGCCCGATCACGGTGCCGCTGCCGAAACCGCCTGACTCGGCACCGAGCGGTTTGCCCTCCGAATCCAGGACCACCACGTTCGTCACCTGGATCTGGGGGACGACCGACGTCACTCCGGGGAGTTGCCCGATCTGATCACCAAGATCGGTGGGCACCGTGGGTGTCTGACCGCCGCCTTGGAAATCGGACGTGAAGTCGGCGGCCGTCGGTTGAACCGTCACATCGGGCTGATTCTGCTGGATGAGCGTGTCCAGGGAGGCACGCAATGAATCGGTGAAGATGTACGTCCCGGCGACGAAAGCGACGGCCAGCACAATCGAGAGCGCAGTCAGGCCCAATCGCAGTTTGTGCGCGAACAGGTTGCGCAGTGCTGCCCGCAGCATCAGGCGTCAGGGTCGGCGACGGGATTCCCCTCGATGTCGAAGCGCTTCATGCGATCGAGCACGCGCTCAGCGGTCGGGTCGCGCATCTCGTCCACGATCCGGCCATCGGCCAGGAACACCACCCGTTGGGCGTACGAGGCGGCGTTCGGGTCGTGAGTGACCATCACGATCGTCTGCCCGAACTCGTCCACGCTGCGCCTCAGGAAACCCAGCACCTCCGCGCCGCTGCGGGAGTCGAGGTTTCCGGTTGGTTCATCGGCAAAGATGATCGCGGGCCGGCTGGCCATCGCGCGGGCACAGGCCACCCGCTGCTGCTGACCGCCGGACAGCTCGCTGGGCTTGTGATCCAGACGCGAGCGCAGCCCCACCGTGTCGATCACGGTGTCGAGCCACTGCTTGTCGGGTTTCCTCCCGGCGATGTCCAGCGGGAGGGTGATGTTCTCCTCGGCGTTGAGCGTTGGGATCAGGTTGAAACTCTGGAACACGAAACCGATCTGATCGCGCCGAAGAGCTGTCAGTTCCTTGTCCTTCAACGTGGTCAGGTCAACCTCACCCACGGTCACCGTGCCGCCGGTGACGGAGTCGAGCCCGGCCAGGCAGTGCATCAGCGTGGATTTTCCAGACCCCGAGGGACCCATGATGGCGGTGAAGTGCCCTTGTTCGATATCGATGTCAACGTCATTGAGGGCTACTACTCGGGCCTCTCCCTCGCCGTACACCTTGGTGAGGCCGCGGGCCGAGGCGGCGGTCGTTGCGGTCGTAGTCACCCCTCAACCGTAAGTGACGTTGCTGCACTCGGCTGGTCGGGGAGCGGGGGAGGCGTTCCCCCGAATTCGGGACACAGGGCCTGATGCGAACACCACCGGCATTTCTTGGACGACCGGGGACGCCAGTCCTGAGTCTCCGCGGCCCGCTTGATGGCCTTCCACAATGCCGCGAGCTTTGCGTTCGAAACGGTCGAGGTCTTCGGGATCCGGGTGATAGGTGAGGACTTCCCCGTTGCCCAAGTAGAGCAATTGGAGTCGATCGGGCACCTCGCCGGTGGCCCGATGGACCATGAGGGCGTAGAAGCGCAGCTGGAACATCGCGGACTGCTCCCACACCTCTTTGGGTGCACGCCCGGTCTTGTAGTCGACCACCCGCAGCTTGCCGCCGGGGGAGTCCATCCGGTCCACATAGCCACGTAGCAGGAGGTCCTCGCCGATGCCCACCTCGACGAGTTGCTCGCGGCTCACAGGGTCGATCGACGTCGGATCCTCCATGGTGAAGTACGTCTGCAGCAGGGCCTGCGCCTCCCGGATCACCAGGTCGCGGACCTCGTCGGTGACCTCCGGGGCGGAATCGGCCGGCCATTGAGCGTCTTCGATCAGGGCGAAAGCAGCATCCGGCTCGGCTGCCAGCAGGTCGGCCAGCGCCTGCGGCACCATGGCCCGGGCCACCTCTTCATCACGGGTCGGCGCCGGCAGGTCGTACAAACGGTCGAGGACCTCGTGCACGAGGGTTCCACGAAACGCCGCACGGCCGGGGCGTTCCGGCAGGCGGTCGATCGCCCGGAAGCGGTAGAGCAGCGGGCAGGTCAAGAAGTCCGACGCCCTGCTCGGTGACAGGGCACCTACGACCGGATGCCCGCGCAGTCCGCTGACCTCCCGCGGTCGGATGGCGTCCGGGTCGGCGAGGGGACGTATGGGTGCGGCGGAACTATTCACGCTCCTCACAGTAAGTCGCACCTACGACAAGTCCGGGCGATGTCCACAACGGACGTGTCGCGCCCCGAGGTGTCATTCAGCTCAAGGGCGACGTTGTTGGGCACTTGCGACCCCGAAATGCCCCAACAACGCCGCCCTCGTTCTCCGCTGGACCCCAACAAGATCGCCCTGGATGTCTGACCAAGCGGCAACCCCTTCAGGGCGGTGGCAAGGGCGACGTTGTTGGGCACTCGCCTGACCTTGATCAATGGACTCTCCGGAGCGCATCCGCCCGGTCCAGAAGGGCCAAGGATCTCAGTGGCGGTCGAGCGCAGCATTGACGTCCGCAGCCATCAGCACCCCCAGCGGGCGGCCATCGGGCTCAGTGACGAAGACCACGGATTGACCGCTGTCCGCCAGGGTCTGCAGCATTCGCGAGGGCTGGTCGTCCAGGACGACCCTCTGCTCAGCGGGAATGGCGACGGTGAAAGGACCCACCGCGACAGCACCGCGTTGATCGGCTGGCACGGCGTCCGCGGCGGCCAGCGACAGGGCCGCCAGTAGACGCCCGCGGCCATCCACTGTCACGACCGCCACCTGCGAGGTCTGATCCCACCGCGACAGCACCGCACCCAGCCGGTCGGTCTCGCTGACCGCCAGCACCGGCCGGATCATCTGCGGTAACCGCGGGATGACGCGGTCGAGTGCGCGGCCCTGCTTGGCCGACTGCAGCGACTGATAGGCCCCGAAACCCAGGAACACCGCGAGCACCGCGGTCAGCAGACCGCCTGCCCCGCGACTGAGCAGTACCACGGCCAGCGCACCCACCAGAGCGGCGATGATCAGACCCGCGTATCCCGCGGCGCGCGCGCCGGAGTTCTCCGATCCGGTGGCCCGCCAGACGGCCGACTTCACAATTCCGCCGCCGTCCAGCGGTGCACCGGGCAACAGATTGAGCGCGCCGAGCAGCAGATTGGTGAAGGCCAGGGCACTGAGCAGAACCGATATGGATCCACTGGTCACCCCTGCCAGGACCCAGCAGCCTGCGGCGATGGCCAGCGTCGACAGCGGTCCCACCACCGAGATCACGAACTCGGGACCGGGCCTGCTGTCGCGCCGCTCGTACACGGTGTAGCCCCCGAGCAGCCACAGCGTGATGCCCTGGACCGGGTAGCCGAAGGATCGCGCGGCCCAGGCATGGGCGAGTTCGTGCACCAGCACACCCACGTACAGCAGAACGGCGAAGACGCCGGCCAGGAGCAAACCGGAACTCCCGGGCTGCTCGAAAGTCGGCGCCCACAGATAGGCGATGAGCAGGACCGCCAGGATGCCGCCCAGCGGGAGGCTGACGGGGATTCCGGCGATCTGGAAACGCACTCCGCCTTCGCCCATACGACCGAGGCTACCTCGCGCGTTAGTGTCGGCAAGTGTGACGACCACCCCACCGGTGCCCGAGTCCGCGTTGTTCGCGGCCGGCGATCAGGTTCAACTGACCGACGCCCGCGGGCGCATGCACACCATCACCCTCATCCCCGGGCAACGGTTCCACACCGAGAAGGGCGGGATAGACCACGATGACCTGATCGGGTCGTCAGAAGGCGTCGTGGTCACCTCCAGCAAGGGAACGGCCTACCTGGCTCTGCGGCCGTTGCTGCACGACTTCGTCATGTCCATGCCCCGCGGCGCCACCATCATCTACCCGAAAGACGCCGCGTTGATCATGGCGTTCGCGGACATCGGGCCGGGCATGCGCGTCCTGGAGGCCGGGGCGGGTTCCGGCGCGCTGAGTTGCTGGCTGCTGCGTGGCGTCACCCCGACGGGTCACCTCACCTCCGTGGAGAAGCGTCCTGACTTCGCCGAAATCGCACAGCGCAATGTGACCAAGTACTTCGGCCACAAGCCTGAGAACTGGACGCTGCACACCGGCGCACTGGAGCAGGTCGCACCCGAGGGGCCCTTCGACCGGGTCGTGCTGGATCTGCTCAACCCGTGGGACATGCTCGAGGTGGTGGCCGACTGCCTGCGCCCCGGCGGGGTTCTGTGTGTGTACGTCGCGACCACGACGCAGTTGTCCCGCACGGTCGAGACGCTGCGCGCCACCGGCGGTTGGACCGAACCCAAAGCGTCCGAGACGATGCTGCGCGGATGGCACGTCGAGGGGCTGGCGGTGCGTCCGGATCACCGCATGGTCGGGCACACCGCGTTCCTCGTGTACAGCAGGCGGCTGGCCCCGGGGGTGTCGGCGCCCACCAAACGCAGCCGTCCCGCGAAGGGCGCCTACGGAGAGGACTACACCGGCCCGCGGGCGCCAGGCGCTGCCGGACAGGCCGCGTCGACGAGCACTGGAAATCCTGCAGAAGACGTATAGGGTCGATTACACGTCCTCACTTTCGGAAGGTGGATAGGCGATGATCGACGACCCTCGTAGCGACGAGTTGGGGCAGATCCGCGCCGAACTCGCCAAACAGCGGGCCAACAACGAGCGCTTGACCGCCACGCTGCGCGAGGCCCGGGCGCAGATCCTCACACTCAAGGCCGAAGTCGACAGGCTGGCGGAGCCACCTAGCGCCTACGGCGTCTACTTGGAGACGCTGCCCGATCGTTCCTTGAACATTTTCACCGGCGGTCGCAAGATGCGCGTGGTGGCCACTCCCGACGTGGACATCGACGCCTTGGTCCCGGGCCAGGAGGTTATGCTCAACGACGCCCTGAACATCGTCGAGGCAGCCGGATTCGAGCAGCGCGGTGACATCGTGATGCTCAAGGAGATCCTCGAGGGCGGGGTGCGAGCGCTGGTCATCGCGCACACCGACGAGGAGCAGGTGGTCCACCTGGCAGACCCGTTGCGTTCCCAACGGCTGCGGGCCGGCGATTCCCTGCTGGTCGACAGCCGCTCGGGTTTCGCGTTCGAGCGGATCCCGAAGGCCGAGGTCGAGGAGCTGGTCCTCGAAGAGGTGCCCGACATCGACTACGAGGACATCGGTGGCCTCGGGTCGCAGATCGAGCAGATCCGCGACGCCGTGGAGTTGCCGTTCATGCACGCTGACCTGTTCCGCGAACACGAGTTGCGCGCGCCCAAGGGGATCCTGCTCTACGGCCCGCCGGGTTGCGGAAAGACGCTCATCGCGAAGGCCGTGGCCAACTCCCTGGCCAAGAAGGTCTCTGCCCGGGAGGGTTTGGAGGCCGGGCGATCCTTCTTCCTCAACATCAAGGGCCCGGAACTTCTGAACAAGTACGTGGGGGAGACCGAGCGCCACATCCGACTGGTCTTCCAGCGCGCCCGGGAGAAGGCCAGTGAGGGCATGCCGGTCATCGTGTTCTTCGACGAGATGGACTCGCTGTTCCGCACCCGGGGTTCCGGGGTGTCCAGCGACGTCGAGAACACGATCGTCCCCCAACTGCTCTCCGAGATCGACGGCGTCGAGGGCCTCGAGAACGTCATCGTGATCGGCGCGAGCAACCGCGAGGACATGATCGACCCGGCCATCCTGCGGCCCGGACGCCTCGACGTGAAGATCAAGATCGAACGCCCCGACGCGCAAGCCGCCGCCGACATCATGGCCAAGTACCTCGCATCCCGACTGCCTCTGCACCCCGACGACCTGTCCGAACACGGTGGGGACCCGGATGCGACGGTCGCCGCAATGATCCAGCGGACCGTGGAACGGATGTACTCGGAGTCCGACGAGAACCGCTTCCTGGAGGTCACCTACGCCAACGGTGACAAGGAGGTCCTCTACTTCAAGGACTTCAACTCCGGAGCGATGCTGGAGAACATCGTCTCGCGGGCCAAGAAGAACGCGATCAAGGCCTTCCTGGACCACGGCCAGAAAGGCATCCGCCTGCAACATCTGCTGTCGGCGTGCGTCGACGAGTTCCGCGAGAACGAGGATCTACCGAACACGACCAACCCGGATGACTGGGCGCGGATCTCAGGCAAGAAGGGTGAACGCATCGTGTTCATCCGCACGTTGGTGCAGGGCAAGCAGGGCGATGAACCCGGCCGCACCATCGACAACGTGGCCAACACCGGCCAGTACTTGTAGGGAATGCTGCCCCTGGCGGCGCTTCGCACTTCAGGGGGCGACGCCTCGCCGCACGCTCCACTTCGGGTATCGGATTGCCAAGTAGCCCGTTAGTTGCCGAATGACCTTCAACTTACGGGCTACTTGGCAACTAACGGGCCAAGTCTGGTTTCGCGGCCGCCGCGAAGAGAACCGCCGGCTACTTCGACGGGTCGTACCCGAAGTCCTGCACCCAGTAGCTGATGGCGCTGGAGTAGCGGGAATCGTTCTGCGAAGGCCAAGCCGAGACCCATGTGATCGAAGTCCGGGTCCATCAGGTTCATGCAGTGCCCGGGGCTGTTCAGCCAGCCCTTGAGCGTCTCCTGGGCGGTGGGGAAGCCGCTGGCGATGTTCTCGCCGCCGGCGTAGCCGCGGTACTTGGTGGCCGCGATGCGCTGGTCGAAGGACCGGCCATCACGGGAGTCGTGCGAGAAGTAGGACTTGTCGGCCATGTCCTGTGCGTGTGCCTGGGCGGCCTTGGCGATCTCATCGCTGTAGTCGACCGGGCCAACCGCAGGCATGGTCTTCGAACCGCACTTCTGTACCCGTGCACGTGCCTGGTTGACCAGCGCGAACATGGTGCCGATCTCGCCGCCGGGGACCGGTGAGGCGGGGATCGCAGCGCGACTCGGGGAGGTTCCCACCGAGGGGTCGATAGTGATGACCTTGGACACAGGGCGGTAGTGGACCTTGACCGCGATCTTCTTGCCACCCTTGGCGCGAAGCGTGAACTTGCGGTGCTTGGGTTTGTAGGAGGTGCCGTTCTTCTTCACCGCGAACGCCCGCACCCGGTACTTGCCGCTGGGTAGGGACATCACGGTCGAGGAACGCAGCACCTGCTGGTAGCCCGAACCCTTGACCTTCACCCTGGCCTTGGGAACTCCGCTGATCGTCACTGCCAGGCTGTTGGACGACTTGGCCGCCACACTGGACTGGAATCCGGTTCCGAAGGGGACGCTCGCGGAGGCGGAGGTCCCCGTCAGCACCTGTCCGGCCATGAGGCCGGCGGCTGCGAGGAGGACTCCGTAACTGCGCACACAAAGGGGATCGACGGCGCACGGAGCGCTACCTTGAGACATTCACCCATTTGGAGAATCCTCCGCGTCACCCGTTCGGACCAGTCGACGTGAAGGGTGCTGGCCTGCGTCACCGGCGGTCGTGACGCCTTTCGCCCAAACGGGCAGTGACGCGCCGGCGAGGCCTGCTCAGGCCCCCATCGCCTGCAGTGACGTGATCAGGTCCACGGCGGTCGGACTCGAGTCCAGTAGGCCCTCGACGTGGGTCTTGGTGCCCCTCAGCGGATCCAAGGTCGGCACGCGCTGCAGCGCCGAACGCCCGGGCAGATCGAAGATGACAGAGTCCCAACTCGCTGCTGTCACGTGTTCGGGATACCGCCGGAGGCACTCACCACGGAAGAACGCCCGGGTATTCTCCGGCGCGTGGGTCACCGCGCGGGTGACCTGCTCGTCGGTGGTGAGCCGGCGAAGCCGCCCGCGCCGCTCGAGCCGTTCCCACAGCCCGCGCTGCGGGTCGACATCGGAGTACTGCAGATCGATCAGGTCGAGCCGGGAGTCGCCGAAGTCGATTCCGTCGCGGCGTCGATAGCCGTCGAGCAGCGCCTTCTTCGCGACCCAGTCCAGCGATGTGGCCAGGTCCATGGGGTCGCGCCGCAGCGCATCCACTGTCATGTCCCACTCGTCGAGGATCGCCTTCGTGGGGCCGTCGGCATCCACGCCGTACCGGTCGTCGACGAACTTGCGGGCCTGCTCGGCGAACTCGGCCTGCATCTGAACCGCCGTCAACCTGCGACCGTCGGTCAACTCGATCTCGTGGCGAAGATCCGGATCGTGGGACACGGCGTGCAGATGGTGCACGGGCCGGTGCACCGCCATCGCGCTGAAGTCCCACTCGTGCTCGATCATGCTGAGCACCAGCGACGTGATTCCCATCTTCAGGTACGTGGCGTATTCGCTGAGGTTCGCGTCCCCGATGATCACATGCAGCCGCCGGTACTGCTCGGGATCGGCGTGCGGCTCGTCGCGGGTGTTGATGATCGGCCGTTTCAGAGGTCGTCTCCAGCCCGACCTCCACCTCGAAGAAGTCGGCGCGCTGAGTGATCTGGAAGCCCTTGATCTTGCCGTCCTGCCCGATGCCCACCCGGCCGGCCCCGGCGATCACCTGTCGGCTGATGAAGAACGGGATCATCGTCGCCACGATCGCGGGGAACGGTGTCGGCCGGGGCATCAGGTAGTTCTCGTGGGTGCCGTAGGAGGCACCTTTGTTGTCGGTGTTGTTCTTGTAGAGGCGGATCTGCTGGGCCTGCGGGACCGCGGAGGCGAGCCGCGCGGCCTGCGCCATGATCTGCTGGCCGGCCCGGTCGTACAGCATCGCCTCGTACGGGGTCATCACTTCCGGGGTGGAGTATTCGGGATGTGCATGATCGACGTACAGCCGGGCGCCGTTGGTGAGGATCACGTTGGCCATACCCACGTCCTCGTCGGTCAATTGGGACGCGTCGGCATCCGCACGGCTCATGTCGAAACCACGGGCGTCACGAAGCGGGGTCTCCACGTCGTAGTCCCAGCGGGTGCGCTGGTTGCGGCGGGCGTTCGCCGCACGGTCGTAGGCGGTCACCACCTGGCTGGACATGAGCATGGCGTTGGCGTGCGGATGCCCGGGGGAGGACACCCCGTACTCGGTTTCGATACCCATGATCCGCTGGACGCTCACCATCTCAGGCTAACCCGATGCGACGGGCTCGGCGCGGATGCCGCAATCGTGCTTGAGCGACTAGTGTCGGATGTACGGAGGTGTCTCATGGCAGACGGACAAGAACACAAGCAGCGAACGCACGACACCCAGGAGTCCGAAGACGTCGTCGGCGAGCAGATCGATGCTGCGTCCGCCCGCAAGGCGGAGATCGATGCTGACGTCGATTCCATCCTGGATGAGATCGACGACGTGCTCGAGGAGAATGCCGAGGAGTTCGTGGCCAGTTTCGTGCAGAAGGGCGGCCAGTGACTCACGCTTCCGGTCTGCCCGCACATTTCATGCGTCCGGGATCGTCGTTCTTCGACTTCCTGACCGAACACGATCCCTCACTGCTCAGGTCCGCGGGTGGTGGGGCCACGATCGAGGCGCCGCACGGTACGACGATCGTCTCCTGCCGCTTCCAGCACGGAGTGGTGATGGCCGGCGACCGGCGCGCCACCATGGGCAACATGATCGCCCAGCGCGACATCGAGAAGGTGTACCCGGCCGACGAGCTGTCGGTCGTCGGTATCGCAGGGACCGCCGGTCTGGCAGTGGAGATGGTGCGCTTGTTCCAGACAGAACTCGAACACTTCGAGAAGATCGAGGGGATGACGCTGTCCCTCGAGGGCAAGGCGAACCGACTCTCCTCCTTCATCCGCAGCAATCTCGGGATGGCCATGCAGGGGCTGGCCGTGGTGCCGCTGTTCGCCGGGTACGACCAGGCCTCGGACACCGGGCGCATCTTCTCCTACGACGTGACCGGGGGCCGCTACGAGGAACACGACTACTACTCGGTGGGCTCCGGGAGTCCGTTCGCCCGGGGGTCTTTGAAGAAGTTGTTCCGCGCCGAACAGGACGCCGACGCTGCGGTCAGAGTCTGCCTGCAGGCCCTGTACGACGCCGCGGACGATGACTCTGCGACCGGCGGTCCCGACATGACCCGCAGGATCTTCCCGGTCGTGTACACGGTTGACGCGCGGGGAGCCCGCCGGATCACCGAGTCCGACCTGCAAGTCCTCATGGACGCGGTGGTGGATCAGCGGTTCCAGCGTCCCGACGGTCCGGTGGCCACCGACCCGACGGGGGAGGCGACATCATGACGATGCCGTTCTACGTCTCGCCCGAACAGATCATCAAGGACAAGGCCGACTACGCGCGCAAAGGCATCGCGAGAGGTCGGTCGGTGGTGGTCGCGCAGTACGACCAGGGGATCCTGTTCGTCGCGGAGAACCCGTCGCGGGCACTGCACAAGATCAGCGAGATCTACGACCGGATCGCGTTCGCCGCGGTCGGCAAGTACAACGAGTTCGAGAACCTGCGGGTCGCGGGAGTCCGCTACGCCGACCTGCGCGGCTACAGCTACGACCGCGCCGACGTCACCAGCCGGGGCCTGGCCAACGCCTACGCCCAGACGCTGGGCACCGTCTTCACGGAGGCTCAGAAGCCCTACGAAGTGGAGATCATCGTCGCCGAGGTGGGGGCCGACGAGGCCAGCGACCAGTTGTACCGGCTCACCTTCGACGGGTCGGTGGGCGACGAGCACGGATTCGTGGCCATGGGTGGGGCGGCCGAGGCGATCTCCACGCAATTGCAGGAACACTGGCGCCCGGACCTGACGCTCGAACAGGCGCTCACCATGGCCGTCGCTGCGCTGTCCGAACACGGTGGACAGGGGCCCCGCACCCTGGACGGGCAGTTGCTCGAGGTGGCGATCCTGGATCGCACCCGCCCGCGGCGCTGCTTCCGGCGACTGACCCGGGACGAACTCTCCGGTCTGCTGAACAGCGAATAGGGGCCGGTCATGTCACGCAGGATCTTCGGGATCGAGACTGAGTACGGCGTGACATGCACGTTCCAGGGGCAGCGAAGGCTGTCCCCGGACGAGGTCGCCCGATACCTGTTCCGCAGGGTGGTGAGCTGGGGGCGCAGTTCCAACGTGTTCCTGCGCAACGGTTCGCGGCTCTACCTCGATGTCGGGTCCCACCCCGAATACGCCACCGCCGAATGTGACGACATCACCCAACTCGTGACCCACGACAAGGCCGGGGAACGCATCCTCGAAGGCCTGCAGGTCGATGCCGAGCAGCGGCTGGCCGGCGAGGGGATCCTCGGGGACATCTATTTGTTCAAGAACAACACCGACTCCGCTGGGAACTCCTACGGCTGCCACGAGAACTACCTGGTCGGACGGCAGGGGGAGTTCTTCCGACTCGCCGAGGTTCTGATTCCCTTCCTGGTGTCCCGTCAACTCATCTGTGGCGCGGGCAAGGTGCTGCAGACCCCGCGGGGAGCCACCTACACCGTCAGTCAGCGGGCCGAGCACGTGTGGGAGTCGGTGAGCAGCGCCACCACGAGAAGCCGTCCGATCATCAACACCCGCGACGAACCGCACGCGGACGCTGAACGGTTCCGCAGGCTGCACGTCATCGTGGGGGACAGCAACATGAGCGAGACGACCACCTTGCTCAAGGTCGGCTCCACGGACCTGGTGCTCAGGATGCTGGAGGCGGGCCTGCCGATGCGCGACCTGACCCTCGAGAACCCGATCCGCAGCATCCGCGACATCAGCCAGGACCCCACCGGCAGACGTCTCGTGCGCCTGGCGACGGGACGTTCGATCAGCGGTCTGGACATGCAGCGCGAGTATCTGGACCGGGTCACTTCGTTCGCCCGCACCCACGGCCTGCTCGCGGATCCGACAAGTGTCCACGCGCGGGTCGTCGACCTCTGGACGCGCGTGCTCGACGCGATCGAGGCCGATCGCCTGCAGGACGTCGCGACCGAGATCGACTGGGTGATCAAACGCACCCTGATCGAGCGCTACATGGCCAAGCACGGTCTGGACATGACCGACGCACGGGTCTCGCAACTCGACCTCGCCTACCACGACATCAGTCGCAAGCGCGGGCTCTTCTACCTGATGTCCCAGAAGGGACTGCTGGACAGGGTGACCAGCGACATCGACGTCTTCGCGGCCAAGTCGATCCCGCCCCAGACGACGCGGGCGAAGTTGCGCGGGGACTTCATCAAGCGCGCGCAGGAGAAGCGGCGGGATTTCACCGTGGACTGGGTGCACCTCAAACTGAACGACCAGGCCCAGCGCACGGTGCTCTGCAAGGACCCGTTCAAGAGCGTCGATGAGCGGGTGGAACGACTGATCGCTTCGATGTGACAGGGCCGGAATCCGGTCAGCGCACACCTGCTACTAGGGTGATCTGCATGCGTCGCTCCCTGCTGGCAGCCCTGCTGTTGATCCCCGCGCTCGCCCTGTCCGGCTGCGGATCCGACTCCGCCTCCGACTCGACGTCGCCGTCACCCACGGCCACAGTCCGCCAGCGACGGGGTGAGCGCGGACGGTGTGACGGTGACCGGAGAACCCGGTTCCGAGCCGACCATCAGCATCGATACCGCGGCAACTCCGCCGGACCAGTTGGTGGTCAAGGAGATCACTGCCGGTGACGGTCCGGCCATCGGCCCCAACTCGCTGGTCACGGTCCAGTACGTCGGGTCCTCCTGGTCCACTGGCGAGGTCTTCCAGAGTTCATGGGCCACCGGCGAAGCCGAGTTCCCCATCCAGGGTGTGATCCCGGGGTGGCAGGAAGGGCTTCAAGGTGCGACCCAGGGTTCGCGCGTTCTGTTGATCATCCCGCCTGACATGGCCTACGGCGCGGACCCCCCGCCAGGGTCGGGTATCGCCCCAGACGAGACCCTGGCCTTTGTCGTCGACGTAGTGAAGGTGTCCTCATGACCGAGAAACCCGAGATCGATTTCCAGGAGGGCCCGGCGCCCACCGAACTGGTGATCACCGACCTGATCGTCGGAGACGGTGCCGAGGCCGTGCCCGGTGGCAAGGTGACCGTGCACTACGTCGGCGTCGAATACGACACCGGTGAGCAGTTCGATGCCTCGTGGGATCGTGGCGAATCCATCGAGTTCCCGTTGCGGGGTCTGATCCAGGGGTGGCAGGACGGCATCCCCGGGATGCGCGTCGGAGGCCGCCGTCAACTCATCATCCCGCCGGCCCTGGCCTACGGCGAGACCGGTGGACACCGACTGTCGGGCAAGACGCTGATCTTCGTGATCGACCTGCTCGACGCCTGAGGCGGCGCCGACCTTCGGGGTCATGCGTCACGAACGCGCCGGTAGCGAATCCGACACCCTCGCATCACCCTCCATCCGGAGGTCGCGCCTTCTCGAAGGCGTGCCGCCTCGAGCGGCGTGTCGCGGCACCCGACGCGATCTCCGACGGTAGTTTCGTGAGCAACTGCGGGTCCCCCAGAATGGGTGACATTGACTACGCAGAGTAGCGGGTTGCCCTACAACAGGACACCGCCCTCAACTTTCAGCATTCTCCTGCCGAAGGCACTATCACCAAGAGCCGAGGGAGGCGAGGACGATGACCACGATCAAGGCGACCTGCCCGATGTGCGGGGATGTGGATCTGACCCCCGCCCAAGTGCGGCTGACCGTGGCGCAGGCAGCGGGATGGGCGACGTACACGTTCACCTGCGGCACCTGCCACGACCTCATCGAGAAGGCCGCTGACGACGAAGTTGTGGCGCTGCTCTCCAGCGCCGGGGTGTGCGTGGATCATGTGCCGGGTGAGGTTCTGGAGGTCCACCGGGGTGCACCGATCACCTACGACGACGTGCTTGACCTTGCGCTGTGGCTGGAGACCCACGACGTCATCGTGCCGCACCTGGTCGCGCCCTAATCGCCGCGGATCTGCGCAGCCGGTATCGACACTTGCCATGACGTCGTAGGCTGTACCCATGTTTTCCAACCTCCGCGGTTCCGAGTGGATCATCCTCCTGCTCCTCGTTGTCCTGTTGTTCGGGGCCCGCCGTCTTCCCGATGCCGCCCGCGGGCTCGGTCGGTCTCTGCGGATCTTCAAGGCTGAGACCAAGGGACTCACCGAGTCGTCGGAGCCGAAGGAAGAGACCCCAGCGGTCGACGGTGCGGACAAGGCCCCACCTTCGGCTCAGGCCGCCACCGAACAGAGTGCTCCCGAAGCGAGCAAGCAGACACCGACGCAGAACTGATCCATGTCCGCGCCCGTACAGCACGCGCGCGCGCAGATGCCGTTACGCGACCACCTGCGCGAACTGCGCCGCCGGCTGGTCGTCAGCCTGTTGGCCGTCGCAGCCGGCACTGTTGTCGGCTGGATCTACTACGAACCGATCTTCGACGTCATCTCCGAGCCGATCCAGGACGTGGTCAACGCCGCCGCCGCCCAGGGCCGCGACGTGCGACTGGTGGTCTCGGGGGTGACCGACGCATTCATGCTGCAGGTCAAGGTGGCAGTGATGGCGGGGCTGGTCCTGGCCTCCCCGGTCTGGATCTACCAGTTGTGGGCATTCGTCACTCCCGGCCTGCACACGAAGGAACGCCGCTGGGTGTATCTCTTCGTCGTGATCAGCGTGCCGCTGTTCTTGTCCGGAGTGGTCCTGGCATATGTCCTCATGCCCAAGGGCTTGGAGGTCCTGCTCGGATTCACGCCGCAGAACGTCGGCAACTACCTGCCCGTGGACCGCTACCTTTCGTTCTTCATCCGCATGGTGATCGTGTTCGGGATCGGATTCCTGACCCCGCTTTTCATCGTCGGCCTGAACATGATCGGCGTTCTCAGCGGAAAACGCCTGGCGAGCGCTTGGCGATACATCATTTTCGGGGTATTCGTCTTCGCGGCCGTGGCGACGCCCACGGGTGATCCGATCACGATGATGATGCTGGCCGCCCCGGTGATGGTGCTGGTCGGCGGTGCCGTGGTGTTCAGCCTGCTCAACGACCGGCGTCGTCGTCGTAACGGGTCCGAACCCGACTACGACAGCTTCGACGACGATGAGGTGTCCCCGATCCCCGAGTCGGTCGACGGCGAGGACTCCGCGCGCCGGTAGCGTGAGCACGTGCTGAAGGCCGCTGTGTTGATCAATCCCACGTCGGGGCGCGGTCGGAGCGCCAAGAACGCGCCCATCGCGGTGTCCAGGTTGCGCGAACGGGGCGTGCACGTGGATGTCCTGCAGGCAGACGATGCTGTGGGCAGTCTGGACCTGGCCAAGGCCGCGGTCGCTGACGGCATCGACGCCCTCATCGCATGTGGCGGCGACGGGACCGTCCATTGCGCGTTGCAGGCCGTCCACGGGACGCAGACGGTCTTGGGGATCATCCCGGTGGGGACCGGGGATGACATCGCCCGAGCGCTGGGCCTGCCGCGCGACGACGCTGCTGCGGCAGCGGATGTCATCGCAGATGGCCGCGTCCGCACCATCGACTACGCCGTGATCGCGGCGGCCGATGGTACCGAGGCGGCGTTCATCGCGGTGATGAGTGCGGGATTCGACTCGGAGGTCACCGAGCGGGCCAACACGATGAAGTGGCCGACCGGCACCTCCCGCTACCTGATCGCGACCCTGATCGAACTCGGTGTGTACAAACCGGTGGAGTTCCAGATCACGGTCGACGGCCGGACCACGCGCGCCCAGGGCATGATGCTGGCTGTCGGCAACGGTCCCAGCTACGGCGGCGGGATGTATGTCTGCCCGGAGGCTGTGATCGACGACGGCGTGTTGGACCTCACCTTCCTGAGCCGGACCAGCAAGTGGACTTTCATCAAGACGTTCCCGAAGGTCTTCAAAGGCACCCACATCCATCACCGGATCGTCAGCACGACGCGGGGTTCCCACATCCACGTCGACGCGCCCGGACAGACCGCCTACGCCGACGGTGAACGGGTCGGGCCGCTGCCTGCCGATGTGCGGGTCGTTCCCGGCGGCCTGCGGGTGTTCGCGCCGACTCGCTGAAGTAGAGCCCTCCAAGGGGTCCCTCGGACTGCCCCTTGGGACGGTGAGGGTTCGGGAGCGCCGCCCTCAGCGAGAACGGTTTGTTCGGTGGCGGTCTGCTCAGACCGGCGGAGATTCGGCCATCGGGGAGCGAATCCACGCGTGGTTTGCTCCCCCATACGCCAACCTCTCCCCGATGGTCAACTCGCGCCGGCGGTTGCCCCGCTTCCGTGGACCTGCTGCAGAACCCGACCGCGCGGCCAGCGAAACGCCGGCATACAGGCACCAGCGGCACGTCCGCGGCCAGGCACCGACCCGCCGTAGACCCCAGCGCCAGCAGCAACCGGGTGCGCCCCCGGCAGACTGACATACGGGGATCCGACCGCTGGCAGACGGTTCGCCTCCAGAACTGGGCATCAGAGCGCATTCCGTTTCGCGAAACTGCCATCTTTCGGAGGGAAGCGGCGAGAGAAATGCGTGCATATGTCGCAGATGCTCCACCTCAACGCGGCAAACGGGAGAGCCGATCGCCCACGAGTGGAGGCCGGTCGCCCTCGAGCCACCCGCAGCGTCAAGCAGCGGCCAAACGCTTACCAGCCCGTAGGCTTCAGACATGGCTACGCCCGCGCAGCGATACGCCGCCGCCCGCCGACGGTCCTCGGGCAGTCAACATCTGGCGAGTTTCCAGGAGCAGTACGACTTCACCCTCGACGACTTCCAGATCGAGGCCTGCCAGGCCCTCGACAGCGGACGCGATGTGCTCGTGGCCGCGCCTACCGGAAGTGGCAAGACCGTTGTGGGGGAGTTCGCGATCCACCTGGCGCGCGCCACGGGCCGCAAAGCGTTCTACACCACGCCGATCAAGGCGCTGTCCAATCAGAAGTACCGCGACCTCGTGGCTATGTACGGCGAGGACCAGGTGGGTCTGCTCACCGGCGACGTCTCGATCAACGGTCACGCCGCAACTGTCGTGATGACGACCGAAGTCTTGCGCAACATGGTCTACGAGGGTTCCTCCGACCTGACGGATCTCGGCTTCGTCGTCCTGGACGAGGTGCACTACCTCGCCGACCGCGAGCGGGGTGCGGTGTGGGAGGAGCTGATCATCCAACTACCCGAGTCGGTGGCGATCGCCGCGCTGTCGGCGACGGTCAGCAACGTCGAGGAGTTCGGCGCCTGGATGGCCACGGTGCGCGGCGACACGCGCATCGTGCTCGAGGAGCACCGGCCCGTTCCGCTGTGGCAGCAGGTCATGGCCAACGCGAAGCTCTACGACCTGTTCAGCGACCCCGACCGGCAGCAGGTGAACCCCGAGTTGCAGCGGCTCACGGCACAGGGTCCGCGCAGCAAGCGGGACACCAGGCGTGACCGTCCGCCGAAGAACGGCCGACGACCGCGTGACGCCCGTACCCCTACCCGGGTGGAAGTGGTCGAGAAACTCGAGGCCGCCGATCTACTCCCGGCGATCTACTTCATCTTCTCGCGCGCAGGCACCGAGGACGCTGTCCGCTTGCTGGTCAACAGCGGCCTGCGGCTCACCTCGCCGGATGAGCGGCGCAGGATCGCCCAAGTCGTCGAGGACCGCTGCTCGGTGATTCCGGAGGCCGACCTACTGGCCGTCGGCTTCAGCGAGTTCAGCGACTCGCTGCAGAGGGGGATCGCCGCGCACCATGCTGGGATGCTTCCCGATCTTCAAAGAAGTGGTCGAAGAGCTCTTCCAGGCCGCCGCACTCAAAGTCGTGTTCGCCACCGAGACGCTGGCGCTGGGCATCAACATGCCGGCGCGGACCGTGGTCCTCGAACGCTTGGTGAAGTGGAACGGTCAGACCCACGCCGACATCACGCCGGGGGAGTACACCCAGCTGACGGGCCGTGCCGGTCGGCGCGGCATCGACGTGGAAGGACACGCTGTCGTGCTGTTCGGACCCAGCGTGCAGCCGACCCATTTGGCAGGCCTCGCCTCGACCCGGACCTATCCGTTGCGGTCCTCATTCCGGCCGACGTACAACATGGCGGTCAACCTGGTGCGCAGGGTCGGTCGCCGGATCGCGCGCGAGCTACTGGAGACGTCGTTCGCGCAGTACCAGAGCGACCAGTCGGTGGTAGGACTGGCCGCAACCATCAAGCGCAACGAGAACGTGATCGCGGGCTACGAGGAGTCGATGCACTGCCACCTGGGGGACTTCGGCGAGTACGCGGCCATCCGTGCAGAGCTCTCCGCCCTCGAGAAGATCTCCAGTCGCGAGTCCGCCCGGCTCACCCGCTCGCACGCGGCCCAGTCCTTGGAGAAGCTGGTTCCCGGGGACGTGGTCTCGGTGCCCACGGGACGCCGGTCGGGGCTCGCCGTCGTCGTCGACGCCGGTGTCGACGACCTGGGAGAACCGCGCCCACAGGTGCTCACGGTCGACCGGCAGGTCCGCCGCCTGAGCGTCACCGACTTCCCGACCCCGGCGGTCGTCGTCGACCGGCTGCGGATCCCCAACGACTTCCATCCCCGCAGCGCCAACGCCCGAAAGGCCTCTGGCCGCACGACTGCGTGAACTCACGGGACGTCACACCCACGTGCGAGCGCCCCGGGTGCGCGACAGCGGCAACGACGTGGCCATCCAGCGGCTGCGTGCCCGCCTGCGCAAGCACCCCTGCCACGGGTGTGACGACCGGGAACTGCACGCGCGGTGGGCTGAGCGCGCCGGCAAGTTGCAGCGGGAGAACGACAATCTTGCACGCCGGGTGGAAGGCCGGACCAACACCATCGCCCGGCAGTTCGACCAGATCTGCGCGGTCCTGGTCGAACTGGGATATCTGCAGGGCAGCGGCGACGATCTGGAGGTGACCGGCGACGGGCAGATGCTGGGGCGTCTGTACACCGACCGGTCACTGGTCATCGCCGAGTGCCTGCGAACCGGCTTGTGGAGCGACCTGACCCCCCCGGAACTTGCAGCCTGCGCTGCGGCCCTGGTGTTCCAGTCGCGCACCGACGAGGAGCAGATGCCCCGACTGCCCCGCGGGCGCATCCGCGACGTGCTGGCCGAACAGGTGCATCTGTGGGCTTCCATCGAGGCGCTGGAAACCGAGTTCAAGGTCAAGCCGACGCCCGAACCGGACCTCGGTTTCTGCTGGGCAGCCCATCAATGGGCCAACGGGCAGGGGCTGGCCCAGGTGCTGGCCGGAAGTGAACTGCCGGCCGGGGACTTCGTGCGGTGGTGCAAGCAGGTCATCGACACCCTCGGTCAAGTCGCCAGCGCGGCACCGGCAGGGGATCCGGTCCGCGATAACGCACGCTCGGCGGCAGATCTGCTGCGGCGCGGAGTGGTCGACTACTCCTCGGAGGTCTGAGGAGTAGAGTCCCTACCGCTGAACGCCGAGCGCCTGCAGGATGCGACCGATGGAGTTCATGATCCCGAATTCCGCGCCAATGGCGTCCAGCAGTGGCAGGTCGGGGTCCGACTGCACGTGCGGCGGTGGCGGCACCGGCAGGTCCGTCACGACTCGCACAACACCGGGGGCGCGGTCCAGGTACTCCGAAGCCTCTCTCAGTGACACTCGCAATCTGGGTGCCAGTCCACTGTTCAGGTCTTCGACCGCTGCCCGTACGCCCGCCAGGTCGCGGAAGCGGCGCAGCAGCGACGCTGCGGTCTTCTCGCCGATCCCTGGCACACCCGGCAGGCCGTCGCTGGGATCCCCCCGCAGGGCTGCCATATCGGCGTACTGCTGCGGGGTGACCCCGTACTTCTCCTCGACGAACGCAGCATCTGCTATCTGCATCTTCGCCAACCCGCGGGCGGTGTAGAGGACACGCACACTCGCGTCGTCGTCCACCACCTGGAACAGGTCCCGGTCGCCGGTGACCACGTCGACCGGCCCGTCAGCGATAGCGGCATACGTTCCGATCACGTCGTCGGCCTCGTAGCCCGGCACGCCGACCTTGGGGATGCCGACCGCGACCAGGAGGGCCTCGATCAGGGGCAGTTGCTCCTGCAGAGCGTCGGGGACCTCCTCCTGGTCCGCCTGCGCGACGCGATGCTCCTTGTAGCTGGGCAGCAGTTCCACACGGAAGTCGGGACGCCAGTCGTCGTCCCAGCAGGCGATCACCGTTGCGGGGGAGTACTCGCGGATCAGGCGAGCGATCATGTCCATGAGCCCACTGGCTGCATTGGTCGGGGGATCGGTGTCTTTGGTGCGCCGATCGGGAACCCCGTAGAAGGCGCGGAAGTACAACGAAGCGGTATCCAACAGCATGAGCGGGCGTGACACAGGCAGTAGTCTCGCAGGCGTGACGACCTCCGATACCGCAGATCTGCAAAGCCGTCTGGAACGCACCGTCCGAGCGGTCGGTGCCAGCGGCCTGGACGGCCTGCTGGTGTCGCCGGGACCCGACTTGCGCTATTTGACCGGCTACGACGCGATCCCGTTGGAGCGGCTCACGTGCCTGGTGGTCCCGGCGTCCGGACCCGTGCGCATCGTCGTGCCCGAACTCGAGGTCGCGGCCGCGATGGCCAGTCCGCTAGCCGATCTGGGTGTGGAGATCGTGTCGTGGCAGGAGACGCAGGATCCCTACGCTTTGACGGGGTCCCTACTGCCTGGCGCCGGGCGGGTGGCCGTCGACGACCATATGTGGGCGGTGAAGGTGCTCGCCCTGCGCGATGCGATGCCTACGGCGGTGCAGAGCCCGGCGGGACCTGTCATCCAGGAGTTGCGGATGCGCAAGATCCGCCGCGGAGGTCGCTTCCCTGCTCCGCGCGGGCGAGGCGATCGATACCGTGCACGCTCAGGTGGCGGGGTTCTTGCGCCCGGGACGCACCGAGCGTGAGGTGGGTGCTGATATCGCGGACGCCATTCTGAGCGCTGGGCACGAGCGGGTCGACTTCGTGATCGTCGCCTCAGGGCCTAACGGCGCCAGTCCGCATCACGAGCTCTCGGACAGGATCCTGCAGGCCGGCGACACCGTGGTCGTGGACATCGGGGGCACGATGCCAGACGGCTATTGCAGCGACTCCACCCGCATGTACAGCCTGGGAGAGCCGTCGCCCCCGGTGCGTGCGGAGTTCGACGCCCTGCGGGAGGCCCAGTCGCTCGCAGTGGCCGCAGTACGTCCCGGGGTGACCTGCGCATCGATCGACGCAGTGGCAAGGGACCATCTGGCACAGGCCGGCCTGTCGGAATTCTTCATCCACCGCACCGGTCACGGGATCGGCCTCGAGACTCACGAGGAGCCGTACATCATCGAAGGCAACAGTCGGGTCCTGGAACCCGGGATGGCGTTCAGCGTCGAACCGGGCGTTTACCGGGCAGGCTCGCACGGTGCCAGGATCGAGGACATCGTGGTGTGCACCGAAGACGGATACCTGATGTGCAACAACCGTCCGCATGGATTGGTGGTCGTGGAGTGAACGAGTTGCTGGAGTTGACCGACGACATCGCTGACCGCGAATTGGCACCGATCGCCGACCAGTACGAGCGCGAAGCGAGGTTCCCGCGCGAGCAGTTCGCCGTGCTGGGCCGCGCCGGCATCCTGGGCCTGCCCTACCCGCAGGACTGGGGTGGCGCGCAGGTCGGGTACGTGGACTACCTGCAGGTCCTGGAACGGCTGGCACAGCGCTGGCTCACCGTTGGGTTGGGCGTCAGCGTGCACACACTGTCGTGCCACGCCCTGGCCACGGCCGGCACGGACGCACAACGCGACCGATGGCTGCCGGACATGCTCGGCGGGGACCTTCTGGGGGCCTACTGTCTGAGTGAGCCGCAGTCAGGATCGGACGCGGCCGGGTTGCAGACGTCAGCGGTCCGTGACGCCGATGGATATCTCCTCAACGGCACGAAGGCGTGGATCACCCACGGCGGGATCGCCGACTTCTACACGGTCATGACCCGTACGTCACCGGATCGGACGGCCGGCATCACGGCTTTCCTGGTGCCCGGGGATGCCGAGGGACTGACCGCGGCAGCACCCGAGCGGAAGATGGGGATGCGTGGTTCGGTGACGGCGCAAGTGATCCTCGACGGGGTCCGGCTCGGCGAGGACCGACGTCTCGGCGAGGAGGGCAGCGGCTTCCGGATCGCCCTGGACGCCCTGGACTCCGGGCGCTTGGGGATCGCAGCGTGCGCGGTCGGCTTGGCGCAGGCGGCTCTGGATGTCGCGGTCGGCTACGCAACGGAACGTGAGCAGTTCGGCAAGCCGATCGCAACGTTCCAAGGGGTCTCTTTCACACTGGCGGACATGGCCACGGGCATCGCGGCGGGCCGCGCCCTGTATCTGGACGCCGCCCGCCGGCGTGACGCCGGGGAAGCGTTCTCGACCCAGGCGGCCATGGCCAAGCTCTTCTGCACCGATATGGCCATGTCGGTCACGACCAGTGCCGTGCAGGTTCTCGGTGGCGCCGGCTACGTCGAAGACTTCCCCGTCGAGCGCTACATGCGGGAGGCGAAGGTCCTGCAGATCGTCGAGGGCACCAACGAGATCCAACGGTTGGTGATCGGCCGGGCGCTGACGGGCTGACCCGCGGGCCTGCCGTGGCAGACGGCCCGAAATGGCCCGGTAGTTGCCAAATAACCCCAAGTTTGGCGGTCATTCGGCAACCAACGGGCCATCGGGCTGGTGGAGGCCCGCCCCGCAAGGCGCTGCACCGCAGCAGCCCGAATCAGTGCTTCCCTAGACTTCGGGGGTGAGGACCCTTCTGATCGGCGGCCACGTCTACTCCCCGAGTGAGCGGTTCGCCACGGCTCTGCTGATCGAGGATTCAGTGGTGACCTGGATCGGGGCCGACACCGGTGCCGAAGTACATCGCCAGGACGTCGACGATGTGGTGGATCTGCACGGAGATCTCGTCGCACCTGGATTCGTCCACCTCGCGAATCCGGCCCCCAGCGTCGAGCAGGGCTTCATCCATGGTGAACGGGCCGAGATCCGGGTTGCCGACCGGTGGGTACCGGAGGCCTGGGACCGGGCGGCTGCAGGAAACCTTGGCGGTCGTGCCGCGTGATCCATGCCGGTTGCGCTCGCGGATTGCGGCAGGAGTCCCGACCGCGCTCGATTCCCGGTCACCTGTCTCCAGGAGGTTGGCAGACCGTCCGCGCCGCCGTCCACGAGGTCGATCCGCACGAGGCCCTCAGCGCGCGAGCGGCCTTCTCAGCGCTGACCCGTGGCGCCTGGCGCCTGCTCGGCCATCCGGATCGCGGCGTCCTCGAGGTCGGATCGACGGCCACCTTCCTGCAGTGGGAAGTGACGGACCTCGTCGTCGAGACACCCGACGAACGGATCACGAACTGGTCGACTGATCCGCGTGCGGCCACGCCCGGACTCCCGCCGCTGGAGGATGAACACACGCTTCCCACCGTGAGGCGTGTCTGGCGAGACGGGCGGCCGGATAGGTGATCCGATTTCTGGCGGCACTTGCAGCCGGCGTTCTGCAGGTGCTTGCCTTCCCTCCGGTCGGATGGTGGTGGACAGCGCCCCTGGGCGTGGCTCTGCTGGTCCTGTCGGTCCGTGAACAGAACGGCGGACGAGCCGCGCTGCTGGGCTTGATCTGCGGTTGGGCCTTCTTCCTGCCCTTGCTGCATTGGCTCAGCGTTCTCGGCCCCGATGCATGGTTGGCGCTCGCCCTGGTCATCGCGGGTTGGTACGCGGCCATGGGCTGGGGATTCAGCGTCGTGTTGCAGACACGGTGGTGGGTGGTTGCCGTTCCAGCGGTCTGGGTCCTGCAGGAGTGGCTGAGATCCAGGTTCCCTTGGGGCGGGCTGGGATGGGGGCGCCTCGCGTTCGGACAGCCCGAGTCACCGCTGACCGGGTGGGTGACCATCGGCGGTGCACCACTGCTGTCCTTCGTGGTCGCCCTCACCGGATGCCTGCTGGTGGCGGTGCTGTCCGGAGGCCGGGTGACGCTGATCGCCGCGGTGACGGTGCTCGCGATCGGCGTGGTCGGCGTCACGGCGTATCCCCGGTCCTCGGCGGTCTGAAACGCCGACGAGCAGCCAGCTGGCCGTGATCCAGGGCAACGTTCCGCAGCCGGGGATCGACTTCCTTGGACGGCCGATGCAGGTGCTGGGCAACCATGCGCAGACCACCGAAGAACTCGCCGCGGCCGTTGCTGCGGGGGAGGAACCCCCACCGGAGGCAGTCATCTGGCCGGAGAACTCCGCGGATATCGATCCGGTGGTGTCCGGGCCAGCGGGCGCGGTCGTGAGTTCCGCAGCGCGATCGATCGGGGTGCCGATCCTGGTGGGCACCGTGCAGGAAGTACCGGGGCGGCCCGACCGGGTGGCCAACGTCGGCCTGGTCTGGGATCCGGTGACCGGACCGGGGCAGGCGTACGTGAAGCAGCACCCCGTTCCGTTCGGTGAGTTCCTTCCCCTGCGCCCCCTGCTTTCGCGCTTCATCACCCGATTCGACCGGGTACCGCGCGACTTCATCGCCGGTGACGCGCCTGGCGTCCTCCAACTGGGCCCAGCGCGCATCGCGGATGTGATCTGCTTCGAGGTCTCGAACGACGAGATCGTCCGGGAAGGCGTGCGGGAGGGCGGTCGGGCACTGGTGGTTCAGACCAACAACGCGACGTATGCGACCACTGCCCAACCCGAGCAGCAGTACGACATCAGCCGCCTGCGCGCGCGCGAGACCGGACGCACAGTGCTGGTTGCCGCCACCACCGGCATCACCGCGGTGATCACCCCGGATGGTGTGAGTCGCACCCTGCCGCAGTTGCAGTCGGGGTGGATCAACACCGAGGTCTCCCTGAAGGACTCCTGGACCCCGGCGGTCAGATTCGGAGGACCCTTCGAGGCTGTTCTGACCGCCGCCGGGGTGATCACGGTTCTGTTGGGTCTGTGGGCCCGCAGGCGTCCGGCGGACCCACGGTAGGCTCCCAGCGTGGCCCCGTCTTTCACCGATCTCGGCAGGATCCTGGTCGTGATCCCCACGTACAACGAGGTGGAGAACCTCGCCCCGATCGTCACCCGCGTGCGGTCAAGTGTGCCCGAAGCCCACGTCCTGGTCGCCGACGACAACAGCCCCGACGGAACTGCCCGGGTCGCCGACGAATTGGCTGCCGCCGACGACCACGTGCAGGTGATGCACCGACTCGGCAAGGAGGGGCTGGGGGCCGCTTACCTGGCCGGCTTCTCCTGGGCGCTGGACAACGGCTACGACGTCGTGGTCGAGATGGACGCGGACGGCAGCCACCAGCCGGAGCAATTGCCGTTGTTGCTCGATGCGCTGCGCAATGCGGATCTGGTACTCGGTTCTCGTTGGGTGCCAGGCGGGACGGTGGTGAACTGGCCGAAGTCGCGCGAAATCCTGTCGAAAGGCGGCAACTGGTACACCCGCAAGGCCCTGCGCATCCCTTTGCAGGATGCGACTGGCGGCTACCGGGCCTTCCGCGCTTCGACCCTGCGCGCCCTGGACCTCGACGGCGTCGGCAGCGCCGGCTACATCTTCCAGGTCGATCTGGCCTACCGGACCCTCGCGAAGGGAATGCGCGTGGTCGAGGTTCCGATCGAGTTCGTCGAACGGGAAGTCGGCGACAGCAAGATGAACCGCAAGATCGTCTCGGAGGCGTTGTGGAGGGTGACGGTGTGGGGGGTGCGCGAACGGGTTCATCAGGCCCGGGACGCGCTCGCTGAACGCCGTGACCGGAGGTAGGCACGCTGAGCCCGTCGTGGGCCCCAACACGTCGTTGCTCACCGCGTGCGGCGCGCTGACTCAGTCCTGATGGCACTGTGCGACGGAGGCTTGTTCTGTCACCCAGACGAAGTCGGCTGGCAGGTAGACACACGCCACGGCGGCCGGCTCCGCGGGCCGAAGCCGAAGACTCCCCAACAGTCAGCCCACAACCGGCTCGATCTTGTCTACAGGCTTGGCGGGCATGTGAAATGCTGAAGAGGATTCACGTCGCAACCGGAAGGACGCCACATCATGAATCAGGAACAGTTCGACAAGGTCAAGCAAGCGCCTGGCTTCATCGCCGCCCTGGATCAGAGCGGAGGCAGCACGCCCAAGGCGCTGCGGCTGTACGGCCTCGAAGACGGTGCGTACAGCAATGACGAGCAGATGTTCGATCTGGTGCACGCCATGCGAACCCGGATCATTTCCAGTCCCGTCTTCGGCGGGGACCGCATCCTGGGGTCGATCCTCTTCGAGCAGACGATGGACCGGGAGATCCACGGCCGGGGGAGCGCGGACTACCTGTGGAACGTCAAGCGCGTCGTCCCTTTCCTGAAGGTCGACAAGGGGCTTGCGGAGGAGGTGGACGGCGCGCAGGTGATGAAGCCGATGCCCGGCCTTGACGACCTCCTGTCCCGGGCCATCGACAAGGGTGTATTCGGGACGAAGATGCGCTCGGTGATCAAGGCGGGCAACGCCGCGGGCATTCAGGCCGTGGTGGATCAGCAGTTCGAGATCGGCCGTCAGATCCTCTCCAGAGGACTTGTCCCCATCCTCGAGCCCGAGATCGACATCCACTCACCGACCAAGGCCGAGGCCGAGCAGCTGCTCAAGCCGGCCATTCTCAAAGGCCTCGAGAGCCTAGGCGCAGATCAGCACATCATGCTGAAACTGACGTTGCCCGATGAGGACGACTTCTACGCGGACCTGGTCGCCCACCCGAAAGTGCTGCGGGTCGTCGCCTTGTCTGGCGGCTACAGCCGCGAGGAGGCCAACGCCCGGCTCGCGCGTCAGCACGGGGTCGTGGCCAGTTTCTCGCGCGCCCTCACCGAGGGACTCTCGGTGCAGCAGACCGAGGAGGAGTTCAACGCCGCCCTCGATGCGTCGATCCAGAGCATCTACAACGCATCGGTCACCTAGCCGGAGCACGGCGGATCGTCCACTTCCTAGCGCTCTGGGGGCTCGGCCGGTGCGTCACGGCGTCCGGCCAGGTCACCGCGGGGCATGACTCAACCCTCCGACCGACAGACGGTGGGAGGGTTGAGTCGGGGATCGGGAGTTGCCGATCAGGCGGTACGCCGATCGGACTGCTCGTCGGTCTCCAGAAGCGCGAGCCGCTCCTCGAGCAGGTCCTCGAGTTCGGCGATCGTGCGTCGCTCCAGCAGCATGTCCCAGTGGGTACGCACGTGCTTGGTGGGCTTCGGTTCGGGCTTGGTGGCATCGACCAGCAGAGCCAACTCGCCGCAGGCGCACTCCCATTCGACAGGGACCTCTGCCTCGGCGGAGAAGGGCATGCTAATGACGTGGCCGGCGGGGCAGTTGTACGTCACCGTCATGCGAGGGGCGAACTCGACGTCGCGGTCGTTCTCCAGACTTGTCGCTCCGAGCCGGGTGCCGCGCAGGGCCTCACTCATGTCGCCTTCTTTCTATCGCCGCGCACCAATTGGTGGTGCCTGCATGACACAACGTCATACGTGGTTAGTTCATTCCCCGAATCCCTCAGGTTCACACCTGTTTGTGATGCTGATCACCGGAGTCGTTCGGCCGTGCACTCCTACGATGGCGGGTGCGGATCCTCGACGGCGCGCTGATCGGTTGCGCTTGACAGACCCCTTACATTCCCGCGGGTGCGGGCGTCGATCACCCGCCGTAACACGCTGGGACGGTCAGTGATGATCCCGTGGACCCCTTGGTCCAGCAGGGCGTTCATCTGGGCCGGATCGTTGACCGTCCACACGTGGACGGGCCATCCGCGTTCGTGGGCCTGGCGCATGAACCCCGGGGTGACGATCCGCAACCCGGACGCCGAAGGTGGCACCTGCACACATATCGGGCCGCTCGGCAGCACGAACCGGGAGGCCACGGAGACTCGACCGAGCCGGGTCCGGCCGACGAGGGCGGTGACCTCCTGCGGCGCGAGGCTGGTGCACACGGCGTCGCCGAAGCGAGCTCGCACACGTCGCAGCCGGTTCCACGAGAAGGAGGCGATACACACCCGGTCAAGGTGGTCACCACGGCTGAGCAGGTCGAGCAGCGGAGCGACCGCGTTGTCCTCCTTGACGTCGATGTTGAAGCGCACATGCGGGAACTCCTCCAGGACCTCCTGCAGCGAATGCACGCGTTCGGCGTTGCCGATCCGCGCCTTCTTGACCTCGGTGAGTGGCAGATCCCGGATTCTCCCGACGCGGTCGGTCACCCGGTTCAGCGACTGGTCGTGGAACACCACCGGCACCCCATCGGCGGTCGCCCGAATATCTGTCTCGATGTACTCGAAGCCCAAGGACACCGCGCGACGGAAGGCCGTCAGCGAGTTCTCCGGGGCTTCCCGGGCGCCCCCGCGGTGCGCGAACGCAACCGGTGCAGAAGCATCCAGGTACGGGTGGGTCACAACGCCCCTGACGTCGGCAACAGGTCGACCCAGGGTTGGGCATCCTCGATCTGCGCGGCCAACTGCAGCAGGACGGCGTCGTCACCGAACGCGGCTGCGATCTGGACACCGACCGGAAGGCCGTCGCGGGTGACGTGCATGGGGACGCTGGCTGCCGGTTGACCGGTCAGGTTGTATATCTGGGTCTGCGGGGTGGCGGCCAAGGAGTCTGCGGCGAGGTCGTCCAGGGTCTTGCGCAGAACCGGTCCCGGCCCCACACGCTGCAGGACCGACAACGCTGCCTGTTCAACCTTGCTCGGGGCCAGTTCACCGATCTTCACCGGGGGAGTGGCCACGGTCGCAGTCAGGTGCACGTCGAACTCGGGGCCGAACAGATCGCCGAAGCGCCGACCCATCTCCATTCCCCATGCCTTGGCGACGCTGAGTTCGGCGGCGCTGAGGGTTCTCCCGACCTGATTGAGGAACCAGGTGGTCCGTTCGAAGTTGCGGGCGTCGGTTTTGCGCCCGGTCATCTCCTGGGTCCAATCGACCTCTTTCGCGACATTCGCGGCGACGATCGTCAGGTAGGCCTTCGCGCCCTCGGTGGCCCGGATCGGCAAGTCGAACTCCACCACCTCGTGGCCCAGTTCGGACAGGAGGGATGCGGCTTTGTCGACCGCCTCCACGGCGTCTGGGTGCATACTCGCGCCGAACAGGCTTCGTGTCGAGTAGCCGATCCGCAGCTTGCGTGGCTTGCGACTGGCGGTGGTCAAATAGGACTTGGGGCCGCCGGGCGCGGCGTAGGGTGCACCGGGGTCGGTGCCGCGAACTGCGTCGAGCGCCGCAGCGGTGTCGCGCACCGACCGTGACATGAGAAGCCTCACGACCAGTCCGTCCCATCCTTCGCCCTCGTCGGGCCCGAGCGGAACCAGACCGCGGCTCGTCTTGAGTCCGAAGATCCCGCAGTTGGACGCGGGGATCCGCAGCGAACCCCCTCCGTCACCACCGTGCGCGAGCGGCACGATGCCGGCAGCGATCGCAGCGGCCGACCCGCCGCTGGACCCACCGGGTGTGCGTTGCAGATTCCACGGATTCCGCGCGGGTCCCCGCAATTCGGGTTCACTCACGCCCATGATTCCGAACTCCGGGCAGTTGGTCTTGCCGAAGATGTTGAGCCCAGCCTTCTCGAACCGCACGAACAACTCACTGCTGCGTTGCGGGATCCAGTCCTCCAGGGACCTGCTGGAGTAGGTACAGCGGTGCCCGGCCAGGTGTCCGTCCATGTCCTTGATGAGGAAGGGAACGCCGCCGAACGGACCGCTCAGACCCTCCGCGGCCGCCCGCGCCTGCTCGTCCCAGGACTCCACCACAGCGTTGATGGCCGGGTTCACGGCGTTGCGGCGCGCGATCGCTGCTTGGAGAACCTCCGTGGCCGTCACCTCGCCGTTCTGGATGAGTTTCGCGAGGCCGAGTCCGTCATATCGCACATATTCGTCATGCCGCATGCAGCGAGCCTAATGCGAGCCGGTGGATGAGTCAGGGGGTTGCCGCGATGCGAGCATCGCACGACGAGGTGCTGTCTCGGCGAGCTCTCGCGGACGCTTGGGCATGCGCAGACAACGGCATATGATGACGGTCGGTCTGTCGCCGGCAGCAGACATCACCGTCCGACGCGCGTCAGCGGTGCGAAAGGAGAGGGTGATGGGCGAGCAGATGCACGCGGCCGACAGCCACGAACTGATCCGCGTTCACGGAGCGCGCGTGAACAACCTCAAGGACGTGAGCGTAGAGATCCCCAAACGCCGATTGACCGTCTTCACCGGGGTGTCGGGGTCGGGTAAGAGTTCGCTGGTCTTCGGCACCATCGCCGCAGAGTCACAGCGCTTGATCAACGAGACCTACAGCACCTTCGTGCAGGGCTTCATGCCCACCCTCGCGCGCCCCGACGTGGATGTCTTGGAGGGGCTGACGACGGCGATCATCGTGGATCAGGAGCGGATGGGCGCCAACTCCCGCTCGACCGTCGGTACCGCCACCGATGCCAATGCGATGCTGCGGATCCTGTTCAGCCGTCTCGGGGAACCCCACGTCGGCTCGTCCCAGGCCTTCTCCTTCAACGTCGCGTCCGTCAGCGGCGCTGGCGCGGTCACCCTGGAGAAGGGCAACAGGACCGTCAAGGAGCGCCGCAGCTTCCACATCACCGGCGGGATGTGCCCGCGCTGTGAGGGCATGGGCAACGTCTCCGATTTCGACGTGCACGCGCTGTACGACGACAGCAAGTCGCTCAACGAAGGCGCTTTGACGATCCCCGGATACAGCATGGACGGCTGGTACGGCCGTATCTATCGGGGCAGCGGCTTCTTCGATCCGGACAAGCCGATCGCGAAGTTCACGAAGAAGGAACTCGACGCCCTGCTGTACAAGGAGCCCACCAGGATCAAGATCGAAGGGATCAACATCACCTATGAGGGACTGATCCCGAAGATCCAGAAGTCGTTCCTGTCCAAAGACCTCGATGCCATGCAACCGCACATCCGGGCCTTCGTGGAACGCGCGGTGGTCTTCACGACATGTCCGGACTGCGGAGGCACACGCCTCAACGAGGGGGCCCGTTCCTCGAAGATCAAGGGCATCAACATCGCTGACGCATGTGCCATGCAGATCAGCGACCTGGCGCGGTGGGCACGGGGCCTGGACGAGCCCTCGGTGGCCCCGCTGTTGGCCAGCCTCCGACACACTCTCGACTCGTTCGTCGAGATCGGCCTGGGCTATTTGTCCCTGGAACGGCCGGCTGGCACCCTGTCCGGCGGGGAGGCACAGCGCACGAAGATGATCCGTCATCTCGGCTCGTCGCTGACTGACGTCACCTACGTCTTCGACGAGCCCACCATCGGACTGCACCCGCATGACATCGCGCGTATGAACACGCTGCTGCTGCAACTGCGCGACAAGGGCAACACCGTGCTCGTCGTCGAACACAAACCGGAGGTCATCGCGATCGCCGACCATGTGGTCGATCTGGGGCCGCGGGCCGGTAGTGCCGGCGGTGAGGTGGTCTTCGAGGGAACCGTGGACGGCCTGCGTGCCACCGACACGCTCACCGGCCGACACCTCGACGATCGGGCACATCTCAAGCCGACCTTCCGTACCGCAGTCGGACAACTGGAGGTTCGCGGGGCGAGCACGAACAATCTGCAGGACGTGGATGTGGACATCCCGCTTGGTGTGCTGGTGGTGCTGACCGGCGTGGCGGGATCGGGCAAGAGCTCGCTGATCGACGGTTCCGTGGCCGTGCGGGAGGGGGTGGTGTCGATCGATCAGGGCACGATCCGCGGCTCGCGGCGCAGCAATCCTGCGACATACACCGGTCTGCTCGACCCCATTCGCAAAGCCTTCGCCAAGGCCAACGGCGTGAAGCCGGCATTGTTCAGCGCCAACTCCGAGGGCGCCTGCCCGACCTGCAAGGGCGCGGGCGTCATCTACACCGACCTGGCCATGATGGCCGGCGTGTCCACGGTCTGCGAGGAGTGCGAGGGCAAGCGGTTCCAGGCGTCGGTGCTGGAGTACCACCTGGGCGGCCGTGACATCAGCGAGGTGCTTGCCATGTCGGTGATCGGGGCTGGGGAGTTCTTCGGTGCGGGGGAGTCCCGCGTCCCGGCTGCCCACCGGATCCTGGGGCGCCTGGCCGACGTCGGTCTCGGCTACCTGACGCTAGGGCAGCCGCTCACCACTTTGTCCGGCGGCGAGCGGCAGCGACTGAAACTGGCCACGCACCTGGGGGAGAAGGGTGGGGTGTTCATCCTCGATGAACCCACGACCGGCCTGCACCTGGCCGACGTCGAGCAACTGCTGGGCCTGCTGGACCGACTGGTCGACTCCGGCAAGTCGGTCATCGTGATCGAGCACCACCAGGCCGTGATGGCCCACGCCGACTGGATCATCGACCTCGGTCCCGGTGCCGGTCATGACGGAGGACGCATCGTCTTCGAGGGCACGCCTGCTGACTTGGTCGGCGGTCGCTCGACGTTGACCGGTCAGCACCTGGCGTCGTACGTCGGGAGGTGATTGCGCGTCACGCAGAATCGCACCCAATGACGAAGTATCGCAGGCGTTGAAATCAGGCATGGTCGTCACCACGTACCGGCGCTTCAACTCGTGAGGACCTGACCGAGGCAGGATCGACAGTTGCTGAACTCTCGAGTCTCCTGCAATAATGGCCATATTCAACACCCTCAAAGTGGCTACCGGAGGCTGGGATGGACGTCGGGGTCCGTGATCTTCGCGACGGTCTGAGCCGTTACCTCTCGTCCGTGCGAAACGGCCACACGATTACCGTGACCGACCACGGTCATCCGATTGCGCGCATCGTGCCTGCGGGGGAGCCGACGTCTCTCGAGCGCCTCATCGCCGAGGGGCGGATCACGCCCGCTGCGGAGCCCAGGTCCGCTCGCCCGAAGCCGATCGAGGCCGCGGGTACGGTCAGCGATCTCGTCAGTGACCAGCGCCGTTGATCCTGTACCTCGACACCTCAGCGCTGGTTCCACTTCTGATCGCAGAGCAGACCTCCGATATCTGTGGGCAACTGTGGGATCGGGCCGATCGCCTCACTACCGCACGATTGGCGTATGTCGAAGCGGCAGCTGCACTCGCGGCGGCGGAACGCCTGGGTCGGCTGACCGCCGCGCAGGACGCTGCCAGCCGCGAGATCCTGAACGAGCTATGGGGCGTCGTTGACGTGGTCGAACTCGATGCCAGTCTGATGCTCTCCGCGGCTGACATCGCTGCCAGACGGGGGCTTCGTGGCTACGACGCCGTCCACTGTGCGGCTGCGGCTGGGCTGCGTGGTGAGAGTGTCGTGGCGGCGGCCGGTGACACGCAACTCCTGGCTGCCTGGTCGGCCGAAGGCCTCGCAGTGGTCGACATCAACGCTTCGTGACGTGCTCAGAGTTCGTGCCATCGGAAGATTCTGCGTCCCTAAGCGATTTGAGGTGTGCCGCTCTGTTCGACGGTCGAGGCACTGATTGCCGAACCGGTCGGGCCCAGTGCCGGCGGGATCGGGCGCAGTCGCGTGAGACAAGTTCCGTGATTATTGACCGATAATCGATATTATGACATTTCGCCTGAACGCCGGAATCCGTCGGCTACCTCCTGCAACCGCTGCCGGTACCCCGCCCAATCCATGCGCCTCGGGCAGGACGGCGCTGTCGGGCTTCCATCCGATGAGTCCGTCGACCGACTCCCGCAGGATGTCCATCTGTCCTGCGTGCCGATGAGTCTCGGCGATCATGTGCACGAGAACCTGCTGGAGCGTGACATCGCGCTAGGCCGGAGCCCACCAGTCCACGTGACCGGGAGCATCGAGATCCAATGCCGCGATGGTCGCGTCGGAATGCAGCCATACCCGCCGGTACAGGTCGACGATCTGCGGGATGCTCTCATCGGCGGTGGCCCACATGTCGGCGTTGGGCTCCGCATCCTCGGAGAACCAGGGGAACGTCTGTTCGAATGGCCGTCCGAAACAGTCACCGAGGTACCCCGCCTCGACGCTGGCGACGTGTTTCACGATTCCCAGCAGGTTGCTGCCAGTCGCCGTCAACGGCCGACGGGCGTCGTACTCACTGCAACCCCCGAGCTTCCACAGCACAGCGTGCGGCCATGCTGCAGGTACTCGGCCAGGACGTCTTTGTGGTCACTCATGTCTGCGCGGGCTTGGGGTAGCCGGGCAGCCAGGAGCCGTAGCGCAGCGAGTTGCCATCGGGGTCGACGTAGGCTCCCTCGCACAATCCGTATTCGGTGTCTGTGGGTTCGACGTACTCCCCTGCGGCGCCGGATACACTCCATTGCTCGTGCAATGCGTTGGCGTCGTCGACGTACAGGTACACCTCGCTGAGATTGGTCACGGGATCGATCCCGGACACCTGGCACAGGTGCAACTGCAGACCATCGCGGAAGACGAAGCCGTACAGCACCTCGACCAGACGCCGGCCCTCCACGACCTCACTGCGTTGATACGGTTTGGCGCGAAAACCGAGGCGCGCGTAGTTGTCGAGCGCGGAGAGCACATCACTGACCGGGAGCACCGGAGCCAGTGCATTGAGCGTGGCCATGCCCACGAGACTAACCACAATCAGCGCTGTGATGCGCCTGTCGGTCGACGGGCGACAGACTCCCCGTCGTTCTAGATTGCTGACATGTCACTGCATATGCCGAACGCCGAAGCTGACGAACTGAGAGCCCGGATCGAGGCACTCATGCCCGAGGTGCGCAGGGATCTCGAGGCACTGGTCGCCATCCCCTCCATCAACTTCCCCGGCTATGACCTGCCGGACGTGGTCCGCTGTGCAGAAGCCTGCGCGGACCTGCTGCGCGCGGCCGGTGCCGATCCGGAATTGATCCCCAGCTCCAGCGGCGTTCCGACGGTGCGGGCGGACATCGCCGGACCGCAGGGCGCTCCGCTGGTTCTGCTCTACTCCCACTACGACGTGCAGCCAGCAGGCGACCTGGACAAATGGCACACCGAACCGTTCCGGGCTGAAGAGCGTGACGGGCGGCTCTATGGACGTGGCGCCGCCGACGACAAGTCAGGAGTCATCACACATCTGGCCGTTCTGCGCGCCTTCGAGGGGTCGCCCCCGGTGAATCTGCGGATCTTGTTCGAAGGCGAAGAAGAATACGGCGGCGATTTCGAGGAGTGGCCGACGACCAAGCCTGAGGTTTTCTCCGATCTCGATGCCGCGGTCATCTGCGACATGGGCAACGTGGAACTCGGTCAGCCCACCTTCACCACGCAGTTGCGCGGAATCATCGAGGGCGTCGTCACGGTCACGACGATGGAGGAACCACGTCACAGCGGGATGTTCGGTGGCCCGGCTCCCGATGCCCTGATGGTGCTGATCAAACTCCTGAGCACGCTGATGGACGACGACGGCAACGCCACCATCGACGGCATCAGTGGCTCGGATTGGGAAGGTGCCGAATATCCCGAGGAAGCATTCCGCGAGTTGGCCCAGATACTGCCGGACCAGCCCCTGATCGGTTCCGGCAGTGTGGCGTCACGGCTCTTCTCCAAACCGGCGGTCTCGGTCGTCGGGCTCGACGCGCCGGAGGTTGCCACAGCCCCGAACGCGCTCATCCCGACCGCGAAGGCAAAGATCAGCGTCCGGATCCCTGCGGGTGTGGACGGTGAGGAAGCCACCCGATTGCTCGAGACACATCTGCGCAACCACTCCCCCTTCGGCGTGAAGATCGACTTCGAGCCCGGAGTGCCGGCGAACGGTTCCGCAGTCCCCGTGGGAGGTCCGGGCTACGACGCTTTCTCCGCGGCCATGGAGTATGCCTACGGCAAGCCATCCACGCAGCAAGGTGCCGGCGGCGCAGTCCCCTTCGTGGCCAACCTCATCGAGTCTCGACCTGAACTAGAGGTACTGGGTGTGGGCGCCCAGGACCCATTGGCTCGGATCCACGCCCCGAACGAGAGCATCGACCTCGTGGAGTTGAAGGATTCCATCGTGGCCGAGGCATTGTTCCTCGCGGAGTACGGTCGACGCGCGCAGCACTAGTGGGTTCGGCAATCCGCGCGTACGTTCCACGCCGCGCCCCACAGGCGTGAGACTTGGGTACAGGCGTTGGACAACGGTACGGGCGTTGGACAACCACGGGAGTTTTTTCTCTCACGCCTGTGCGGATCTCCAACGCATGTGCACAACTCCAACGCCTGTGACCCTCGCGCATGAGACGTCGACCAAGGCAGACGCGTTGGCTCCAGCGAGAGCCGGCACGCGTCGCGAACCTGCCCTGACGCAAGATGTGAAACCAGGGCTGACCAGGGGTTTTGCTTGGTGGGCGATACTGGGTTCGAACCAGTGACCTCTTCGGTGTGAACGAAGCGCGCTACCACTGCGCCAATCGCCCTCAAGACGCACATAAGACTACCTCACAGCGGCCAGAGTCCCCGCACGCCGTCCAGGGAGGCCCCATAACGCCAGAGGTAGGCGCCAGCAGCTGCTGACACCAGCACCAGGCCCGCCGCAGAGGCAGCACGCACCTGGGCGCGGTTCTGCGGATCCTGCGCCGTCTCCTTGGCCTGTCGCAGTTTCTTGCGAATCGGATGGAGCAGTTTCTGCGCCCAAACGTACTCAGACGCCAGGATGATCAGACCCAGGGCGATCATGGCCCACCCCGGTCCGGGAAGGACCAGAAGTACCGCCCCGAGCGTCATCACGCTGACGCCGGCCACGAAGACGGTGATTTTCCATGCCGTGTCCAGCAACCAGTTCTTGCGCAACCAACCGCGGAACCGTCGGTTCCACGGCACGTCAGTTGCGGGTTGTGTCACGTCTCACAGCCTAAGTCGATTACGCAATGGAACGAAAGGGCACACCATTGACGTCAGTACCCACGGAGGAATCATGCATACGGAACCCATCCCCACCGTCGTCACAGCGGAGATCACTCTGAACCTGGTGATCGGCACAGAGTATGGGATGCCCGTGCCCGCGCGATTCTTCTATTCAGCACACCGACCCCTGTCCGTGACTGCAGAATTCCAGGGCGGCGAAGCAGCCGTTCAGTGGGTGTTCGCGCGGGACCTGTTGCAGGAGGGCACTCAACGCCCGGTCGGTGACGGGGACGTGACCTGCTGGCCGGCCACCGTAACCGGAGAACGGGTGGTGTGTATCGCACTGCGCTCGCCGTCGGGTCAAGCCCTCCTGGAGGCTCCTGCCGACGAGATCGCTCTGTTCCTCGACCGGGCCTACGAGACGGTGCCAGCGGGCTCGGAGTCGGAATTCCTCGACCTCGACGGTCTCATCGCCGATCTGCTGGGCTCGAACGACTGAGGCCGTTCGGCTGCGGCTCAGACTGGGTCGACGTCGGCACGACTGCGTGCCCTGAACTCCGCGGCCAGTCCGGCTGTCACCGGGCCCGGGGCGTCCAAAAGGCGCACCCCCACCCTTTCCACTGGATGTACGTCGCGGGTGCTCGAAGTGATGAATACCTCATCCGCGGTGTCGAGCACTGAGAGCGGCATGCTGCGCTCCTCGACATCGAACCACTCGACGACCAGATCCCGAGTGATACCGGCCAGACAACCATCGGTAACGGGTGGGGTGACGACCCGCCCGTCGATCACTACGAAGACGTTGCTGCCCGTTCCTTCACAGAGGTTGCCAGCCAGGTTGCCGAGAATCGCCTCGCTGAACCCGTCTGCCCGGGCTTCAGCCAGGCACACGGCGTTCTCGGCGTACGAGGTCGTCTTCAGTCCCATCAACGGGGACCGCTCATTGCGCGGCCAACGGCTGACCGCAACGTGAGTGGTGGCCGGCCACGGTCGGCCCTCCAAACTCACCACGGCGAGCGTTGGGGGTCCGTCGCCGCGTTGTGACCCGAGCGGGCCGGGGCCGGACGTGTAGGTGATCCGCAGAACCCCGAGCGGGTATGCCTCTCGGGTCATGAGTTCATCAACCGCTGCCCGGACTACGTGATCGTCCACCGCCGGCAGGCCGAGGCCCGCCGCGGAACGGTTCAAACGGTGCAGGTGGCGGCTCAGTGCGAACGGCACACCGGCCTCCGTCTTGAGCGTCTCGAAGACACCGTCACCCACGGTGAAACCGTGATCGATGACGTTCACCCGGGCCTGTGAAACCGCTTGCACTTCACCGTTGATCCAACTCCACACGCCGCTACCTTTTCACGGATTCGGCAGACGCAAGGCCAATCAGGCGACGCGCCTTCAGTTCGGTCTCCTGCCACTCCCCCGCCGGGTCGCTCCCCCACGTGATACCTGCCCCGGTTCCGAATTTGAGACGCCCCTCATCCAGCCAGAACGTGCGGATAGCCACTGCCAATTCGGCGCGGCGGGCGTCAACGTCGATCCAGCCGAATGCCCCGCAGTACCACTGCCTGGTACATGGCTCCAACTCGTCGATCACCTCGAGAGCCGAGACCTTGGGAGCCCCGGATACCGAACCGGGCGGGAAGGTGGCATCGAGGATCTCCTGCCAGGACGCCTCCCCGCAGTCGGCAGTGACGGTGCTCACCAAATGATGCAGCCCTGGGTACGGCTCGACGCCCATGAGACTCTCCACGGCGACGCTGCCCACCCGCGCGACCCGGCCCAGATCGTTGCGGACAAGATCGACGATCATGACGTTCTCCGCCCGATCTTTGTCCAGGAAGCCGTCTGGCGCATCCGCCGTCCCCTTGATCGGACTCGACCACACACGGTCGCCCTTGCGCGTGAGGTATCGCTCGGGAGAGGCGGACGCGATGTGGATCGCCTGGTCGGGCAAGTGTCAGCAGTCCCGCGAACGGCGCACGCATCGTCGTCAGGCGCGCGTACAACCCCGCCAGATCAGCGCTGTCACACTGCGCGCTGAGGATGCGGCACACGTTGACCTGGTAGACCCAGCCCCGCGCGATGTGGTCCTGGACCCGCAGGACCCGGTCCACGTAGGCCTCTCGGTCCAAGGAGGTGTCCCAGGCCCCCGACAGGCCCAGCCAGGTGGCCGTCCCGATCGGTCGCCGACTCCAATCCGCGAAGCGGGCAAGCACGACACGGCCCTCGAACCCGACGGCAACCGCCCAACGCCCGCCGGCCTCCAGAGCCCCCAGATCCTCACTGACCTCGAGCAGTCGCGTGGCGTGCAGGTCCCCGAAACGCGCCTCAGGTTGGCCGGTGTGCACGCTTCATCCTCCCCTGATGAGATCCGGCTTGTCCCGGGTGTCCCCGTCAGCACTGAACCAAGTCGTTTGAGGGCGGTGCACCTGGCCTCCAGGGCGACGTTGTTGGGCGATCTGACTGGACCGATCCCCCAACAATGCCGCCCTCGTCGCCTCCCTATCCCAACAACACCGCCCTCGATCTGGGCTCACGGATTCGGCAGACCGGCGCGCGATGTCTCGGACACACCTGGCGTCGTCCTCCTGGCTGTCCGGCGACCTGGCTCGCATGGGGTGCCGAGTGCTCCTACTGGCTCTGACGCTTGGCGACCGAGCGGACACTTGTTGAGGTCCCTGGTGTCCAGCAAATGCGCTGCTCGGTTATGCTGGTCCAAGCCGGTACGATCCCGGCGACACAAACGCGGACGTAGCGCAGCTGGTAGCGCATCACCTTGCCAAGGTGAGGGTCGCGGGTTCGAATCCCGTCGTCCGCTCGAGAGGCCACGGGGCTTCTGGTGGAGTGGCCGAGAGGCGAGGCAACGGCCTGCAAAGCCGTCTACACGGGTTCGAATCCCGTCTCCACCTCGCTTCACAAACGGGCGATTGGCGCAGTGGTAGCGCGCTTCCTTGACACGGAAGAGGTCACTGGTTCGAACCCAGTATCGCCCACCAACTCCCTGCGCTGAGGAGGCGGTCGTGGCCGCCACCTCCAAACACGAACTCGCTGCACTGTGCGAACGGGAATACCGCAAACTCAGCTAACTGCTGGACCGAATCGATTCGTCGGCGACCCTGATCAAGGATGACGAAAACACCTCGATCAAAGACGTCGTGGCTCAGCGGGCCCACTGGATCGACCTCTTTCTCGGTTGGTGTCACGAGGGGCTGGCCGGGCAGGGAGTCCATTCTCCGCCACGGGCTGGAAGTAGAACGACCTGAAGCGGCACAACGCCGATCTTCGCGCGCGCCAGGCAGACCTCCGTTGGGACGACGCCAGGTCACTGCTGGCCGAGCAATACCGGCGGTTGTCGGGTTTCATCACTGACGCCACCGACGAGCAGTTGTACGGCGCGCCTATGACGGGTGCCAACAACGACTGGCCGGCAGGACGGTGGGCTGGGGCTGCGGGCCCCAGCCACTTCCGATCATCGGGAAGATACATCCGGGCCAGGCTTCGGGATCGGTGATCGGTCGAAACCCACTGGGTTTGTTCTCGGTGACGTGGGGTAGTCACCGACATGGATTTTCTACTGTGGATTATCGCCGTCGTTCTTGTTGTCTCAGGCATCGTGGCGATCGTACGTAGCCAGGTGCTCTGGGGCGTCGTGCTCATCATCGTGGGTCTGCTGGTGGGGCCCGGTGGTGTGAGCCTGTTGTCATGATGCGCCGGCTACAACGGGTCTTCACACCCCGACGTCGGCGGATCTTGACCGTCTACGACGTGCTGGTGGACGGGGCTGTCCCCGGCGGTAGGGAGTGACTGCCCGAGGAGACGTTCGACCTGCTCACGCATCGCTTCGGCACCGGTCTCGGGCAACAGGCGCATGACGGCCCGCGCAGCCTCCGGAGTGTGGTCATAGCCTCCCGCCAGTTCCGACCATTCCAGCGAATTGTTCAGCTCGGCTCGGCGTGCAGGGTTGTAGGGATCGTCCGATCGCCCGCATGCGAAGCGCATTTGCCAGCGCTTCGCCCTGAACCATCTGCATCGCCGCGAGTCGCTCACCACGCAACCACCGATGCAGTCCCACGAACAGGTTCGAAAGGACTTCGTCCACAAGCCATTCCACCGAAGGTGGCGGCACCATCACGGGTGTCAGAAGGCTCACGTCGAAGCCTGGCCTGGCCCACACCACCCGGCCGGGGGCGAAGGGAATCGCGGGTAACTCCTCAGGCGTGAAGACGGCGAACTCGTGGTAGATCCCGGCCACGAGAGCCTTGTACCCGTCGCTGGTGTTCCGGTGCAGCCACTCGATCGGGCCGCCCAACCATGAGACGTCATCGAGAAGCCGCTGCTTGTCATCGGTGATGACGAAGAAGTCGAGATCCGAATGCTCGTCCAAGCGGTGAACATCACGTCCGACAGACCCGAGCGCCAGCAGGGCCAATACGGACGTATCTGCCTGCAGCCGCAGGGCCATCTCGTCCAGACGTCGCAGCAGTGGGTTCATGCGTTGCGCAGGAAGCGATCCAACACCCGAACACCGAACTCGAGCGAGGAGACTGGCACGCGCTCATCAATGCCGTGGAACAACGACGTGAAGTCCAGATCCGCGCGGCAGTTGAAGGGGCGCAAAACCGTAACAGCGGATTCCCAACAGCGACAAGGCTTTTGCATCGGTGCCACCGGACAGCGTGTAGGGCACTGGAATCGCCTGTGGATCCTCCGCACACAGTGCCGCAGTCATACCTGCCACGAGGTCCCCGTCGAAGGTCGTCTGAAGGCTGATGTCCTTCTCCTGGGGTTCGCAGGTGACCCCCGGCTCGAGCAACGCATCGAACTGGGCGAAGAAGTCCTCCTCGAGCCCGGGAAGGAAACGCGCGTCCACCATGGCCTGGGCCTCCCCCGGGATCACGTTGCTCTTGTACCCCGCAGACAGCATGGTCGGGTTGGCAGTGTGCCGCATCGTGGCCCCGATCATCCGGGCCGCCGGACCGAGTTGTTTGATGACGGCCTCCGGATCCGACGGGTCGAACGGAACCCCCGCCGCGTCGCAGGCTGCCTCCAGGAACTCCTGCACCGGCGGAGTCAACTGAATCGGAAACTGGTGATCCCCGATCCGGCTGATCGTACGGGCGAGCCGGGTCACCGCGTTGTCGTCGTGGATCAGCGACCCGTGGGCCGCGGTGCCGCTGGCCCGCAGCCGCAGCCACGCCAACCCCTTCTGTGCGGTTTCGATCATGTAGAGCCGCTTGTGATTGGCCAGTTCCACGGAAAAGCCGCCGACTTCGCCAATGCCTTCGGTCACGCCTTCAAGCAACTCCGGACGATTCTCCACGACCCAGTGCGCGCCGTGCCGGCCTCCGGCCTCCTCATCGGGCAGGAACAGCAGGACGATGTCACGCCGGGGTTTGATCCCGTGCAACTGCCACTGCTGGACGACCGTGAGGATCATCGCGTCCATGTCCTTCATGTCCACGGCCCCTCTGCCCCAGACCATGCCGTCGTGGATCGTGCCCTCGAAAGCGGGCACCGACCAGTCTGCGGCTATCGCGGGGACGACGTCGAGGTGGGCGTGGATCACCAGACCCGATGCCTGCGGATCCTGACCGGGGATGCGGCAGACCACGGCCTGGCGGGTGGCAGAGGTGGTCTCGAAACGCTCAGGCTGCAGACCGGCTCCGCGCAGGAAGGCCTCCACGTACTCCGCAGCCGAGGCCTCACCCGGGCCGGTGCCGTCACCGTAGTTCGAGGTGTCCAAGCTGATCAGCTCGGAGCAGATGGTCGCCACGTCGGAGGTCATGGATTCACTGTGCCACGGATCGGTCTGGTCGGGGCCTTGGTCAATGCGCCACAGTGGCAGGATGACCGAGCGTTTGTTCGTGGCTCTGTGGCCCCGCCCCGAGGGCGTCGACGCAGTGCGCAGACAACTCGAACCGGTGCAGGAGCGGTACCGGGAGCTGCGCTGGCAGACCCCCGACCGTTGGCACCTGACCCTGGCTTTTCTCGGATCGCGCAGCCCCGACAAGGAGATCAGACGCCTCCGTCGACTCACCCCTCCGGCTGTTGGTCCACTGCGTATCTCTGGCAGCGGGCGGTTCGGTCCGGTGCTGTGGCTCGGGATCGAAGCTGGCCCCTGGCTTGCCGAACTGGCTGCCGAGGTACGCCGGGTGCATGACGTGGACGAACGACGCTTTCGCGCGCACGTCACGGTCGCGCGGTCCCGCTCGATCCTCGGGCAGCGCCAACTGACCCACGCCGTGGCGGATCTGGCGAGCGTTCGCTCCCCAGCGTGGACCCCGTCCGAACTGGTGCTGGTCGAGTCGACCATCGGCCCCGCAGCTTCGTACCGATCCGTTTCTGCTTCTTCGCTGACTGGTGACAGGCCGTGACGGACGCTTGATACTCTGGAACCCCAACCGGTCCGGGTGGCGGAATAGGCAGACGCGCTAGCTTGAGGTGCTAGTGCCCGTAACAGGGCGTGGGGGTTCAAATCCCCCCTCGGACACGTTCGGCCCTCACGGAATGATCTTCGTGGGGGCCTTTCATCTACCGATCATCTACCGCGCCGTACACAGCGGAGTGCCGCCGTCTACCCGCGAGGCGGTGATGAGATTCGGAACCGTTGCTGCTGCCTTGTCGTGCATCACGGGGATGACGTGGCTCCAGGTCTGCAAGGTGATCGCAACCGTTGCGTGTCCGAGCCGCTCTTGCACGACCTTGGGTGGACACCCGACTGCATAGCGACGGTCGCCCATGTGTGGCCGTATGTCGTGCAGCCTGATGGTCGGTAGCCCGGGACTCTCCACGGAATACGGCATGCGCACCGCTTCTCCCCCCTCACCACTAAGTTCGCGTTCGTGCGCCATTGCGTCGAACAACAGCGGATGTGAAACAACACGATTGCGGTGCTATGGTGGCGCGAAACCGCAGATCGATCAGGATGTGATGTCGATGAGTGCCGACCGGTTGACGGCTAAGGGCCTTCTTGCCACGTTCGCGAATGCCGGGCTGATGCTGGGTTTGCTGGTTGCCGGGGAGGCTGCGACCGCCTCCGCCGTTACGCCCGCGGCTTCGGCGAAGAAGGGCGCAGCCAAGGTCTCAGTCACCGGCCAGCGGTTGGGCAAGCGCGCGAAGATCACACTTTCTGCGGTGAAAGGGCCGGCCAAAGGTACCAAGCGTGTGAAGAAGATCGGGAAACGCGGCAGGATCACTGGGTTGCGACCCGGGACATACAAGGTGATGGCCAAGCCGATCAAGTCCGCAGGGCGCACCGCAACCGCGACTGTCAAACCTGCCAAGGTGAGGGTGCGGTCAGGGCGAAACGCCAAGGTGAAGGTGCGCTACCGCGTGAGGTCCACCCCGGCGCCGGCCCCGACACCGACCCCGGTGCCCGCCCCGGTCACCCCGCCCCCGGTCTCGACGACCCCACCACCGCCGCCGGGACCGACGCCCAGCCCGACGCCCACCACGAATCCAGTTGTCACCACCGCGAGTTTGGCGCTCGGCGCTTTCCACTCGTGCGGTCTCGATGCCGACGGGGCCGCCTGGTGTTGGGGGTACGACGACTCCGGACAGCTCGGTGACGGGGTCGGCGCCACCAACCAGTTCGAACCGGTGCAGGTGTCCGGCGGGCGCGCCTACACCACCATCGCTGCAGGGTTCGCGCACTCGTGCGCTCTTGATACCGACGGGGCCGCCTGGTGTTGGGGGTACGACGACTTCGGGCAACTCGGTGACGGGGCCGGCGCCACGGACAAATTCGAACCGGTGCAGGTGTCCGGCGGGCGGACCTTCACGTTTCTGACTGCCGGCAGTAACCACACGTGCGCTCTGGATACCAACGGGACAGCCTGGTGCTGGGGCAGCGATAGCTCCGGGCAACTCGGCGACGGGCCCACTGCCACCAACCGGTTCGAACCGGTGCAGGTGTCCGGCGGGCGCACCTACACAGGTATTTCCGCCGGCGGCGATGCCGCCAGCAGCCATTACACCTGCGCTGTGGACATCAACGGGACAGCCTGGTGCTGGGGCAACGACAGCTCCGGGCAGCTCGGCGACGGGGCCGGTGCCACGAACCAATTCGAACCGGTCCAGGTGTCCGGCTCGCACAAATTCGCTACTGTCGCCGCCGGTGGTTCTCACACATGCGCTCTCGACACCACGGGCGGGGCCTGGTGCTGGGGCAGCGACTTCAGGGGGCAGCTCGGCGACGGGGGCGGCACCACGAACCAGTTCCAACCGGCGCAGGTGTCCGGATCACGTACCTACACGACCGTGACAGCGGGCCTGCAGCACACCTGCGCCGTTGATGCCGCTGCCGCTGCCTGGTGCTGGGGCACCGACGGCAACGGGCAGCTCGGCGACGGGGCCGGCACCACGGACCAGTCCCAACCGGTGCAAGTGTCCGGTGGGCGCAGCTACACGACCGTCGCTGCCGGCCAGGCGCACACGTGCGCTTTGGACGCCGCCGCCGCTGCCTGGTGCTGGGGCTTCGATGGTTTCGGGGGGCTCGGTGACGGCCCGGGATTCACCAGTCGGGTGGACCCGATCCGTGTGGCCGGAAACATCACCTGGAAACAACCCACGCCCCTGTAGCCGCGGCGCACCTCGCTGCGGGTTGTCGATCCTTGGCCACCCGTCCGCGTCGATGGCGTCATCGGTCGCATCGCCTGGTTCTTGTGATAGCGAGCCATGACATGCCGTCCCCGTAACCAGATTTCACCTTCGTCGGCGATGCGCACGGCGGTCCCAGGCATGGGCTGTCCCACGCTGCCGATGCGCGAACGCTCGGCTCGGTTGAACGGCCCGGACGTGGTCGTCTCCCTGAGTCCATAGCCCTCCATGACGGTCGGGCCTATACCTGCGAAGAAGTGCCGAGACGCTCGCCGAGGCTGGCCCCGCCGGTGATCGCAAAGCACAGGCCGCCCCCCGTCGCCGCGCGGTTCTTGCCGTACACCAAGCGGACGAAGAGCGCGTGTTCGAGGCGGAGTCGCCAAGGCGGCTTGCCGGTGTGGGTGGCGCGGCCTCGATGGCGACTTTCGCGGCACGTTCGAAGATCCGACCCTTGCCCTCGGCATGGCCTTCTGTTGCGTGGCGTTGAAGATCCTCTCGACAATGCGGGGAACGCCGACCAGACAGGTCGGACGCTCCAGTCCAGAGGCAGCAGCCGGCCGCTTCGCCGGCACGTCGTCGGGCACATCCACGCCCTCGGCCGACACCTGCTCCTGCAGGCCGTCGTCCATCACCCACACCGCCGGGCTGTTGAGAGTCGCCTCACGCACCCGCTGCGCCATGTCGGTGGAACTCACGATGACGGCCACCGCATGACTGTCCTCGAGGACCCACTCGATCTGCTCGGCCGACGACGAGCCAAAGATCGGCACCGCGAAGCATCCGATGGACGACAGTGCGAAGTCGAGCACGGTCCACTCCTAGCGCGTCGGCGTCAAGATGGCGACCGGGCTGCCGGCCCCGACTCGACGCGCCACTATCCCCTTGGCGACGACGCCGACCTGGTCGTTGAACCGGTTGGCTGCGACGTTCGCCCAGCCGTCGGCGGTTCGTACCGCGTACAGGGGGCGGGACGGCATGATTTCCGGGTTGCGGGCGGGGAGCCCGCCGAGCGTGTCCGTGATGGGCAGTTCGATCTCCGGCGGGTCCTCGATCTCGCGAGTCATGGCTGTCCTGTGCACAGTGTGGCCCCGACCCCAGCCGACCCGTGGATCACTCGGACCGGCGGCCATTCCACGCGATCGGGCTCGGGTGACCCGCTGCCTGGTGCGACCCGTCAGGAGCGATTCACCAACCTGTGGACGAAGTCGAGTTTCGCTATCACCGATTCGGTGAGGCGGAAGGGGTAGAGGTCCTCTTTGCCCATGCTCCGGTTCACGGCGTTGAGCGCGTAGGTCAGAGGCAGCCATGTGGCGATGATTTCCGAGATCCCCACCTCGCCCGACGTCTGCGAGGCCGGGCGGGCGTGTACGGCCCCGGTGACCTCGGGCGCCGACGTGCTCGGACCCGCGACGACCATTCCCCAGGACGAGGCGGTCTGCAGCGTGTCCAGGATGTGGAGGTAGTGGGCGAAGGTCTCCGCCCAGTCCTCCCACGGGTGTGCGGTTGCGTAGGCGCTGATGTGAGAGACTTCCCAGCGCAGGGGCGGGCCGTCGGTGTAGTGCCGCCGCAGGGCGTCGCCATAGTCCGGTCGTTCATCGCCGAACAAGGTCCGGAACCGCTCTATCGCATCACCTACGTGGGTGTCCCCGGCGCCCGGGCGGCGACCTTCCACGAGCACCTGGAAGTAGTAGTGACCGACTTCGTGGCGCAGGTGGCCGAGCATGGTCCGGTACGGCTCCCCCATCTCCACCCGCATCGCTTCACGGTGCGGATCGTCGCCCTCCGCCAGGTCGATGGTGACCACTCCGTCGGCGTGCCCGGTCGTGACGGGGGCGTCGGTGCTGGACAACAGGTCGAAGGCCAGCCCGGCTGCATCGTCCAGCTTCGCGATGACCGGCAGCGCAAGGTCCATGAGTTGATACACGAGTCGTCGCTTGGCGGCCTCTGCCCCGGCGAAGGCCACCATCCCCGACGTGTCGTCCTCGCGGGGGCGAGTACGGGTGAGCCGGCACGAGGGACAGAACCGCTCGCCGTCGGCGATCAACCAGTTACACCCAATCAAGGCCGCATTGCCGCACAGTTGGTGAGTTTCCGACTGGTCGACAACTACCATCGAGAACTGCTCGGTCGAGAACGCCTGTGGGCTCCCGCACACCACGCAGACGGAGTTCTCGAACGCGAGCAGGTTCGCACAGTGGCCACACGTGAACGTACGCATGCCGCATGACACCACACGGAGCGGGCCGCGCCTACGCCGGGACCTGCTGCGGCGTTCTGCTCAGCCCTCGAACAATTCCACCGAAACCGCCGCGGGAACTCCGGCCCGCTCCCCCGTCTGCTCGCACATCGCCCTCACGAACTCCGGATCCGCCATGGGGTGATCCCCGAGTCCTTGAAGATAGGCGGCATGAGCTGCCAGCGACTCGACGGCCACGTCGAGGTAACCCGACACCTCGATCGCATGGTTCGCCTCGGGTGAACCCGCTACAAGCGTCCGGGTCACGCGGTGTGGTTCGAGGCCCGCGACCGGGAAGATCCAGCGGTTTCCGGCGTCGGCGGCGGCATCGAGGGCGGACTCGCCCACTGCCCGGTGGTCGGCGCTGTTCCTGCTGCCCGGGAACCCCCAGTTGTCCCGGTGGTTGAACAACAGCAGGGTGTTCGGGCGGTGTCGGCGAATGGCGTGCGCGAGGTCCCGGCGCAGGGACGGACCGTACTCCACCGTTCCATCCGAGTAGTCCAAGAATTCGACCTCTTCGACGCCGACGATCGCGGCGCTTGCCCGCTGTTCCTGCTCCCGGACCGGCGCGGCCTCGTCCGGGGCCATGCCGTCGATGCCGGCCTCGCCCTTCGTCACGAGCAGATAGGTGACCCGGTTCCCCGCCGCGGTCCACTTCGCGACCGCTGCCGCCGCCCCGTACTCCAGATCGTCGGGGTGCGCCACGATCGCCAGTACGGTGCCAGGTTCTTCGTCCCACAGTTCCAGTGCCATGCCGTCGAACCTATGCCCTTGGGGGGACGGACGCACTCCACTACGACCGGTTGCCCGAGTGCGAAGCCCGCCCGTCCCCCGCGAGCCGCCCGTCGGACGATCAGGACCGGACCTCACTTCAGCCGATCGTGCACCTCCAGGGCTGTCACCATCTCCTCGAGGACCGGCTGACCCGGTTGCTCGGGCACCCCCGGCCGGGCAGCTCGTGCATCAACTCGAAGGACCCGGTCGATCATCGCCGTCACCGATCGTGGGTCCATGACAGGTCGCGATCGTGGTGATCGAGTGTTCGCCGCAGCGCCTCCACCTCGGCGTCGTAGCGTCTCGGTGTCGAGCAGATCGATCCAGGGGCTGTTCCACTTGCCGAAGACCGCGAAGCCGTCCGCCCACTGGTCACGATCGAGCTCGTCGACGTACTCCGTGCGCATTGGGCACGGGGGTGGCGAAGCAATCGGATGCCCAGTAGACGCCGGTGGACGTGTCCAGCAGGCCGCGGGTCGTCGGAGAGTCGTACAGCGGCGGCCGCAGCGCGACCACCTGCCGGTCACCGATGTCCAGCGACTCCCCATGCCCCAGCCAGCGCCACCGCGCATCGGGGGCAGAGGCCCTTCCGCGGACATGCGCTGCGTGAGGAACCAGGTGGCGATCATCGTCGCGTTCGGGCACATGTCCATCAGCACGTCGACGTTGCCGTAGTGGTCGACATCGTCGTGCGACACGAAGATCCACCGCACGTCGTCCGGGTCGACGAGACTCGTCAATTGCCGCAGGTAGGCGTCCCTGTCGATCGGCGTGCCGGTGTCCACGACCATCGGTTCCCGGCCGCGGATGAGCATCGAGTTCATGTGCACGGCCATGGGGCTCTCCCCCTCACCGTGGATTGCTTGGATGACGTAGGTGTCCGGGGCGATCAGCAATGGTGTCAACGGATCGGCCGACGGCTCGTGGTGGGTGTCGATCAGGTCGGTCATGGCAGTCCTCCTTGTGGTTGTGTCTGCGATGTTCACCTGTTGCGCCCCGCTGGCACCATCCCTGATTCCCGGGGAGTCGCACCCCCAGAGATCTGGGATTCACTTCGACGCCTCGTGGGTGGATACTCATGCCATGGCCATGGACGCCCAGACGGTGAGTGACCGTCTCGCTGCACTGTCCCGGGCCGGTCTGGCACACGAGGCGTTCGCCGAATCGGCACTCAAGGTGCTCGGACGGGCGGTGCCGTTCGAGAGCGCCTGTCTGGCCTCATGCGACCCTGACACACACCTGCTCACGGGCACCACGAAGGTGGGCCTCCCCGACGCCCGGGACGCGGAGTTCGCCAGTTTCGAGTACGAGCGGCCTGATGTGAACAGCTTCGGTGAGATCGCCAGACGTCCGATCCCGGTCGGGGTTCTGGCACTGGACACCGATGGACACCCGGAACGCGCGGCGCGCTACCGAGATTTCCTGGTGCCGCATTTCGACCAGGGCAACGAGTTGCGCGCGGCATTGCGTGCCGATGGGCGCACATGGGGCCTGGTCGGCCTGTACCGACCGACATCGGCCCCCGGATTCAGTCCGGCCGAGGCCGCCTTCGTGGCCGGGGTGTCACAGGTGCTGGCCGCGGGTTTTCGCGCTGGGCTCATCGCCGGCGCCGCTCACCAGCCCGATCCCGTCCACGGCCCCGCAGTCCTCGTCGTCGACCCCCAGGACGCGGTCACCAGTGCTTCCGGACCCGCCGAACAACGACTGGATCAACTCGGCGGATCGGTTTGGGGAGCCCTGCCGATCCAACTACTGGCGGTTGTCGCGTCCGCCCGTGCGTTCGACGCGGGCATCCGCAACACTCCGGCCAGCACGAGGGTCCGCGCTCGCGACGGATCCTGGCTGGTGGTGCATGCGGCACCTCTGGCTACCCCGTCCGGTCCGAGCAAGCAGGTCGTCGTCACCATCGAGGCGGCCCGCCCTCCGGAGTTGATCCCCTTGATCGTCGCCGCATACCAGCTCACGGATAGGGAGCGCGACGTCGTCGTGGCGGTCCTCGGCGGCGCCAGCACCAGGGAGATCGCGGGCGGCCTGCACCTCTCCCCGTACACCGTGCAGGACCACCTGAAGGCCGTATTCACCAAGTGCGGGGTGAGTTCCCGCCGGGAACTGATCGCCAAGGTGTTCTTCAACCACTACGCGCCGGTCATCGGTCAACCACTCGATACATCCGGGCGGGCCTTCGGGCGCCAGTCTGCAGCTAGAGACCTCTGAGGTCGTCCACGCTGTACCCCGCCAGGCCCAGGCTCTCCATCGTCCGCGCCCGCTCGGTCTCGTAGTCGCGGCCAGTGACGATCGAACTCATACGCAGGACTGCGTCCATGTTCGGTGTGTCGACGCCGATTTGGCGTGCGAGGTCGGTCAGGAACACCAAGCCGAATCCGGCGTCCTCGTTGAAGTATCGGTAATCCAATTGCGTTTGTGCCTTGATGCCCTTGAATCCGGGCGCCTGGGAGTAGCCGGTGCTGTAGTTGTTGACCGCCTGGTATCCCTGGGCGATACCCAGCTCGGGATCTCGCAGGATCGATACGCCCAGCGCGTCGGCGATCGCGAGTCGCTCGGTGTCCACGGCCTCGATCACTCTGCCGACACCGTCGGTGACCCCCTCCTCGTAGAACAGGAAATCGCCGGCGGTGCGCTCGATCAGAGCGACGTTGCACAGGGACACCGCCGGATGGATCACGGGGTTACCGTTCTGCAAAGTCGTCTGCAAAACGTTGTCAGCCATCTCGATCTCGCCATGGACGGGCTGCAAGACATCGAACACTTGCTGGGTGGCCCTGCTGGGCAGTGCGGCGACGTAGTAGCCGCCCTTGAGCCGGTTGTACACCGTGATGTGGGCCGGTCCGGTCAGCCGGACCGCATAGGGCAAGGTGGAGGTTTCCGCGACGAGCACCGAGTCGTCGTCGAGCCCCAGATCGAGCCCCTGTTTGAACACGATCGCACCGGCACACGAGCTCGGGCACACCACGTAGATCTGTCCCGGGCGGAGATATGGCTCGCAGACCTCCGCGAACGGCATGGTGCTGTACGCAGGTCCGACGGCGAACACCAGGTCGGCGTCCTCCACCGCCTCCTCGATGTCGTGTCCGGCGTAGACGATCTCCTGGAAGCCCTCGAGTTCACCATCGGCGGAGATCCCTCCGCGTTCGGCGACCTCTTCAATGGTGCCGCTGAACTCCTCGAAATCGAACATCGCAACCTCGTGGCCGGCCTGCGCCCATTCGAACGCGATGGCATGAGCGCCGTTTCCCGAACCCAGAACCGCGACCTTCATCAAGACCTTCCTTCGTCGATTGAACACCCCCATCTTCGTCGCCCAGGACCCACGACGCCTGTCAGCGGGGCGAGCGCACCGGCCGGGACCCCTGGGAGAGGGGTGTGACCCGGTGGGACAATGGAATCGTGTCGACGTCGACGCTGATCATCGGAGCCGGATTCAGCGGTCTGGCCACTGCGCATTTCCTCATACGACGGCTGGGGCCGGACGCAGAAGTCACTGTTCTGGACTGCTCACCGCATGTCGGCGGCAAGATCAACACCGTGCGCGTGGCTGGGCTACCAGTCGATACCGGCCCCGATGCATTCCTGTCGCGGGCGGCCGAACTCCGCGGCCTGATCGATGAGCTGGGTCTGAACAGCGACATCATCGAGCCGCAACCGGGGGGTGCGTACATCTGGTCGCGCGGCGGGTTACGGCCCATCCCTGACGGTGCGTCATTCGGACTTCCGGACACATCTGGTCGCGCGGCGGGTTACGGCCCATCCCTGACGGTGCGTCATTCGGACTTCCCGGGAAACTCGGGCCGCTGTTGCGCTCGCGACTGCTGTCCCCAGTGGGCGTGGCGCGGGCAGGGATGGACATCGTGCTGCCGACCTCGCACAGGTCGCAGGACCCCTCGGTCGCAGACCTTGTCAGGCCCCGCTTCGGTTCCGAGGTCTATCGCCGCCTCGTCGAACCGCTGCTGGGCGGCGTCCATGCCGGCGACCCGGCCGCACTGAGCGCCAAGAGCACGGTCCCGGAGATCAAAGCCTTGGCCGACGGCCACCGCAGCCTGTACCTGACCATGCGCTCGCGGCGCGCCAAGGCCCCGAAACCGGCAGGCGCGCCGTTGGTCTCACTCGCGGGCGGCATGTCCGGTTTGGTGGAGGCGCTCGTCAAAGAGATCGGCCCGCAGACACTCATGGCGGGTACAGAGGTCACCGGGGTGGAGCGGACCGGCGACGGCTGGCGGATCTCAACTGCCGACAATTGGATCACGGCCCAGGAGTTGGTTCTGGCGGTGCCCGCCTACTCCGCGGCAGATCTGCTGGAACCACTTGCGCCCGGCCTCAGCGCGGACCTCCGCGACATCCCGTACGTGGACGTGGCGAACGCGACGCTGGCCTTCCGCGCCGAGGGTCTGCCCACGCTACCGCCCGGCACCGGTTTCCTGGTCCCGCCGGTGGAGGAGCGCTTCATCGTGGGATGCTCCTGGCTGACGAACAAGTGGCCGCACCTGGTCAACGACCACGTGGTCCTCATCAAGTCCATGGTCGGGCGAGCCGGCGACCGTCGATGGTTGACCATGTCTGATCAACAGATCATAGAAGGCGTACGCGCCGATCTGTCGACAATGCTGGGAATTCACGCGCGGCCGTTCGAGACGTTCGTGCAGCGCTGGCCGAAGGCCATGCCCCAGTACGTCGTGGGCCACGCGGAACGGCTGGAGTCGATCGATCGGCAGGTTGCCGACATCGGCCACCTGCACCTCACCGGGGCGGCGTACCGCGGCTCCGGCCTGGCGGGCTGCGCGACCCAAGCAGCCGCCCTCGCCGACCTCATCGTGCAAGGAGAATCCGCATGACCGTCACTATGACCCGACCACGCGGCGTCGACTACTCCCGCAGGCCGATGCTGGTCTTCTGGGAGGTCACCCGAGCCTGCCAACTGGCGTGTGCGCACTGTCGCGCCTCGGCCACACCCGGTGCGCTGCCCGGGGAACTCAGCCACGCCGAGGGCATGGAACTCATCGAGCAGGTGGCCGGTTTCGGCAGGCCCTATCCGATCCTGGTCCTGACCGGCGGCGACTGCCTGCTGCGCCCTGACATATTCGACCTGGTCGACCACGCCAGCTCCCTGGGGATCCCGGTGGCCATGTCGCCGTCGGTCACCCCGATGCTCACCCCACAGGCCATCGAGCTGATGGTTAAGCGTGGGGTGAAGGCCGTCTCGCTGAGCCTCGACGGAGCGACAGCCGCGACCCATGACGGCATCCGCGGTATCCCCGGTCACTTCGACGAAACGCTGCCTGCCATCCGGGCGCTCGCACGGGCGGGTCTGAAGGTTCAGATCAACACGACCGTCATGCGCGCCAACGTCGATGAACTTGCTGACATCGCCGCCATTGTGAAGGAGAACGGAGCAGACATCTGGGAGGTCTTCTTCCTGGTCCACGTGGGCCGCGGTGAGGCGACCGGGGCGATCAGCGCCGACGAGCACGAATCCGTTTGTCACTTCCTGTACGACGCCTCGCACTACGGCATGACGTTGCGCACGGTGGAGGCTCCCTTCTTCCGCAGGATCGTGCAGGAACGCCGGGCTGGTCGCACTGTCCCCGAAGACGAGTTGTACCGCCGTCTGCACGACCGGTTGACCGCCGTGCTGGGAGCCCCCGGCGAGCGCTCGACAGCACATACCGCGTCCACCCGCGACGGCAAAGGGATCATCTTCGTCGCACACAACGGTGAGGTGTATCCCGCGGGCTTCCTGCCCTTGGGCCTCGGCTCGATCCGCGACCAGCCACTGGCGACCATCTACCGGGAACACCCCACGCTGCAGAAGATCCGAGGTGCGGAGTTCGGCGGGCGTTGCGGACGCTGCGAGTACGCCGATCTGTGCGGAGGCTCGCGGGCCCGAGCCTACGCCGCCACCGGTGACCCTTTGGCCGAAGATGCCGCCTGCGCGTACGAACCCGTGGGGCACACTGCCCAGTAGGCCGCTAGCGACGTGAACCGTGGGATCGGTCAGCGAAATAGCCCGTTACGTGCGTTCTGCCCCGTTCGTGACGGGCCACAACACGCCTGACCGGTCACGGGACCTGCACCATCGACTGCTACCTGCGACCTACCGCCCTTCCCGCGCGGGCTCAACCTCGCAGCGCCTGCGCCAGCTCTTCGAACTCCTGCACGAGCAGACCCATGTCGTCCTGCGTGTGCGCCACGGACACCAGCCACTGCTCGTCCAGCCCGGGCGGCGTCAGGATCCCTCGGTTGACCCCCCACAGCCAGCTCAGTTCCGCCGTGCCGAAGTCGGTGCGCTTGTAGTCGCGGTAGTTGCGCACGGGAGCCGTCGCCCACGTGACCGCGCCCTTGACGCCGAACCCGACGGTGTGCGCCGGCAGTTCGTAGCGGGCGATGACCGCATCGAGGGCGTCGAGCGCGCCGTTGTTGATCTCTTCCGCGTGGTCGAGGACTTCCTCGGTGCAGATCTCGTCGACCGCAGCCGCCGCGGCCATCACCAGCGGGTTGCCGTTGTAGGTGCCGAAGTGCCACATGCGGCCGTCGCTGATGGTCGCCATGACGTCAGCCCGTCCCCCGAAGGCTGCCAGGGGCAGCCCGCCGCCGATGCTCTTGGCCAGGGTGATGAGGTCCGCGGTGACTCCCAGACGTCGGGAGGCCCCCGCGTATCCGGCGGTGAGCCCCGTCTTGACCTCGTCGAACACGAGCAGTGCCCCGTGCCGGTCGCACGCATCACGCACACCCTGCAGATACCCGGCGTCGGGCAGCACGATGGAGATGTTCTCCAGAACCGGCTCCATCACCACCGCCGAGATCTCATCGGCGTGCTCGGCGAAGATCGCCTCGAGTCGTTCCAAGTCGTTGTAGGGAACCACGTGCACGATGCCGGCTTCGGCCTCGAACGGGACGACGGGAACCGGCGACTCCTCAGGACCCGCTTCCGCAACGTCCGGCTTGACCGATACGGACAGCGCGTCGTAGCCGCCGTGGTAGCCACCCTCGATCTTGATGATCCCCCGGCGGCCGGTGAAGACCCGGGCGGCCTTGACCGCGTACATGGTCGCTTCAGTACCGGAGTTGGCGAAGCGGAGCTGGTCCAAGTTGAACCGCTTCTGGAAGAGCTCGGCCACCGACGTGGTGCTCGGAGACGGCGTGACGAACAGTGTCCCGCTCTCCAAAGCCTTGGTCACGTACTCGACAACCAGTGGGTGCAGGTGACCGACGAGCATCGCTCCGAAACCCATCGACAGGTCGAGCAGTTGGCGCCCGTCCACATCGGTGAGCCACGCCCCCTTGGCCGACTCGATCGCGATGGGGTGTGGGTCCCAGTGCTGGAACGAGGAAGCGACACCGAGCGGCAGCGTGCCCAGAGCCCTCTCGTGGTGAGCCGAGGATCCCGCGGTGCTCGACGTGAACCGCTCCCACTCCTGGGCCATGAGCTTCTCGACCCGGTCCTGGTCGATCGGAACGGAGGATTCGGGGACAGTGCGTTTGGTCGCCGGATCGTGGTCCGGCCATGCACGGGTCGCGTCGGTGACTTCGGTGTCGGTCATCTCGGTCCTGCCTGCTTCTGGTGATGGATTACCTGACGGTAGCAAGAAGTGCACGCTTTCGGCATCCCCTTCACCTGCCCAGATATGCGAATCAGTGGCGATCGGGTGGATTTGGCGACGGATTCCCTCGCAACAGCACCTCCCGCGATTCGGTTGTCGAAGCAAGATGCCTAGTGCCGGAACCGAAGGTCCTCGCGGCGGCCCTGCGAACCAAGCCGGAATCAGAGTCAGCGGACGTCCCGAGGTTGGTCGTCTGACCTGACCGAATCACCGCCCACCAGCCAGACTCCGACGACCTGAGACTGGTCCTCCAGGGGGATCGATGGGGCCGCCCGCACGTGAAGGCGTTGAGAGTTGGGTACAGGCGTTGGAGATCGGTACGGGGGTTGGAGATCGGCGAGCGGTCCTTGTCTCACGTCTGTGCGTTTGTCCAACGCCTGTACCTAACTCCAACCGCTGTTGAGCGAGCACCGGGCCTCCACCCGGGATCTCCGGCATCTCGGCCCGATTCGCGCTGGAACAGCCCCCCGATCGTGAAAGCGCGAGCCGATGTACATCTGCTCGAAGGAAGGTTCGGGCGCGCCGGAAATGCGACCCGAGGTTGGGTGCGGGCCGACGCGCGCCGCATAGACTCCCGACGTGGCAAGCACACTGCAGCTCGTGGTCGAGGACCCCGGCAGCAGTCGCGCGCAGTGGGCCCTGACGGAGTACATCCGCGAAGTCACACGGCTCGCCGGTCTCACCCAGTTGGATCTGCAAGGCGCAGTACGGGACGCCGCTGAGTACCGCCCACCGACCGGAGTGTTCCTGCTCGGCCTGTGGGAGGACAACATCGTCGGATGCATCGGATTGCGTCGGCGGGATGATGTCGAGGCTGAGATCAAGCGGATGTGGGTCTCCCCGACGGTACGGGGCCGAGGCGTAGGGACGACCCTGCTGGCCGAGATCGAAGCCCGGGCGGCCAAACTCGGATACTCGCGCATCGTGCTCGACACCAACGGCGCCCTCACCACTGCCATGCGTTTGTACCTGGCGAACAAATACACGCCGATCGAGCGCTACAACGACAATGCCGACGCCACGCATTTCTTCGCCAAGCAGTTGCGGTGATTTCGCCAGGGCGGTCCCTTGTGCGCCCGGCCGCTGCCCAGGGCATGCAACCTGGACCGCGGAGCGGCTCGGGACACCAACGCGCCGTGAAACCCGAGCGCCAAAAGCGCACCCACACATCGGCAGGTCGTGGTGTCCTTGAGGTGAGGCGAAGGGCGAGAGATGCGAAGCAACGAGGTCACCCTGCACGGCCACCGGATCAGCTACCGAGAGGCCGGTGAAGCCGATGCACCCGTGATCCTGCTGATTCATGGCATCACCAGCAGCAGTGCGACCTGGGATCCGGTCCTGCCGGACCTCGCCGCGGATGCCCACGTGATCGCTCCCGACCTACTCGGTCACGGCGATTCGGACAAGCCCCGCGCCGACTACTCACTCGGGGCGTTGGCGAGCATGCTGCGCGATCTTCTCGAGCACCTCGGCGTGCAACGTGTCACTGTCGTGGGCCACTCGCTGGGTGGCGGGGTGGCGATGCAGTTCTCCTACCAGTACCCGGAGTACTGCGAGCGGATCGTGCTTGTCGACAGCGGCGGTCTCGGCCGGGAGGTGAGCGTCGCTCTGCGGGCCGCGACCCTGCCGGGGGCCGAATTCGTGCTGCCGATCATCGCGAGCACCAAGGTGCGCGATGCCGGCGCGGCCGTTGGCAGAGTGCTGGGCCGGTTGCCGATGCGCCCCCGTCCGTCGGTGGCGGAGGTGGCGCGTGGCTATGCGTCGCTCTCGGAGACGACGGCTCGCACCGCCTTCGTCCACACCCTGCGCAGCGTTGTCGAACCGGGCGGGCAGCGCGTCAGCGCACATGATCGGCTGTATCTGTCCGAAGGCGTGCCGACCCTCATCATCTGGGGCCAGCTCGACACGGTGATCCCGGTGGCGCACGCCCACAGCGCACACGCTGCCATCCCAGGCAGCGAGCTGGAGATCTTCGAACAGTCCAGACACTTCCCGCACATGGACGAGCCCTCGCGGTTCGCCCGCCACCTGCGCCGTTTCGTTGCCTCCACACAACCGGCGCCGATCAACCGCGCGGTACTGCGTGAACGCCTGGTCGCCGGAGGCTCGGCGCCATCGAGCGACGCCGCTGCCGCCGGGCAATAGGGGCTGCCCAGCCCCGCTTCCGCACCCTGCACCCCGGATTCGGACGGGTGCGGCAAACAGCCGTTGCCTGACTCGGCCCTGCCACCTTCTGGTGAGGATCCGACCAGCGACAGGTCATTGTGTCACCGAAAGGCACGCAGACCCAACCCGCGCAGGTGGCCGAAGCGGGGTATCGAGCCACCGGGCAGTAGGGGCTGCTCATCCACGCTGCAGCAAACCGGCAGCGGCCTCGAGCACACACAAGGCCATCAGGCGGACGGTCCGCTGGTCTGCAGTGTCGGCTGACACGTCCACCTCTGCCAGATCGATGCTGACGACCCGCCGATCCGACCCGGCCGCACGCGCCGCCTTCCGCAGCTCGTAGGCACTCTAGACCTCCGGGCACCGATGCGGGACACGCGGGCGCCACGGCCCGGTCGCACACGTCCACGTCCAGGTCGACGTGCACCCGGGGCGCCTCGCCCCGCCCAGCGATCTCGAGAGCCTGTGCCATGACTGACGCCATGCCCCGACCTGCGACCTCCTCACGGGTGATGACGGTGATCCCGTAGTCGCGCGCCCGAGCGGCGTATTCGCGGGAGTTGGCGAAGTCCGAGATGCCGATCTGCACAATTGCCCGCCCGTCCATGCCCGACTCGACGAGTCGCGCCACCGGCGATCCGTTCGACGTCCCGTCACGCACGTCGTGATGAGCGTCGAGAGTCACCATGCCGGTCGCTGACATCCCCCGTGCCACGGCGTAGGTGATCGAGTTGTCGCCCCCCAGCGCCACCAGCAAGCGGCCCGGCCAGGCGGCCAATGCCTCCCTGGTGCGCATCTCACCGGCCTCGCCGTCGGGATCGGCGACGTCCCCGAGGTCGATTGCGAGCAGGTCCCGCAGGTCTGCTCCAGCGGATTCCACCCACGTGGAATAGCGCGCCAAAGCGCCGCGGACTGCGGCAGGCGTGTGATGTGCATTCGTCGGCGAGATCGAGGTGAGGTGCGCGGGGACGCCCAGCAGCCCCACGTCGGGCACACTCGCGGGCGCCGTGGCGGTGAGCCATTCCGAGGCTCGAGGCCACCGTGGATCGTCGGTCATGAGCGCCCGCCTCGCCAGACCCGTCGCACGAGGTCCACGCCCGGCCGGTAGGCGAGATGGATGTGCGAAGGCGCATCCAGCAGGACCACATCGGCCGGACCCCCGACGACGATCCGGCCCACATCCGAACGCCGCAGGGCTGTTGCTCCTCCGACCGTCGCGGCCACCACAGCTTCCGCGACGGTCATGTGCATCTCCCGGACCGCGAGCGCGATGCAGAACGGCATGGACGTGGTGTAGCTCGTCCCGGGGTTGCAGTCGGTGGCCAGCGCGACCGTCACCCCGGCGTCCAGCAGCCGCCGCGCGTCCGGGTACGGCGATCGGGTGGAGAACTCGGCTCCGGGTAGCAGCGTCGCCACAGTGACGCTGTCGGACAGCGCCGCGATATCGACATCAGAGAGATATGTGCAATGATCCGCCGACGCCGCCCCAGCCTCGACCGCGACCGCGACTCCGGGTCCATGCTGCAACTGGTTGGCATGCACTCGCGGCACGAGGCCGTGCCGCACCCCGGCGGCCAGTACCTCCCGGGACTCGTCGGCATCGAAAGCACCCCGGTCACAGAAGACGTCGACCCACTTGGCCGTCGGCGCACACGCGTCGAGCATCGGCCCGTTGACCAGGTCGAGGTATCCGCGACGGTTCCCGCCGAATTCCGGCGGAACCACATGCGCACCGAGCAGTGTCACCTCGTCGGTGAAAGCGCTGGCGATGTGCACCGCCCTCGCCTCGTCCCCGACCGTCAACCCGTAGCCGGATTTGATCTCGAACGTCGTGATCCCACTGCGCAGCAGTTGTTCGGCCAGGCGATGGACATTGGTCCGCAGCGTCTCGTCGTCGGCAGCCCGAGTGGCCTGCACCGTGGTCGTGATACCGCCCGCGGCGTAGCGTCGCCCGGCCATACGCGCGGCGAACTCCTCGGCCCGATCGCCGGCGAAGACCAAATGTGAATGGCTGTCGACGAAGCCGGGAAGCACAGTGCCACCCCCGCAATCGATCCGGGCGTCGGCTGCCGGGGCCTGGGCACCCGGCCCGATCCACGCCACCTCCTCGCCTGCGATCACCATGGCGACGTCGTGGCGTAGACCCAGCGCACCGGCCACGTGGGGATCGTTGGTCACCAACTCCCCGATGTTGTCGAGCAGCATGCTCGCCGTCATGTCACTGCTCGCTCATGGGTATGCGCACACCCGCGTTGCGGGCGACGTCGACCGCTTCCGGATACCCCGCATCGACGTGTCGGATGACGCCCATCCCCGGATCGTTGGTGAGAACTCGCCGTAGTTTCTCGCCCGCCAGGGCCGAGCCGTCGGCCACACTGACCTGACCGGCGTGGATGGATCTCCCGATGCCCACTCCCCCGCCGTGATGGATCGACACCCACGAGGCCCCGGATGCGGTGTTCACCAGTGCGTTGAGCAGCGGCCAGTCCGCGATCGCATCGCTACCGTCCAGCATTGACTCGGTCTCCCGGTACGGCGAGGCCACCGAACCACAGTCCAGGTGGTCACGACCGATGACGATGGGTGCCGAAATCTCGCCGGAAGCAACCATCTCGTTGAAACGCACGCCCGCCTTATCGCGCTCGCCGTACCCGAGCCAGCAGATGCGCGCCGGGAGCCCCTGGAACGCGACCCGGTCCTGCGCCGCCCTGATCCAGCGGTTCAGCCCGTCGTTGTCGGGAAACAGTTCGAGCACGGCACGATCGGTGGCAGCGATGTCCTTGGGGTCACCGGACAGCGCGGCCCACCGGAAGGGGCCTTTGCCCTCACAGAACAACGGCCTTATGTAGGCGGGCACGAAACCCGGGAAGTCGAAGGCCCTGTCGAACCCACCGGCCAGGGCCTCGCTGCGAATACTGTTGCCGTAGTCGAAGACCTCCGCACCGCCGTCCATGAACCCCACCATCGCTTCGACGTGGCGGGCCATGGATTCCCGGGAGCGTTCGGTGAAACCCTGCGGGTCGCGCTCGGCCTCGAGATGCCAGTCCTCGAAAGCGATGCCGATGGGCAGATACGACAGGGGATCGTGCGCGGAGGTCTGGTCGGTCACGATGTCCACCGGCACCCCGCGCCGCAACAACTCCGGCACAACTTCGGCCGCGTTGCCGACGACGCCCACACTCCAGCCTTTGCGTTGGGACTTCGCCGCCAACACCTTCTCCACGGCAATATCGAGGTCCTCGGTCCATTCATCGAGGTAACGGTCCTTGACACGGCGTGCCAACCGTGAGGCGTCGACGTCCACGATCAGGCATGCGCCGTCGTTCAAGGTGACGGCCAAGGGTTGTGCGCCACCCATCCCCCCGCAACCGGCAGTCAGAGTCAAGGTCCCCGCCAGCGTCGTACCGAAGTGCTTCTGCGCGACTGCTGCGAAGGTTTCGTACGTACCCTGCAGGATGCCCTGGGTACCGATGTAGATCCAGGATCCCGCGGTCATCTGCCCGTACATGGTCAAGCCGAGTGCCTCCAGACGCCGGAACTCGGGCCAGTTCGCCCAGTCGCCCACCAGGTTGGAGTTCGCGATCAGGACCCGGGGAGCCCACTCATGGGTGCGCATCACACCCACCGGGCGTCCGGACTGCACCAGCATGGTCTCGTCGTCCTGCAGCGTCGACAAGGTCCGCATCAAGGCCCTGAAGCTGGGCCAGTCGCGCGCTGCCCGTCCGGTCCCCCCATAGACGACCAATCCATCGGGGTTCTCGGCCACTTCCGGGTCCAGATTGTTCGCGAGCATTCTCATCGCGGCTTCCTGCGGCCAGCCGAGCGCCGTCATCTCACTGCCACGGGCAGCACTCACAGGCATCGGAGTTCCCAGTTCATGTGTCATGCGGCGATCCTCGTCTCAATATCGGCCTTAGTCCAGGTCCCCGATCTGCGCGCTGACGGCCGCCAGGACCGACCCGGACTCAAGCAGGCTGACGACGCGCTCGATCTGGTCGCCGACCATGGAGTCGGGACCCGGACCGGGCACACCGGCCTCGCGCAGGATCCGGACAGCCGCTCCGGTCCCCGCCGCCGCACGAAGTGGCGCCCTCAGATCCAGAGCCCGGGAGGCCACCAGCAGTTCGATGGCCAGCACGCGGCGCAGTCCGTCCACCGCCTGGCGCAGTTTGAGCCCCGCCGCCCAGCCCATCGACACGTGGTCCTCCTGCATCGCCGAACTCGGGATCGAATCCACGCTGGCTGGAGTCGCGAGGCGCTTGAGGGTTGAGACGATCCCGGCGGCGGCGTACTGGGCGATCATGTAGCCGGAGTCGACGCCGGTCTCGTGGGCGAGGAACGGCGGAAGGCCCTGCGACCGGGAACGATCGAGGATGCGGTCCGTGCGCCGTTCGGAGATCGACGCCACGTCCGCCGCCGCGATGGCCAGAAAATCGAGCGCGTATCCGACTGGCGCTCCGTGGAAGTTGCCGTTGGATTCGACCCGGTCGCCGGGCAGAATGACCGGATTGTCGATGGTGGATGCGAGTTCCCGCTCGGCGACGGCCCGCGCGTGGTCCAGGGTGTCCCTGGCGGCGCCGGCGACCGCAGGTGAGCACCGCATCGAGTAGGCGTCCTGCACCAGGTGTTCGGTGTCGGCACGGTGGCTTGCCACGATCGGCGAGTCGGTCAGCAACCGCCGGATGTTGGCTGCGGACCGAGCCTGACCGGGGTGGGGGCGCAGGGCCTGCAACTGCTCGGAGTAGACCTTGTCCGTGCCCAACAGGGCCTCGACGCTCATTGCCGTCACCAGGTCGGATACGCGCAGGAGGCTCGTCAGATCCGCAAGCGCGAGAATCAGCATCCCCAACATTCCGTCGGTGCCGTTGATCAGTGCCAGACCCTCCTTCTCCTCCAGGACCAGCGGTTCGATCCGTGCAGTGGCCAACGCGTCCGCAGCAGTGAGGACTCCGGCGGAGGTTCGGACCCACCCCTCGCCCATGGCCGCCAGAGCCACGTGGGACAGCGGAGCCAGATCACCACTGCAGCCAAGGGAGCCGTATGCGTGAACCGTCGGCACGATCCCCGCGTTGAGCATGGCCTGCAGCGTGGCCACCACGACCGGCCGCACACCTGTGAGACCGCTGGCGAGGGTCTTGAGCCGCAGCAGCATCATCGCCCGCACCACTTCGTCCTCGACCAGTGGTCCGGTACCAGCCGCGTGACTGCGGATAAGGCTCCTCTGGAGCGCTGCCCTGCGGTCGGGCGGGATCGACACGGTTGCCAAAGCGCCGAAGCCGGTCGAGATGCCGTAGACGGGGTGGCTGGAGCCCGCGAGTCTTTCGACCACTGCCCGGCCCTCGGCCACTCGGTCCAGGACATCCGGTCCGACTTCCACAAGGCGACCGGACCGGGCCACTGCCCAGACATCGTCCATTCCCACCGCATCGAGGTGGCACATCTCGGTCACTGCTGCATTGAATCAGCCCAAAGGCCGTTGAGACCCGCCAGAAGAAGATCTGCCCAGCCCATGACCCGCGCCGACCCAAACGGAGGGTACAACTCACGCGACCCCGCCTCAGGCACGTGGCACTTTGATTCCGGAGCGGTCGGGTTCGATGCTGGACCTTCCGACGTCGCTGGTGGGCATCCCAGCGCGCTGCCTTCAACGGTGCCAGAAGGTCGATCGGCGAGAGGTTTGCGGATCGGTTGGCAAACGCACGCGTGGGAGCGCCGCGGAAGCAACAAACGCTCACCAACCTGTGTTGGGGGAGCAACCAAAGACCACCCCCGACGACAGGGAAATCCCGGATCGCGGAATGCCCTCGAGCGCACCCATCAGGCGTTCACCGGCACGTGCGGGCACTGGCTCTCGATCGTCTTGGGCTTCGTCTGCACCTCACCGGTCCATGAGATCACCGCGATATCGGTACCTGCGTCTGCCAAGTACGCGGGCTGGTCACCGGAGTACCAGCAGGACACCGCACTCACGGTGAGTCCGTCCACATCCACGACCGAACCGATGCTGAACAGCGACGCGGTTTCGGCGATGGCGTCGTGGCCGCCGGCCCGCATGACCACGGGGACTCCGGCAGCCAGAGCGCGAGCGGTGATCGACACGGCCACGTTGTCGAGTTCATTGCTGGCCACAGCCACGACTGCGAGACTCCTGTCCACATTCAGCTTCTTCATGGTGCGGCGCGAACCCCCGTCCCCGATCAGGACGGGGATGTCCGCTGCCCGCGCGATCGGAAGATTGGGACACTCGATGGAGCGTTCCAACGCGATCACTGCGAGCCCTTGGGCACGCAGCTCTTGACACAGCCGGAAGCCGACCTGTCCAAGACCGACCACCACGACGTGACCCGATCGGGGCATCACCCGACGGCCGACCAGACCGACGTAACGTCCGGACAGGAGGTGTTCGACCGTCCCAGCCGTGAACACCGCGAGGAAGATGATGGCGGCCAGCATCGCGATGATGGTGAAGGCTTGATACCAGGGGTACTCCTCGGCCTGAGGAGCCGGCCCGACAGTGGACAAGACCGCCACCGCCTCGGCGGCCGCAGTCAACCACCCCTTGTGCTTGAACGCCATGAGTAGGAACGTGTCGACGAGGATGATCGCCAGCATGCCGAGCAAGCCTGTGAGCAGAATCGCCGAACTGCCGTCGTGCGGTCGCAGCTGCCCCTGAATACGCCCCCAGAGACCTGCTCGTCGCATCCGATCCGGACAGGTGAAAGGCTGCACGTCGAGGCCGTCGCCGATGCGCCGAACCGCGCTGCGATGCCGATCAGGCTCCCCTTCGACACCGGGTCCCACGGCCAGCACGTCGGTTCCCATGACGGCTCCGAGCAGAGTGGGCAGGGCAGCGTCGGCCGGGGAGATGATGGTGACGTTGGGAACCACCGCGCGCATCTGCTCGGCGGCCGTGCGATCGAACATGGCCACGTAGATGCGCAGTCCCGGACGCAGGTGCTCCACCGTCAGCACATAGCGGATCGCCTCGGTGTCGTCGTGGAGCAGGACCGCAACGGCGTCGATCTGCTGGTTCAAAGCCCGGGCGAGTTCCTGGTCACCGGCCCTGCGCAAGTGGTGGACCTCATGTCCTTCCGCCGTGAGCTGCCGGCAGGTGCGCCCAGCCAATGACCCGTCACCGATCAACACCAGAGACATATCGCCATTGTGGTGCCAGCGCGGAACAGGTGGCTCAGCGGCCGCCCGGGACGGTCAGAGCACCTTGCCCAGGAAGTCCTGGAATCGTTTGGTTTTCGGATTCGCCAGCAACTCTCGCGGCTCGCCGATCTCCGCTACGACACCTGCGTCGATGAAGGCCAGAATATCCCCGGCCTCTCGCGCGAACCCGATCTCGTGGGTGACCACCACCATCGTCATGCCCGACTTCGCCAAGCCGCGCATGACGTCGAGGACCTCCCCCACGAGTTCCGGGTCGAGGGCTGAGGTCGGCTCGTCGAACAGCATCAGGTCCGGGTCCATGGCCAGTGCGCGCGCGATGGCTACGCGCTGCTGCTGCCCACCGGAGAGTTGCATCGGATAACTGTCGCCACGATCGCCGAGACCTACCTGTCCGAGCAGGTCGATGGCTCGCTCCCGCGCCTTCTTCTTGTTGTCGCCACGAACCACGACCGGGCCGGCCATCACATTCTCGGCAGCAGTCATGTGCGGGAAGAGGTTGAACCGCTGGAAGACCATGCCGATCGACCTGCGCTGCGCAGCTACATCCTTGTCGCGCATCTCGTACAGTTTGCCTCCGCGCTGGTGATAGCCGATGAGCTCACCGTCCACCGACAACCGACCGGAGTCGATCTTCTCCAGGTGGTTGATACAGCGCAGAAAAGTAGACTTCCCACCCCCGGAGGGTCCGACGATGCACGCGACCTGGCCGGTCTGTAGCTCCATGTCGATCCCGCGCAGTACCTCGTTGCGTCCGTAGGCCTTATGCACGTTCTCGGCCAGCAGTTTCGGTCCGTTCTGATCAGTCATTGGAGCCTCCCCAGCCGAGTCGACGTCGCCACTTCTGTAGCGGAGTGGGCGGCAGCTCGCGCATCGCGCCCTTGGCGTAATAGCGCTCGATGTAGAACTGCCCAACCATCAGGACGCTGGTCAGGGCCAGGTACCAAATGCTCGCCAGGATCGCCATGGGGAACGGTTGAAAGAGCCGATTGCCCACGGCACTGGCCTGGAAGAACAGTTCGGTGGTCAAGGGAATCGCGATCACCAGCGAGGTGGTCTTCAACATGGAGATCGTCTCGTTGCCGGTTGGAGGCACGATGACTCGCATGGCCTGCGGAAGAACGATGTGTCGCAGTGTCTGCAAGCGGCTCATGCCCACCGCAGTGGCTGCCTCCTCCTGACCCTCGTCGACGCTGAGGATGCCGGCTCGCACGATCTCAGCCATGTACGCGGCTTCGTTGAGGCCCAGCCCGAGCAATGCGGCGACGAACGCCGGGATCAGAGTCTTGGTCTCGAACGTGAAGAACTCGGGCCCGAAAGGGATTCCCAGCGAAAGGGTCGTGTACAACGCGATGACGTTGGCCCACAGGAACAACTGCACGTACACCGGTGTCCCGCGGAAGGCCCATACGAACACCCATGCACTTCCGCTCATGACCGGGTTCGGCGACAAGCGCATGATCGCGAGCAGCACTCCGAGGGCCAAGCCGATGATCATCGATAGGAACGTCAGCAGAAGCGTGACGCCCACACCCCTGACGATCGGCGGGGCGAAAATCCATTCGCTGATCAATGACCAGCCCCAGTTGGGGTTGGTCAGCAGACTGTGCACCAGCATCGCCGCGAACACCGCCACGATGCCCACCCCGACCCAACGGCCGGGGTGGCGCACCGGTACGGCTTCGATCGGCGGCTTCGAGCGGGCCTGCGGTTCGCCAGGCGTGCTGACCGTGCTCATATGCTTCGCCTCACTGCTTGTGGGTCGGCTAACCGACCGACGGGTTTACCTCGGATTCGGAGATCGCACCGTTGCTGACCCCCCACTGGTCCAGAATCTGCGTGTACGTGCCGTCCTGGATCATCGCGTTGACCGCGCCCTGAATCGCTGTGGCGAACTCGGTCTGGTCCTTGGGCACCACGATTCCGTACGGCGCGGTGCCGTAGATGTCACCGAGCTGCTCGAGCTGCGGCGCCTGCGTGATCGCGTAGGCGACCACCGGCGAGTCAGCCAGCATGGCGTCGGCCTTGCCGCTCACTACCGCGGTCGTGGCCTCGGACTGCAGGCTGTACTGCTGGATGTCGATCGGGGGCTTGCCTTCCGCCTCACAACCATCACTGCGGTCCTGGATATCGGGGACCTGCACAGTGGCCTTCTGTACCGCGACGGTCTTTCCGCACGCATCATCGATGGAGAGCCCCGCCGGGTTCCCACTCTGAACCGCCCATGCGGTACCAGCATCGAAGTAGCTGATCATGTTGACCTGCTCGATCCGATCCGGGTTGATCGTGAACGAGGACATAGAGGCGTCCCACTTGCCGTTCTGCACCCCGACGATCAGCGCGTCGAAACTTGCGTTCTCGAAACTGCTCTCGAGACCGAGCTTGGTGGCGATGGCCTTCCCGAGGTCGACGTCGAAGCCGACGATGGTCGATCCGTCCTCGGCGAAGAACTCACTGGGGGCGTAACTGGCGTCCGTGCCGAATGTCAGTTGGCCGGTGGACTTGATCGCCTCGGGCACTTGGGCCGCAAGCGCCTCATCCACGGTCACCGACGGTGCGCCGCTGGGCGATGCCGAGGCATCCGTGGACTCGGAATCACCACCACACGCGGACAGGGCAAGTGCCCCGGCGAGTACAACGACGGCCATCCGGCCGCTCTTGAGGAATGACATGAACTCTCCCTACCTGAAGACTAGGTCCCTACTCTGGCACATTTCGGACCTCAGGTACGGGAGTTGGCCACGGAACGTGGCGCTTTTGCTCATTCGGCGGATCCTCCCAGCCCGCCAGGAATGCTGTCTTCGACGGCTTTCGTGTGGGCCCACTCCCGTCGTGGGCGCGGGCCGGGGCGGCTGTGACACGTGAACTTCCTCCGGGCGCGTCCGGAGACCTCTGCGCCACGCGGGCCTTCGCAGTCCAGGGGGCCGTGCCTGGGCCAGAGCCCGGGATCTGGCGGTGTCGGCCCGCCTCACCGCTCTCACGAGTGGCCTGTTCTGCCCGGGCAGGATTGGTGAGAGTTTGAGCCATCAACCCGAGTTCTGGCGTCGGCAGGACTAGGTGCGACGGATCGCCCCAACCGCCGCCTCACACCTCTAGTCAGAGCCCGGCAATCCCGGGGCGTTCCACAACCCGATGACGTGTTGGTCGCGTTCGTGACTCAAGTACGACACGGTGCCCGTACCCAGCGCGAAGAGGCGTCCGCCACGGGCCTCGAGCCCCAACCAGGTTGCCGTCAGGATGCGCAGCAGGTGTCCATGGGCGACCAGCGCCACGTCCTGCCCCTCAGCGAGGTACGGCTCGCACGCGGCCAGCACCCGACGACAGCGCTTCGCAACGTCCTGGGGCTGCTCGCCAGGCGTTTCACCCGGCGGGATCTGGGCGTTCCAAATCACCCACTCCGGGTCATGGCTGTCCTGCCGGATCTCATCTGTCGTACGCCCTTCGTAACCTCCGTAGTCCCACTCCAACAGGTCGGCGCTGAAGACGTCCGGCGTCAGTCCGGCCAGTCGAGCAGTCTCCCGGGCCCGCTGCAGCGGACTGCAAGCCACATACGCGAAGGTGTGCCCGGCGAGGTGCGGTGCAAGGGCGGCAGCCGCAGCCCGGCCGGCATCGTTGAGTGGGATGTCCGTCCGTCCTGTGTGCTGACCTGATCGACTCCACCGGGTCTCGCCGTGTCTGAGGATCACAATGCCTGCCACGAGGGTCTACTGTGCCATGTGTGCCGACGATGACGCCCGAGTGAGGAGCCACGCGCATGGCAACGGTTGAGACAGCCAAAGAAGCCAAACCCGCCAAGCAGCTGACGCTGTGGCCCGCCACCGCTTTGGTGACCGGCACGATCATTGGGGCGGGCATCTTCACGCAGCCGACCTGGCTGGCGCAGTACGGTCCGATCAGCCTGGTCGGCTTCGCGATCACGGCCTTCGGGAGTTTGATGCTCGCGCTGGTCTTCTCGTCGCTGGCGCGGCGGACCCCCGATGTGGGCGGGCCCTATGCGTTCTCGCGGCAGGGGTTCGGTGACTTCATAGGGTTCCAGTCCGCCTGGACGTACTGGGTGGGCGCCTGGGTCGGGGTGGGTGCCATCGCGTCCTCCATGGTGGTGTACCTCGGGGTCCTCTTCCCCGCCGTGACCGACAGCAAGGTTCTCAGCACTGTGGTCGCCGTCGCGGCGATCGCAGCCCTCACGTTCCTGAACACCAACGGTGTGGTCACCGGCGGGCTGGTTTCGTTGGTCCTCACGGTTCTGAAGGTCGTTCCGTTATTGCTCATCGGAACGCTCGGTTTTGTCGCCTTCGACGCGGCGAATCTGGGTCCCTTCAATGCGTCGACGCTGCCCCCACTGGAGGTCATCACCGCGGTGATGGCCTACACGCTGTTCTCCTTCATCGGTGTCGAGGCAGCAACGATCCCCGCAGGCGACGTGCACGAACCCGACAAGACGATCCCGCGAGCGACATTGATCGGCACCATGGCCGCCGCAGCCGTCTATCTGCTCAGCACGACAGCGGTGTTCGGGGCCGTGCCGCAATCCGAACTGGCCTCGACCGACGCAGCCTTCTCACTTGCCGCGCAGAACATGTTCGGCGATTGGGCCGGCAACGCGGTTGCCGTGGTGGCGGTGGTCTCGTGCCTGGGCGCGATGAACGGCCTGCTGCTGCTATCCGGCCAGATTCCGATGGCCGCGGAGTTCGACGGACTGGCACCCAAGGTGTTCGGCAAACTCAACATCAAACACGCGCCAGGAACCGGGCTGATCATCAGTGGGACCCTCGCCGCAGGGATCCTCACGTTGTCGTTCTCCGGAGGGGGCCTTGGCGACGCAGTCGCGCAACTGGTGCTCGTCTCCGCGGTGGCCACGATGGTGTCCTACGCCTTCAGTGCGGCCGCCGAGATCAAATGGCTCGCGCTGGACCGCGGCAAGGTTCCCGTCGCCCATCTAGCCCGCAAGATGGTGATCGCGGTCCTGGCGCTGGCCTTCACGGTGTTCGCCTTCTACGGCGGCGGGGTGCAGGAGATCTACTGGCTGTGGATGCTCATCATCCTCGGAGTCCCGCTGTACATCTTCATCCTGTGGCGGCGAGCCAGTCACGGAGAGATGATCGGCGGCGCAGTGCCCGCCCACCTGGCGCCTCCGTCGGATCAGGACGTCAGGACGTAGCACGCGACCGCGGCAGCCATGGCGACGTTCAGGGAATCGATCCCGTGGGCCATGGGGATGCTGACGAGCACGTCGGCATGATCGCGCGCCTGCCTTGAAAGCCCAGGCCCTTCGGTGCCCAGCAGAAGCATGGTGGCCCGGTCGGGCTTCCACGCGCGCAACGACCGGTCGGCCGCCGGGTCGAGCGCCAGGGTCTGCATGCCTGCTGTTCGAGCGATTGCGATACCTGCGGCCGCATCCTCGACCGTGGCCCAGGGGAGGCTGAATACCGCACCCATCGAGGTCTTCACGCTGCGGCGGTACCAGGGATCCGCACACCGCCGGGTCACGAGGATCGCATCGACTCCGAGACCGGCGGCCGACCGGAACACGGCGCCCACGTTGGTGTGGTCGACCAGATCCTCCAGCAGAACCGCGGTCCGAGCCCCACGCAGAACGTCGTCCGCGCGTTCACCGGACGGTCGCTGGAACGTGGCGAGCGCCCCGCGGTGCAATCGGAATCCGGTGATCTGCTTGAGCAAGGCCGGGGGCGCCAGGAAGACATCAGCTGCCGGTGGGACATGCGGTTCCAGCGCCGGCCACCACTTGGGCTCCATCAGGGCACTGACCATCCGCAGATCTGCAGCCAGCGCCCGACAGATCACCTTCTCCCCCTCTGCCAGGAAGATCCCGGCGGCAGGTTCGGCCACCATGCGCATCTGCATGTCGGTCAGACCGGTGAAGGGAGTCAAGCGGGGATCGTCGAGGACTTGAACGTCGAAGACTGGCATGATCACCCACGCACGAACGAAGAGACTGCCGCGATCAGACCGACCACGATGACCAGGATGCGCAGAGCGGGCGCAGGCATCGTGCGGGTCACACGTCCGCCGACCCCACCGCCCAGCAAGGAGGAGACCGCCAGTACGGCAGCGGACAACCACAGCACCTGCCCGCCGAGGATGAACACGATCGCGGCGCTGGAGTTGGCCACCCCGGCCAGTACGTTCTTCGCACCGTTGGCCGCGTGGATCGAACGCACGCCGCTCGCGGAGAGTGCGGCGAGGAACGTGATCCCCTGTCCTGCACCGAAATACCCCCCGTAGAAGCCGGACCCCGCCACGGCGATCGCGCCCGTCCGTGAACTGGGATCAGGCAGGTGTTTCACGACCAGAGGTTGAAGCGCGACCAGCCCCACAGCCAGCAGTATCAGCCATGGCACCGCCGCAGCGAACACCGCACTGGGCAGCACCAGCACCAGCAGCGCCCCGCAGATCGCGGCGACGGCGACGATCGCAGCCCAGCGCCACACCCGCCTACTCAGGACATCGCGGAATGCGTATGCGCCGCTGATGCTCCCGGGAACCAGACCCAGACAGTTCGTCCCGTTGGCGAGCACCGGCGGCACACCCATCGCCAGCAGAGTGGGGAAAGTGATCAGAGTGCCCGAGCCCACCGCGGCGTTCACACCCCCTGCGGCGAGGCCAGCCAGGAACAGCCAGAAGACCTCCGGTGTGGTCATCCGGACCGGGCTCGTGCGGACCAGCGCCCGTTGTGGTGTTGCACCTCTACCGGCAAGCCGAATGTTGCGGAGATCGTGTCAGAGGTGAGCACCTCCGTCAGCGGTCCAGCCGCAACCACCCGCCCGGCGCGCAGCAGCAACACGTGGGTGGCACCGGCCGGCACCTCCTCGACGTGATGGGTCACCATGACGACGGTCGGGGCGAAGTCATCCTCAGCGAGGTCGTCGATGCGCCGAAGAAGTTCCTCGCGGCCGGCAAGATCGAGGCCTGCAGCAGGCTCATCCAGCAGCAGCAGTTCGGGATCAGCCATAAGTGCCCGCGCGATGGTCGCTCGCTTGCGCTCCCCCTCGCTCAGAGTCCCGAACCGGTTGTCGGCCAGACCCGCAAGACCCCACGTCTCCAACAGTTCCGCCGCGCGCTGCTCGTCCGCCGGGTCGTAGGCCTCCCGCCAGCGGCCGAGAACGGCCCACGCGGAGGTCATCACCACGTCCCGCACCCGCTCGGAGTCCGGCACTTGGGCGGCCAGGGCGGAGCTTGCCAGACCGATCCGTGGGCGGAGTTCGAACACATCCACCCGACCGATCGGCTCATCGAGGATCTCGGCGGTTCCGGAGCTCGGATGGACCAGTGTCGCCGCCACCTGCAACACCGTCGTCTTCCCAGCACCGTTGGGTCCGAGCACCACCCAGTTCTCCCCCTCTGCGACCGCCCAGTCGAGGTTCCCCAGGATCGTCGTGCCGGAACGCACCACGCTGACGTCCACGAGGTTGATGACATCCGACACGACACATAACCCTACGCTGGATAGCCATGACGGTGGTTCCGGTGGCATTCCAACTCGCCAGTTGGATTCCCGCGTGGTGGCGGGCGGCTGCTGGCGGCGACGATGTCGTCGGTCTGATGGGCCCGGTTGACCTCGCAGATCTGCTGTCGCTGCGCGAAGGTGCGATCGCACTCACCGCATACTGCCCCGAACTCGGTGTCGGCGTTCTGCCCGGCCCAAAACCCGCGACAGAAGCCGTCGTGCAGTCCGGACAGGCCGTCATCGTCCATCGTGGGCCGTCCACTACCTCGTCGTTGATCTTCCCGCGGGACGGACGGTGGGAGGTGGTGAGCGGAAATCCCGCCCGCCCTGTTCACCTGTCGTTGGACCAAGCGGGTGCGGAACTGGCACAGGCGGCCGTGCGGGCCGAGCACGGGCTGCGGGAAGCAGCACTCGAGTTCGCAGTGGACTATCGGCCCTCCTCTGTGCGGCCGCTGCCACCCGGGACGCCGGGGCCGCGTATGGCCCTTCTGTCCCGCGCAGTTCGTATTTGGACCGCGATCGACGCCGTTCCCAGCGACCTTCGGACCGAGGCGATGGACGATGCGCTGCAGGCCGCCGCGCGAGCCACACTGGCCGCCTATGTGGAACCTCTGGTGGCAGTCCGCGAACCGCGTACTTCCGACCGGAGACTGGCATGAACACGACACTCACCTTCACCGGGTGGGACCGCCCCGGTATCACCGCAGAACTGCTCGGAAGCCTTGGCGAGGCGGTGGAAGTGCGCGACATCGAACAACTCGTTGTGCAGGGCCGCCTGGTTCTTTCGGTGGCCGTCGACACCGATGACGTGGATGCCGTGCGCGATCTGGCTACGCAGTTGGACATGCAGGTGGACGTCACTTCCGAGTGTGCCGCGGTGGTCGACCGCCAGGCGGCCAGTGCCATTGCCGTGCTGATGTCGACCTCTCTTGCCGCCGCGGACGTCGGCAGGATCGCCGGCGAGATCGCCGATCGGGGCGGGAACATCGAACGCATCGTGCGCACCGCGGAGTACCCGGTCACAGCCATCGAGGTCACGGTCAGCGGGGTGCCGGCGTCCGTTCTGAAACAGGCGCTGGGGCCGATATCCACGCAGATCGGCGTGGATGTCGCGGTGCAGTCCGCGGACATCATCCGGCAAGGAGCCCGCCTGGTCGTCATGGATGTGGATTCCACCTTGATCCAGGACGAAGTCATCGACCTGTTGGCGCGGGAAGCGGGGTGTGAGGCTGCGGTCGCAGACGTGACACGGCGGGCCATGGCCGGTGAGCTGGACTTCGCGGAGTCTCTGCGCGACCGGGTGGCGGCGTTGGCCGGCACCCCGGTCTCGGCGCTCGCGACCGTTCGCGATTCCGTACGGCTGACGCCCGGTGCGCGCACGCTGTGCCGCACCCTCAATTCTCTGGGCTACCGCCTTGCCCTGGTCTCCGGCGGATTCACCGAGATCGTCGGGCCACTGGCCGAGCAACTCGGCGTGCACCGCTTCCGCGCGAACACTCTCGAGGTGCAGGACGGACGGCTGACCGGCCGGGTCGTCGGGCCGATCGTCGACCGGGCCGGGAAAGCCCGCGCGCTGCGGGAGTTCGCCGAGGAGTTCGGATTCGCACCGTCGCGAACCGTGGCCATCGGGGACGGCGCCAACGATCTGGACATGCTGGCGGCTGCTGGGCTGGGGGTTGCCTTCAATGCGAAGCCCGCAGTGGCTGCGGCAGCGGACGCCTCTGTCACCGCACCGTATCTGGATTCTGTGCTGTATCTGCTCGGGATCACCCGGGGTCAGGTGGAGGCGCTCACCCGGTGACCTCGCGGGGAGTCCTTCGCCATGATTCGGGACGGATGCGGCTCGACAGTGAACCTCTTCGGACTTCCTGGGAACGTGAGGCCGGAGTTGGGGCCATCGCCTAGCTGGAACCGCTGGCTTCCAACCACGCGACGGCGCCCCTCGGCGCGAGACCCTGGGCAGCGTGTCCGATCGGACCTTTCGACCGTCGACGGGGTTGTCCCGGTGTGACAGCATCCGCTTGACCGGGCCCGATGTGGAACAGGCTCTCGCGAGTGCGCTGTCCCACAGCGGTCCGACAGGGCGTTTCGTGGCTCGCCGGCGGAGGTGCTGGGCTCGACGCCCGAGATTGCGGCCCGGGTCAACCGCTTGGAGGTTCGCATCGAGGCCTGGGGCGCCGACTGTTGCACCGTTGTCGTTCTTGAGGGTCGAGATTCAGCAACCGTGCAACACTCGGCCGCGATTCAGGCGACTGGATCCGTGGGTGTGCTCGATGCGCCGGATCTGCAGTGCGCCCAAGCCACGGCCGCGGCTGGCTGAAGCACACTCCCCCTGCGATCCGAACACCTCCAAAGGGTTTCTGCCCATGCCCTGGCCGTGGCAACTGTCGAACAGCCCCCGGTTCACCCGCGGGCGACCTCGAAGGTGACCAGGTCCGAAGTGCCGTAGCCCCACTCCGACAACGGGCGATCGGCGCGCAGGACGGCGAATGCCGCCGTCGGGAACTTGGTCATCATGCGCCGATAGGTCGGTGTCCGGGTGTCGCGTGACAACCGCTCGGCCAGCACCTCGATCCCCGGGTTGTGGGCCACGAGCAGCAGACTGTCCGCATCGATGGCACGGATGCGGCGCAACATCGCGTCGGCTGATGCGAGGTACAACTCCGGCACGTTCTTGACCTGTGCCACCTCGACACCGGGCCGTGCCAGGTCCCACGTCTGTTGGGCGCGCGTCGCGGTGGAGATCAGTGCACGGTCGATGGTCGGCAGGACCCGCGCGAGCAGGTGTCCCGCCACGGGCGCATCACGGCGTCCGCGAGGATTGAGGGGGCGATCATGATCTGCGACTCCTGCCGGGTAGGCGCTCTTGGCGTGACGCAGGAGGGCGAGCGTGGGCATATCGGTATTCTGCCAGCGTGGCAGTCGTGCGACCTCGCGGACCCAACCCGTAACGTGGCCACGTGACCACCCCGACGCCACGTAGACTGATGATCATCGGCGGCGCCGAGGACAAGTTGGGGCATCGGCGGATTCTGCGTCGCTTCGTCACCATGTCCGGCGGCCAACATGCGCGAGTCGCCGTCTGTGCGACGGCCTCCTCCCTCGGTGACGAGATCACCGACCTGTACGAGAAGGTCTTCTTCGAACTCGGAGCCCAAGAGGTGCTGTCCGTCCGCCCGGTGAACCGGGCCGAAGCCGACGCCCCAGTGGCGACGAAGGCGGTCGACGGCGCCACCGGAATCTTCTTCACCGGCGGGAACCAGGCCCGGTTGTCGGCCGTGCTGCGCGGCACGGCCCTGGGCGACAGGGTCACCGACATGTACCGCGAGGGCATGGTGGTCGCCGGGACCAGCGCCGGGGCGTCCGTCCTCAGTGAACATATGGTGGCGCTCGGTGCGGCGGGTGAGACCCCCAAGCAGCGAATGGCCAGCCTCGCCCAGGGCCTGGGGCTGCTCCCGGACGTCGTGGTGGACCAGCATTTCTCGCAGCGGGGTCGGTTCGGCCGATTGCTGGCTCTCGTCGCCGCCAGCCCGAATCTGCTCGGCATGGGCATCGACGAGGACACCAGCGCCATCGTGACCGACGAGACCGTGATGGAGGTATACGGCCGCGGTTCGGTCTTCCTGGCCGAAGCCGACCAAGCCGTGACCAACGCCTATGCCGCACGCGGCACGGACCCGATCCTCATCAGTGGGGCGAACGTCCACTTCCTGCCCAGTGCCACCCTGTTCGACCTGCGAGCCCGCCAGCTGCTGGAGTTCCGGACGGCCGTCGAACAGGCGCAGATCGCCCGTCGCACATCCGAGCACGTGTCGCCCAGCAGCGCCACGCGCCGGGTGAACGCCGAAGGTGCGCACGACCGCAACGCCGAGCGTGGGATGAAGCGCCGCAGACTCCCACCGCCCAGCTGAATCGAACCGCCCCTATGACGAGGAGTCCGGATGGCTGACACCGCACCTGGTTCGCTGCAGATCCTGCGTACCCGTGTCTATCGCGGGCCCAACGTCTGGTCCTACGAGCAGTGTGTGCACCTGCTGGTGGACCTCGGGGAATTGGAACAGTGGCCCAGCGCTCGCATCCCCGGGTTCGTCGACCGGCTCATCGAAGTACTGCCGGGGGTCGGCGAGCACTCCTGTTCAACGGGTAGGCGCGGCGGTTTCCTCGAACGACTCCGCGAGGGCACATGGCTGGGTCACGTGGCCGAGCACGTCGCGCTGCAGTTGCAGGCCGAGGCCGGGCACGAGATCCGGCGCGGAAAGACCCGGTCGGCCGATGAGCCCGGCCAGTACCACGTGATCTACGGCTACATCGACGAGCGCGTGGGCGTCGCGGCGGGTCGGCTGGCGGTTCGCCTGGTCAACCACTTGGTCGAGCCGGATCCGCAGTTCGATTTCGACCAAGAGCTGGAGCGCTTCCTCCTCGACTCCGAGCGCTACGCCTTCGGACCGTCGACACAGGCACTCGTCGATGAAGCAGCCAGCCGCGACATCCCGTACATCCGCTTGAACTCGGGCTCCTTGGTGCAGTTCGGCCAGGGGGTCCATCAACGCCGGATCCGAGCAACGATGACGTCCCAGACGAGTGCACTGGCCGTGGACATCGCATCGGACAAGGAACTCACGGCGAGGCTGCTCGGCGCGGCCGGATTGCCCGTTCCGCACTCTCAGGGCGTGCGCACAGTGGACCAAGCTGTGCGTCTGGCCGAACGCATCGCCTACCCCGTGGTCCTGAAACCGGCGGACGGTAACCACGGCCGCGGTGTTCAACTGGACCTGCGCAGCGCCGAGCAGGTGCAAGAGTCCTTCGCCGCGGCCAAGGAACAGGCGCGCAATGGGCGGGTCATCGTGGAGAGCTTCTACCAGGGCAAGGACTACCGGGTCCTGGTCGTGGGCGGGCACATGGTCGCGGTCGCCGAGAGGGTCCCGGCCCATGTCGTCGGCGACGGCGAACACACCATCGCCGAGTTGGTGGACATCGTGAACGCGGACCCGCGCCGGGGCGTCGGGCACGAGAAGGTCCTCACCCGGATCAAGGTCACCTCTGCGGCCGAGCAACTCGTGGCCGAACAGGGCTTCGCGATGGACGACGTCCCCGATGCCGGTGTGGAGGTGGCGCTCGCCGCCACCGGCAACATGAGCACCGGCGGCATCTCGATCGACCGCACCTACGAGGCGCACCCGGACAACGTGGAGATCGCCGAGGAGGCCGCCCGCGTCGTGGGGCTGGACGTGGCGGGGATCGACTTCATCTGCCCGGACATCGCTGAGCCCGTGCGCGAGACCGGTGGCGGGATCTGCGAGGTCAATGCCGCACCGGGGTTCCGCATGCACACCCATCCCACGGTCGGTGAACCGCAGTTCGTGGCGAAGGCCGTGATCGACAACCTGTTCCCCATCGGTTCCCGGTCGAGGGTCCCGATCATCGCCGTCACGGGAACCAACGGGAAGACGACAACCGCGCGGATGCTCGCCGCCATCTTCAAGGGGATGGGCCACAAGGTGGGCATGACATCGACCGACGGCATCACCATCGATCAGCGTCTGATCATCCGCGCGGACGCCTCCGGCCCGAAGAGCGCGCGCATGGTGCTGCAGAATCCGCGCGTCGACTTCGCGGTGCTGGAGGTGGCACGCGGCGGGATCCTGCGCGAAGGGCTCGGCTACGACCGCAACAATGTCGCGGTCGTGACCAACGTGGCCCCCGACCACCTGGGGATCGGCGGGATCAACACCTTGGAACAACTGGCCGACGTGAAATCGGTCGTCGTCGAGGCCGTACCGCGGGACGGGATCGCGGTTCTCAACGCCGACGACCCATTGGTCGCCGGGATGCGACGACGATGCCGCGGCGACGTGATCTGGTTCAGTCTCGGCGAACCCGGATCACAGGGTCGCGAATTGGCCGAGGCCCACTGCCGGCGTGGCGGCACGGCGGTGTTGCTGGACTCCGACGAGCGCGGCGAATACATCCTGCTGCGGCAAGGCCGGCGGTCGATGCGGCTGACGTACTGCGACCGGCTGCCGGCGACCTACGGCGGGAAGGCCCGGTTCAACGTTATGAACGCCATGGCTGCCGCGGGAGCGGCTTTCGCCCAGGGAGCCCATCTACACGACATTCGCGCGGGCCTGACCGGCTTCCTGCCGACCTGGGACTCGGCACCCGGTCGGCTCAACTACATCGACGTCGGCGGCGTCCACGGGTTCGTCGACTACGCACACAACGCCCCCGGGTTACGCGCCCTCGGGGAATTCCTGCAGGCGTATCTGGAGGGCCTGTCCAAGAGCAATCAGGACATCGGACGACGTCGACTGATCGGCGTGGTGGGGACTGCCGGGGACAGGCGTGACAGCGACATCATCGAGTTGGGCCGGGTGGCCGCGGACTTCTTTGACGTCATCGTGATCCGCGAGGACAAGAAGCGGCGTGGCCGCGAGCAGGGCGAAGTCGTCGCACTCATCGACCAGGGGATCAAGGAGCAGACCCCGGGGCGTACCCGGGAGACGCACATCATCCTCGACGAGGTCGAAGCCACCCAGTACGCCCTCTCGGTGGCCAACCCCGGCGACGTGCTGGCGGTGATGGGCGACGACCTGCAGGCGCTGGCCGACACCCTCATGGCACAGGCACACCAGTAGCGCCGCCTCAGCGCCTCCGGGCAGAATCGGAGTCGGAACCGGCGCCTCAGGTACCGGACCACCGGTCCGCGTCGACCTCAACGCCTCCCCGGGACACGATCAGTTCCTCCAAATCCTGAAGTTGCTCGGCCACGGTGATCACGAGCACATCACCCGGAGCACTTCTGTCCAGCAGACCGACCAGCGCCTGCTGCTCGCTGTCGAAACACAGCGCCGATTGGGCGCCCGCCACGAGCATGCCCGCGGTGAATTGTGCGCGCATCTCCTCAGCCGTCCGGTCCCGCAAATACCCGGGCTTGTCCAGCGGGAACGCCTCGTCGGCAAGGTCCACCGCGGTGAATCCCATGCCTTGCAGGACCTCATCATCGCGGTCGCCCGCAGTGCCGAAGGCCACCCGCAGTTCACCCCCGCCGGCCAGCACCCTGGCGGTCGTGAGGAGTTCTCGAAGACTCTCGGTGTTGTGCGCCATGTCCAGGATCACGAGACGCCCGTTCACCGCCCAGCAGTTGAAGCGTCCGGAGGAAAGTTGGCGATCCGGACGGAATGTCCTCAGGGCGTCACGCACATGCTGCACCGGGATTCCCGCGGCCAGCGCGGCGGATGCGGCCGCCAGGACGTTGTCGACATTGAAGCGAGCGTGTCCCCCAATCGTGACGGGCATGTCCGCCACCGCGCCCAGATCCTCGTCCAGATCCCCTAGGACTACCACCCGCCCCTCGCGCAGCGTCGTATAGCGCTCTCCCCCTGGATCGGCGTAGAGACCGAAGAACCACAGCCGCGCCTGCGTCTGCTGGGCCATGTGCCTGACCAGCGGGTCGTCGGCGTTCAGCACCGCCCATCCGTCAGCTTCCACAACCCTTACAACGGTGGCCTTCACCATCGCCAACTGCTCGACGGTGTTGATGCCGTGACTCCCCAGGTGATCGGCGGCCACGTTGGTGACCACGGCGACATCGACCCGGCGAACACTCATGCCACGCAGCAGCAGTCCGCCCCTGGCGGTTTCGAGAACGGCAAACTCCACCCCGGGTTCGGCGAGCACGCGGCGTGCGCCGGCGGGTCCACTGAAGTCGCCGGCCTCGACAAGGTCACCATCGCGGAAGACGCCGTCAGTGCTGGACCAGGCGGTGGACATCCCCGCCGTACGCGCACAATGGGCGATGATCCGGGTGGTGGTCGTCTTTCCGTTGGTACCGCTGACGGCCACGCAGGGCACCGCCGGGTCCAACAGATCGAAAGGCTGGGGGGCCCCGGTGCTGTACGCCGGACGGGGGGCGTCGTAGATCGCCGCCCGCACTGCCTCCAGATGCGCCCGCGCCAGACCGCGATCTGACACGGGCCAGGCCACGACGTAGCCCTCATCCGTTGGTCGCACGACCAGGTTGTCGGCGGAGAACTCCATTCCGACCGCCCCCGCCTCCTGGGCCACGATGTCGCAGATCTCCTGGCGTGTTTCCCATGCCGCAGCCAGGGACAGGCGGACTGCCGGTCCGGAGACATCCGGGTTGGGTCCGGCGAGGACCCGGATGTCGAGAATCACCGTCACGACATCCAGCGTGTCATGCCCACCGGGCAGAATGCGGTGTGTGACCACCGATGCTTCCGCGTACGCCCGTCTCGACCCGCACATCACAACGCTGGATGTCAGCGCCATCGAGGACGTGGCCCTGTCCCAGTGCCGTCGCGCGGGCGCCTCGTACGCCGCCGTCCGCCTGCATCAGGTCCGGTCCCGGGTGGTGCACCTGCGCGACCTCGAACTGGAGACTGCAGTTGATCACCGGGATCTCGGGGTCGGGATACGGGTAGTGGTCGGGGGCGCGTGGGGTTTCGCCTCGACCAGCCGACTGGACCGCGATGCGGTCCGGGACGCGGCCCGGCGGGCGTGTGACCTGGCGGTGCGCTGCTCTCAGCTCGGAGGATCCGAGGTGACCCTGGCGGACGAACCGCAGGCAACGGGTATCCACATCTCGGGCTACGAAACGGACCCCTTCTCGATACCGATGGACGAGATGGTGGGGCTCCTGCGCCAGAAATGTGACTTGTTCGCGCCGGGCGTCGACCACTCAAGCGCCTCTCTCGAATGTGCCCTGGAGACCACTTTCCTCGCCGATCTGGCGGGGACCCGGGTGTGGCAACAACGGGCGCGCATCCAGCCGGTGTACACAGCGGTCCGGCTCACCGACACCGGCTTCGACGACATGTCCAGCACCGCCCCGCCGATCGGCAAGGGCTGGGAGTGCTGCTCGTCGCAATGGGATCGCGACGACGAGCTGTCCTCTCTGCCCACCTTGCTCGCCGAGAAGACCTCCGCCCCCGGCGTGGAGCCGGGCTGCTACGACCTGGTCATCGACCCGACCAATCTGTGGCTCACCATCCATGAATCTGTGGGGCACGCCACTGAGAAGGACCGGGCGCTGGGGTACGAGGCCAACTACGCGGGCACCTCGTTCGCCACCCCGGAGCAGGTGGGGACGTTGCGCTACGGCAGCCCGCTGATGAACGTCACTGCGGACCGCACGGTGCCCCACGGGCTGTCCACCGTCGGATGGGACGACGAGGGGGTGGCCGCACAGCAGTGGGATCTGGTTCGCGACGGTGTGCTCGTGGGGTACCAACTCGACCGCCAGATGGCCGGACCGGGCAACCGATCGAACGGGTGCGCCTACGCGGACAGCGCCGAACACGTGCCCATCCAACGCATGCCGAACGTGAGCCTGCAGCCCGATCCGGACGGACCGACCACCGACGCCCTGATCGCCGGGGTGGAGGACGGCATCTATGTCGTCGGCGACAAGTCGTGGTCCATCGACATGCAGCGCTTCAACTTCCAGTTCACCGGACAGCGCTTCTACCGCATCCGCGCCGGACGCCTCGCCGGGCAACTGCGCGATGTGGCCTACCAGTCCAACACCCTGGACTTCTGGGCATCGCTGTCCGCCCTGGGCGGGCCGACCACCTACCGATTGGGGGGCGCCCTGAACTGCGGCAAAGGGCAACCCGGGCAGGTTGCAGCGGTCTCCCACGGCTGCCCCAGCGCCGTGTTCACGGGCGTCAACATTCTCAACACCGGTCAGGAGGCAGGGCGATGAAGCCCTCGGAGATCGTGGAATCCGCACTTCAGACGCTGGACGGGGGGTGTGTGATCCTGCGCGCCGGTCACTCCCAGAACCTGCGCTGGGCAAACTCCGCCTTGACCACGAACGGGGATTCGTTCACGAGCACCATGACGGTCATCGCGATCGACTCCGCGAATCCGGACCGGGTGGGTATCGCCGCCGGCCAGGCGTTCGGCCCTGAAGCCGCCACGGACCTGGTCGGTGAGGCCCAGCGCGCCGCTCACACTGCCCAGCCGACAGATGCGGCCCCTTTGTGGAAAGGGCAGGAAGATCCTGGGTTCGAGCAGGAATCCGCTGAAGTCGATCCCGGACAGACCTCGACCATGATGCGAGCGGTCGGCACATTGCTGGACCAGCCGCATGGGCAGTTCGGCTACGCCGAACTCGACACCACGACCACCTATCTGGGCACCACGAGCGGCACCCGGACCCGCCACGTGCAGGATGCGGTGCGGCTCGAGGCATCGGCCCGCACCGACGCCGCATCCACCTGGTGGGGCAGCAACACCCTCGCCGTCGATTTGGACGCCGTGACGCGCCAACAGACGCAGCAACTCGCCCTGCAGGAGGAACGAGCCGAACTGGCTCCCGGACGTCACCCCGTGATCCTCACGCCGGCGGCGGTAGCGGATCTACTCATCTACCTGTCCTGGTCGGCGGGCGCCCGCGATGCGATGGAGGGTCACAGTGTCTTCGCAAAGCCCGGCGGCGGGACCCGTCTGGGTGAGCGCCTCACCGAGCGGTCACTGCGCTTGTTCGCCAATCCTCGCTACGAGGGTCTGTCCACGTCATCGCACGTCTGCACCGAGGCGAACTCGAGTGTGTTGTCCATCTTCGACAACGGGATGTCGCTGACGCAGTGCGATCTGATCGACGACGGGCAACTGGTGAATCTGCGAGCCAGCCGGGCCACGTCCCAGCGATTCGGACTTCCCACGGCGTACCTCGCCGACAACCTGATCCTTGACGACGCGGACGGTCACGGCGGTCTGGACGATCTCATCGCCCGGACCGACGATGCCGTGTTGATCACTTGCCTGTGGTACATCCGCGAGGTCGACCCCCAGAACCTGTTGCTCACGGGGTTGACCCGGGACGGCGTCTACCGCGTGCGGCACGGTCACGTCGTGGCCGGCCTGCCGAACTTCCGGTTCAACGTCTCGGTCACCGACCTGCTGGCCCGGATCCGCGACGCGAGCCTCAGTTCGCCGTGCCTGCCGCGCGAATGGGCCGACTGGTTCACACGCACCTCCATGCCGGCACTTCTGATCGATGGCTTCAATCTCAGCAGTGCCAGCGACGCGCGATGATTCCCTGTGGACAGGAATGGCCTCAGTCGCTCTTGCGGGCACCGATCTGACGTTGGTCGTTGAGGATGATCGTCGGCGTGGGTTGCGCCGACCGATCACGACCGGCGTTCGCCATCACGACGGCGATGTACGGCAGGAACACGGCACCCGCGACCAGCGCCCAGCGCAGCCAACCGGTGGCGATGATGGCTCCGACGAAGCAGATCGTGCGAATGGCCATCGAGATCAGGTATCGACGGGTACGCTGCCGCTGGTCCTCGCTGAGCGGGACCTGGGCTCCCGTGATGGGGATGATGTCCTTCGACCGTGCCACTCTTCCACGGTAGTCTCGCTGCGGCACACCCGCCAACGCCCGGGGGGACGATGACCAGCACGTTGGAACGCCCACCGCCGACGCAACGCCGTGCTATCAGCTTCGGGACGTGGGTTTCGGCCGTGATCGCGGCGCACATGGCCCTGTGGGGCACCGTGATGGCCGGCGGCTGGCTGTACCGGGACGACTTCATCCTGCAGGCGCAGGCCGCCCGACTCGGGCTCACCACGGCTCTGCTCTTGAACAACCACGACGGCCACCTCATGCCTGCGACCCACCTCGTGGTTTGGGTGGTGCAGGAGCTCGGCGGCCTGGACTACGCCCTAGTGGCAGGCACGATGCTGATCGGTCAGATCGTCCTGGTCGCCAGTGCCGTGACCGCATTCACGGCACTTCTCGGTCGCGGCATGTCGACCAGTTCGACCGATTCGAACCTCTGTGTGGAATCCGTGCGGGTGGGCAAGGTCGTACCCAGCGACCTGCCTTACGGTGGTGGTGTCTACATCGCCGATCAACTGCGGGGACTGCAGTGAGCGGACCGCGCATAGCACCACCACAGGGAGTGCAAGATGAGCAACAGGACCTACCGGCTGAGCGAGATCGTGGGCACGTCCCCGGACAGCGTGGATCAGGCGATCCGAAACGGAATCGAGCGTGCCGCGCAGACCCTGCGCCACATCGACTGGTTCGAGGTGACTGACATCCGTGGCTACATACGGGAGGGCGGGGTCAACCACTACCAGGTCACTATGAAGATCGGTTTCCGCCTCGAGGACGAGTGACACCTTGTCCGACGTGATGCGTGTCTTGCGCCAGCCCAAGTGGTTGGCCATGCTCGTGGCGCTGCCATTCCTGATGGGGCTGTGTGTCGTGGCCGCCAACTGGCAGTACGAGCGGCATGAGCGCCGTTCTGCACAGGAGCAGCGGGTGGCGGCGGCACAAGAGACCGCGGCCGTGCCCCTGAGCTCGGTGCTGGCCCCCGCCGAGCAACTGCCGGACGATCAACGGTTCACGTCGGTGGCGGTCACCGGGCAGTACGACCAGCAATCGGTCCTCATTCGGAATCGACCACTCGACGAGACGCCCGGCTTGTGGGTGGTGACGCCGTTGCGCGTGGCCGACGGCTCGCAGATCCTGGTTCTGCGCGGATGGCTGGAAGCGACCCGGGACAATGCGACGGCCGCGACGGCACCACCTCCCCCGGCCGGCCCGGTCACGGTGACCGGAGTCCTGCAACCCTCGGAGCCCAAGCGTGGCGCCGGGGTGTTGAGCAACGGTGAGGCGACCTCGCTCAACACCCAGACCCTGTGCCCGGAGCCCACCTGCTATCAGGCGTACCTGCAGGCGACGTCCTCGCAGCCGGTGGACACCCTCGATCCCATCCCGGTCAAGGGTCCTGGACTGGGCCCTCACCTCGGGTACGCCGGGCAGTGGTTGATCTTCGGAATGCTGCTACCCATCGGATACGTCATCCTGTTGCGCCGCGAGGTGAAGGAGTCGCGGCAACCCGCTGATGCACTAACCGGGCCGCGCTGAGGCAGCATGGGGGCATGGATCTAGGTCTGCGCGGGCGTTGTCTGGTCGTCACGGGGGCATCACGGGGGCTCGGCTTCGCCACTGCCGCCCAACTGGTGGCTGAAGGCGCCAACGTGGTCCTCGTGGCTCGCGACCAAGCGGTGCTCGACACCGCGGTGGAGGGACTCGGCCCCGGGAACGCCGTGGGCATCGCCGCCGACCTTCGCGGGGAGACCACCTCGGAGATGGCGGTCGCCACGGCGTTGGCGCGGTTCGGCAGGCTGGACGGCGCTCTGATCAGCGCAGGCAGTCCGCCACCGGCAACCCCTATGAACGCATCCGAGTCCGCGTGGCGCGATGCGTTCGAAACGGTGTTTCTCGGGGGCCTGCGAATCGCCCGGGCGACCGCGTCGGCGACCACGGCCGACCAGGAGCCGTTCGGTGCGGGCTGCAGCATCGCGTTCGTGCTGTCGTCCTCCGCCCGATCGCCGATCCCCGGCCTGACGTTGTCCAACGGCCTACGACCCGGTCTGGCCATGCTGGTCAAGGACCTCGCCGACGAACTCGGACCGCAGGGAGTTCGGGTCAACGGGATTCTCCCCGGGCGGATCGCCACCGACAACACCTTCGCCCAGGACGCGAGGCAGGGCAATCCCGATGCGGTGCGCCGCCGTCGGGAGGCGACGATTCCTCTGCGTCGCTACGGACAGCCGGAGGAGTTCGGACGTCTGGCGGCCTTCCTCTTGTCGCCGTCGGCGGCCTACATCACGGGGTCGTTGGTCGCGATCGACGGCGGGGCGTTGCGGGCGTTGTAGGCCTGCTTTCTCAACTGCGGCGCCAACGGTCCCGGCCCGGGAGGGATCCGCGAGGTCGCGAGATGCCAGCGACCCGGTCATGGCTGGTCGGACGCCGATCGCGGACCGGAGCGTGACCAGGGCGACCGTTGACCGTGTGCGGCCGAAGCGGTCGAACCACGAATCGGGAGATCGGTCAGATGCCGCGGGCTCGGTGATGCGCCTTGTCGCGATCATCCCGGGAGCCGATCCGGACTGACACTCCCCACACACGGTCACCCGACGATGTTTGCGAGCTCCGCGGAAATCACTCGGAGGCGCTGAGACTGAACTGCTCGTAGTGGCGTGCATACAGCCCCCCACGCGCCAGTAGTTCGTCGTGCCGGCCGCGCTCGGCGATACGTCCGTTCTCGACGACCAGAATGAGGTCCGCATCGCGCACGGTGGACAGCCGATGGGCAATGACCAGTGACGTGCGCCCAGTGAGCGCGGCCGACAGTGCCACCTGGACTGCTCGCTCGTTCTCGCTGTCCAAGTGAGCGGTCGCCTCGTCGAGGACGACCACACCGGGTCGTTTCAGCAGCAGACGTGCGATCGCCAGTCGTTGCTTCTCGCCGCCGGACAACCGGTAGCCGCGATCCCCCACCACCGTGTTGAGCCCGTCGGGCAGGGTACGCAGCAGACCCGCGATCTGGGCGTCCTCACAGGCGGCCCAGATCTGCTGCTCGCTCGCATCCGGGTCCGCGTACCGCAGGTTGGCCAGGATCGTGTCGTGGAACATGTGAGCGTCCTGGGTCACGTAGCCGACGGTGCGCCGCAGCGAGTCCAGCGAGACGTCTCGCACATCCACGTCGTTGAGCAGAACGGCTCCGGAGTCCACGTCGTAGAGTCGCGCCACCAGCGCCGTGATCGTGGTCTTGCCCGCCCCGCTCGGCCCCACCAGGGCAACCAGACCACCTGCCGGGATTTCGAAGTCCACACCGTGCAGGATCTGATCGCTGCTGCGCGCCTCTTCCACCGCCACCGACTCCAACGAGGCCAACGACACCTCAGCGGGAGCGGGATAGTGGAAGTCCACGTCACGGAAGCGGACGCTGACCGGGCCGGGTGGCAGATCCACCGGCTGCTCACTCTGTTTGATCAGCGGTGGCAGATCCAGCACTTCGAAGACCCGCTCGAAACTGACCAACGCGGTCATGACGTCCACCCGGACGTTGCTCAGTGCGGTCAAGGGCCCGTACAACTGCGCCAGCAAACCGGTCAGGGCCAACAGCGTGCCCAGCGTGAGCGCTCCGGTTATCACCAAGTTGCCACCCAGCCCGTAGACCAGCGCGGTGGCCAGCGCCGCGACCAATGTGAGCGCGGTGAAGAAGTAGCGGTTGGCCATCGCGATGGAGACGCCGATGTCGCGCACCCTCGCGGCCCGGCCGGAGAACTCGGCATCTTCTTGCTCGGGACGTCCGAAGAGCTTGGTCAGAAGCGCTCCCCCGACGTTGAACCGTTCGGTCATCTGCGTGCTCATGTCGGAGTTCATCTGCATCTGCTGCCGTGTGAGTCCGGCCAAGCGCCGGCCCATCCATTTCGCGGGAAGGATGAACAAGGGCACCAGGACCAGCGAGGCCAGTGTCACCTGCCAGGACAGCGCGAACATCGTGATGAGCACCACGACCAGACTGATGAGATTGCCCAGGACACCGGACAACGTCGAGGTGAACGCCTGCTGGGCACCGATCACATCGTTGTTCAACCGGGAGACCAGCGCTCCGGTCTGGGTGCGCGTGAAGAAGGCGATCGGCTGACGCTGGACGTGCGCGTAGACCTCCGAGCGCAGGTCGTAGATCAAGCCCTCCCCGATGCGTGCGGACTGCCACCGACTGACCAGCCCCACCAGAGCGTCGATCACCGCCAATCCGGCGACCATCAAGGCCGAGATCGTGACCACCGCAGCGTTGCCGGGGGTGATGCCGTCGTCGATGATCCGACGGAAGAGCAGCGGCTGCGCCACGACCAGCAGAGAATCCACGACCAGGAGTATGAGGAACCCGATGATCAGTGGTCGGTAGTTGCGCGCGTATCCGAGAATGCGCCGGACAGTCCCGGGTGCGAGTTTGTGCTGCTTGACCGACTCGTCACGGGAGAACGAACGCATCGCGAAATGCGTGCGCATCATTGACATACCTGCCCCAACCCTGGGCAGTCACGTCAACCACCCACATCGCCCAACCCGTCGGCGGGGCGAAAGATTCCCGGGCGGTCGTTCACATAGATGATCAGGCGAGATCTCGACTCGCAGGAAATCTGACTCCAGGCCGCCGGACCCGACGGTCAGTCCTTCTTGGCCCGGCCCGGCCCACCACGTCCACGCAGGGTGACGTCCGATTCCACGAGCACGCGGTGAATGAAACCGTAGGAGCGGCCGGTCTCCGCAGCGAGTTCGCGGATGCTGGCCCCCTGACCGTAGCGCTTCTTCAATTCGGAGGTGAGTTCCTCGCGCTCCCCGCCGGTGATCCTGCGCCCCTTCTCCTTCTGCAACGTCGCCATGCGGCAACTCCTCTCACGATCTATCTGTTTAACGTACGCTACGTCTCGCATTGTTAGGCGAGCGACACCAAGTCCAAGTACTGCTCGTCCCACATGTCCTCTGCCCCGTCCGGAAGAAGTAATACACGTTCCGGCTCAAGGGCGGTGACCGCACCCGGATCGTGGGTCACCAGCACCACCGCGCCCTCGTACTCCTGCAAGGCGCCGAGGATCTCCTCGCGGGAGGCGGGGTCGAGGTTGTTCGTCGGTTCGTCGAGAAGCAGCACGTTGGCACCGGAAACCACCAGGCAGGCAAGTGCCAGACGGGTCTTCTCACCGCCGCTGAGCGTTCCGGCCGGCTGGAAGACGGTGTCGCCGCTGAACAAGAACCTGCCGAGCACCGATCGGGCTTCCGTGTCGGTCAGACCAGGCGCTTGTGTCGCCAGGTTCTCCAACACGCTGCGCTCCCTGTCCAGGGTCTCGTGTTCCTGCGCGTAGTACCCGGTCACCAGTCCATGGCCCCGGACCACGTGTCCGGTGTCGGACTCCAGCTCGCCGGCCAGCATGCGCAGCAAAGTTGTCTTGCCCGCACCGTTGAGTCCGAGGACAACGACCCGTGCGCCGCGGTCGATGGCCAGATCCACATCCATGAAGATCTCCTGTGACCCGTAGGACTTCGACAAGCCCTCGGCCGCCAGCGGAACTCGCCCACAGGGCAGCGGTTGCGGAAAACGCAGAGCAGCGGTCCGCTCCTGGCGCCGCTGCGGTTCCAGACCGGCCACCAGGGCATCCGCGCGACGCAGCATCGTCTGAGCCTGCCGGGCCTTGGTCGCCTTCGCGCGCATGCGTTCGGCCTGCCCGCGCAGGGCATCGGCTTGTTTGGTCGCGTTGGTCTGCTCGCGGCGGCGGCGCCGGGCATCCACCTCCACCTGCTGCTGATACGCGTCCCATCCCATGTTGTAGACGTCGAGAGTGCAACGGACCGCGTCGAGGTGTGCGACCTTCGTGACCACGTCGCGCACGAGGTCCACGTCGTGGGAGATCACCACAAGACCCTCGCTGTACGTGCGTAGGAAGCCGCGCAGCCAGGCGATCGAATCCGCATCGAGGTGGTTCGTCGGCTCGTCCAGCAGGAGAACCCCTCCACTGGAGAACAGGATCCGCGCCAGTTCGACCCGACGCCGCTGACCTCCAGAAAGCGTGCCGAGCGGACGGGACAGTTGCTCGTGCGTCAGACCCAATCCGTCGGCCACGGCCAGTGCCTCGGCCTCGGCGGCGTAGCCCCCCTGCGCAAGGAATTCGGCTTCTGCGTTCGCATACCGACGCATGGCCTGGTCACGCTTGTCCGGGTCCTCCATGCCGCGGGCGTGACGCTGCATCCGGGAGACCGCCTCGTGGAGTCCGCGAGCACTCATGATGCGCACCATGGCCGTCTGCTCGGCGTCGGCAGCGGCTGGATCCTGCGGCAGGTACTCGACCTCGGCGCGGGTCACCCGGCCCGCTGCGGGTTGCGTCAGCCCGGCCAGCACCTTCATGAGGGTGGTCTTGCCCGCTCCGTTGCGACCCACCAGACCGACCCGATCGCCAGGTCCGACTCTGAGGTTCGCGCCCTCCAACAGCAATCGGGCGCCAGCGCGCAACTCAATGTCAGAGGCTTGGATCACACCCTCCACTGTGGCAAACCTGAAACGCACCGCGGCCAGCGCCCTTCGCGGGCCGGAACCGACCGTGCGCGACTACGCCACCTCCCGACGAGCAGGAGACAGACGAGGTTCGACGACCCGCACAAGAGCGACACGTTCGCCAACCAGGTCGTGACCTGAAGCGTGCAAATATCTGTTGATTCAACGTTCGAGATATTTGCACGCGCGGGATCGCCGCGAACGACTTTGGACGCAACGCGCCACCCAATGACCGGATCTGACCAAAGTCAGTCAAGACTCAAACGTTGAAGCCCAGCGCTCGCAGCATTTCCCGGCCTTCGTCGGTGATCTTGTCGGGACCCCACGGCGGCATCCAGACCCAGTTGATCCGGAAATCCTTCACGACGTCCGACAGCGCGACGCGGGTCTGGTCCTCGATCTCGTCGGTCAGCGGGCAGGCAGCCGACGTCAACGTCATGTCGATGGTTGCGATCTCGTCGGAGTCCACGTGCACGCCGTACACCAGACCCAGGTCGACCACGTTGATCCCGAGTTCCGGATCGACGACGTCGCGCATCCGCTCGGTGAGTTCCTCTTCGGTGACACTCATGTGAAGTCCTTTCCCAGTGCTTGCAGCGTTGCGTCCTTGAAAGCCATCCAGCCCAGCAGCGCGCACTTCACGCGTGCCGGAAAGGCAGCCACTCCGGCAAATGCGATGCCGTCCCCGAGCACGTCCTCGTTCGGCTCGACCTTGCCGCGACCCTCGATCAAGGTGCACGAACTCCTCGACGACCGGCCACACCTGTTCCAGCGGCTGCCCGACGAGCTGTTCGTACATCACCGAGGTGGAGGCCTGCGAGATGGAGCACCCGGTGGCGTCGTACGAGATGTCCTGCACGACACCGTCCGTCCACCTCGACGCGCAAGGTGATCTCGTCGCCGCAACTCGGGTTCACATGGTGAACCTCGGCTTCGAAGGGTTCGCGCAGGCCCTTGCCGCGGGGGTTTCGGTAGTGATCCAGGATGATCTCCTGGTACAGCGTTTCCAGATTCATGCGAAGAACTCCAGAGCCCGACGGGTTCCCGCCAGTAGCGCGGCCACGTCATCCTCGTCGTTGTACAGGTAGAACGACGCACGCGTCGTCGCGGGAATGCCGTACCGCCGGTGCAGCGGCCAGGCGCAGTGGTGTCCCACCCGCACGGCCACACCGGAGTCGTCCAGCACCTGCCCCAGGTCGTGTGGATGCACGCCGTCGGCCACGAACGAAACCGCTGCTCCGCGATCCACCAGGTCCGTCGGCCCGATGATGCGGATGCCCGGGATGTCACTGAGCCCCTCGACCGCGAGGCCCGTCAGGCGCACCTCGTGGTCGTGGATGGTCTGCAGACCGACCGAATCCAGGTATCGGCAGGCCGCATCCAGACCTACCGCCTGGGCGATGTTGGGTACACCGGCCTCGAAGCGCTGCGGAGGCGGGGCGAACGTCGAACGGTCCATGAAGACCTGCTCGATCATCGAACCTCCGGTGAGCATCGGCGGCATCTCCGCGAGCAACTCGGCGCGACCCCACAGACATCCGATTCCGGTGGGTCCGAGCATCTTGTGCCCGCTGAAGGCGACAAAATCCGCATCGAGTTCGCTCACGTCCACCGTCATGTGCGGGACGGACTGGCACGCATCCACGATCATGATCGCGCCGACCGCGTGCGCCATCCGTGCGATGCGTGCGATGGGGTTGATCGTTCCAAGCACGTTCGACTGATGCGTGACGGCGACGATCCGGGTCCGTTCGGTGATGAGGTCCGGATCGAGATCGAGGCGTCCGTCATCGGTGACCCCGAACCATCGCAGGGTGGCGCCCGTGCGCTTGGCGACCTGCTGCCAGGGCACCAGGTTCGCGTGGTGTTCCATCTCCGAGATGAGAATCTCGTCGCCGGGTCGCAGGACGAAGCGGGCGGGCCCACCGTCGAGCGTGGCGTTGGTGAACGCGTACGCGACGAGGTTCAGCGCCTCAGTCGCGTTGCGCGTGAAGACGATCTCATCGGCCGCCGCGCCGATGAATGCGGCCACCGTGGCGCGGGCCTGCTCGTACGCATCCGTGGCTTCCTCGGCCAGTTGATGGTTGCCCCGGTGGACCGCGGCATTGTGCAGTTCGTAGAAGTCGCGCTCAGCGTTGAGGACGGCGTACGGCTTCTGCGACGTCGCCCCCGAATCCAGGTACACAAGTCGCCGGTCGCCGCGCACGCTGCGTTCAAGGATCGGGAAATCCTTGCGCAGCGTGTCGACGTCCAGCAGAGTCATCCTGCGACACCCGCTCCGATGAACTGCTCGTAGCCACTCGCCTCGATCTCGTCGGCCAGTTCGGGGCCGCCTTCGGCCACGATCCTGCCTTGCCACATCACGTGGACGAACTCCACCGGGATCTGGCGCAGCAGACGTGTGGTGTGGGTGATCAGCACGACTCCGACCTCTCCGCCGGCACGTACCCGGTTCACGCCCTCGGAAACCACCTTCAGGGCGTCGACGTCGAGCCCGGAGTCGGTCTCGTCGAGCACCGCGAACTTCGGCTTGAGCAGTCCCAGCTGGAGGATCTCGTGGCGTTTGCGCTCGCCACCGGAGAAGCCCTCATTCACACTGCGCTCGGCGAAAGAAGGGTCCACATTCAGGTCGGCCATTGCAGCGCGCATCTCCTTGAGCCAGGTGCGCAGCGGCGGGGCCTCGCCCCGGACCGCGGTCACCGAACTGCGCAAGAAGTTCGACACGGACACGCCGGGCACCTCGACCGGGTACTGCATCGCGAGGAAGAGTCCGGCCCGGGCGCGTTCGTCGACACTCATGTCCAGCACGTCCTCGCCGTCCATGGTGACCGAGCCACCGGTGATCCGGTACGCGGGATGCCCTGCCAGCGCGTAGGCCAGTGTCGACTTGCCCGAGCCGTTCGGGCCCATGATGGCGTGCGTCTGGCCACTGGCAACAGTGAGGTTCACCCCCCGCAGGATCTCCTTCGGTCCACCATCGGACTCAACCTCGACATGCAGCTCGTGGATCTTCAACTCGGTCATCGTGCCTCCTCGGGAACGGCGACGAGCACGACGGCTTCGTCACCTTGGCCTTCAATCTGAACGGGATATGTAGCTATGGATTCGAATGCCGGTGGCCCGGACGGCTCGCCGGTTCGCAGGTCGAACCGGGATCCGTGCAGCCAGCACTCGATGGTGCAGTCCGACACCTCGCCCTCGGACAGGGAAACCTCGGCGTGGGAACACACGTCGTTGACGGCGAACACCTCGTCACCGACGCGTACCAGAGCCACGTGGACACCGTCGATCACCACCCGGCGGGGCTGACGGTCGCGCAAATCGGCCAGGCGCACAGAGACGTCACCCATCACGGCACCTCGCGCCGGTAGCCGAGTTCGGCCTCCACGGCACGCATCACCTCGGCCCGGATCATGGGCACGTCGATGCCGTCCAGCACGTCGGCGAAGAAGCCGAGCACCACCAGGCGGCGGGCCTCCTCCTCCGTGATGCCGCGCGACCTCAGATAGAACACCTGTTCCTCGTCGAACCGGCCCGTTGCGCTGGCGTGCCCGGCACCGGCGACGTCCCCGGTGAGGATCTCGAGGTTCGGCACCGAATCGGCCCGGGGGCCGTCGTCGAGCAACAGGTTCCGGTTGATCTCGTAGGTCTGTGTGCCCACGGCGTTGGCCTGGATCAGTACATCGCCCACCCACACGCTGCGTGCCCCTTCGCCCTGCAAGGCACCCTTGAACACCACGTTGCTGCGGCAATGGGGCTGCGCGTGGTTGACGAACGATCGGTGCTCGAAACGCTGACCGGCGTCGGCGAAGAAGAGTCCTCGCACGTCGGCGTCGCCGCCGGGTCCGTCGTAGTCGACCGTCTGGACCAGGCGCACGGCCTCGCCGCCGAGGGTGACCAGGACGCTGCGCAGGCGGGCGTCGCGGCCGATCCGGGTGGCGAAATGACCGGCATGCACGGAGTCGTCGCTCCAGTTCTGCACACTGACCAGCTCCAGACTGGCGTTGTCACCGACGACCACCGAGACGTTGCCCGCGTACTGCGCCGAACCGGAGAATCGCAGCACCACGGTCGCCTTCGCCCCCGCACCCACCTCGATGAGCACCTGACCCCACGTGACGGGTTCGCGCCCGACTCCGACGAGGTCGAGCACGATCGGCTCCGGGTGCGAGGAATCCGCCGGGACGTCCAGCAGCATGGCGCCGTCGGCGTGCTTGGCCGCCAACGCTGAGATGCGGTCCACCGGCGCACTGGCCGCGCGTTCGCGCGCCTGCTCCGCGGTGATCTTCGTGAGTGTCACCCCTTCGGACAGGGTCGTCTCCCACCGCAGCCGCCCGTCGGAGGGGGCGTCCTCCAGCAGGGGCTTGAGCGCTGCCCGCGGGGCGAACCGCCACACCTCTTCACGGCCGCTGGGTGGGGGGAACTCCGCGAGGTCATAGCTACGCGCGTTCGACATCGAAACCTGACCCATCAGCCGACGGCTCCTTCCATCTGAAGTTCGATCAGCCGGTTGAGTTCCAGCGCGTACTCCATCGGCAGTTCGCGGGCGATCGGCTCGATGAAGCCCCGCACGATCATGGCCATGGCTTCCTCTTCGGTCATGCCGCGCGACATCAGGTAGAACAGCTGGTCCTCACCGATCTTGGAGACCGTGGCTTCGTGACCCATCGACACGTCGTCCTCGCGGATGTCGTTGTACGGGTAGGTGTCCGAGCGGCTGATGTCGTCGACCAGCAAGGCGTCGCAGCGCACGGTTGACTTCGACCCCGTTGCTCCCGGGTTGACCTGGATGAGGCCGCGGTACGAGGTGCGTCCGCCGCCCCGGGCCACCGACTTCGACACGATGCTCGAGGAAGTGTTCGGCGCCGCATGCACCATCTTGGCGCCCGCGTCCTGGTGCTGGTCCTCCCCGGCGAAGGCGACCGACAGGGTTTCACCCTTCGCGTGCTCACCCATCAGCCACACGGCCGGGTACTTCATCGTGACCTTGGAACCGAGGTTGCCGTCGATCCACTCCATGGTCGCGCCCTGCTGGGCGATCGCCCGCTTGGTCACCAGGTTGTACACGTTCGTCGACCAGTTCTGAATCGTCGTGTACCGGCACCGCGCGTCCTTCTTCACGATGATCTCGACGACTGCGGAGTGCAACGAGTCGGTGGAGTAGATCGGAGCGGTGCAGCCCTCGACGTAGTGCACGTACGCTCCCTCGTCGACGATGATCAGTGTCCGCTCGAACTGGCCCATGTTCTCGGTGTTGATACGGAAGTACGCCTGCAGCGGAATCTCGACATGCACGCCCTTGGGCACGTAGATGAACGATCCGCCGGACCACACGGCCGTGTTCAACGCCGAGAACTTGTTGTCTCCGGCGGGGATCACTGTCGCGAAGTACTCCCGGAACAGATCCTCGTGCTCCCGGAGGGCGGTGTCGGTGTCCAGGAACAGCACGCCCTGCTCCTCAAGGTCCTCGCGGATCTTGTGGTAGACGACTTCACTCTCGTACTGCGCGGCGACGCCGGCGATCAGGCGCTGCTTCTCCGCTTCCGGTATGCCCAGTCGGTCGTAGGTGTTCTTGATGTCCGAGGGAAGTTCGTCCCAGGACGTCGCCTGCTTCTCCGTGGAGCGCACGAAGTACTTGATCGAGTCGAAGTTGATGGTTGACAGGTCGGCACCCCACGTGGGCATCGGCTTCTTCTCGAACAGACGCAGCCCCTTGAGCCGCATCTCGAGCATCCATTCGGGCTCGTTCTTCAGCGCCGAGATCTCGCGCACCACGTCCTCGCTGAGCCCCCGCTTCGCGATCGCACCGGCGGCGTCCGTGTCGTGCCACCCGTATTCGTAACTGCCGAGATCGGCCAACTGGTCGACATCGCTCATGAGGAGATCCTTTCGGTGGGGGTATGGGCCGACTGCGGGGCAGACGGCGATACCAGACATGTACAGACCCCGTCGCCGTGAGCGATCGTGGCCAATCGGGTGACGTTCGTGCCGAGCAGACGTGCGAACGCCGCGGCTTCGGCGTCGCATAACTGGGGGAATTCGGGGCAGCCTGGGAGACGGGACAATTGTGCTGGCATACCTGCATCACCGAGGTCGGCCCCTCTTCGACCGACGCGGCGTATCCGTCGGCGGTGAGCAACTCGGCCAGCCGCTGCGCCCGCTCCTGCGCATCGGTGAGCCCAGCCAGGTGCGGCTGGTACCGCTGCTCGAGCTCGGTCGCACGCCGCTGGGCGAACTCCTCGAGGGCGCTGGGCTGCACCTGCCGCAGGAAGCGCATGGCACTGACGGCCAGGTCGTCATACGACTGCTCGAAGCGGGCACGCCCGCGCTCGGTCAGGGAGTAGATTCGGGCCGGCCGCCCCCGGCGTGGACCCCGTGCCGGTCCGAAAGCGGGACGGTCCCCTGCCAGCACGTCGCCGGACTCCTCGAGGGCGTCGAGATGTTTGCGAACGCCGGCAGCCGTGATGTTCAATCGCTGCGCCAGTTCGGCCGCGGTCGCGGGGCCGTCGACGAGCAGGCTGCGCGCCACGCCCTCGCGTCCACCGGTCGACTCGCTTTTCACAACTCCATTGTTGCGTAATTCGTCCCAGGTGCAAGAGGGGGGTCGATATCCGGTAGGTGAAGACCCAGAGGCCGACGTTGCTGACCGCCCGAGGGAAACATCCGGCGAGGGCGACGTTGTTGGGCCACCCCGACGATCAAGGGCGACGTTGTTGGGCAGTTTGCCAGGCGGAATCGCCCAACAACGCCGCCCTCGTGCTGGGGACCACCGCCCTCGATGTCGCGTCTCACGCCGTGCGCCCTCCGGTTGCGCGCAATCCGGACATACCCGACGGTGGAGTCAGAACAGGAAGGCAACCATGGCCCACTACTGCACCACCGTCCAGTCCCCCGCCCCTGCCGCAGGACATCTTCACGTACCTCGCCGACTTCGCGACCGTCGCCGAATGGGATCCCGGCGTCAAGTCCGCGCATCTTCTGGGCGGCGAGCCTGGCCGGACCGGCGCGCGTTACTTGGTCAAGGCGTCGTTCCTGGGCCGAACCATGCCCCTGGAGTACGTGATCCTCGAGTCGGTCGAGCCCACGGCGGAGTTCGCGGGACGGGTCGTGCTCGAGGCGATCACCCCGGACTTCCGCTCCTACGACATCATCACCGTCGCCCCTCGTCGGGGAGGATCCAGCGTGACCTACGACGCTGACCTGGCGCTGCGTGGTTTCCGGCGTCCCTTCGACCCGTTCCTGCGCGTCGCTTTCAAGATCATCGGAGACCGGGTTCGCTCCGGGCTGGAGTCGGCCGTGCAGTTGCGAAGCGTCACATGAGGCCCGAACGAATCATCGATGCAGCTCTGGAAGCCACCGTCGTCGGCGGCTTCAGCAGTATTGGGTACGCCGTACGTTCGCGCCTCAACGATTGGGACCGCGACCTCGACCTGACCGGAAAACGCATCCTGCTCACCGGCGGGACCAGCGGAATCGGCCTGGCCGCTGCCCGCGACATGACCGCCGCCGGGGCGATCGTGGCGATCACCGGCCGCGACGAATCCCGCCTGCGTTCTGCTGCTACCCAGATCGCCGTGGCAGGACCGCGGCCCCTCACCCTCGAAGCCGACTCGGCCGATCTCGGGGCCGTGGCGACCATGTTCGAGCGAGCCACGGACGGCCTTGGCGGCTTGGACATCCTCGTGAACAACGCCGGCGCCCTCACCCACACCTACACACCCACGCCGCAGGGATTCGAGCAGACGTACGCCGTGCACGTCCTGGCACCGTTCCTGCTCACCCGACTGTCGGTCCCCGTGATCGGCACCGCAGGCAAGGTCATCACCGTGTCTTCGGGCGGCATGTACACGCAGAAACTCGACCCGGCGGCCGTGGAGATGACTGCCGATCGGAGTACGACGGCGTCAACAGCTACGCCAGGGCCAAGCGTGCCCAGGTCGCGCTCAACGAGGCGTGGGCGCGGCGGTATCCACTCGGGCCGATGTTCGCCGCAATGCATCCCGGCTGGGCAGACACCCCCGGGGTCCAGGATTCGCTTGCCCGGCTTCCGCCGCCTGACCGCTCCGATCCTGCGCACCGCAGAGCAAGGTGCGGACACGCTGGTGTGGTTGTCGGCCAGCGAGGTCGACACGGGACGGTTCTGGCTGGACCGCAGAGCACGCTCGACGGTTCGCCTGCCCTGGACGAGGTACAGCGACGCGGCCGTGGAAGACCTCTTCGAACAGGTACAGGCGCAAACGGACGCATACGTTTCCTGAGGCTGGACATTCACCGCCCAGAGGTTCTACTCAAGACAGGGGCGTCGGGAGACCGGCGCCTCTGTAGCGCGTTCGTGGACGAGGCCGCCCGCCCTCGGGAATCCGTTGGAGTTGCGTACGGGCGTTGGAGACCGGTACATCCGTGAGGGATATGCGGGCCGCGTTTCTCCAACCGCTGTACGTTTGTCCAACGCCTGTACACAACTCCAACCACTGTCCAGGCGAAGTCGGCGGAGCAAGCCGCGGACGTACCCTGAGTCGCACGTTGCGCCGCGACCTCATCGAGCTTGGGGCCGTGGTCGCTGCCCTTTCGGCGTGTGCACCTACTGCTAGGCCATCAGACGTCGACGCTCGCCACCGTTGGGCGGTCCCATCCTTGCGGCCTACGATGGCAGCGTGAGCGCAGTCGACATCCAGGGCCTTGAGGTCGACTTCGGCACTCACCGAGCCGTAGACGGTCTCGACCTCACCGTCGAGCCGGGCACCACATGCGTCCTGCTGGGTCCGAACGGTGCCGGCAAGACGACGACGCTGCGCGTTCTGCTCGGACTCCAACGGTGCACTGCCGGGTCCGCTCGGCTGCTCGGCGTGGATCCCGGTGATCAGTCCCTGCGGCACTCGGTGGGAGTCCTGCTGCAGGACGGTGGTCTGCCCATGGCGGCCACACCTGCCGCGATCGTCGGCCATTTCGCCGCCCTTTACGCCGACCCATTGCCTCCCGCCGCGGTGATGGAACGACTTGGGCTGCTCCAGCTGACCCGGCCCTACCGTCGGCTCTCCGGTGGCGAACAGCAACGGGTGAAGCTCGCGGTGGCCCTGATCGGTAGGCCGCGATTACTCATCCTGGACGAACCCACCACGGGCATGGATCCTGCCGCGCGACGAGTGTTCTGGACCCTGCTCGATGAGATCCGGGACCAAGGCATCACCACCCTGATGACCACCCACCAGCCTGACGAGGCGGGAACGCGCGTTGATCAGATCGCCGTGATCAACCACGGCAAAGTCATCGCCAACGCCTCTCCCGAGGCTCTGATCGACCATGCACCGGTCTGGTTCACCTGCGCACGCCATCTGGATCTCGACCCCTTGCGACGCGTGCTCGGCCCAGCCTTCGAGGTGGTCGAGGTCGAACCCGGGCGCTACCGGGTCAATGGGGACGTCGGCGTACCGGAGATCAGCGCCATCAAGGCGTGGGCTGTCGGGCACGGCAGCAGTCAGGAGGTCACGGTGGTCCGAACCCTCGAAGAGGCGTATCTCGACATGACCGGTGGTGCAGCGTGGTGACCCTCGATCTGCGGACCGGTAGCCAGTCCGCCCCGCCGGCACGCAGGATCGTCAGTCAGGCGGTGTTCGACACACGCAATGTGCTGCGCAACGGCGAGAACCTGCTGCTCACGCTGGTGATCCCAGTGGCTGTGCTACTGCTGGCTCTGCGAACGCCGCTGGGCAGCGATCGCACCGCCGGTGAGGCCTTGGTCGCTGCAGTCGGCTTAGGCGTTCTTGCGACGTCTTTCACGTCGCAAGCGATCAGTACGGGGTTCGACCGCCGGTACGGCGTCTTGTGCATGCTCGGCCTGACGCCGCTGGGCATACGCGGTCTCCTGGCGGCACGAACGATCGTCAGCATTCTCATCATCGCCCTGCAGATCGTGATCCTCACCGGCCTCACCTGGGTCCTTGCGGGTTGGTCATCCACCGACCTCGGACAGGTCGTGCAGTCCGGGATCGCGATCCTGCTCGCCGTCTGGGGCTTCACCGCGTGGGCGCTGACGCTCGCCGGAGCCTTGCGCGCTGAGGCGAACCTCGCCGTGGCCAATGCCATTTTCCTACTGCTGATGTTCGGTGGGGGCCTGGCGATCCCGTTGGATTCATTGCCGTGGGCAGGACTCGCACAATGGCTGCCCACCGGCGCCCTGGTCCAGGCCATGAGCACTCCTCCGATCGCCGGACTGTCCTTCGTGGTACTGCTGCTCTGGGGTGCTGTGGGTACCGCAATGGCCACCCGGTTCTTCCGCTGGGAGCCGTGATCCGTTCGGATCAGTGGCAACGGCCGCAGATATCCGCAGACCAGCGGGCGACACGAGGCCCGCAATCGGTTGCCCGACTCACTCCTGCGGTATTTGGTGACGATCCGCCACAGGTCGTTCCGTCACCGGAAGGCGCGTCGGCCCCACCCACGCGGGGAGCCGACGCCGTCCCCCGACAATCAAGCGCTCCGAAACTCCACCAGCCACCGCTCGGATACGGACCTCCCCGACCTCGCCCAGAGCCCCTAGACGTACCCTCGTGGTGTGGCAGTGGACACGGCTCCGGAATCGGTTGGTCTGCCAGTCGCCGGCAACGCTCCGAGGTGGTTGCGGCGGATATTCTGGGCGAATCTGGTGGCCCAGGTAGGCATCGTGATCACCGGCGGGGTCGTGCGGGTCACCGGATCAGGACTCGGTTGCCCCACGTGGCCCGAGTGTGTGGACGGGTCCATCACACCCACCTCAGCCCAGACTGAGACGTGGCACAAGTACGTCGAGTTCGGTAACCGGACCTTGACCGGAGTTCTGCTCATCCTCGCTCTGGCGTCCCTCGTGGGCGTTCTGGCGTGGCGTAGGCGAAGCGGGATTCATCGTCGATGGGTACTGATCCTGGCTGCGGTGCCCTTGGTCGGCACCCTCGCCCAAGCGGTTCTCGGCGGGATCACCGTCCTGGTCGACCTGCATCCGATGGCGGTGGCAAGCCATCTCCTGCTGTCCATGGCGGTCATCGCAGCGTGCACGGCACTTGTGCAGTTCGCCGCCGAGTCGGTGGATCCGCCGGGTTTCGCCGCTACCCGACCGGTCACGCGGTACCTGGGCAACGCCCTGATCGCCGTGACATCCCTGGTCATCGTGATCGGGACTGTAGTCACCGGTGCGGGGCCGCACGCCGGCGATTCCCGCACGGTCCGATTGGACCTCGACCCTCGGCTGATCAGTTGGCTGCACGCGGACGTCGTCCTCCTGTTCATCGGTCTGCTGATCGGCATGCTCGCACTGCTCTATGTCGACGATCCGGGCGGTCCCGCCCGCCGTCGAGCCTGGTGGGTCGCCGGCTTCGCCCTGATGCAGGCGGGGATCGGCTACGTCCAATACTTCACGGGCCTGCCGTGGGTGCTGGTGACCCTGCATCTGCTCGGCGCCTGCCTGGTGTGGGTGGCGGTGTGGCGGCTTCGATTCAGTCTGACCCGGCGGGAGATTTCGGCCGCAGATCTCCGGTGATCCGTTCGCGGATGGCCCAGGCCAGTCGATCCGCCGCGTGCGCATCCGCCTCCAGGAACATCGTTGGTGCGGCGGCCTGGAAGTGTTCGACCAGCCACCCATCGGCACCGGCGACGAGGTCGATTCGCGCGTAGAGCAGGTCCTCACCGTGGGCCGCCACGGCAAGGATGTCGTCCACGAGATCCACGATTTCGGGGTCAACGTCCCGCCGGCTCCATCGGTCGGTGGCGGTGGCCCGAGCGACCGCGTGTGAGATCCGGCCGTCGACGATCATGATCGCCATTGCATACGAGGCCGCCAGATCGGGTCGGATCAGACCCGCGCAGCCCCGTGCGGCGAACTGAGCGGCCACCTGCGCGGCATCGCGGGGGCTATCGGTCACTGTTGGCTGATCGCCGCGGCCGACAACACTCGGAGCGACCACGAAGCGTGCCCATCCGCTCAACCGCAGGCGCTGTTCGATGTCCGCTGCGGCATCCCCGGGCTCCAGCCAGACCGTCTCGACCGTCTCGATCCCGCGGCCATGCAGATCACGCAAGTACGTCAGATCCGTGTTGCGGGCAAGTGCGACGGCGGGGTTGGCGAGTTGTCCTCGATCCTCCACACCACGGGCCCATCTCAGGAACTCCTGGCGCTGGCCCGATAGCAGCGCTCCGGGACCCACCAGAACCAGGTCGAATCCGTCCCACCGGACATCGTTGTCGTTCCAGGAGACCATCGTGGCCTGCATCCCCGCGTTCGCGAATGCCGCGATGGCAAGCGGAATATCCGGATTCGTACTTATTTCGTCGCGGTGCGTGACATACGCGATCTGCGGCAGCATCAGCCAAGCAGAAGCGGATCGATGGCCACCACCAGGAACAGCAGTGCCAGGTAAGTGATCGACCAGTGGAACAGACGCATGGGACGGGGATCTTCCCCGCGTCGGGTGCGCTGCCGCAGCGCGACCGCCTCCCAGATGAACACCAGACCGAGCAACAATGCGCTCACGCTGTAGATCCAGCCCATAGGTGCGACGGGTACCAGGGCCAGGGAGGCCACGACCGTCGCCACGGAGTACCAGAGGATCTGGTCGGCGACCCGGCGTGGTGCGGCGACGACCGGGAGCATCGGCACCCCAGCAGTGTCGTAGTCGTCGCGGAACCGCAAAGACAGAGGCCAGTAGTGCGGCGGGGTCCAGAGGAATATGACGGCGAACAGGATCCACGGCGTCCACGACAGACTCCCCGTCACGGCCGCCCACCCGATGAGCACCGGGAAACACCCGGCAGCGCCACCCCACACGATGTTCTGGGAGGTCCGCCGCTTGAGGATCATGGTGTAACCGACCACGTAGAGCAGAATGGCGATACCTGCCAGCCCGGCGGCCAGGAGGTTGGTGGTCAGCGCCAGCCAGATCACCGAGATCGCGCTGAGGGCGCTACCGAAGGCCCATCCAGCGGCCGGGCTGATCTGACCGGTGACCATCGGTCGGTTGCTGGTCCGCTTCATGACCGAGTCGATGTCGCGGTCGTACACGCTGTTCATCGAGTTGGCGCCTGCGGCCGCCAGCGCACCACCGACCAACGTGGCGAGCAACGTCCACAGCGACGGCAGTCCGCCGGCGGCGAGCACCATAGTCGGAACGGTGGTCACGAGCAGTAGTTCGATGATCCTGGGCTTCGTCAGCGCCACATAGGAACGAAGCCGCCCGGAGCGTACCGGTTGCATCTGGACATTCGCGCTGGCCACCACTGCAGACTACCGTGGCAGCCGCTGTCGCGGGCAAGCGTGGGCACCCGACTGCCGCTTGGCAGCAGAGCAACGTGAAACGCCCTTCGTAGGAGCTCCCGAGGCTGGTTGAGACTCTCGGCCCGACAGTCGGTCTTCCCGTCGGGCAGGTGTCCCACTTCAATCCGGCGAAAGTCATCTTCTCGAACGTGCTGGTAGGGAAGGCTGTCGTGGAACTCCGGTGCCGACTCCCGCTGCAGCCGGTAGCTGGGTCACGATAGGCAGGTGAGCGACTACGTGATGACCCCGGCCAACCGCGCGCTGAGCCGCCTGCTCGCCATGCCACCTTCGATGATCGAACGGATCGCGGGCCCGCCGGCCCATCTCGACGGCCGGACGGTTGCAGCGTCGGTCCACTTGCTGCTGAAGAGCCTCGAGCGGGTGGACATCGCCGGGTCCAGTCGAGACGTCATCGAGCGCCGGAACCAGATGCGCAGGTCGACGGGCCTGGCCATGCCGACCGCACGCGGGCGTCCGAGCGGTCGACCGGCTGATCCCCGGTCCGGACGGTCGGATCCCGGTGAGGGTGTATCGCAGTCACCGAGCAGTGGGCAGGGTGCCCGCAATCGTCTACTACCACGGCGGCGGATGGGTGGTCGGAGATCTGGACTCGCACGACGGGTCCTGCCGGATGCTGGCCAAACACTCCGGCTGTGTGGTGGTGTCCGTCGACTACCGCCGAGCACCGGAGGCCGCCTTCCCCCACCCGTTGGAGGACTGCCTCGCCGCGTTCCGGCACGTGTACAACCACCCGCAGGAGTACTCGGTCACACCCGGCGCGGTGGCGGTGATGGGTGACAGCGCGGGAGCGAATCTTGCCGCCGCCGTGTGCCTGGTCAGCCGTGATGAAGGTCCAGCCCCCATCGCACAGTCGCTGGTGTACCCCGCCACGGATCTGCGGATGACAGCGGCCTCGATCGACACGTTCGCCACGGGGTTCATGCTCACCAAAGAGGACATGCTCTGGTATCGCGGTCACTACCTGCCCGATCCGCAGACCGTGCTGGATCCGCGGGTCTCACCGCTGCTCGCCGAGGATCTGACCGGATTGCCGCCGAGCTGCGGTGTGGACGGCAGGGTTCGATCCGCTGCGCGACGAAGGCATGGCGTACGCCGAGCGCCTGCTGGAGGCCGGCAACCAGGCCCAGCACACCTGTTTCGACGACCAGATCCACGGCTTCTTCGGTATGGGAGTGCTCCCAGGGGGCATGGACCGGATTGAGACCGTGTGCCGGCAAACCGGCGAGCTGGTGCACCGCTGCGCAGGATGATCGGCACGCGGTGCGCGACAGAACGCCACCGGCGCGACCGAACCTATACGCTCGGGGATCGAGGAACCCCCGGAGAGGACGAACAGTTGACAGTCGAATGGACCGACCTGGACCGACAAGCGGTGGACACTGCCAGGGCTTTGGCCATGGACGCTGTGCAGAACGTGGGCAACGGGCATCCGGGCACCGCCATGAGCCTGGCCCCGGCGGCCTACCTGCTCTACCAACGTTTCCTTCGTCATGACCCGGCCGACCCGTCCTGGATCGGCCGCGACCGGTTCGTGCTGTCCAACGGTCACACCAGCCTCACGCAGTACATCCAGCTCTTCTTCAGCGGCTATGGCCTGGAACTGAGCGACCTGGAGGCGTTCCGCACCTGGGGCAGCAAGACCCCCGGACATCCCGAGTACGGCCACACCGTGGGTATCGAAACCACGACCGGCCCGCTTGGACAGGGCTACGCGACAGCTGTTGGCATGGCAATGGACGCACGTTACGTGCGCGGCCTGTTCGACCCGGTGGCCGAGGTCGGGCGCAGCCCCTTCGATCACCGTGTGTGGGTCTTCGCCGGAGACGGTTGTATGCAGGAAGGCATCACCTCCGAAGCAGCCAGCCTGGCCGGCCACCAGGAACTCGGGAACCTGATCGTCATCTATGACGACAACCACATCTCGATCGAAGGCAACACGGAGGTGTCGTTCAGCGAGGACGTGCTCGCACGTCATGCCGCGTACGGCTGGCACACCCAGCACGTCGATCTCGGGGTGGACGGAGATGTCGACGTCCAGGCACTGGCGCGTGCCATGCAGAACGCCATGGACGAGACTGGTCGCCCGTCGATCATCTCGCTGCGCACGATCATCGCCTGGCCCGCGCCCGACGCACAGAACACCGGGAAGTCGCACGGCTCCGCACTGGGCGCCGAAGAGATCGCCAAGACCAAGTCTCTGATGGGCATGGACCCCGACGTGGACTTCGCCGTCCCGCCGGACGTCCTCGCGCACGTCCGCGAGGTCAAGCAACGCGGCGCGCAGGCACACGCGCAGTGGAACGAGGTCTTCGAGTCCTGGAAGGCCTCCCACCCGGACAAGGTCGCGCTGCTGGACCGACTGCTGGCCAAGCGACTGCCGGACGGCCTGGAGCAGGCCATGCCGGTCTTCGACCCTGCCAAGGCGATGGCCACCCGCAAGGCCTCAGGCGAGGTGATCAATGCCATCGCAGAGGTGATGCCGGAGTTCTGGGGTGGGTCTGCGGACCTCGCCGAGAGCAACCTGACGACCATCGAGGGCGGCGGCTCCTTCCTGCCTGCCGACTCCCGGGCGCCCGGAGCGACTCCATACGGTCGCATTCTGCACTTCGGCATCCGCGAGCATGCGATGGGCGCGATTCTCAACGGCATCGCGGTCGGCGGCTTGACCAGGCCTTTCGGCGGAACGTTCCTGGTCTTCTCCGACTACATGCGTGGCGCCGTCCGCATCGCCGCACTCATGCAGGTACCGGTGACATACGTCTGGACCCACGATTCGATAGGGCTCGGCGAGGATGGGCCCACCCACCAGCCCGTTGAACACCTCACCGCGCTACGTGCCATCCCCGGTCTGGACGTCGTGCGCCCGGCGGACCCCAATGAGACGTCGGTGTGCTGGCTGCAGGTGCTGCGCGACCGTCGCCCGGCCGCGTTGGCGCTGACCCGGCAGAACGTGCCCACGCTCCCGGCGGAGCAGGTGGCAGGCGCGGTCAAGGGCGGCTATGTGCTGGCTGACGCGGAGGGCGAGCTGCAGGTGATTCTGATCGCCACCGGTTCCGAAGTCCAGTTGGCGCTGTCCGCGCGGGACACCCTGCAGCAGCAAGGGGTCGGGACCCGCGTCGTGTCCATGCCCTGCACGGAGTGGTTCGACGAGCAGCCCGCCGCGTATCGCGATGAGGTCCTGCCTTCCGAGATCACCGCGCGCGTCTCGGTCGAGGCCGGTCGTGCGATGCCCTGGTACAAGTACGTCGGCACAGCCGGACGCTGCGTGAGCCTGGAGCACTTCGGCGCCTCCGCGGCCTCCGAAACGTTGTTCGAGGAGTTCGGTATCACGGCCGACGCTGTCGTCGATGCCGCGAAGCAGAGCCTGTCCCGGCGGTGAGTCCCAGCCGAACCAAAAAGTCATCTGATCCTCGGATCTCCCTGTGGCTGATGTGGGCCACCTATCTGGTGGGCGGCCTTGGCATTGCCATCGCGTTCTCGACGCTCGGCGACTCCCCGGCCACTCTGGATTGGGGCTGCCTACTGGCCGTCGGCGCGTCGGGGGTTCTTTCCTTCGTGCGTCATTCGGTGTTCCACCGCTCGGATGCTGCCCGCATGCACTGGGATCTGGGCGTGCGCAACAACTTCCAGATCGAAGTGGGTCTGGCCAACCTGGCCTGGGGACTGGTGGCCATTCTCGCGGTCCTGCTCGACTGGGGACTGGTCGCGCAGGCCACCACGTTCCTCGTCTTCGGCTTCTACCTGTTGGGGGTCGTGGGCATGCAGGTCGTCAGTCCTGGCGGGAAACGCCGCTCCCCCGCACCTCTGATCGCCATGGCCGCTTTCGGCATGATGCTGGCTCTGGTGGGCATTCTCGGTATGAACGCTGCTTGATCGCGGTGTCTGGGCCGTGGGGCGAGCCGCTCCACACGGCGAACCGATGTGCTGATGGGTAGCGTCAGCACCTAAGGAGGAGTCATGACCGATCGCCTGCAAGTGTTGTCCGACCTCGGGGTGTCCATCTGGCTCGACGACCTGGATCGCAGCCGCCTGACCACCGGTGGGCTCGCCAGGATGATCGCCGACGACCATGTGGTGGGAGTGACCACCAACCCCTCGATCTTCTCGAAGGCCATCTCCACCGGCGCGGCGGCCTATGCGACGCAGGTCGCCAGTCTGGCCAGTGGTCAGGGTGACCGGGAGTTCGCGGTCCGGGAGATGACCACCCAGGACGTGCGTGACGCATGCGACGTGTTCTCTGACGTGGCCGCACGCACTGACGGGGTCGACGGCCGGGTGTCGATCGAGGTGGATCCTCGACTCGCCCGCGACACTGACGCCACGATCGATCAAGCCCGTGCGCTGTGGTCGGAGGTGGACCGCCCCAACCTTCTGATCAAGATCCCCGGCACGGTGGAAGGGCTGCCGGCGATCACCCAGGCGATCTCTGAAGGCATCAGTGTCAACGTCACGTTGATCTTCAATGTTGAGCGTTACAAGCGGGTCATCGATGCCTGGGCCAGTGGTCTGGAACGCAGGGTGAACGCCGGCGAACCGGTGGATGGTGTCCAGTCGGTGGCATCGTTCTTCGTCAGCCGCGTGGACACCGCGGTTGACGGCCTGCTCGACAAACTCACCATCGCCGGTGCCCCCGAGCTGCGCGGGAAAGCGGGACTCGCCAACGCACGACTGGCCTGGCATACCTACCAGACGTTCCGCGGAACGACGAGGTGGCACAACTTGGCGGCCGCTGGGGCCCACCCGCAGCGTCCGTTGTGGGCGTCGACCGGGGTGAAGGACCCGGCCTATCCCGACGACATGTACGTGGTGGGTCTAGCTGGTCCGGGATGCGTCAACACCATGCCAGAGCCGACATTGCGCGCGGTGGCAGAGCACGGCGATCTGCGCGGCGACACGCTGTCCGGGCAGGCAGAAGCCAGCCAGCAGGTGTTCGACGACCTCGCGGCGCTCGGGGTGGATCTGGACGCGGTGTTCGAACAGTTGGAGACAGAAGGCGTCGACAAGTTCAAGGTCGCCTGGGAGGAGCTTCTGGCCACGGTGGATGCGGCACTGGAAGCGGACAGGGGCAGCAGATGAGGCAGGCCGAGTTCAAGAGCAAGAATCCGCTGCGCAGTCCGCTCGACCGGCGACTGCCACGTGTGGCGGGACCGTGCGCCCTGGTCATCTTCGGTGTCACCGGGGATCTGTCCCGCAAGAAGTTGATGCCGGCCGTGTACGACCTGGCCAACCGGGGCCTGCTCCCACCGTCGTTCGCGCTGGTCGGCTTCGCCCGGCGGGATTACAGTGACCAGGACTTCGCCAAAGAGGTCCACGACGCGGTGCGCGAACACTCGCGCACCGAATTCCGTGAGGACGTGTGGGACCAACTCGCGCAAGGGTTCCGATTCGTGGCCGGCGACTTCACCGATGACACCGCGTTCGATGCCCTGGCCGCCACGGTGACGGCTCTGGCCAACGAGCAGGGCACGGGCGGCAACACCGCGTTCTACCTGTCGATCCCACCGAGCATGTTCCCGCTGGTGGTTCAGCAACTCAAGCGTTCGGGGCTGGCATCCGACGCGCGGGGCGGATGGCGCCGCGTCGTCGTGGAGAAGCCCTTCGGGCACGATCTGGAGAGCGCCCAGGAACTCAACCAGGTGCTCGACGACGTGTTCCCCAGTGGTTCGATCTTCCGGATCGACCACTACCTGGGCAAGGAGACGGTGCAGAACCTGCTGGCCCTGCGGTTCGCCAACACGCTGTTCGAACCGATCTGGAACAGCAATTACATCGATCATGTCCAGATCACCATGGCCGAGGACATCGGGATCGGAAGTCGCGCCGGGTACTACGACGGGATCGGAGCTGCCCGCGACGTCATCCAGAACCACCTGCTACAACTCATGGCGCTCACCGCCATGGAGGAACCGGTGTCCTTCGGCGCACAGCACGTACGTGTGGAGAAGGAGAAGGTGCTCGCCTCGGTCGTGCTTCCCGACGATCTCGACGCCCACACCGCGCGAGGTCAATATGGCCCCGGCTGGCAGGGCGGCGAAGAGGTCATCGGGTACATGCAGGAAGCCAACATCCCCCCGACCTCCGCGACCGAGACCTACGCGGCGATCACCTTGCACGTGGATACCCGCAGGTGGGCCGGCGTGCCCTTCTACCTGCGCACCGGCAAGCGTCTGGGGCGGCGCGTGTCCGAGATCGCGGTGGTCTTCAAGCGTGCCCCGCACCTTCCGTTCGCCACCACGGACACCGAGGAACTCGGTTCGAACACCCTGGTGATCCGAGTGCAGCCCGACGAGGGCATCTCGATGAAGTTCGGCTCGAAGGTGCCGGGGACCCAGATGGAGGTGCGGGATGTCACCATGGACTTCGCCTACGGTGATTCCTTCACCGAGTCGAGCCCCGAAGCCTATGAACGGTTGATCCTCGACGTCCTGCTCGGCGATCCGCCGCTGTTCCCGCGACACGAGGAGGTGGAGATGTCCTGGCGCATTTTGGACCCGATCCTCGCCTATTGGGCGGCCGACGGCAAACCTGAGCAGTACGACCCCGGAACGTGGGGGCCGCCCAGTTCCGACGAGATGCTGGCTCGTGACGGCCGCGTCTGGCGGCGACCATGACCACACGCCTGGAGAACACCTCCGCCGGAGAGATCGTCCGCACGATCAACGCCGAACGGCACCGCATCGGCGCCACCGCGACCGGCATGGTGCTGACGTTGGTGATCGTCACTGATGAGGAGAACCAGTCCGACGCCACCCGCGCGGCTTCGTATTCGGCCATGGAGCACCCCTGTCGCATCGTCACCCTGATCCCGCGGCCCGGCCGGGTGGATCCGCAGTTGGACGCCAACATCGATGTCGGTGACACGATGGGGCCCGGCGAGACCGTCCGGCTGCGTCTGCGCGGGGAACTGTCCGAACACGCCGCCTCCGTCGCTCTGCCTCTGCTGTTGCCGGACACCCCGGTCGTGGTGTGGTGGCCCACACAGGCTCCCAGCATCCCTTCCCAGGATCCGGTGGGTGCACTTGCACAGCGCCGCATCACCGATGCGGCCGCCGACATGCACCCGATGCACACTCTCATCGAGCGGCAACAGGGTTACATGGCCGGGGACACGGACCTCGCGTGGACGCGGACGACGGTGTGGCGTTCGATGCTCGCGGCGGCCCTCGACCTGCCATTCGCGCCCATCACGTCTGTGGATGTCCGGTGCGAGCGCTCCAACCCGTCAGGCGCCCTGCTGCAGGCGTGGCTGCACAACTGCCTCGGGGTGCCGGTCGCGATGCACCGCAGCCAGGGTCCGGGGATCACCGACGTCTCCATCCACACCGACAACGGACCGATCGACTTGTCGCGCCCGGACGGACGTACCGGACGGCTGTCGAGGCCGAACGTGGCCTCGCACGACGTACCTCTGCCCCGCCGCGATCTCAAGGACCTGATCGGCGAGGAGCTGCGTCGCCTGGACCCCGATGACACGTATGCCGAGGCTTTGGCCGCCGTGCGACTCGAGACGCCGAAGAGCCGTCGCAAGACATCGGAACCCACCGACGCGGAAGCGCAGACGTGACGCAGTTGCTGGTGGGCGTGCATCCCGACGCCGACGCCGTCTCCGAGTCGGTCGCCAACCGGATGGCAGCAGCGATGGTCCGGACGCTGGCAACGACCGACCACGCGCACATCTGCATCACCGGTGGACGTGGCGGTCACGGTGCCCTTGCCAAACTCGCCGGGGACGCGGGGATCGACTGGTCCCGGGTGCACGTGTGGTGGTCGGACGAGCGCTTTCTGCCGATGGGCGACGAACAGCGCAACGACACCATGGCGCATTCGGTCTTGTTGGACGTGGTCGGGATTCCGGTAGCGAATGTTCACGCGATGCCCAGCTCCGACCGATACCCCGACGTCGGTGAGGCCGCGCAGTGCCTACGCGCGGGAACTCGCCGCGTTCGGCGATCCGTGTCCGGCATTCTGCATCAGCGTGCTCGGGATGGGCGAGGACGGGCATGTGGCGTCCCTTTTCCCGGAGCACGCCGGACTTGTGGACGAGCGGGTCGCCTTCGCGGTGACCGACTCCCCGAAACCTCCCCCTGTGCGCATCTCCATGTCCTTCCAGACGATCAACGCGGCCGAGGAGGTCGTGCTCATCGCCGCCGGAGCGGGCAAAGCGGACGCGGTGGGATTGCTCGTGAACGACCCCGGACCCCTCGCGGTGCCCGCGGCCGGCGTGCACGGCAAGCACCTCACGGTACTGGCGGTCGACGAAGCCGCCGCCGTCCACCTTCCCCCGGGTCTGCGCCGCTGATCGGTGCGCTCAGACGGGCGCAGTGCCCCTGCCACCTCGGCCATGACCCCGGGATTCAGCAGCCGTTGGACTTGCGCACAGCCGTTGGAGAAACGTACAGGCGTTGGAGTTGTTCGTACTGTCCACATCTCACGGATGTACCGATCTCCAACGCCTGTACCTATGTCTCACGTCCTTCGGAGCGTCCGCGAGACGCCATGACGCCGGGCCGACCCGACCCCCGAATGCTCTCAGACCTCGGGCAGGTTCTTCATGGCCTCGTCGAGCAGCGCATCGGCCTCGCCGCCGGAGCGCCGCTCCTTCACATAGGCGAGGTGCGTCTTGTACGGCTCGACCTTCGGAGCAGCGGGCGGGTTCTCCTGATCGGTCCCGGCCGGAAGCCCGCAGCGCGGACAGTCCCACTCCGTCGGGGCTGCGGCGTCACGGGCGAAACTCGGACGGCTCTCATGACCGTTGGAGCAGTAGAAGGAGATCTGCTTGCGAGGAGCTGCCTCACCACGCTCGGCCTCCCCCATAGGTCCGGCCCCGACACGACTACCTCGAATAGCACTACCACCGGCCACGGTGAAAACCTCTCAGTTCAGGATCGTGTGATCAGTCCGAGTGCCAGAATCGTGGCCGCCCAGATCAGGCCCACCCCGACGGTCACCCGGTCGAGGTTGCGTTCGGCAACACTCGATCCCCCCAGCGAGGTGCTGACGCCACCGCCGAACAGATCCGACAGCCCGCCACCCTTCCCCTTGTGCAGCAGGACCAGTGAGATCAGAAGCACACTAGTGACCAACAACGTAATTTCGAGCGCAAGGATCACTTGGAGCTCCCTTCTTCCGGTACGGCAAACACCAGCGTAACCTCAGGAGGCGACCTGAGGGTGCAGGCGGTGCCGCACGATGGACGCGAATTCCTCCGCGTCCAGGCTCGCCCCGCCGATCAAAGCGCCGTCCACGTCCGGTTTGGCCATGATGCCTGCGATGTTCGTGGACTTCACCGAACCGCCGTAGAGGATCCGGATCTGCTCAGCGACCCCGGTGCCGTGGTGTTGCTCGATCCACTCACGGATCACCCCGCACACTTCCTGGGCATCCTCGGGAGAGGCGACCTCACCAGTACCGATCGCCCACACCGGCTCGTAGGCGATCACCACCGACAGCATCTGCTCCTCGGAGAGCCCAGCCAGGCTGCCCACCAGTTGCTCGCGCACGTGCTCGACATGATTGCCGGCTTGGCGGACGTCGAGGTGCTCGCCGACGCACACGATCGGGATCAGACCGTTGTCCAGGGCGGCTTTCGCCTTGGTGTTGACCACCTCGTCGGTCTCGTGGTGGTAGGTCCGACGCTCGCTGTGGCCGACCGTCACGTACGTGCAGCCAAGTTTGGCGAGCATGTGAGCGGCGACCTCACCGGTGTACGCACCGGCAGCATGCTCGGAGACGTCCTGAGCGCCGTACTGGATCTTCAGTTTGTCGCCCTCCACCAGCGTCTGCACACTGCGCAGGTCGGTGAAAGGAGGCAGAACGGCCGCGTCGCAGGCGGCGTAGTCCTCGTCCTTGAGCAGGAAAGCCACTTTCTGCACCAAGGCGATCGCCTCGAGGTGGTTCAAGTGCATCTTCCAGTTGCCCGCCATCAGCGGTTTGCGACTCATACGTCCTCCAGTACAGCGATTCCCGGCAAGGTCTTGCCTTCGAGTAGTTCCAGACTTGCGCCGCCACCGGTGGAGATGTGGTCGATCGCATCGGCGTCGATGTCCAGCAGGCGGACCGCTGCCGCGGAATCCCCGCCGCCGACGACCGTGAAGCCCTCGGTCGCGGCCAGCGCTTGTGCCACAGCCAGGGTGCCGGCCGCGAACGGTTCCAGTTCGAACACCCCCATCGGACCGTTCCACACCACCGTGGCCGAGTCGAGTACGGCTTGGGCGTAGGCCTGAGCCGTCTGCGGACCGATGTCCAAACCCTTCCAGCCATCCGGGATGCCGTCTTCCACCGATACGACCTGGGCTCGATGCGTCCGCATCGAGATCCTGGGCGATGACCACGTCCGTGGGCAGCATGACCGTGACATCACGTTCCTCGGCGCCGGCCAGGATCTCCCGGCACCGGTCCACCCAGTCGGCTTCGAACAGCGAATCCCCGATGCGGTGACCCTGCGCGGCGAGGAACGTGAAGCACATCCCCCCGCCGATCACGAGCCGGTCCACGGACTGCAGCAGGTTGTCGATCACGCCGAGCTTGTCGGAGACCTTCGACCCACCCAGCACCACGGTGTAGGGACGGGCCGGATCCGTCAGGACCGCGGCGAAGGACCGGATCTCCTTCTCCACGAGCCGACCCGCGGCGTTGGGCAGCAGCTTCGCGACATCGGTCACGCTGGCCTGCTCGCGATGAAGCACTCCGAAACCGTCACTGACGTAGGCGTCCATGCCGTTGGCCAGTTCGGCAGCCAGAGCCGCACGTTCGGCCGGATCTTTGCTCGTCTCCCGGGCGTCGAACCGGATGTTCTCCAGCAGCACCACCCGGCCCGGTGTGCCGGGCAGGATCGCACCGGCCGGGGCGAGATCGACGGGTACCCCGAGCAACTCGGCCATCCGCGTGGCCACCGGGGCCAGCGAGAGGTCTGCCTTCACCTCACCTTTGGGCCGGCCCAGGTGCGCCACGACCACGGGTTTGGCTCCCGCGTCGAGCAGTTCCTTCAGCGTCGGCAGGGCCGCCCGGATCCGTCCGTCGTCGGTGATCTGACCGTCGGCCAGCGGGACGTTGAGATCCAGGCGCACCAACACCGAGGCGTCCTGCAGGTCGAGATCGCTCAGCGTGCGCATCGTCCGCCTCAGTCGACCGATGCCATGTAGCGCAGCAGGTCCACGAGCCGGTTGGAGTAACCCCACTCGTTGTCGTACCAGCCGAGCACCTTGGCCGACTCGCCCTGCGAGATGGTCAGAGAGGCATCGAAGATGCAGCTCGACGGATCGGTCACGATGTCGCTGGACACGATCGGGTCCTCGGTGTAGCGCAGGATGCCGGCCAGCGGGCCTTCGGCAGCCGCCTTCATCGCGGCGTTGATCTCTTCCTTGGAGGCAGCCTTGCCCATGTTCAGGGTGAGGTCGGTCGCCGATCCGGTCGGCACCGGCACGCGCATCGCGTATCCGTCGAGTTTGCCCTTGAGCTCCGGGATGACCAGCGAGATGGCCTTGGCCGCACCGGTCGTCGTGGGGATCATGTTGATGGCGCCCGCGCGGGCACGGCGCAGGTCCTTGTGCGGGAAGTCGAGGATGACCTGGTCGTTGGTGTAGGCGTGGATCGTGGTCATCAGACCGTTCTCGATCCCGAAGTTGTCCAGCAGGACCTTGGCCATCGGGGCCAGGCAGTTGGTCGTGCAGGACGCGTTGGAGACGATGTTGTCGGTGGCCGGGTCGTAGTCGGTGTGGTTCACACCCATCACGAAGGTGGCGTCCTCGCCCTTGGCGGGCGCGGAGATGATGACCTTCTTGGCGCCGGCTTCCATGTGCTTCTTGGCGTCCTCGGCCTTGGTGAAGTGGCCCGTCGACTCGATGACGTAGTCGACCCCCAGGTCGCCCCAGCCGAGGGCGGCGGGGTCACGCTCGCCGAGCGCCTTCATGGCCACTCCGTCGACGAGGATCTCGGTGTCCGTGGAGGTGACGGTTCCGGGCAGGCGACCCAGGACACTGTCGTACTTGAGTAGATGGGCCAGAGTTGCGTTGTCCGTCAGGTCGTTGACGGCGACGATTTCGATGGGCTCGTTGCCAAATGCTGTCTGTGAGTCGCCGAGAGCTTCCACCGCGCGGTAGAAGTTGCGACCGATACGACCAAATCCGTTGATGCCGACGCGAATTGCCACTGATTACTCCTTCGATGAGGTGAGCAATTCGATCCTATCGGGATCACACGAGTTCGTCGTCAGGGGCAAGACCGACCTCGGTGTCCGGGATGCCCAGTTCGCGTGCTCGCCGGTCGGCCAGGCCCAGCAGCCGCCGGATCCGTCCGGCGATCGCGTCCTTGGTCATCGGCGGGTTCGCCAGCGCCCCGAGCTCCTCGAGGGACGACTGCCGGTGCTCCATCCGCAGACGCCCCGCCGCCGCCAAATGGTCGGGGACGTCGTCCCCGAGGATCTCGAGCGCTCGTTCGACCCGCTGGCTGGCCGCCACCGCGGCTCGGGCGGACCGACGCAGATTGGCATCGTCGAAGTTGGCCAACCGGTTGGCGGTGGCCCGGACCTCCCGGCGCGTGCGCCTCTCCTCCCAGACCAGCACCGACGCGTGGGCACCCATCCTGGCCAGCATCTGACTGATCGCGTCGCCGTCGCGGATCACGACCCGTTCGACACCTCGCACCTCCCGGCTCTTGGCCGGAATGCCCATCCGTCGGGCCGCGCCCACCAGCGCCAGCGCCGACTCCGGTCCCGGACAGGTGATCTCCAGCGCCGAGGATCGTCCTGGTTCGGTCAAAGAACCATGCGCCAGGAACGCCCCGCGCCAGGCGGCCTCCGAGTCGCAGATCCCGGCAGTCACCACGTGTGGGGGCAGGCCCCGCACGGGCCGACCCGAACCATCGACGAGTCCGGCCTGTCGGGCCAGTTGTTCGCCGCCGGACACCACCCTCACCATGTATCGGGTTCCCTTGCGCAGGCCCCCCTTGTGAACCACCGCGAAGTCCGCCTGCTGTCCGAAGATCTCCGCCAGGTTCGTGCGCAGTCGTCGAGCCGCCGCTCCAGTGTCGAACTCGGCCTCCACGACGATCTTCCCGCTCACGATGTGCAGGGCTCCCCCGAACCGCAACATCGCCGAGGTTTCCGCCTTCCGGCAGCAGGGTCGGGTTATCTCGAGTTGGTTCAGCTCGTCCTTCACGGCTGCAGTCATCGCCATGCGCCGATTCTCACACGCATGGCAAGGACGTATCGGCGGAACCGGGGAGATGGTCTTCAGCCGCGCCCCGCCGACGCTGTCGTTGAGCGGCAACCCTATGATCCAGGGCCTGAGAGGGAACCAGGCGCCAAGAAGAACCGCTGTTCCTATCGCCGGAGTCCTTCGCGCCACACCGACGACCCCTGACTAGTGACCCCGGGGGGCGGTTCAGTCAAGCAAGCGCTGGAAGACCGAGGCCAGCAGCAAGGTGTCGTGCACGGCTGCGGGACGGCCCCCTTCCATCGCCCGGACCTCCTCGACGACCAACTCGCCCCCCACCCGCCGGCACGCATCCCGCAAGGCCCCCTCGTCGGTCACGCGAACTGGGGTCCACGACCACCCAGTCGAGACGGATGTCGGGGAAGGTCGTGGCCAGGTTGTGCAGATACATCGCGGGGGTGAAACCGCTGGTCTCACCCAATTGGGGTGCCACGTTCACCACGAGGACGCGTCTGGCCTGGGTGGCGACCAGCGCGTCATGCACCTCCTTGACGTACAGATGAGGCAGGACCGAGGTGAACCAACTGCCGGGGCCGAGCACGACCATGGCCGCGCTGTCTATCGCCTCGATCACCGGCAAGCAGGGAACGGGTGCGGCGGGTTCGATTCGCAGAGCCAGTACCTCCCCGTCGGTGGTGGCGATATCCACCTGACCGCGCAGCGTCGTGACCGCGTCATGGCCGTCGATGCCACGCACCTGCGCGATCAAGTCCACCGGCTCACAGGCAACCGGCAGCACCCGGCCCTGGGCCTCGAGCAGCGCAGCCACCCAATCCAGGCCGGCCACGGGGTCGTCGGTCTCCTCCCACAACGCGGAGATCAACAGATTGCCGACCGCGTGTCCGGCCAATTCGCCATTGCCCTCGAACCGGTGCTGCAACACCCGCGACCAGGTCCGGCCCCATGTGTCGTCACCACAGAGTGCGGCCAGTGCCATGCGCAGGTCCCCGGGCGGGATCAGCCCGAGTTCGCGGCGGATGCGCCCCGATGACCCCCCGTCGTCGGACACGCCGACGACGGCGGTGACCGAGTCGGTGATCCTGCGCAGTGCCCGCAGACTCGCCGCCAGTCCATGTCCCCCGCCCAGCGCCACGATCGACGGCCCGGTCGTCCAGTTGGCGTGACGCGACAGTGGGTTCATTCCCGACCCAGATCCCGGTGCTGGACGACGACCTGGTGGCCCTGCTCGGTGAGCATGCGAGCCAGGCGTTCAGCCGTCGCCACGCTGCGGTGCTTGCCACCAGTGCAACCGATCCCAATCGTGACGTAGCGCTTGCCCTCCCGCACGTAGCCTTCGGCCACGAGGTTGACGATCGCCGCGTAGTGCTCCAGGACGTCCAGCGCGCCTTCCCTGCTGAGCACGTAGTCGCTGACTTCGGCGTCCCGGCCGCTCTGGTCACGCAGGTCCGGAACCCAGAACGGGTTCGGCAGGAATCGCACGTCGGCGACCATGTCGGCATCGACCGGGATCCCGTACTTGAAGCCGAAACTCAGCACCGAGACCCGGATCGTCTGCGGGCCTTCGCCGCGGTAGTTGGCATCGATCACCCGGCGCAGGTCGTGCACCGACTTCGACGACGTGTCCACCACCATGTCCGCGCCCGCCCGGAACTCCTGCAATCGCTGTCGCTCCTCGCGCAGCGCGTCGAGCAGGGTGCCATCCTCCTGCAGCGGATGCGGTCTGCGAGACGACTCGAACCGGCGTACCAGCACCTCCTCGGACGCTTCCAGGAACAGGATGCCCACATTCGCCTGCGTCTCGCGCAACGCCTGGGTCACGTCGACCAGGTTCGAGAACAGGGGGCCGCCGCGCACATCGACCACCACGGCCAGGCGCTGGACGTCCGGGCGGGGTTGCAGGAGGTCGATCGTGGACTGCAACAGAGAGGGGGGCAGGTTGTCTACCACGAACCAACCGGCATCCTCCAACGCGCGGGCCGCGGTGCTGCGGCCCGCCCCAGACATGCCGGTGACGATCAGGACTTCGAACTGCGGGGTGTTCATGGCGGCCTCCTACAGGCCATCTTCCCCAATCACCTCGCCGGTCGTCACATTGACCGCAGGCGTCACCTTCTCGCCGGCCAGATGCTGGTGGATGGCTTCGGCGAGATCGGCGCTGATCCCCGGCACTGCCGCCAGTTCTTCGACGGTCGCCTTGCGCAGTCGGGTCAACGATCCGAAGGCCCGCATCAGCGCCTTACGCCGATTGGGACCGACGCCGGGGATGTCCTCGACGACACTGGTCGACAGCCGGCGACTGCGCTTCTGGCGGTGGTATGCGATCGCGAAACGATGCGCCTCATCGCGGATCCGCTGCAGCAGGTACAGGCCCTGGCTGCGCCGCGACAGGATGACCGGATCGTCCTGGTCGGGGACCCACACCTCCTCGAGCCGCTTTGCCAGACCTGCCACCGCGATGTCGTCGATACCCAGGTCGCGAAGAGCCTGCTCGGCGGCCGCGACCTGCGGCTTGCCGCCGTCGATGAGCAGCAACTGCGGCGGATACCGGAAGGCCTTGCGTTCGTCGTTGGCGGTCCCGCTGGGACCGAACTCGATGTCCGTGGCCTCGGCCCGCTCCGCGAGATAGCGGGTGAAGCGCCGACGGACCACCTCGGCCACACTGGCCACGTCGTCCTGTCCGGCCACGCCGCGGATCGCAAAACGCCGGTAGTCGGATTTGCGCGGCAGTCCGTCCTCGAAAACGACCATCGATGCGACGACGTCGCTGCCCTGGAGATTGGAGATGTCCACACATTCGATGCGCAGCGGGGCTTGACTCATGTCCAGAGCCTCGGCGATCTCCTCCAGCGCGGCGGCCCGCACGCTCAGGTCGCCGGCGCGCCGCAATTTGTGGGACTGAAGGGTCTGCCGGGCGTTGTTCGTGACCGTTTCCAGCAGTGCCCGCTTGCGACCCCGCTGCGGAACCCGCACCTGGACCCGGCGCCCGGATTTGTCCGTCAGCCAGGTCGCCACTGCGGCTTCGGGCAGTTCGGTCACGAGGACCTCGACCGGGATGTCGGAGTCGTCATCGCCGTACAACTGCTGCATCACCCCGGTCATGAGCGTGGTCGGGCTCTCGTCGGCCACCTTCTCGAGGACGAAGGCATGCTGGCCCCTGACCCGCCCGGCCCGCACATGGAAGACCTGGAAAGCGGCCTCGAGATCATCCTCGACGTGTCCCACCAGATCCGCGTTGGTGTCGCCGGGCAGCACGAGGGCGCTGCGTTCCATGGCCTTGCGCAGCGCACCCAGGTCGTCGCGCAGGCGCGCTGCAGTCTCATAGTCCTGTTCCTGCGACGACGCCCGCATGCGGTTCTCAAGATCCTTCATGAAGCGGTCGGTGCCGGTGCCCAGGAACGACACCAGGTCACCTGCCAGCTCCCGATGCTCCTCCTCGGAGATCCGCCCCACGCACGGTGCACTGCATTTGCCGATGTAGCCCAGCAGGCACGGCCGGCCCATTTGGGACGAGCGACGGAAGACCCCGTTGCTACACGTACGAACCGGGAAGACGCGCAGGACCTGATCGACGGTCTCCCGAATCGCCCACGCCTGCGCATACGGGCCGAAGTACTTGACCCCCTTGCGCTTGTCACCGCGCATGACCAGCACTCGTGGATACTGCTCGTTCATGGTGATCGCCAGATAGGGGTAGGACTTGTCGTCGCGGTATTTGACGTTGAAGCGCGGCGCGAACTGCTTGATCCACTGGTACTCCAGCTGCAGCGCCTCCGTCTCGGAATCGACGACCACCCAATCGACCGAACTCGCGGTCTGAACCATGGCAGCGGTGCGTGGATGCATGCCGGCCGGGTTCTGGAAGTAGCTGGACAGTCGACTTCGCAGATTTGTGGCCTTTCCCACATAAACAACACGTGTGTCGGAATCCCTGAAACGGTAGACACCTGGTAGGGGCGGAATGCTGCCAGCTGGCGGACGGTACGACATCGGGTCTGCCACGCAGTCAAATCTAGGACACGTTGAGGAGTTTGTTGTGAGGGCACGGGTTGCGGCAGGGGCAGTGGCGTTGGCCGCGCTGGCCACCACGACCGGACCCGCGGGAGTCTCCGCAGCACCCGCGCCGCGCGGTCTGTTGTTCGTGCAGGGGGATTCGCTCACGGTCGGATCCGCGTCGGCGATCAAATCATCCCTGCGCGGAGACTTCCGCAGGATCAAGGTGGACGCACAGGTGGGACGCAACACCCCCACCGGCATCAGCCGGATGTCAGCCGGCCGGAAGGCGAAGGCCTGGGTCGTGGCTCTGGGCACCAACGACGCCCCGGATCGACGAACCATGAAGCGCCATGTCAAGACCGTTCTCCACAGGGCCGGCGAGCGGCCGGTGCTCTGGGTGTCTGTGTGGCGCTCCCCCGCTTACGGCAAGGTCAATCGGATGCTGAGCCGTCTGGACCGCAAGTACACCCAGTTGTCGGTCCTGCGCTGGGACGTGTTCATCAAGGACCACCCGCGGCTGCTGGCATCCGACCGCATCCACCTGACGCCAGCCGGATATGAGGTCCGCGGGCGAATGATCGCCGACGCGGTCCGGGAGTTGGTCGGCGGCCGCTGAGCGCGCTCATTGCACGGACCTTCGGGTGTAACGTCGTGGCGATCTTGTGACCCGAGTCGACTGGCCACCCTCATGTCCTCAGCTCCGAGCGGGTGTTTCACCCGAAGCGTGCAATTATCTGTTGATTCGAGGTCGAGTTCTTTGCACGCTCACCCGTAGGACCGCCGCATCCGCAGGTGAGCGAGGTTGCATCTCCAGTCCGCGGCCTTGAACGATCAAGGTGTGAGGTTCTGAACGAGGTGGGAGAGCTCCACCTCGTTCTCGTCCGCCGCCTTTCGGTGAGGATCCGACCAGTCAGAGGTCGTTTCGTCACCCAAAGGCGCACCAGCCCACTTGCCCAGGCGGCCGTCGGCGAGCCGCCTGTCGGAATCCTTCAAAACCCTTCTCAATCCGGTCGCGACCACCCGCCGGCCCTCAACGCCGAGGGCGTGAAACCGTCCGGCTCTTCGGGTGGACTGTCCGCGTCGCCGTCCCTGATGGCCGGCTCAACCCTTGGCCACGCCCTGCAGAATGAGATTCGCGTAGGCCTGGCATCCGGCCGGGTTCAGATGGATTCCATCGGGATACAGGCCAGCGGCCAGGACGCTGGCGTTCCAGTCGATCACGTGGGCATTGGGCCAGCGGCCGGGCATGGCCCGCAGTCGCTGATTGACCTTGTCCTCGTATGCGTAACGATCGATCTCGGGGAGTTCAGTGGTCACCCAGTACACCGCACGATCAGGACCGCTGGCTCGCATGATGCGGTCCAGCGCCTTGTAGCCGAACGGTCCGTTCGTCCCCAGCGCCACCACGACCCGGGGTGGCAGTTTGCCGGCGGCCGCCTTCTTCTCGATGCGCTGGGCGCCCTCACGCATCGTGCGATTCTCACGTGCGTGCACCTTGACGTCGGTGTTCACCAGGCAGGACTTGGCACCCAGGAGCACAGAGTCCCCGATGGCGTACACAGGACCGGTCAGGCGCGGCCCGGATTGCGGATTCGCCAACGACAAGACGGCGTCCGGTGATGGAAGCCCCGCCTTTCCGCTGACCCAGATCCCGGCGATCACGATCGCGAGCGTGGCCAGCACCCCGCCGAGGACAGTGGGCAATCGGGTACTGAGCGGATCCTCGTCGTGGTCTCGCACAGTGGCGCAATCAGCCCAGCACGATCTGGTCGCCGTCGACCGCGACCGGCACCGGGGTCAAGCCCGTCGTGGCAGGGCCCTGCACCACCGAACCGTCGGTGATCGAGAACTGCGAGCCGTGACACGGGCAGACGATGACCTGGTCGGTGACCTCGTTGACCAGACATCCTTGATGGGGACATACAGCGCTGAGGCCGACGAACTGTTCGGCCTGAGGCTGGGTCACGACCACTTTGGTCTCTCCCGCATCCACGATTACCCCGGAATCCACCGGGACGTCAGCCGTTGCGACGAGCGCCTCGCCGGGGGCCGCCGGTGATGTCTGGGCAGGTTCAGTGGCCTGATCGGTCGGTTCGCTCGTGGACGTGTCATCCCCCGACGAACACCCCACAAGGGCAACTCCGGCGACACCCACCGCACCGGCGGCGAGCACATTACGACGAGACATCTGCGACATGGTCATCTCCAATCCCCGATCCGAGCCTAAGCGATGGGCACAGATTCGCAGCGCAGGCCGCGCGCGTCGGTCTGGACCCAGCAGGTCACTTCGTCAGCATCGACGCCAGAAATGCCCCGGTATGACTGTTCGGGTCCTCAGCAACAGCCTCGGGAGTCCCCTGGGCGACGACTTGTCCACCGCCGCTGCCTCCTTCGGGACCCAGATCGATGATCCAGTCGACGGTCTTGATCACATCAAGGTTGTGCTCGATCACGATCACGGTGTTGCCCTTGTCCACCAGCGAGTGCAGCACGCCCAGCAGCCGCCGGACGTCTTCGAAGTGCAGACCGGTCGTGGGTTCGTCCAGGACATACACCGTCCGGCCGGTCGACCGGCGCTGCAGTTCGCTGGCGAGCTTGACCCGCTGAGCCTCACCACCGGACAGCGTCGGGGCCGGTTGACCCAGCCGCACGTAGCCCAGGCCGACGTCGACGAGGGTGTTGAGATGGCGGGCGATGGCCGGGATGGCCGCGAAGAACTCGGCCGCGTCCTCGATGGGAAGGTCGAGCACCTCCGCGATGGTCTTGCCCTTGTAGTGGACCTCGAGGGTCTCGCGGTTGTACCGCGCCCCGTGGCATTCCGCACACGGCACGTAGACGTCGGGCAGGAAGTTCATCTCGATTCGCAGGGTCCCGTCACCGGTGCAGGCCTCACACCGGCCACCCTTGACGTTGAAGGAGAACCGGCCTGGGGCGTAGCCGCGGATCTTCGCCTCCTCGGTCTCCGCGAACAATCGCCGGATGTGGTCGAACACTCCGGTGTACGTCGCCGGGTTCGAGCGTGGCGTGCGGCCGATCGGACCTTGGTCGACGTGCACGACCTTGTCCAGGTGGTCCACGCCGGTCACCGTGCGATGCCGCCCGGGCACCCGCCGAGCGGAGTGCAGTTCACGGGCCAGGACCGTGTAGAGCACATCGTTGACAAGGGTCGACTTGCCGGATCCCGAAACCCCCGTGACCGCCACCAGGACACCGAGCGGGAAGTCCACCGTGACGTTGCGCAGGTTATGCTCGCGGGCGTCATGCACGGTGAGCACCCGCCCCGGGTCGATCGGACGGCGGATAGGCGGCACCTCGATGCTGCGTCGCCCGGCCAAGTAGGCCCCGGTGATGGAGTCCTTGCTCTTCAGCAGCTCCTTCAGTGGGCCGGACACGACCACCTGGCCTCCGTGCTCACCGGCTGCCGGACCGATGTCCACGACCCAGTCCGAGGCTCTGATGGTGTCCTCGTCGTGCTCCACCACGATCAACGTGTTGCCGAGATCCCGCAGGCGCACCAGCGTCTCGATCAGGCGATGGTTGTCACGTTGATGCAAGCCGATGCTGGGTTCGTCCAGGACGTACAGAACGCCGACGAGTCCGCTGCCGATCTGAGTGGCCAAGCGGATGCGCTGCGCCTCTCCTCCGGCCAGAGTCCCGGCCGCCCGGTCCAGCGTCAGATAGTGCAACCCGACGTCGATGAGGAACCGCAGCCGGGCATTCACCTCCTTGAGCACCCGTTCGGCGATCTGCGCCTCACGGTCGTCGAGTTCCACGTCGTCCAGGAACGCAGCGCAATCGGCGATCGGGAGGGCCGCGATCTCGGCGATGTTGCGGCCACCGATCGTCACCGCCAGGCTGAGCGGCTTCAAGCGTGCGCCCTGGCAGGCCGGACACGGGGTGTCGCGCATGTAGCCCGCGAACCTCTCCCGCATCGTGTCGGACTCCGACGTGGCGTGACGCCGCTCGACGAAGGGGATCACTCCCTCCCACCCGGTGGCGTATGTCCGCTCACGTCCGTACCGGTTCCGGTAGCGCACGACGACCTGCTCACCGCGACCGTGCAGCAGCACGTACTGGACGTCGGACGGCAGGTCGGCGAACGGTGTGTCCATCGAGAAATGCAGTTCCTCCGCAAGTGCGGTCATCAACCGCTGGAAGTACTCCGACGAACTGCTGCCGGTCATCGGCGCGATGGCCCCCTCGGCCAGGGTGCGGCCGGGGTCGGGAATGACCAGTTCCGCGTCCACCTCCATGCGGGTGCCGAGCCCACCACACTCGGCACAGGCGCCGAACGGGGAGTTGAACGAGAAACTGCGGGGTTCGAGCTCCTCGAAACTCAGGCCGTCGTCCATGCACGCGAGGTGTTCGCTGAAGGTCGACTGCCGCTGCGGATCGTCAGGCTCCAGGTCGACCCGGTCGATCACGACCACGCCACCACCGAGCCGCAATGCTGTCTCCACCGTGTCGGTAAGACGTCGTTTGCCGGACTTCTTCGCCACCAGTCGGTCGACGACCACGGAGATCGAGTGCTTGACCTGCTTGCGGAGTTTGGGCACTTCGTCCAAGGCATAGGTCGTGCCGTCCACCTCCACCCTGGCGAAGCCTTGTGTCTGCAGCGAGCGGAACAGATCGACGAACTCTCCCTTGCGCTCCCGGACGACGGGCGCCAGCACCTGGAAGCGGGTGCCCTCGGGCATCTGCAGGATCTGGTCCACGATTTGCTGCGGGGTCTGGCGCGACACCGGCTTGCCACACTTCGGGCAATGCGGTTCCCCGATCCGCGCGTACAACAGGCGCAGGTAGTCGTAGACCTCGGTGATGGTCCCCACCGTGGATCGCGGGTTCCGGTTCGTCGACTTCTGATCGATGGACACCGCCGGGCTGAGCCCCTCGATGAAATCGACGTCCGGCTTGTCGAGCTGGCCGAGGAACTGGCGGGCATACGCGGACAGTGACTCCACGTACCGGCGCTGGCCCTCCGCGAAGATGGTGTCGAACGCGAGGCTGGACTTGCCGGAACCGGACAGACCCGTGAACACGATGAGGGCATCCCGTGGCAACTCCACGTGGATGTCCTTCAGATTGTGCTCTCGGGCACCTCGGACGATGAGTCGGTCCTGCACCTCACAAGGCTAACTGTCACCCCTGACAGCGCATCCGGGCACCGTGGCCCGTCGACCGATACCGTCGATGCGTGTCCGATCCCACCGATACCTGGCACTTCTTCGCCCGTCCATGGTTGGCTGCACTCGCACTCGCGTGGACCGTCGGCGTCATCGACTCCTTCTCCTTCGCCGAGTACGGCGTCTTCACCTCCAACCAGGCCGGCAACCTGGTCGTTCTCGGCAACGATCTGCCCAAGGATCCACAGCAGGCGACCCTCGCCGGGCTCTCGCTGCTCGGCGCGGTGGCCGGCGTCGCGATCGCCACTGTGCTGCAGCGACTGCTCGCGCGCGGTCCCTGGCTGAAGATCGCGGTCCCCCTCGTCCTGATGATCCTGCTTGATGGGAGTCGCGTGGATCCTCCGCCATGTGGTCGGCAGCCCGCCGTCGGTGCTGGTCCCGGTGACCAGCGCCGCACTGGCCGGTCTCGCGACCGCCGTCTACCGGACCCCTGCGATCCAGGGCTGGATCACTGCGAACACCGGGGCGGTGCTCACGACGGTGCACACCGCCTTCCAGTCCGGTGAGCAACGCCGGGCCGCCCGCAAGCCCGTGCAACCCGCGATCATGATCACCGTCGGGTTCCTCTCCGGTGCGCTGCTCTGGGGGTCTGGAGTGTTCGGCAGCACCGACCCGACGCCGGTGGCGCTGGTACCGACCCTGGTCGCCCTTGCGTTCGCCGTCACCGACGCTCGCCGCGCGCAGACCCTGTAGGGTCCTGCATCTCGCGAGTAGATTGGACTCATGACCTACTCCGGGAGAACACATGTCGGTGGACCGGCGGACGTCCATGAACTGGGTCTGCTGACCATCTCCAAACTGGCCGTCGGACCGATGGACAACAACACGTACCTGCTGCGCTGCCGGAGGACCGGTGAGCAACTCCTCATCGACGCGGCCGCCGAGCCGGACCGCATCCTCGACCTGATCGGTGACGGCGGGCTGGCCACCGTGGTCACGACCCATGCGCACCCGGACCACTGGGGCGCGCTGGCCGCGGTGCGGGAAGCGACGGGTGCGGTGTCGGTGGCTCACCAGGTCGATGCGGCGACGTTGGACGATCTGATCGATCGCACTGTGACCGATGGTGACCAGGTGCAGGTGGGTGAGCAGTTCCTCACCGTGATGCATCTGGTGGGCCACACACCGGGGTCGATCGCGCTGCTCTATGACGATCCGATGGGCCAGCCACACCTGTTCACCGGCGACTGCCTGTTCCCCGGCGGCGTGGGCAAGACCTGGAGCCCGGAGGACTTCGACAGTCTCCTGGGAGACGTCCGACGCAAGATCTTCGATGCGCTGCCCGACGAGACGTGGGTGTATCCCGGCCACGGCAACGACACCACGGTCGGCACCGAACGCCCGGCATTGGCTGAATGGGAAGCCCGCCGCTGGTGATGCGCGGACCTCTACAACGTCAGGCACGCTGCCGCAGAAGCCTCCAGCCATTGCGGCCAGTTGGATGCTGATCCGTCGGTTACGTGAGCCTGACGCATTCGTCACCCCATCGGTCCCACGACCTTTCGTACAACGCGGCGTGAGGTGCGGGCAAAGCTAGGGCGCCTACGGGGCGGTCTCTATCCGCATGCGCAGGGTGTCGTAGATGGGCGGCGCCTTGCGAATCGTGCAGATCACCATCGCGATACCCGCGGCGAGCAGCATGGGGATCAAAACCGTCGTGGTCGCGGTCATCTCCACGATCAGCACGACGCCGGTGACCGGTGCCCGCACGACGGCGGCGAAGAACGTGGACATGCCCACCATCGCGAACGCCTCGACGGACAGGTTCCACGACGGAACCATCACGTTGAGGGTGCTCGCCGTGAGGGCTCCGATCGAGGCGCCCACCACCAGCAGCGGCGCGAAGAGTCCCCCCGCGGTGCCGGCCGCGTACGACAGGGGGCCGAGGAACCACCGCACCACGAACACCACCAGCAGCGTCGAGATGGGTAGGCCCACGACCAGCACCCGGTCGCCGAGCACCTCACCCCCGCCGACCAGCCAGGGTGCGATCACGCCCAGCGCCCCGACCAGGGCACCGATCAGAGCCGCCCGTAACTCCGGCAGCACTCCTGTCATCCGCTCCATCAGGTCGAGCATGAGAATCACAAGCCGGTTGTAGTGGATTCCCAGCCACCCGATGAGAAGCGCCATGGGGGCGTAGATCAGCAGATGCCACAACGGGCTGTCCGGTATCGGCGACACCGGGAACACGGGATCGGATCCCACGATGGGCCGGGCAACGGCGAGCGCGACCGCGGCCGAGATCAAGGTGGCGACCACGAGCCGGGTACGAATCGCGCGCGCCAGTTCCTCGAAGACGAACACCGCTCCCCCGGTCGGGGCGCTGAACGCCACGCCCAGACCGGCCCCGGCCAGCGCCGCGCTCAACGAACGGGTGTCGTTGGGATGCAGCCTGCTGCGACGGCCGATCTCCGCGCCCACCGATGCGCCCATCTGCACGGTCGGGCCCTCCCTGCCCAGCGCCATCCCCACTCCGAGCGCCAACGAACCCCCGACGAATTTCGCCGGGACCACCCGCCAGGGAGCGGGCGGCGACTCGTGGCGCATCATGGCCTCCACGCGCTGCACGCCACTACCCGCCGACTCCGGAGACCAACGCACGATCAGCCTGGCCAGCCCGACCGCGACTGCCGCCCCCAGCACGGGCAGCAGCAGGCGCCAGCCGCCGAGGTCCCGGGCCCATAGCAGGAACTGCTCCCAGAGCCGCCAGGATTCGATCAGCACCAGCCGGAAGGCTCCGCCCAGCAGACCGGTCAGTGCTCCCCCCAGCACCGCCAGGAAGGCGAGCCGAACCAGCCCTGTGAGTTCGCTGTCGTCAGGTGGCGGTGCGTCCTGCACAGCGTCGGGAGATGGCACACGCGCGAGTGTAGGTGTTCGGGTGGCGCCTATTCATCCCGTCCGGCCCCCGTGTCCACGTAACGCTCGTGGAGCAGACTCGCGATCACCGTGACCGCGAGTATCCCGACGATCACCGCGAGGCTGGTCCAGTTCGAGATCACCGGGACATCGAACGGCTCACCGCCGTTGAGGAAGCTCAGGGTGTTCTCGTGCATCGCGGTCAGGATCAGCTTGACTCCGATGAAACCGAGCACCGCCGCCAGGCCGACACCGAGGAAGACCAACCGGTCCAGCAGGTTGCCCAGCAGGAAGTACAACTGCCGAAGACCCATCAGCGCGAACACGTTGGCCGTGAAGACGATGAACGGGATCTGGGTCAGGCCGAAGATGGCCGGAATGCTGTCCAGCGCGAACAGCAGATCCGTCGTGCCGATGGCGATGAGCACGACGAGCATCGGCGTGAACATCCGTCGTCCTGCCACCACCGTGCGCATCTTCGTGCCCTCGAACTCCTGGGACACCGGGACCAGCCGGGCCACGAACCGGACGACCACGTTCTCCTTGTACTCCTCGTCGGTGTCCTCACCGTGCGTGGCCAGGCGCACGGCGGTGAGGATCAGGAAGAACCCGAAGATGTAGAACACCCACGAGAACGAGGCGATCACCGCCGCCCCGAGCGCGATGAAGATCCCGCGCAGTACCAGCGCGATGATGATGCCCCACATCAGCACGTACTGCTGCAGGTGCCGGGGGACGTAGAAGCGAGCCATGATCAGCACGAAGACGAACAGATTGTCCACGCTCAGGGAGTACTCCGTGAGCCACCCCGCGAAGAACTGAACGCCGATGTCGGCGCCGAACTGCCAGCCCAGGAACAATCCGAACGCGATCGCGCTGCCGATGAAGAAGCCCAGCCAGCGCAACAACTCAGGCGTCTGCGGAACATGCGGCCGACGTCCGACGATCCAGAAGTCGATCGTGAACAGGATCACGAATCCGACGATGGTGGCAGCCCACAGCCACCCGGGGACTGTCACGAACGTGCGTCCTGCATACCCCGAAGCTCCTTCTTCAACTCCGCCACCTCATCGCGGTATCGGGCCGCCACCTCGAACTGCAGTTCCTCGGCCGCGTTGTGCATCGCCTGCGTGAGTTGTTCTATCAGATCGGTCAGATCCTGCGCCGGCATGGATGCCAGGGACGCCGCATGTCGACCGACGTCGGCGGCCGGCGCCTTGGGTCCGACCCCGCGGCTGAGGCCCCGCCCCGAGCCTGCCAGCAACTCCTGGGTGTCAGCGTCCTCGCGGGCCAGCAGGTCCGTGATGTCGGCGATCTTCTTGCGGATCGGTTGCGGGTCGACGCCCATCGACTCGTTGTAGGCCGTCTGTTTGGCTCGTCGGCGATTCGTCTCATCGATGGCGATCCGCATCGACGGCGTGATCTTGTCGGCGTACATGTGCACTTGTCCGGAGACGTTGCGCGCAGCCCGACCGATGGTCTGGATGAGGCTGCGTTCGGACCGCAGGAACCCTTCCTTGTCCGCGTCGAGAATGCTGACGAGACTGACCTCCGGCAGGTCGAGACCCTCGCGCAGCAGGTTGATCCCCACCAGGACGTCGTACTCGCCAAGCCTCAGTTCCCGCAGGAGTTCCACCCGACGCAACGTGTCCACCTCGGAGTGCAGATAGCGCACCCGAACACCGTTCTCCAGCAGGTAGTCGGTGAGGTCCTCGGCCATCTTCTTGGTCAGGGTCGTGACCAGCACGCGTTCGTCGCGTTCCGCGCGCGCATGGATCTCCGTCATGAGGTCGTCGATCTGACCGCGGGTCGGCTTCACCACGATCTCCGGGTCGATCAGTCCAGTCGGGCGGATGACCTGCTCGACCACATCCCCGCCGACTCTGCTCAACTCGTAGGGCCCGGGCGTCGCCGACAGATAGACCGTCTGTCCGATCCGGTCCACGAACTCCTCCCAGCGCAGGGGGCGGTTGTCCATCGCACTGGGCAGCCGGAATCCGTGTTCCACGAGGTTGCGCTTGCGGCTCATGTCGCCCTCGTACATGCCGCCGATCTGGGGCACCGTCACGTGCGACTCGTCGATCACCAGCAGGAAGTCCTCCGGGAAGTAGTCGATCAAGCAGTTGGGGGCGGAGCCGGGGGCGCGACCGTCGATGTGCCGCGAGTAGTTCTCGATGCCGTTGCAGAAGCCGACCTGCTGCATCATCTCCACGTCGTACTGGGTGCGCATCCGCAAACGTTGCGCCTCCAGCTGATGATTGCCCCGCTCGAGTTCAGCGAGCCGTTCCTGCAGTTCCTGTTCGATTCCCCCGATCGCGCGATTCATGCGTTCGGGCCCGGCGACATAGTGCGTCGCGGGAAATACGTAGAGCTCCGTGTCCTCGGTGAGGATCTCGCCGGTGACGGGGTGCAGGGTCATGAGCCTTTCGACTTCATCGCCGAAGAACTCGATGCGAACCGGATGCTCCTCGTACATCGGGAAGACCTCGACTGTGTCTCCCCGCACGCGGAAGGTGCCTCTGGTGAACGAGAGGTCATTGCGGGCGTACTGGATCTGCACGAGCCGGCGCAGCATCGAGTCGCGATCGACCTCATCCCCGACGCGCAGTCGCACCATTCGGTCCACGTACTCCTGCGGAGTGCCGAGGCCGTAGATGGCGCTCACGGTGGCGACCACCACCACGTCGCGACGGGTGAGCAGGCTGTTGGTCGCGCTGTGCCGCAACCGCTCGACCTCCTGGTTGATGGAGGAGTCCTTCTCGATGAAGGTGTCCGTCTGGGGGATGTAGGCCTCAGGCTGGTAGTAGTCGTAGTAGCTGACGAAGTACTCGACGGCGTTGTTGGGCAGCAATTCCCGGAACTCGTTGGCCAGTTGTGCCGCAAGCGTCTTGTTCGGGGCCATCACCAGCGTGGGGCGCTGCAACCTCTCGACGATCCACGCCGTCGTGGCACTCTTGCCGGTCCCGGTCGCCCCGAGCAGCACCACGTCCTGCGCGCCGGCCTGGATGCGGCGTGCGATCTCCTCGATCGCGGCGGGCTGGTCACCGGCTGGCTGGTACTCGCTGATCACCTCGAACGGGGCGACCGTGCGCTGCAGGTCGGTAACTGGTCTGGCCATGGCACAACGCTACGCGCAGGCTGCGACATCGCGGCGGCGGTTTGGGCGCATGGACTTTGGACGCATATGGTCACTGACTGGCGCGAACCGACCAAAGTCCCCTCGCGCAGGCCGATACCCTCGGCCTATGCGGCGCATCGGGCTCACCGGCGGCATCGGGTCCGGCAAGTCGACGGTTTCGGCGATGCTGGCCGACCTCGGCGCCCACGTGATCGACGCCGACGCGATCGCCCGCGAAGTGGTGGCACCCGGTACCGAGGGGCTGGCTGCGCTCGTTGAGGCGTTCGGGCCGGACATCCTGGCCCTGGATGGGTCGCTGAACCGGGCCGCTCTGGCGGACAGAGCGTTCGCCGATGAGTCGGCCCGCCAGCGCCTCAATGCGATAACGCACCCCCGGATTGCCGCACGGACAGCCGAACTGATGCGCAAGATTCCCGATGACGCGGTCCTCGTGCACGACGTGCCGCTGCTGGTGGAGGTCGGTCTGCAGGACGCCTACGACATGGTCCTGGTCGTGGACGCCCCGGACGACGTGCGCGTCCGACGGCTGCTCGAGCGAGGCCTGGACGAGCAGGACGCTCGAGCGCGGATCGCCGCGCAGGCCACCCGCGAGCAGCGGCTCGCGGTGGCGGATGTGGTCCTGGACAACTCCGGAAGCCTGAGCGACCTGCGTGAACAGGTCGAGCGCGCGTGGACGACGATCGCAGGTGTCGGATAACGCCGCCATCTCACCGGTTCACGGCGTCCATCAACCCGTCGGTGCGCCAGCGCTGCATGAGCAGGGCCCACACCGCGCGGCCTCCCTGTGGCGACCAGTGCACCCCGTCGACGTACAGCGCCCTCGCCCGATCCTTCGACACTCCCACCTCCTCGTCGCAGGTGAGCGGATCGAGATCCACGAAATGTGCACCGGGGACTCGCTGCACGACCAGTTGGGCGAGCATGTTGAGTTGCGCGCGACGCAGTGGGTCGTTGCGCAGCAGCCCGTCGTTCTGGGCCGCGAAGCACGGCATCCCGAGCACGTAGACCGGGATCTCCCCGTCGCGGCTGGCGATCTTCAAGCCATCCTCGAATGCCACGGCGAAAGCTCTGTCGAAGACCAGGTCCCCGGGCACCACGAGGTCGCCGTCCGACGTCCGGTTGATCGTGTCCCATCCAGAGACACCCGTCACGGCCACTTGGCCACCGACCTCGCTTCCCCGGGCACGCCACTCATCACGCCACCTCTCACATTCGGGCGGTGGTGGCAGAACCCCGCCCGTCGGGGAGTAGGGAAGCGGCGACACCCCACACCCGAGCAGCGTGGCCCCGGTCACCTCCCGGCCGGGATACCGATCGTGCGGGAATCGCATGCTCAGGGCCAACATGCTTGAGTCGCCATTGACCAGTACTCGCAGCGGCACATGACGGCCGGCGGGCCATTCGCGCGACGGCCGCGCGGGCGCCCTTGATGCTTCCTCCCCTTGCCCTTCGGTCAACGCCGCCAGTGGATCGTCCGTCAGCAGCGGCGTTGGGGGTTCGGAGCCCCGGGTCGGAGCCAGAACGAGCAGGACCACCGACGCGGCGATGGCGGCGTAGGCGCCCCATTGCACGCCAACGGGCAGCAGGACGAAACGACCGCGTCGCACCGGTCGTTCGACCACCACATAGCTGGCGGTGGCCACCACTAGCGTGAGCGCCGTCGCCACCACCTGCGCCAGCACCGACGAATCCCGCCCCTGCAGCCAGAGGTAGAGCGGCCAGTGCCAGAGGTACACCCCGTAGGAGATCAGTCCGAGTGCGACCAGCGGCCGCCAGGCCAGCACACCGGCCAGCCTGCTGCGTCCGACGGCCGCCCAGATCACGGCAGCCGCACAGAGCGCCACCACGGTGTACGTCCACCCGAAGGAAGGGGGCCAGACCCCTGCCAGCAGGACCGCAAGTCCCGCTAGGCCCGCTACCCCCACTGGGTCGCGCCACTTCTCAAGAGCCGCCGGCCCGGGCCCGGCGCGCAGCAGCACGGCGAGCATCGCACCGATCAATAGGGCCTGCAGTCGCGGCACCGTCCCGTAGTAGGCCCACGCGAGTTCTCCGGAGGTGGTCGACCAATACATCGTCGCGACAGAGATCGCCGTCGCGATCAGCAGTAGCACCAACAACGACCGACGGCCCGTCCGGCGCCGCGCGATGACGGCCATGAAGACGGCGAACAACAGGTAGAACTGCTCTTCGATCGCCAGTGACCATGTGTGCAGGACAGGCGACTCGGGTCCGAACTGTGCGAAGTAGTCGCCGGACTGGGCGATCTCCCACCAGTTCGTCGTGTAGGTCAGGGCGGCCAGGATGTCGGCTCGCCAGGCGTCGCCGAGGCTCTGCGGAAGAAACAACCGGACGGCCCCCAGGACCAGAAGGAGAACTAGCAGGGGCGGCGCGAGGCGGCGTGCACGACGCAACCAGAAAGCACCCAGTGCGATGCGACCGCGGCTCCCGGCTTCGGCGAGCAGGATGCCGGTGATCAAGAAACCGCTGAGGACGAAGAAGAGATCCACGCCGAGGTACCCCCCGGCCAGCGGGCTGCTTCCGGTATGGAAGAGCAGGACTGCGGTCACCGCAATACCGCGCAGGCCGTCCAATGCAGGTATCCGGGCCTGAGTGTCGGAGTGTGCGGGCCGCTCGGCTACTTGGGCTCCGGCGTGCGCGCTCATGGGACTCGTTCCTCATGGCAGGAACTCCGGCAGCCAGCCGACAGGCGGAGCGTGGCGGGTGAACTCATGCGGCGGCCCTGCAGGTCGGAGGTTACCCCGATCTTAGCCCGGGGTCCGGGAACTGGCCAGGAGCGCCAACGCCCGTCAGACCGTCCACTCCGCCGCAACGGGGTGGGCGTTGGCGCCGTAATCTCTGTCCACGGCCCCGCCCTCAGGTCGATTGCGCTGGCGTCACTGGACTCGATACGTGGCGCGTCATTGCTGCGATCGGTCTCACCGCGCCCACTCCCAGCAGTTCCGGTCGCAGGTACTCCCATACCCGCAGAGAACCTTCAGGGCTGAAGTGTAGACCGTCGACGTACAGGTCGTCGGCGTCAGCAGCACAGGTCACGGGGGTCAGGTCGATGAATTCGTAGCCGTGGTCGTCGCGTAGTCCGCGAGAATCTGGTTGAGAGCAACCACGCGCGCCCGGTCATTCTTCGGTTCGTTCACCGGATTCTGCGGCAGATAGGTGCAGGGAACACTGGTGATCGCCACCTTCCCGGCCCCGAGCGCCCGCAACGACGCGTCCAGTCCGTGCTCGATGCGGTCTCGATAACGTCGGATCCGAGAGGTTGCTCGCGACCTTCGCGATCCATGACGTCGTACTGCCACGAACTGGTGCCCACAAAGACACCGACGGCAGGTCGCATCCGCTGTGAGTCGGCTCGCCACTGTTGCTCCCAGGCCCCGCGATCAAGCCCTTCCTTGTCCTGGTTGACTTGACCGAGGACGACGATCCCGAGTTCGAAGAGTCTGCAGGAACGATCCGGTGAGCGCGATGTGTGTCCTGGGGGTACCTGCAAGCAGGCGCGATCACCCACATTAGCCGCTGCCTTCTCAGGAACGCTCGATCCATGCGCAACGCCGCGTTCTCCCGGCGCAGCCGCACCAACTCGGCGCGCTCATCGAGGTCCTACGCCTGCGGCGGATCATCCATCTTCGCCCGCTCCGCCGCGACCAACCGGCCCAACAACTGCTCCCCGACCCCCAACTCGCGGGCGCCCTCAGCGATCGTGCGACCGGTATCAATCACCAGCTGTGCGGCCCGCGAGGAACGCCGAATAGACGAGGACGCCGAGAGCGCCATGAGGAGCGCAGGCAGGGGTCGGAGTGCCCGGCGCGCAGAAGTCGCTCATGTCGGTCGACTACCTCTCTACTCGAGGAGCAAGAAGGTTGTGATGAGGCACCCGGACAGCACGACGAACAAGTCGGCGCCGAGGAAACCACAGACACACCGCCGTGATAGGGCATGACGGCCAGTACCGCCGCAGCCCGCAATCCGTCGAGCGCGGGCCCATGCTTCATTACTCCACCCGCCGATCGCTCGCCATCACCTGCGCCAGGACGTTCCACATCTTCTCAGCACCGTGTCGTGACCAGTGCACGCCGTCCTCGCGGATGCCTGGATCGGCCACTCGCTCGACGGGCTTTCCACCTCGACATGTCAAGGCTGCGGAATCCACCGCTGTGGCATTCGGTGACGTCGCGACCACCTGGTCTACGAGGTTGTTCACCGCGCTGATCCTGCTCTGGTCCTCGAGGACACGTGATTCCCGCTCGTTGAGTTGACATCCGAGTTTGATGACATACACCCGCGCCTGCCCGGAACGCCCGCCGATCTCGATGGCCTGTCGCAGTGTCCGCGTGAAGTCCTCATCGAAACCCGCGGTCCCCGGAGGAGCGTCCACGCCGTCGACCACCCGATCGAAAAGCGACCAAGTATGGTCCTGGATCACCACCACTTCAGGCGCGTTCTGTGCCACGTAGGCACGTGTGTTCTCCACCCAGTCCTGGCAGCGATCCACCGGCATCACGCCGTAACTGTTGCGGTAAGAAGTCGCTGAGAAACCACATCCGAACTTCCAGGTGCCGCCCGTGCGGATGTCCGGGTAGCGATCATGCGGGAAGAAGAGGTCGAGTCCGAAAGCCGTCGAGTCCCCCATCATCAACACGGAGCGAGGCATCTCGGATTCGGGCGGCCACTCCAGGTCACTGTCACGGTTCGCCGCCCCCGCGGGTGCGAGGGCCAGGGCGGCGATCAATGCCGCTGAGAGACCGTACGTCAACCACTGCCGCCCATGTGGGAGGCGGGTAAAGCCGCCCGTGAGGAAGGGCCGCTCCACAACGCGGTAGGACGCCGCAGCGACCAGTACCGTCAGCACGAAACTCCACAACTGGGCGCCGAGCGGAGCCACCTGGGCGGTCCGGCCCTGGATCAACGCAAAGATCGGAAAGTGCCACAGATACACCGAGTAGGAGATGACTCCCAGTCCCGCCAGTGGTCTTAGAGCCAACGTCCGCGCAACCCCGTTGTCACCGAGGGCGGAGTAGATGAGAGCACTCGTGGCCACGGCGACCATCAAGAAGCCACCGCGGAAGAGAAACTCCAGACTCGACATCATCGCGAATGCGCCGAGCAGAAGGATCGCCGTCACGCCGAGCAACACCGACCGCCTACTGGGATCTGGACGGCGTACACGGCAACCGACCACAACCCCCAGGGCGGCACCCACGAGCAGTGACTGGACCCGAGTATCGGTGCCCATGTAGATCCTCTGCACCGACGCTCCGTGGACGGCGAGCCATGCGGTCCACATCGCCGATGCACCCGCGAGCCCCGCCAGGATCACGCCGAGGCGGCGAGAGCGACGACCCGCCAGAGGGATCGCCAGCACCATCACCAAAGGAAACGCGAGATAGAACTGCTCTTCGATCGCCAGCGACCAGGTGTGCAAGAGAAGGCTCGGGCTTGCGAACTGTTCGAAATAGTCGCCGCCGGTGAGGATCTCGTACCAGTTGGTGGTGTAGGTGAGTGCGGCCCAGATGGGCGCCGCGGCGTAGTTGCCCGGGGTTGGGTCCACGATCCGCAGAAGAGCGACGAACGCGACGAGGAGTAGAAGCGCGGGCGCCAACCTCCGCGCGCGGCGCAACCAGAAGCCGGACAGCACCGTCCGTGTGCCAACGTTGCGCAGCCCACGCTGCAGGATGTCCGAGATCAGGAAACCGGACAGGACGAAGAAGACATCCACGCCGAGGTATCCCGCGTCTAGCCATTGAGAATCGGTGTGGAACAGCATGACGGCCAGCACTGCGAGCCCCCGGATGCCATCGAGAGCGGCGATGCGAGAACGACCCTCGGGCTGCGCCCCCGCTACGGCGCCCCGATCCAACGTCTGGGTCATGGCGCTTCTACGACCTTGGGGCTGCCAGCCCGCGCGGATCCCAGACATACTGCTGGGCCATCGATCGAGCGCAGCTGGAACCCGTTCCAGGGTCCCGCGAAGGGGGTGAACCACATCGTCTTGAAACCAGCTTCCAGGCGCAGGGTCGTCGACCAATCTCCGGCTCGGACCTGGACCGTGGTGGGCCCGGCTGCCATGTAGTCAGCCGCCAATACGGGATTGCCCAGTCCTGCCTCCGACATGGGGACCTTGACCCATGCACGCCGGACGACCACTGAGCAGTCCTCCCCGAACCCGGGAGACGTCGTCGACTTGATCGGATCGACCGTCACCGGGGCGGCATACCCCTGGCGATCCGCTCCCACCGGCAGGAGGGTCGCATTGCCGAATCGTGGTTGTTGAGGTCCTACCTGCAGCAGAGTCTTGATCGTGCCGAGTTCGACGTCGTTGCCACGTGAGTCCAGCTGCACGAACAGGTCGTTCAACATGAACGGCGGGCTCGGTGTCGCAATCAATGGCGGGCTGTTCGGTTGCGTGAAACCGGCTCTCGCGGTCTCCAGCCAGGCGCGCGCGGCGGATCCATCTACCACCTGCCGCATTGCGGCGGCACTCAGGAGACTTGCGCCACAGACACAAACGGCCGCCACCACGATCAGGGGCCTACGCGAAGGGCTCGGGTTGTTGGCAGTGGGGCCGGAGCCGAACGACGCGATCCCGATCAGCACCATGATCCCGGAAATCAGGGAGTAGCGGGCGTCCAGGTGGACTTGAGGCCCGATGAAGCCGCCGCGGAAGAGATCGATGAGTACTGACTCGACGAGGAGCACCAGGACCCAGGCGTTCACCACAAGGAGCAACTGTCGCCGATCCCGGCGCCAGCCGATCACCAAGAGCGCTCCCCACACGGCGACAATCGTTGCCGTGACGAGCATGGAAGGCTGCGACGGCACCGTAGTGCGCTCGTCAGGCCACATGAAAGCCAGTCCGGCCATGGTCCGCAGCGCACCCATGGGGCCGGCGAACCAGAGTCCCACCAGGTACTCCACGAGACTGGTTCCCCCGCCCCCCGAAGCTTGAGGGGCGCGGGCCATGAGGGCGATGACCGCGGCCAAGGTGAATGCCGACAGCCAGACCCAGAGCACCCGGTATGTTCTCCACGCCTCGCGGATCCGCTGTGTGATCAGTCCTCTCTGGAACAGGATCGCGGTGAGGAACAACACGGGCAGCATGAACAGGACACGTTCGTTGAAGAGCAGTCCACACAGCAGCGCCAACAGGATCAGCGCAGTTCGGTGGCGACTCAGGGAGGCAAACGCCCACACCCCCAACAGCAGACAGAGGACCGAGAACGTTTCCAATCCAGCCGCCAACCATGTCAGCGGGCCCAGAAGCCCCGGCCACACTGCGAAAGTACACGCCGCAACCACAACTGGGATCGTGACTCCGCCTAGCGCTGACGTCGCCTTCCAGAAGACCACAGGGAGCCCGACCGACAACAGCGACAGCACCACTACCGCAACCCAGAATTCCTGGGGCCACAGTTGGGTCATGACCCAGTAGAACGTCATGGATCCTGGCTGCAGGTGACCGTTCCAATCCCTGGTCACGAAGTCCGCGAAGGGCTGGGTCGATGCGTTCCAGATGTGCACGTAGTCGTCCTGCCACCAGTAGGACGAGGCGATCACCGTCAACCGGACGACGCCGGCCACCAGGATGACAGACCACACGATGCGCCGCAGGCGAGTGCTGTCCGTGTCGACCGACGCCAGGAGCGCAGATGTCGACCTGTCACGCAGCAACACGCGCTCAGACTAGCCGAGTGACCCGAGGCTGACCGACAGCGCAAGCATCCCCCCGCCGGTCAGCCCGGCGCGGGGACTCAAAGACATCAAGACGACTGGACT